>JBJFGS010000023.1:0-15401 GCA_051892935.1 Candidatus Coprovivens sp.
TTGTCACTTTTTGGAAAAGCAATAGCAATAAAATCACAAAATCTATGTTTATATAGAGGTTTATCATTAGAAATAGTAATTTCAGGATAATAACCGCAAATACCGTGATTAGGTGTGAAAAAATTTAAAAAATTAATATTAAAATTACAAAAACCTTTTAAATTAAAAGATTGAGATTTAATAGAGTTAGAATAAGGTATAGCGGAGCTAAAATCATTATTTTCAAAATATGAAAAACGTTGATAAAAAGTTGTATCGTAATTTTCATCGGGTGTTATTTCATCTTTATGATTTATTAAAGAATAAGATGAAATAAATAAAAATCCATCAAATAATTCTGGTTCAGGAATGTTAAGAATATTATCTTTAATATAAAAAGCATTATTTGGTAAATTTGTTCTTTTATCTAAAAAATTAACTCTTGTATATTCTGCGTTTTTACCAACGGTATCAAAATCAAGTCTACCATAACAAATAATAGGTTTTAACATTTTATTAATATCAATAAAATTTTTTAAATAATTTAAAACATCATTATTGTTGAATAAATCATCACTAACAACGTTAGTTGAATTAATAGAATTATACATATATTATTCTCCTTTCTTAAAAAATTCTAATAGTCCATATACATTTCTTGAGCTATAACCACTTTTATAATCTGAACTATCTGAGATTACAAAATTAAAAGGAGGATTAGTACACCATAATTGAGTAGAACCACCACCGTCTAGATTAAAAGCATAAGGAATGTTAAGTTCTCTACAAATAGCAACTTCGCCATTAAAATCTATACCAATTGAACGAGGTAAACGTCCTTCTATTGTTAATAAATAAAAATAATTATCATCATAGCCAAGAATTGTTCTAGTATGTTTTCTGTTAATAATATAATTAAAATTAGGGTCAGATTGTGGAAGTTCATTAGCTGGTATAAAAGGAACATTATTAATTAAAATAGGATGCCAAATTCCGAAAGCTTGGTAATAACCATTATTAATTAAATCTTGAGCCGTTAATAAATGATTAATATCTTTAGTGTATTTAAAATTACCATTTATATCAATACCAAAATAATACCAAGGTTCTTGATTAATATAAGATTCTTCAGCTAATTGACCATTAATAACGCAAGCACCTTTAAGTTGACCATTTATATATATTTTATTAGATTTATTTTTTAAATAATTATAAATACCGTTTGAAAAAGTATTATTATTAAGAATTTGAGTAAAAGTAAAGTTTTTTCTAGGAATTTTTATAAGATGATAATAACATTCAATTTGTGAAGAATAAGCACTTTCTAATTTTATTTCATTTGTCATTGTAGAATAAACAAAATTATTATCAACAATTTTTTCAGCAATAAGATTATTTGTGTTTATTAATCTAATAATTAAGTTATCATCAATAGTATCGGATATATTAAATTCTCTTATTTTATAAAAACTACCTAAACCGTCGTTATATTTTAATTTTCCAAATATACGTACAAAACTGCCGTTTAATAAGTTTGTAGAATTTTTTAAATCTTCTTTTGTATTAAAAGATAAAATAGCATTAGTTTCTAAATAACTAGAAATAATTTGTTGTAATATTCCATCTTGAGCCATTTCATCTAGTTTATTATTAATTTCCTCTTGTACATCTAAATTATCAAAATAATGGTCAACATAATTTTTCAATTGATTAAATAATTCTTGAATTTCTTTAGTTGCTTCAGAATTATTATTAATGGTAGGTATAACAGTTTTTTCTAGATAATCACAAAGCCATAAAAGTTGTTCTTCATAAGTCATTGATATTAAATAACTTGAAGGTAAATTACCGATTGTCATACAAAATCTAGTAAAAGGTTTTAAAAATTTAATTTCAGACATTTTATTTTCTCCTTTCTATTTTAATATAATCCCATAAATAGGATATTTAATTCTTTTATAATTTCGGCGTCTACTGCTCGAATTGTATCTCTATATTGTAAAATCATTTTTTGGTAAGAGTCTAAGACGCCTTTATTTCCATATTCGTGATGAGTAAATTCTTCTATTGATTCAGATTTTGAAGTAGATTCAGAAGAAGTGTTAGTATTATCTTTAATATTTGAAGAAGATTCAGAACCAGAAGTATTAGAAGCATATTTACCGCTTAAAATTTCTTCTTTATTAATTTGACCTTGAGGGGTATCAGAATTAATAGTTAATCCAGAAGAATTATTATTTGAATCAGAATTAGAATTACCTTTACTAGTGCCAGAACCTTCGCCTTTAATTTTTCTTGTTTCTGTAATATCAAAATCAACAGATTCAAGAGGGTCATATTCTAATGAATTTGAATAAATAATAGGTAACATCTTTTCCATTAATTCTTGCATAGTAACTTTTGCGTAATGTTTAAAAAGATAAGGTGTTTCAAAACCAATTTCACGCATAAAGTAGTGGTCAACGATTTTTTGAGCTAGTCTATCTTTATTCCAAACATTTAATTTATTAATAGTTTCAATTTGAGAAGGACTTAAAAATTCTGTAATTTCATAATCTTTAAACCATTTTTCTACTTCATTTCTCCCATAAATTTCGCAAACCTTGCGAAGTTCAATAGTATACTTAGACATTTTCTTCACCTTCTTCAATTTCGATTTCTTCAGGTTTTTTATAATCTGTAATAATACTTTGTTCTTTTTTAATAATATTGTATAAATCAGAACGTACACGAACAGTAATTTCTTTATCTGTTCCTTTTAGATTATATTTATCATTAAATTGTTTACAAGCTTCTAATCTAGGAGCTAGGAAAGATTGTAAATTTAAATTAATAAGCTCGTTATTTGAATTAGCCTCGTCACTTATTAATCTTTCTTTCTTTTCTAACATTATATTATTAATACCTAAAAAGGTCAATGCCTCGTTCCAAATTTCTTTTTTATAATCTTGTAATTTATCTGCTAGAAAAGGCGCTCCTGTATTAATTGCACGAAGTAATCCATCTTTAAGTTGTAAATTATCTCCAAAAATAAAAGGAGAGTTTCCGTCATATTGTGAATATAAATTTTCCATAAATAAACGTTGTTTCTCATCACATATTACCATAACAGGAAATTTTTGAGATTTTATATTAACATCGCAAGTTCTTTCAGCCTCATATAACCTATAAGCAAATAATTCCATGGAACCCATAGTTGGTATTCTATCATAATTATTTTGCACTAAAATACAAGTATCATCTTTTTCGTTTATTATACCTGTATACAATTTCCTTGTAGTATTGTAATTTAAAGAATAACAATTAAATGCTACAGGCAAATTATAAATGTTAAGCATACCAGAAGAAACGCATTTTGTATTAATAAGTCCCATGGTTTCATCATTTAAAAAACAAGCTTGACCATCTTCATATAAACAAAGTTCTAAAAATTGTTGATTCATAGAAGGTGGTAAATTAACCCATTCAAACATACTTAAGCAAATTTTTCTAAATCTATCTAAATAATCTAAATAAGTAGCATTATTTAATACACTAGAATCTATATATTTATAATTATTCTTATAATTAGTTTTTCTTTTTTTACCCATTTTAAACTCCTTTCTAAATATTATTTTGAGAATAATCTAAAAAAGTAGAAGGATTATGCCATATTGTAACTCCTGTATCAAAAATTCTTTTTATTGTTTGCATATCTTCTTGAGGAATATCACCAACGATATTACAATCTATAGTTTTAACATAATTCCAATTAGGTCTTGTATTAATATTTGGAACTTTCAAAGAATTTACTTTATAGCCATACATTGTAAAATAATCGTCGATAATTTTTGCAAATTCTTGTTTAATTGATAATTGATAAAAGTAAAAAGTATTTGTTTTACTACAAGTATTAATATCACCGCCGTTTATGTTACCTTTTGAGGAATCTGGTATTAAACTATGTTGATAAATTTCAGCCATTTGGTTGGCAATTCCAAAAGCACCAGAAACAACACTACCAGTTCCAAGTATTGCACCTCCACCAGTTGCAATTGCACCAATACCAGTTCCAATTGAAAGTAAATTTGAAGCCATACCAATACCAATATTTACACTATTCTGAGTAAGCCAGTTTATATATTCGTCTTTACTCCAAGAAAGTGAAGGGAATTTACCGAGCCATTAAGCCTTCATCTTCGTTGTTTTTATCTCCTGTTACTTTATAATTTAAAGGTGTAGCTTTTATAGAAGCACCAACAGAAGGCACACCTTTTATATTAAATATACATTTATTTGGAGCCTCTTCAATTTCGTTAAATAATTCGTACTGTAATGTATTTGTAGAACCATTATTATTACTTAAAATTAAACAAGTATAAGGAAATGTTAATAATTTTTTATTTTTAGGTATATAACCATTTAAGCTATTAGGTTTACTTATTTCTACAGTGTCGTAAAATGGAGTAGTTTGTCCGGAATATTGATTTTTTCCTTCTATAATATTTACGAAATATTTAGGAACTGCATAAGCAGAAATTATTGCGTCTGTATTTCTATAACTATTAATTATTGAAATAAATTCATCTATATTATAAGCAATATAAGCACCACCGAGAAGCAAAAATTCCTCCGAAATCTGTAGCATAAACTTTTTTTGTTTCTTCATCACCTGTTGACCATTCGCTTACTCTAATTAAATAACATAAATCTTTTAATTTATCATATTCTATTAAATTGTCAATTATATATTCACCGTGTTCTAAGCTTTCTGGTACAGTATGTTTGCCAATTGTATCATCTATTACGTGTTCTCTTTCAACAAAGCTCTTTTTAAATATTATGTCAAATTGCCAAGTTTGGTATACGTCTGTTTCTATTGTTATGTTAGTCATATAATCGTTATCATATTCCATTTTTGTTATAAATGCATAAAACCACTTGTTACCATAATTTTCATTTTGATACATTACATAATTATATTTTAAAATTGTATCAATGTGACCGTGGAAAACGTATTATACCATTTTTACGTTGATAAGAAATATTTTCTATTTCTATAGATTCACAATTATTAAAGTAATTAAATTGTTCTTGTTCGCTTGCAAAATTTAATTGATTTTTATTATCTAATTCAATTGGAACTTTTAAAAGTTTTAAAGTTGTATTAGGGGATATTGCCATTTTTTCACCTTCCTTATTTTAATAAAAGGCAAATATATTTTTATATTTGCCTTTTATAATTTTATGCATTTTCTACAGTAACACTAACACTTGTTGAAACATTTCCAGCGGTTGCCGTTAAGTTAGCAGTTCCTTGACCTGTAGCAGTTATTTTGCATTCTCTTTCTGATACTTTATCTACTATAAATATTTCTTCGTTATCAGATTCATAAGTTATTGTAGGTGAATTTGCATTATTTGGATTAACTGTTATTTCTAACCCTTCTACATCACCAACATTTAATATAGAAATTCCTTCAGGAGCTTTAAAATCTAAAGAAGTAATAGAGATTGTAGGTTCTTCTGTAGCAAATACAACTGCATTTGCAAAATAAGAATAATTAAACATTTTAATTGCATTTAAATAATAGTTTATAGTTCTATTATTTGCATTTTTAAAGTCATCAATATATAAATCTTGTTCTTTTATTCTAAACCATGATTTATCGGCAATTATACCTAAAATTTTACTTCCGTCAAATAATAATTTTCCTGTTTTTCTATCATAAATATTGAAGTCATTTACAGGTAAAATATTACCCATTAATGTAGTTTTATCTACATTAAAAGCAGTTGCTAATACGTCTACATCTAATTCAGAACGAATTTCATTTTTAATTAATAAAACAATGTCTTCTGGGTTTGTAAATGTTTCTATTGCTCTACCATATCCGCCAATTTTTGACCAAGCGTTATATTTATCTGTAGGAGTTTGGAAGTTTAAGAATAATGTTCTTGCCATTTTTACAAATTGTTTTGATAATGCTTCTGTATTAGGTTTATTTATAGTTTGGATTTGTACGGCATTACTTAAGTAAGCTCTTGTTACAATTGCTTTTGTATTGTTGTATTCGTCTATATAATATCCATTATACAAAGAGTTTGTTTGGTCTGTTATATAACTTTCTAAAGCTCCCCAGCTTACAAAAGCTTGTTTTAATTTTTGTCTATTAACTGTAATTGGATATTGTTTATCAAAATTGATTCCTTGATATTGTACTTTAACATCTGCCTCATATTTCTTTAAACAACCCGCAAAATCGTCTACGTCAAAATCTCTTCCAACTGCTGGGTTTGTAAATAATTCTTGTCCCATATAACCTAGTGGTAATTTGTCACCTTCCAAAACTTTTAGAGGGTTTTTGTAAACCTTACTAAAAAATTGTGTATAAACAATTCTTTGAATTAAATTATCTGCAAATTCGTTAAATAGTCTAGGAACATTTAAAAGAGGTGCGGAAAATACTTCTATAGATGTAGTTTCATCTACTACAGGTACATTTGCTTGATATTCTGCGCTACTTGTTTCTCTTGCACTATTTAATGCTACTGATAATCCTTCTTGACTCATATTAAATCACTTTCCTTTCATTTTAAAATATTTATTTAAAGTTGCCTTTTTCGTCGAAGGCATCTTTTAAACTAAATTTTTTTTCGTTTGTTTCATTATTTTTATTTTTTAGTGAGCTATCTTCACCGACTCCGACTTGTTGAAATAAATTAGCATTTACTTTTAAAAGATTTTCATTTGTTTGTTTAAGTTTAGATATTTCATTATCTTTATTTTGTAATAATGTATTTGTTGCGTCATTTTCTGTAATTAATGTAGCTAAGTCATCTGCAATTAAGCCAGCGTTTTCTTCACCGTAATTTTGTGTTAATATTATTTGTTAAATTTTCTAAATCTTCTTTTTTCATAATATTATTTCCTTTCTTATTATATACATAAATAATTAAAATAATCAATAGAAAATTCTTCTATTTCTTAATTTTTTTGAATATAAAATCCATTTAAATTTTGTTTCTTCTTTAGTAGGCTTAGGAGGTGTTATACCTCCTAAATATTCATACCAATAATTTGCTTGCAAACCTCTACTTGGTTGCTCAGGGTCAAATGGTCTTTCATAATTTGCAATAAAACATAATGCTAAATCATAAGGTAAATCTGTAGATTGTTTAAATTCTTGAAAACTTATTGGATATTGACTAGTAGGAAGCCATTGTATATTATTTTCTACCTCATAATTTATTCTTAACAAATTACAATCCATAGTAGATGGGTCTAAACCTTTAGCACTTGCCCAATCTGTATATTTTGTATAAGGTGTCCATTGTACTAAACCATAACCATGGCCGTCAGGGTCTCCTGCTATTCTATCACTTTGCCAACGTCCGAGGGTTTATACTACTTTCACTTTGCATATTTCCAAGCATTCCACATATTGCATTTAATGTAAATCCACTTACCAATAAAGATTTTGCAATATATTCTGCATTTATTTTCATTTGTTCTAGTGTTAAAGGATTTGAAGTATTATAATCATTTCCCCAATAGTTTCCATAAGTTCCACTTCTTAGACTAAGTCCCATTTATGTCACCTACTTTATTTTTAAAATTTGATTTACATAAATTAAATCGGGATTTTTAATATTATTTACTTGCACTAATTTTTCAACTGTGGTATTATGTTTATTAGCAATAGAAGTTAAAGTATCACCTTTTTTAACAATATAAGTTATTTCAGTACTTAATAATTTATTAACTTTTTCTTGTATAGAATAATAATTATATCCGTGCTTCTTCTAATCTTTGTTTTCTTTCTTCACCATTTCCCCATTTTCCTTCTAGTATTTCTCTAACGATTTCATCTTCAGATTTTAAAACTTTATTTTCTTCTTTAATTTCATTTAATTGATAATTCATATCAACATTACCTGTTATTCCTAAAATTTTACCTGTTGAAGTATATTGCCAAAAATCAACTTTAAAATTAGCAGTATGCTTGTCTCCCCATTGTGCAAGCCATATATAATATTTTTCTAATTTTTTAACATCTAAATAATTATTAAACCAATTTAAATTAGCATAAATACCTGCATTATATCCATTTTTTATTATTTCTTCACAAAAGTTTATTGCAATTTGTGTGCAAGTTTCTTTTCCTAAATTACTTGTGCTAGATTCTTCTAAATCAATAAAAACAGGTAGTTCAAATTTTTTTCCTTTTATAAAACTTAAACAATTTTTTGCCTCTATCAAACTATTTTCTAAACTTGTACAATAAGAATAATGATAGCAACCGAATAGCTATACCATTTTCTTTTAATCCTTTATAGTGTTTTTCAAACATATTATCCTTTTGTCCTGAATCTTTTCCAAAACCGACAACGAATTATTGCAAATTCAATTCCTTGTTCTTTTAACTTACTATAATCAACATTTTGTTGCCAAGTAGATATGTCAATTCCTTTTCTCAATTTACTTCACTCTCCTTTTTCTTTATTAATAGCTAAAATACACATTGCTACTATTCCAAAAGTATATCCTAATAAAAATATTAATATTTCTTTAATCATTTGTATTATTCTCACTTTCTTTTTTATAAACTATTTCTGCCGTTTTTGCTATTGTTTCAACTACTTTTTCGGCTGTAGCTTTCTTTTCTGTTATTTCTCCTGTAAATTCTTTCATAACATTTTCAAGGAAAATTTGTAATTTACGTGGAATTGGTAATTTACATAAAATCATATTTTTAAATATACTTAATATTTCAAAAACAATAAATAAAACATTAAAAAGTTCATTAAATCCAATTCTTTCAATATTTATATATTCTCTAATAGCGCTAGGAATAAATCCAATTAGATTTATGTTAACAATTGTATCAATCATCGCTAAAAATATAATTGCTATTAACATTCCCACTTTTCTTATTATTCCGTCTATTCCTATAGCGGAATTTATTTCTTTTTCTCTTATTGCTCTTAATATTCCGAAAATAGTATCTAAAACAATTAGAACACATAAAATTTTAAAACTTTTATTATTAATTAAAAAATTAATATATTCCATAATTTTTTCACCCCTCTTTTATTATTTCTTTAGTATTATTCTATCATTCTTTTTTCTTTTTGTCATTATTTGTCTTTTTCTTTTCTTCTTTAATTGTAAAATCTGTTTCAATCAATTTTACTCCACCTTTTACGTGTTTAAATGTTAATTTTCCACCGTGTTGTAAATCCTGTTTTAAAATTTTCAAAATTTACAGAATCATAGCAAGTCTTTGGCATACCAGCACAGGTAATTTTTATTTTTCCTTCTATTTCTTCTAAATAACATTTTTGCCTTACAAATTTTCCTTTAGTTGCAAAACCTTCATTTTTCCAAGCTCCAAGTCTTACATCGTCTATATCACAAAATTCTTTTAGTTCTTCTAAGGATAAAGTTGTATGAATAGAGTCAGTATCAGAATAAATATATTTATCTATTCCATATTTTTCAATTGAATATGTTTTAATTGCTTGACTTGTCCTAATTGTTTTTTCTCTAGCATAAGCAGTTATAAAACAACCTACAGGAATATAAATACCTTCTTTTTCTTCTTTTTCTGATAAAGTATAATGAATTATTTCATCTTCTCCCAAATATGGTATTTTTGATTGAACTTCTAAAGATGTAGCAAATTTCCCATATAAAGAATTTAACATCATTTTTGACATTGCACGGATTCCTTTATTCCCTGTTATAGTTGCTTCGTTTTTTCTTGCTATCCATTTATCAATATATTCTGTAAATAATCCTTCTTTACTTCTAAATTTCCAGCCACATTCGTATTTTAAATCTGAAGGTTCATATTGCTCTAAAAATAATTTTAAATCAATACTTGTTAAAATTAAACAAATAGGAGAGTCACCGTCTTCACTTTCAGAAGTTTCAAGATATTCATTACCTAAATAACGCCAATCGTTTTTTATTTGAATAGTAGGTATTTTATTCTTTTTTAATTTAAAAGTACAAGTTATCATTTGTATATATAAATCGTATATTTTATCTTCTTTATATTCACCTTCAAAAAATATAGGTTCTCCGAATTGGCATTTTACAATACTGCATAACAGAAGGATATAAGCTATTAACATCTAAAACGTTTATATTTTCAACAATTTTTTCCTTATAAATAGGATTTAAATAGGTGAATCCACCGTTTATAACTTTGTCTAATATCTTTATCAACATTATAATCTAAATTTGTAAACCAATGTGAAAATTTATTTTTACCTATTATTTCTTTATAATCATTTAAGGCGTTACTTGCACTTGTCATTTTGGTAAGATTTTCACTAAATAATATATTTAAAGCTTTTGCAACTATTAAAACATCATTTTTTATATACTCTTTTTCTTCTTCAGTTAAAATATGTCCTTTTTCTCTTTCTTTATTATAATCTATTTTTAATTTAGAAATTGGAAGTCCATAGGTTTTAGCAATTGAATCAACACTCATATTTATTATTTTTAAAGAATCTATAAAAGTTGTTTTATGGACTTTTTTATTTCCGTTTAGAATAATAAAGAGTAATTGTATAAAATTGTCCCATATCAGATATTAAAGTAGTAAAAGTATTATCTTCTACATCTTGTTTTTTCTCAACGTGTTTAAATCCATGAGTTAGTGCCCAATATATTATAAATTCACCATCAAACTTTAAATTATGAAAATAGAAAGTAGAGTTTTTTTCTTTTTTACAATATTCTATAAAACTATCTATATCATTTCCAATTTGTAAATTTTCTTCGTTTCCTATTTCACAGGTAGCCCAAGCCCAAACCCACGTTTCGTCATCTTTCCACGTAGATGTTTCAAAATCAGCAGTAAATTTTTTCACATTTTTAACTACCTCCTATTCTTCTTTTTTAACGTTTTCATTTTTTGGTAGTTCCATAAAATAATCTAGATTTATATTTCTATTTTCTATAACTTCATCAACTTTATTTTCTAAAGAAATTCCTAAATCCTCAATCCATTGGTAAAACTGCGCTTGTGTTAATGTTTCATCACTAATCATAGATATGTCAATTAAATTTATATTTTCTGTGTCTTTAAAAAAATTATAAAAACTAATAGGATTACTATAATTATTTAAAACGTTCATTACTTCCTCATATCCATCAAAATTTTTATAAATTTCTAAACTTTTTAAATAATTTTCTTTATATAGTAGTGCTTTTCTCATTTCGTAATCAGATTTACCTTGTTTAAATAAATAAGACTTAAAATTTAAAAATTCAACGCCTTGCTTTTCTTCTAATTTTTTCAGTTTTTCAAGACTTTGTAAAATTTCTCTAGGTCTTTTATGTCCCATTTGTACTGGAGAATATTTTTCTCCGTGAATTGGTTTTGTTAATTCTGCGTATTCTTGTTGTAATCTTGTTTCTGCTCTTTTCTTAGCTTTTCTTAATTCTCTAAATTCCCAAGTCGTGATTTTTTCACCTGATTTTGTTTCGTAAAGATTTGCATTTTTAAATTTTTCTAAAGATTTTATAAATCTATCTAATTCATTTTTTGTTGTTATACTCTCTTTTGCCTCTTCAAAATTTAATTTTGAAGGTAAATATTGTTTATTTTCTAAAGTTTCTAGTTGTTTTATTTTCTTATTAAATTTATTTATAGCAGTTTTTAAATTTGTTTGATTCTTAATGTTCCATCTAATTAAATAATCCATTTTCATCACCTAATATAAAATAACTGTGTTTCCTATTATTGCATTTTCTGTTATTTCTTTTTTATTTATTTTATCATAAATTCTAAACCCTCTAGTTTCTAGTTTTTTATAATAACTAAATAAAAAATAAGTTCTAAAATAATTTCTAATGTTATACTTTGCCTCTAATTTCAAACACTCGTAATTTACATAATTTTCAACATTTGTTTTAAATTTTTCTAAATATTTGATTGAGGAAAAATAAAATGTAAACCCGTCAGTTGTATAAGAATATTCACTTTCTTTTAAATCTAAAAAAATTCCTCTTCTTGTTTGCATAAAATATCCTTTCTGGAAGAGCTTGTCTTATACAAGCTCAAACCCTAATGCCTTATTATTAGAATCTTTTGTTTTATTTTTTACAATTTTAATTTCTAATCCGTTTTCGCTTTCTAAGTCAGATTTTCCAAAACTTTCTAAATATTTCATTAATCTTATTGTAAATGTTTTAGAACCTGTAGCGTAGCTTTTTCCGTTATCATCAATTAAAATACAACTCATAGAAGTTTCTGTATCTTTTAATATTTCTCCTGTTTCTTCGTCAATAATAGGATTTTTCATATGTTTTTTAAATGTTTTAATTAATATTTCTTTTACTCTTATTAATTCCCCTTCACAATCATTTAATAAACAATCAACATTATTTTCTAAATTAAATAATTTCTTTTTATCTGTTATATTTGTAAATGTATGTTTTTCTGTATCGCTATTTCTTCCTAAAAATTCTAATCCTTGAATATTTTCATTACTTTCAACTATTTCTGTAGTTTCTACAGTTTCCTTTTTCATTTCTTCATTTTCCATAATTTTTTACCTTCTTTCTCCTATTTAACGCATAGGTGCTTTTTGCTTGTTTTATTTATATAATCTACTTTATTAGTAGTTACATACTTAATAAATCTTTAAATATACTTTCAAATATGTTATCAACTTTTTTAGCTAATTTATAATCTTCTTTTAATTCTTTATTACTATTTACTAATTTTTCTAAATTTAAAAGGTCTTGTCCTATTGTAAGTTTACTGCCTTTTAATTCTATAATTCCGTTTTCTACGTGTATCAATTGTTTTGCTCCCTTCCTTTATATTATTTATTCCACTTTCCCACCCATTCACCAATTTTATGTATTTAAGATACTTTCTTTTCTTGTGCTACTTCCATTCCTTTTGCTACTAATAATAAAGTATTTTTATTCTCTTCTGTTAAGTTCTCAAATACTTTTTTCATATCTTCCTGTCTTTCTAACATTTTCATCACCTCACTTTTTGATAACTATTATCTTTATTAATGACATTATACGATAATAATTTTCATTTGTCAACACTATTTTTGATAATTTTTAACATTTTATAAAATTTATATTGACTTTACTTTTTTAAAATGATAATATTTAACAAAGGAGGTAAAACAATGAATAATCGATTAATTATGTTAAGAAAATCATTAAAATTAACACAAAAAGAATTTTCAACTCAAATTGGAATTACAAGAGGTTTATTAAGTCAAATGGAACTTAAAAACACACCAATTACAGAACGTACAATTATCTCTATTTGTGCTAAATTTAACATTAACGAAGAGTGGCTTCGCACACGGTAAAGGCGAAATGTTTAATTCTTTAGATAAAAAATTCGATGAATTCTTTTCTATTTATAATAACTTAAACGAACCTTTACAAGATTTCTTATATAAAACTGCTTTGAATCTTTTAGATACTCAAAAACGTTTATAATTCAAGTCTATTAACATAATGTTTTACGGGAAACTATTTTTAGTTTCCTTTTTCTATTTATGTACATTATTGACTACATTTTTAAATATTATTCATAGAAATGTTAAATATTTTGTAAAAATCTATTGACAAGTACCCCGTAAAGGTGTATAATGTATTTAATAAATTAATAGAAAGGATTGATAAATATGAAAAATAAAATTTTAATAATTATTATATCTCTACTTTTATTACTTAATATTCGGTTTAATTATTTCCTTGGTTTATACTCCTAAAGTTAAACTTCCTTCTAATTTTACTAAGTGTTATCAAGAAGATAATTTTTACATAGTTTATGATAATAAAACTAAAGTTATGTACTCTGTTAGTGAAGATGGTGTCTTATCTCCTCTTTACTTTAACACTGGAAATTTGCAAGTTTATTCAAAATAAAAAGGATTGATTGAAATGGAAGAAAATTTATCTAAAGAACAAAAATTAAAGTTTATTAAGGATTTTTCTAAAATTAAAGTTTGTAACTTATGTAAAGATTTACGGAATTGATAAATCTAATCTTTATCGTCGGAAATACCTCAGATTTTAACGTTGATATGATTTATATGTATATTTTAGAAAAATTAGATAATTTGTTCGATTTTATAAAAAATAATGAAGAAAAATAGTTGTACTTTATTAGTATTTAGGTTATAATAATATTGGTGAACGTAAGGGTTTAATTGTAAGTGAATTCTAGTTTTCTATCTTTTAGATAACCACGGCGAAGAGTCGCGAAAACTGATTGAACATGGAGTGGTTTCCCGCTTACAAACTCTTACTATCCCACTTATGGAAGTAAGTTTTTTGGTAACATACATTACGATGTATTATGGGTTCAAATCCCTTTACTTCCTTAAAAATTTTTTCATTTATTAATCCTTTATATTAATTTTATTATTTGGAGGTGTCAAAAATTGTGGTTTGATGAGTCTTTAAATAGAATTTTATCATATAACGCTATGATGAATATTATTATCGGAGAACGTCGGAGTTGGTAAAACTTATTCCATTTCAAAATTTTCCATAAAAGATTTTATTAATAAAGATAATCAATTCGCCTATATTAGACGTTACAAGTCCGACTTAAAAGAAGCAGTTCCACAATTTTTTGACGCTCTCATTAAAAATGAAGAATTTTCAGATGTTAAGCTTAATACAAAAGGTAAAAAATTTTATTGTAATGATAATATTTGTGGTCACGCAATGACCCTCTCAACTGCTCAAGATTTAAAATCTTCGAATTTTAATAAGGTAAAAAATTTGATTTTTGACGAATTTATGATTGAAGAAGGTCAGAAAAAATATTATCTTAAAAATGAAGTTGAAATTTTTCTTAATTTAGTTGAAACTATAGCAAGATTACGAGATGTTAGGATTTTTCTTTTAGGTAATGCCGTTTCAGTTACTAATCCTTATTTTTTATATTTTGACTTAAGTTTGCCATATAATTCAGATATAAAGACTTTTAGAAATGGTACTATTTTAGTAAATTATACTAAAAATCAAGAATACAGAGAAGTAAAAAGAAAATCTAGGTTTGGTGAAATGACTAAACGGTACTTCTTTTGAATCTTACGCTATTGATAATATGTTTATGCAAGATAATGCTAATTTTATAGAAAAGAAAAACGGAAATTGTAAGTTTAGTTTTGCTTTTATATTTAATAATCAGACTTTTGGCGTTTGGATTGATAATATTAATTCAAAGATTTTTGTATCTTCGGATTATGTAAAAGATACTCCGTTTATGTTTGCGACGACAATTGATGTTCATACGCCGAATACAATGTTTTTAAATTCTGCTAAGAAATACGCGTGCTGGAGAATGTTTATTGATAATTATAATTTAGGTAATGTTAGATTTGAAAATCAGAAGATTAAGAATATTGTTCAACAATTAATTAAAAGT
>JBJFGS010000024.1:0-151180 GCA_051892935.1 Candidatus Coprovivens sp.
TATACAATATAAATTAAAAAAAATAAAGTGCCGACTTTGTCGACACTCTGAAAAATAACACTATAAGAAATAGTGTTATTTTTAATTATTTTCTAATAAAAATTGTCTATATTCTTCTATTATGTTGAACATTTCTTCACTTGTTTTGCTTTGACAGATAAGATTTTTTATTTCTTTGCTTTTTGGCATGCCTTTTAAATACCAAATTATGAAACTTCTTATTTCAAGAAGTGCGGCTTTTTCACTTTTATCTTCTAGTAATAATTTATAGTGTCGTTTCATCATTTCTACTTTTTCAATAAATGATACTGGCTCTATTTTTGTACCATTTTCTAGATATGATACACATTCTTTTATGAGCCAAGGATTACCAAGAACTCCTCTACCTATCATTACAGCATCACAACCTGTTGTATCAAGCATTTTTTTGGCAAGTTCTGGTGATGTTACATCTCCATTACCTATTACAGGAATAGATACTGCTTTCTTGACTTCTTTTATTATATTCCAATCAGCTTTTCCACTATATCCTTGAGATCTTGTACGAGCGTGAATAGCAATTGCTTTAGCTCCAGCTCGCTCGCAAATTTTAGCAACTTCTACTGCATTAATATGTTTTTCATCCCATCCACTACGTATTTTAACTGTTACTGGCACGGATACCGCTTCTACTACAGATTTTACGATTTCATATATTTTTTCAGGATTTTTTAATAATGCACTTCCTGCTTGTGCTCTAATTGCAACTTTTGGAACTGGGCATCCCATATTAATATCTATTATGTCTGGATGCATTTTTTCTTCAACAATTTTAGCAGCTTTAACAAATGAGTCAATGTCACTACCAAATATTTGTTGTGTTATTGGTCTTTCTTTTTCATCCATTTTTAGTAAATTAAAAGTCTTTTCATTAGAATACATTAGAGCTTTATCACTAACCATTTCAGCATATATTAAGCCTGCTCCCATTTCTTTAATAATTTTACGATATGATGTATTAGAAATTCCTGCCATAGGAGCTAGTACTATTTGATTTTTTATTTCTACGTTTCCTATTTTCCACATATAGTTCACCCCAGATGTCATTATTATAACAAAAATGTATAATTAAGTAAAAATAACATATAATATATAATAATTAGCACTCTTTATTGACAAGTGCTAACTATTGTATTATAATCTAGATATAGAAAGAAGGAAAATTAAGATGAGTTTAATTCCAAGAAGTTTTTATTTAGATGACATCTTTGATGATTTTAATAAACCACACAGATTTAATGATATGAAATGTGATATTTATGAATGTGAAGATAATTATTGTATAGAAATGGATATTCCAGGATACAATAAGGCAGAAATTTCAATAGAATGTAAAGATGGTTTATTAACGATTACAGCTAACAAAGATAAAGGAGTTTCTGATCATGAAGATGGAAGAAAATATATAAGACGTGAAAGGTTTTATGGAACAATGAGTAGAACATTTAGTTTTACAGATATCGATGAAGATAGTATTAAAGCTGAATTCAATAATGGCTGTTTAAAAGTTACTGTTCCTAAAGCTAAAAAACAGGAAACAAAAAGAGTTATCGAAATAAATTAAAAAAATAGGAAATTATGTATTCCTATTTTTTTGTTGTTTCTTTTTTAGTTGTTTCCTTTTTAGTTGCAGTTTTTTTAGCAGTCGTTTTTTTGGGCTTTTCAACTATAGTTTCTTCAATGTCTTCAGTTGGTTCATCAATCATTTCTTCCTCTACTTCATCTATAAAAGTAAGTTCTTTTTCTTTGGGATTAAGAACAAATTTATAAAGAAGTGCAGCTAAAACGCCACCAACTACTGGTGCAATGATGAATACTGGCAATTGTTCCATTGCTACCCCACCAGTAAATAATGCTGGTCCAATGCTTCTTGCTGGATTAACACTTGTTCCAGTAAAAGGAATACCGAAAATGTGTACTAAAGTTAATGTAAGACCAATAACTACGCCAGAAGAACAATTTTCTTTTTTTGTTGCTGCTAATACAGTTAATACAAACACAAATGTTAGTATTAATTCTACAACAAATGCAACTTGAGTTGTAACCATAGCCCCTAAAACACTATGAGTTTCATAGAGATTTGCACCTAATGATTCAGTACTATTCCATATAAATGAAAGAATACTTGCTCCTGCACAACCACCAATTATTTGAGCAGCTATGTAGCATATACAATCTTTTAAGTTCATTCTACCATCAATCAAGCAAGCGATTGAAACTGCTGGATTAACATGAGCTCCTGAAACTTTTCCGAAAATAGCTATTATTGCAACTAATGCCAAGCCGAATGCTACTGCAATTATTAACCATGACCAAATATGTGGAGCAACTAGTTGTTGATCTGAAACATATTTGCTGATTGATACTGCTGTACCGCATCCGAAGAATACTAAGAACATTGTACCCAATAATTCTGCTAAATACTTTCTTAAATTATTTACCATTTCAAATCCTCCTTGTTGTTATTATACCACTTAATTGTTAAAAATGAGCAAATATATGCTATAATTTTGATATATAATATATTTATGGTAAGGAGAATTGTTATGAAAAATTTAAAAAAAGTATTATTCGGATTATTAATATTAGTAGCTATTGCATTAATAATTGTATTAGGATGTATGGCTTATGTTGATATTCAAAGTTCGGAAGCAAAAGATTATTTAGTTGAAACATATGATTTTAATAAATCTGATTTACATATTACTAAATATACTGAATATGTTTATGAAGATATAACTGATTGTAGTTCATTATGGTTTAAAAAGTGTACTGATGATGAAAATCTACTATATAAATATACTTTCAAAACAACTGATGGTGAAATAATTGAAGTTATCGAGGATAAAGATGGAAATTTAACTGATGATTATGAAGCTCCAACACCTACTCCTAATATAATGGAAAAAATCGATGATTCTGTTTATGAAATATCTGATGAAGAATTAATTGATGCTATACAAGAATAGTATTTTACATAGGAAATAGTTTTTTATATAAATATTATTTTTATAATAAAAAAGTATACGGATGTATACTTTTTTAAGATTCTTTAAATAATAATTCGTCGTAACCTGATGGTAGTACATTGTTAATAATATAATCGATTAGTTTTTCTCGATTATTTTTTAGTTTATTTTCTAATATTTTTTTATACATATCATCTAGTACTTGACCTATGTATTCTTGTTCTACACCTAAATCCATTAAATCTTTTCCACTTATCTTAATTTCGTTTTTCTTTAAGAAAGAAGATTTTCTGCTAATACTTTTTAACTTTTCATAATCATTTTCTATATTCGTTAGTTCTGATGTGTAAGCAGGGTTTTTGGCATAGTAATTAGCTTTTTTTAATTTAAATAAATCATCTATGTTTTCACTGCCGAAGTTTGACAAGAAACTTTTTATTTTCATTTCATTATCAGATACTTGATAATCATGGAATTCAATTAGTTTAGTTACTTTTTGAATTGTTTTTTTATTAAACTTTAAACGATTAAGTATGTCACGTGTTATTTCTGCACCTTTTTTTCCATGACCAGGATATTCATTAGTTCCATCGGCTTTTTTTACTATTGTATATGGCTTAGCTATATCATGAAATAATGCAGCTAATCTTAATTCTAGTTTGGGTTCTATTGTTTTTAACGTTACAAATGTGTGTTCTAATGCATCATATATATGATGTGGATCATTTTGATTAAATCTTTCTAATAAAGCTAATTCTGGTAAGATTTCTAAGAAAATATCAAAATATTTTTTTATATAAAAATCGCATCTAGGTACAACTAATAGTTTCGATAGTTCATCTCTAATTCGCTCAGGAGCTACCTCTTTTAATAGATTTCTATTGTCGTCCATATATTCTTGTGTTTCTGGATCTATGCGCATTCCATATTCAGCAGATAGTCTAATAGCTCTTAGAATTCTTAAAGGGTCGTTATAAAATATTTCATCATCTTCACCATTTACTTTGATAATCTTATTATTAATATCTTTTACCCCTGTATTATAGTCAATCAATCCATCTTCATCTGAATAAGCGAGTGCGTTCATTGTAAAATCTCTTGTTGCTAAATCTGCCTCTAAAGTATTTTCTTTTGTTCTATATTGGGCAACTTCCATAGGGAATTTGCTATTAACAATTTTTAAGTGAGACTTATTTTCTCCAGAATAAAATGTATTATAATCTTTAAGGGCTTTTTTTATTTCTTCTAAAGATGCATTGGTACTTATGTCATAATTAGATGGCTTAATATTCATAACCCAATTACGTACTGCTCCACCTATGATATAGGCTTCGTATCCTTTTTCATTTATTATGTTTAATACTTCATTTACAGGTTTTGGAATTACTATATTCATAGATGTGTACCTCCATATCTTTCTACCCTCTATATTATTATACTTAAATTTGTCAAATTTGTATAGTAAATTTTAGATAAAAAAATGTTACATTAAACATGTAACATCAAATTCGAGCATTTACTTCATCAGTAATAATATTATTTGATAACCAATTTCCAATTTCCACACTATGTTCTAAATAATATTGATAATAAACTTCACTTTGGTTACCACCAAATAAAAAGTTATCATTGGTATTATTTGAATCGATATTTAATACTTTAAATATATCAATATTCTTTTCCCTTATATATTCTTTTATCTGTGATATTGTTGGTTCCATTGTTCCTCCTTATAATTAGTACTACCCTTTTCATTATATCATATTTCTTATTATAAAAAACATGAAGATTAATCTTCATGCTTTTCTTGTAATAGTTTATACAATCTTTCAATAGAATTACTAAATTTTTGAATAGTAAAATCATTTTTTAATTCGAACCATTTTGGCTCTTTTATATCGAATTCTTTCATATGATGGTAAATTTCTTTTTCTAAATTTAATACATAACATAATGGAAGATTATCATATAAATAATTATCATTTTTTGCTATTTCTTGCTCATATTCTGACTTACTTGATGATGTTATAAAGTTTTTATAACTTTCAATTTGAGCGTATAGTTTAGTACCGAAAATAGTTCTTTTAGGCATATATTTATATAAGAACATTATTATTCCTATACATATAGAACAAATTATAAAAGTTATTATATATATTCTATTTCTTCTAAATGCAGGCAATAGCATTATTATTAATATAAAGATAGCTAGAGCAACAATAATATATACTGATTTTTTATTTATTTTAAACTCGGTGTGTTCAACAATATTTATTAATAAATATAAAGTTATAATACTAAATAGAACTGATATTGGTAATAGGTATAATTTGTTAATTTCGATAAATGGGACAGAAGTTAATAGAATTAAAATTGTTGCTACTATGATGATCAAATATGCTTTTTTTCTTTCAGAAGTTTTTTCAAAATACTTGTTTTTTTCTTCATTTTCATTTGATATAGGTAATATAACATTTTTAGCTTTTTGAAATCTTTGATATAATTCATCACTTTTAATATTGTTATCTAAAGTTATATTTTTTTCTGTTTTTCTTTCTGAAATAATATTTATATAATCTGTTAAAGATATACTACTTGATTTTCTAAATAAAGATTTAATAAATAAAGATTCTTTATAGTTTTTACCATCATAATCTTTAACTCTTTTTAACATATAATCGTTATTATCTTTTTCTATTATTTTGATGTATCCCTTGTTTGATAACTCTAGTAATAAACAAAAAGCATCTAATTCATCACTATATCCTTTATCAATTAGTCCTAATTCTAATGAATTCATGTTTTTAGGTAAGTTGCTATTTTTTGAAATCTTATATTTTAAATCTTTACCATATATAATCCATAATACAACACTTACTATAGTAAAAAGAATTGGAATAATTGTAGCTATTGCTGTAGTTGGTGTTAAATATATTTTATTATAATCTATTTTAATTGTTATAACATCGTTTTGTTTTAATTCTTTTATAGTTCCTTCTATTTTATTATTACTTACTTTATATTCTATATCATCTCTTTTTTTACCATTTAAATAAATATCAACATTACTTTTATGAAAGTCTTCTTCTAAAATAACATAAAAAGAAACATTATTAAGCATGTTGTTTAAGGTATTGGGAATTTCTATCTCATATATATTATTATCATAGTTTTTATCATTATAATTATATGAAAAAGTATACGTATATGAAGAATTATTACCACTATTTATTTTTATTGTCTTTTTATTTTTAGTTTCTGCTATATAATTAGTATTGACATTTAAATCTTTTATATCTTTAGAAAACTCTTTTTCAATAGAAACATTTTGCTCATCAAATAATAAATTCATATTTTCTTCATAAGAATATTCTCTTTTTTCAGAAACATTAATTGTTATATCATAGCTGTCTACTTTATAATTACTTGCGTTTATTATATTTGGAATAAATAATATAACTAAAAATAAAAAATATTGTTTTAAACTTCTCATACTATCACCCTACTATATTATTTTTATTATATCATTTTTATTTTAACAAAACTATATGAACTTTTTAGATTATGTTATAATGTTTTTTAGGGTGGTCTTTATGTTTTTATTCAGTAGAGCTAGAAGAAAGGAAATTGATTCTTCTTTAGAAGAAAAAAAGTTAAGTATTACTGAAATATATTTAAGAAATATTAATGAACATGTTGCTTATTATGGAAAAATAATGAATGTAAAGAATCCACTTGATGATAAGTCATTTTATGAAAAAATAGCTTCAGTTTATTATAAAGCAGCTATGAATATTGTTGATTTTGTTATAGATAGATATCCTGATGATATTATTGATTCTAATAAAAATATAACACTTGATTATAATGCTCTACTTGGTCAAATGAACGATGAAAGTAAAAAGTTGTTTATTGAGCCAAGTTATCCTGAAGTTATTTATATAAATAAAGAAAAATATCCTACTTGTATTTATATTCAGGATAATAAAGTTATTAAAGCTGATGGTATTGAATGCTTGCCTAAATTAAGTAAGGCATTAGCTAATGAAAGAATTAATAAATTGTTTGAAGGTATGACACCAATTGAAGTAAGGGATTTATTATTACAAATGGGAATACTACCTAAAAATAATGATTTAGAAAAAACTATTAATCATCATCAGACTAAAATAAAATTACATCGTAGATTTTTAGAAAGTGTAATCTGTTTATTAATTGTTGTAGATAGAAATAGAGCGTCTAATAAAAAAGCTAAATTTTTAGCAAATAGTTTGGGAATACCTTTTGACTTTGATGCGGATGAATATGAGTATAATAAGTCTAAAAAGTTAGTAGTATAGATAAATATTATATAAAAAGAAAAAAAATAATGATTATTTTCTTTTTTTATTGTAGAATAAAAGTTACTAAGAAGAATATGGAGTGATAAAATGGTTAGATATATGGGAATTTTTTTTGAAGGTGAACAAGCAGAGCTAATCAAGTCCTTACAACCAACTAAGTTAGAATGGACTAATGATGAAATACATTGTACTTTTAAATATAAACCTACAGAAGATGAATTATTTGATGAAATAGTTGGTCAAGAAGTAGAGGTATATTTAGTTGGATATGGTTGTGATGGAAATAATAGTGGCTTTGAAGTTGCATTTGATGAATCTTATGATTCATATTATATTAATTATCATGAAGATAAGAAGGATGAAAATGGATTCCCTTTATTAAAACCAAAGCACATTACAGCTTCTTTATCTAAGGGAGCTGTTGCCGCTCATACAAAAGATTTAGATTTTGTTAAGTTAGCTAAACCAATTATGGTAGTCGGTAAATTTGGTTATTGGATTGCTGATAAAAAGACTCCTGGTCATATTTCTTATGAACCATATTTAAATAAAAAAATATCAAGATAAGACTTTTATATATACTCACTTTATAGTGAGTTTTTCTTTTATTTGAAGATATTCGTTAAATAACTTTTCTTCTATTCCTTTTTGACAATTTGCTGGAGATGGACTTGGTAAATAAATTGCTTTTATTTTGGTTTTTGGATAACAATATTTATTATATAATTCATAAGCTTTTTTACCTGTAGTAAATATAGTTTTTATCTGAGATGAATTTATTATAGGTAATAAATCATTGGGAATAGGATTTTTAATTGTAGTATCACTTGAAGAATTTATGTCACAACTTTTTAATACATCAAATAATGCTATATTATGTTTTAATAAAAAATTTATTCTATCTTCTTTTGTATTTTCTATTTTTTCATTAAATACTTTGGATAAAGTCTTCCAAAAACGATTTTGATTATTGGCATAATAAAAGCCAATTTCTCTTGATTTTACTGAAGGTATTGTTCCTAATATTAAGACTTTAGAATTTTTATCATATATAGGTTTTAATGGATGAATTACTTTCATGTATTATTCTTCTTTCTTCTTTTATATTAATATATACTATATTATATAATGTATTTATAATATATTTTTTTGTTGTTTAATTTAATAATTTATACTAGAATAATAAATACATTGGGAGGTTTTATATATGGGATTTAATGAAGCTATTACGTATTTTAGAAATAAAGTTCATAAAGCAGACAATAATAGTTTGGAAAATTTACATTCAGATTTGCCTAAAATAATAATAACAGATACTCTATTATTAACAACATTAGGGCAATGGATGGGAGTTTTACCTGACTCTGTTAAAATTGGTGGAAATGGTACATATGTCATAACACATTTATTTGCCAATGAGCTAATAAAAAAAGGAAATATTTCTAGAGATGACTTTGAACTTGTAAATAAAAAATTTGCTAATATAATTAAAATGGCTGGCTTTGGTCAAGGTAATACTTGTAAACTATATAATTTTGATAACAAAAATTTAGCTTTTGATTGTATGTTTGAAGAAACAGGAGAAATAGCTAAAATGAAAATTAGCTTAGGAGATTATTGGGAAAATTTACCATCTCTTTGTATTGATTTTGATGGTATAAAAATTGTATATGAATACTTATCTGAAAATGAGGATAGACCTGATAAATTATATATTCAACATGTTACAAAAGATATAGATGATAAAGATAAGAAGTTTTATCATTTTGTAAGTCAATTCTCATATTATGGGGATGTTTATGATAGTGAAAATAAAGTATCTGTAAAAATCGATTATCCAAATATACTTGAAATGGATAGAAATACTAATCCTTATGTAGATGAAAAGAAAATGGAAGAAGCTTTATCATCTATTACTTTTCCTGTTAATATTGAAGAGCTATGTCATATAGTTTCTAATTCATTATTAGGAGAAGTAAATGATTTTAAAAATATATCTATTACCGTAAAGAAAATGAATGGCATGAAAGAAGGAAATGTAACTGATCAAGCGGAATTTAGTAATGGTTATTTAGTAAAACTTATTATAACTAGAGATGGAAAAAAGATTACTTTAACAAACTTCGAGGAATGGGCTTATAATACTGATAGATATACTGTTTCTCAAACTAACGATAAAAATGTTAGTTATGGATTTAGAGATGTTTCAATTAATGATTTAGATACTATTCCTACTCCACAAGAAATGATAAGTACAGCTTCTGAAGAAGTTGAAAAAGTAAGAATTCTTGCTAAAACATTGTTACAACCAAAGAAAAAGAATACTGAATAAGATTTATTATAAGATAAACTCAAAGTTTATATTATAATTATAAATTAAATATAGAGATTAAGAAAATAGCAAAAAAATTATACTTTGTTATATACTTATCTCTTTTTTTATATTTGAACTTTGTATGATAATAATATCATATAATGGGATTTTATCAATAAAATATTTCACGTTTAATAATGTTAAAAAAAATGCAAACAATCTCATTTGGACTGTCTACATTTTTTATCATTTCATTTTATTTATACTTTTTTTGATTCTAGGCTGCTCTTTTCTATATAGTTAATATTTTTTTAGTATTAATGATGTATTATACTCCTTTTTTGTTCGCTTGAAGACATTGAAATCATTTTATAAAAACTATTATCTGCTATAAAATTAAGCCAATCTATTATTAAAAATGATATTTCAATATAAATATCTTTCTGATTTTTTTTGTAAATGTTCTTACATATTATATCTGAAAATGATAAAATAACATTATTATGACCTATTGCATTTTTTATATTTTCGAAAAAAATTCTTATTTGATTTTTATCTTTTTTGTCTAAAAAAACTTTTCTAGGATTTTGTCGATTATTAGAAAAATCCATTACTGAGTTTGATATTAATGAAATCTCTAATTTGGACATAAAAGTATCACTATTATAATTTGCTAAAAACTTAAACATATTTTCACTGTTTAATTGTATAAGAGAAAATAACGATAAAGAAATAAGTAAAAATATCAATTCTTTTTTCTCTTCTGCTGGTAAGTTATTTAATTCTGTTATACTAGTAGTTCCTTTTAATATTCTAAATAGTGGATCAATCATCGGTGAAAATAAATCTGGTGATATGGTATCTACTTTACAAACTTTTTCAATTATTTCTTCTGATATATCATTTAATTCTGACATTTTAAAGTAATCATTACCAGATAACGACTGAACTATATTACCTTTATTTTTTAATATTATATTACCAGAATTATAATCAAATTCTCCATGTGATCCTACGTTTCTTAATTTAGTTATTAGATTACTCTTAGCACTTGCTACTACATTAGCTCTATGGTATACAGCATTCACATATTCTTCTCCAAAAATTGCAATTAAATCATTTATTTTTTTCTCTATATCATCTTCTGTTGTATCTACTAAATTTGGAGATACACTTCTATATTGTGTTAATGACTCTATTTCTTTTTTTATTAATTCAATATAACTATTAAATATATAGAGATTTAATTCAAATAGTAATTCCATACTATATTTATGTATATATTCATCATATTGTGAATCATCATTTAATATTTTATTTAAAATAAAGAATATTTCCATGTAACACTTTGAATTAATTTTTTTTCTATCGTTTATATTTAAGAACTGATATTGTCGGGATGAACTTATTGATTGTGAATCCCTTTCATCTTCTATATCTAATCTTACGTAAATATTTTCGAATGGAGAATGTGATGTTTCATTGGTCGTTGGAAAGTATGTGACAAATTCATCATATTCATCTATTGCTTCTTTATGACTTTTTATAGTTTCTTCTAGTTCTGTACATTTTTTCTTTACTATCATAGAAATTTCTTCTAATAATTTTTTTTCGTCGCTTTTATTCATAGCTTGATTTATATCTTTAATTTTTTTTCTGTATCGTTATTCATTTCAAACCTCCATCTTATTTATATCATTTATTAGTTAAAACTTCAATTATTTATTATTGTTGATATCATGTGTTATAGTATTCCTTACTTAAAGTGTAATTTATATGCTACTTAATGATTCTAGTCAAGTAATTGATTTTAGATTTCAAACGGAGAATATTGACTTATTAATAAATATTGTTAAAATTAATAGGAAATTTTACTATACAAATACTTGTAGAAGTAATGAAATGATTAACTAACTTGTTGGGACATATTTGTGTAAACTACTAGGACTTGATGTTGTTGATTATAAAATTGGGCCTAACTGATAGATATAATTATAATGTAATGCTCAGATGTTTAACGAATGGTGATGTTGAATTAGAAAAACTTTTTGATTTTGGTTCTTCATGTAAACAAAAACCTGTATATCCAGAATATTATTGTTATGATGTTTTAAAAGATATAGAAATTATACTTAATATAACAATAGAAAACATAGATATTCTTGGATATTTAGAGATTAATAAATAATTTGATAAATTTAAAAAGATTATACATTTTCTGTATAATCTTTTATAAATATCTTTTACCATTGACTAAAGGATTAATTAAGCGTCTTTTTACTCTAGGAAGTTGTTTTATTGTAATGTCTTCTAGTGATATATTTTCAAATAAATTAATCATAATATTTAATGTGTTATCATTAGTTTGTTTTAATATTCTAAATAGTTTTTCTTCGTTATACTCATATAAATTATTATAATTTATATAATTATTATCTATTGAGTACTTAGTTATTTCAGCTAGTAATTCCATCATATAATTATCTTCATTAGAATGACATAAGGTATCAATGTCTTTATTTAAGTTACATAATAAATCTGCTACTTTCCTACTCTTTAATCCTAATTCTGGTTCATTCTCCTCATTAGTTTGCACTTCTATATTATTTATAATATTTGGTATATCTGACATCTTTAACTTTTTTGTCCAACCAAGAGATGTTAATATAATTCCATCTATTCTGTCGGCACATAATTTAGGACGGTTGTTATCAACAATTGAATATTTTTTAAAATTAATTATATCTTCTAAATTAATATTATCTTCTTTTAATAATCTTTTTAATTTAGGTGAACTATTTAGAATAACTGTGGTCATTTCTTCAGTCGATTCTTGCGTTTCATAATCTTTGTTCATGTAGTCAATAACATGAGAAAAACAAGGTGTTGATACATCATGGAATAAAGCTGCTAAAGTTTGGACTTTATCCTTGGTATATTTCCAAGTTATTAGAGCTGTTGATAAAGAATGATCGTATCTACTTATTTTATAGACAAAATTATATATATCTTTTGAACCATAGTCCATACCACAGAAGTAACCTACTTTTTTTAATCTTTTTAATATATTTAATTCTAAATACTTGTTTAAAAAACATGGTATTTCCCCTAATATGTTAAAGTATTCTTTTATATTTAGTTGTTTTGTCATAGGAGCATCTCCTTTAGGTGTTTATATTTTATCACAATAGTTATAATCATAAAATAAGTTTTTTATAGATATTACTTATTATTTGTCATATAATACCATTATTGGAGGAATTATATGACAATTGCTGAAGCCGAACGATTTTATAAACAAGATAAACATCTATATGAATTAAATAAAAATAAAGAGTTTTTAAATTGGTTAAAAGAACAAATTGAAAATGGTTATCACTGCTATATAGAAATAAAAGAATTACAAGATTTAATAAATAAACTTACTTATTGGTATGAAATGAAATATCCTGATAGAGAGTTAGACTACTATAATGGTATTATTGATGAAGAATTTGAAAATATTGAAAAAATGTCTAAAGTTATGAGCTTAAAACAATTACTTTTAAGATTAACTGATAGACAAATGTCAATAATTAATTGTCATTATCGTTCTTCTGGTTTTAGGCAATATCCTATTTATGAAAATGGTCAGTTTATAAGATGGAAATCTGAAATTGTATTAACTATTCTAAATAAAGCAAAAGATGATGAATTTTGGAGCGATGAGTTGCCACGTTTTTCAGTTGGTGCTGATCCTAAAACAGGTATTGCAACATGCCCTGAAGAACTAATAAAATATACCGAAAAAGAAAATCTATATATAAATGAGTTTTATGAAATATTAAATAATTATGAAGAAGAATTAGATACAACAGAATTACAAGAGTGTCTTTATGATAATAGTTGTGATTTAACATTACGTTATAAACTTTTACAATTAGTAGCACTTAGTATTTTGTATTCAAAGAATACTATTCCTGAATATGGCTATGAAAGAGCTAAAAGATTTATAAATGAGTTTAACAAAAAAATGAATTTAGAACTATCTACTGAAGAAATTGATGAAATAATTAGTAGAGATTATAGAAGTGAAAATACAAATAATAATGTAGTAACTAAGAGAAAAACAAGATCTTTAATTAGATTGTTGACTCGTAGAAAAGAAGTTCAATAATTATTGAACTTTTTTTGTGATATTTGACATCACTTATCATTTTTTTATTACATACCATATATTAGAATGGTGGTGATTTTTTGTTATTACTATGGTTAATTTTTTTAATACCTTTTATATTAGTAGCAATAAAGATTACTATTTATCTAATTTTTAAGAAATATGGAAAAATATCTTATAAAGGATTTTCTGCTTTAGGATTTGCTTATGATAATAATAAAGATATTTTTTATACAGTTAAAAATGCATGGCAAAAGAATTTTGGATATTCACACTTTTATGATGTAATGGCTCCTATTTTTCAGATGATTATAGATACTGAACCAATTAAGTTTTATTATAATAATAAAAACTGGTTAATCAGTTTTTGGAAAGGTCAATATGGAATGGTTACCGGATCAGAAATTGGTATTTATGCTACTAGTCAAAAGAGAGTAAATAAAAAGACAATCTATTTACCAATAGAAGACAAAGATATGTTAGATATAGATATGATCCTATACAAAAATAACAAAATAATTGCTAGAATCAGTGCTAAACACTGGTGGCTTGCAATATTTAAATTAGGAATATTTAGTAATCCTAAAGAGCTTTCTATGGATATAAATATTACATTTCCTAATAAAGATATGCTAAATGCATTTACTATAGCCTTTAGAAAAAAAGGTTATAAAGAAAATGATTATAGAATAATCGATAATACTTTTTGCTTTCATTATACAAAGCCTAAAACACATAAAGTATGGACAAGAGGAATTATATCTGATTATATTAGACAGTCTATAAATAAAAATAATGTAAGATTATATAATAAATATATTGAAGATAATGTTGATTATAATAATTCTTGTAATGATAATAAACTTATTATTAATGATTTAATACCTGATATATTAAAGAATACTGAAGATAAGAAAATTGTTGATAATGTTATTAGTGATAAAAATGTATTGTTACTTCGTAGTGATCTATCCCCTAGTATAGGAGTAAATAAAGATGATTAAAATATTAGATAAACTCTATCATAATTCAAGAATAATTAACATAAATGATAAAAGTAAATATGTTATTATGAGTGATTGTCATCGTGGAAATGGTAATAACTATGATGATTTTTTTAAAAATCGAAATTTATTTAAAGCGGCATTGAATTACTATTATAAAAATAGTTTTACATATATTGAATTAGGTGATGGAGACGAATTATGGGAAGTTAAAGAATATAGTGAAATAATTACTGCTCATTTAGATGTTTTTAAATTACTTAAAAAGTATTTTGATGATGGAAGATTAATAATGATATATGGTAACCATGATATAGTAAAAAGAGATAAAGAAGTATTGGAAAAGTTTCTATATACTTATTATGATGAAGATACAAAAGAAAATAAAGAATTATTGAATAAATTAAGTGCTGAAGAATCATTAGTTTTAAACTATAAAGGTAATAATATATTTTTATTACATGGTCATCAGGTTGATCTTATAAGTGGAACTTTTTGGAAAATGTCGAGATTTCTAGTAAGATATATATGGAGACCTCTAACAAATGTAGGGGTTAATGATTTAACTAGTGCTGCTAAGAATAATCAAGTAGCTAAGTATGTAGAAAAGAAATTACAGAATTGGAGTAAGAAAAATAATACTATTGTTATATCTGGACATACTCATAGACCTATATTTCCTAAAAATGGAGATAGTTTATATTTTAATGATGGAAGTTGCATACATCCTAATGGGATTACTTGTTTGGAAATAGATAATGGGTGTATTTGTTTAGTAAGATGGGAATTAAGTGTTAATAATAAAGGAATTATTTACTCTGAAAGAAAAGTATTAACTGGTAAAGAAAAGATAGATCTTTTTTGGGAAACAAATAACATGTAATATATTATTACATGTTATTTGTTTTGTTCGCTCATCCATTCTAAGATGTCTGATAAACCATCATTGTTTTCATCTATACCAAATGTTGTATTCATTACTGTGTTATGACATATACCTCCTAGATTAGTAAAGTCATCTGTTTTACCAAGTCCAGTGAACATCTTAGTCATTGAATTTGCTGGAGACCAATTTGTCCATCCTGCACAAGCTTTACCACTAGCATCGTACTTCCCACCTTTTTCGCCATAACCTTTCATTGGAAGACTTTTTAAATAAGCAATATCTTCTTGAGATAAATTACTAAAACTGTAACCAGAACTTACTGGTACTAAAGCTGCAAATTTACCTTTATTATTCAATACTAAATTATATACATAAGAACCACTTGAACTAAAGCCAGTTACTGATATAGCGTTTTCATTAAGTTTATATTCTGATACTAGTTGATCTATTTGACTTATTATTGCTTTTCTACTTGATTCTTTATCTGCTCCAGATTCAAATACCACTAGGAAAGCATTTAAGTTATTTAATTCTAAATTTTTAAAAACTTGGCTTGTTTGGCTATAATTACCTGTTGATGAAGGAATTACGACAATAAGTGGCATATTTTCTTTGGCTTTTTGAGGAATATATAAAGAGTAATGTTGCAATGTAGTGTTATCTGTAGTGTACTCTTTAAATGATGATTCTACATTTAAATCTGCTCCAGAGCTTTCTAAAATTGGAATTTTACTTAGTTCATCATTTAGTATTCTTTTTATCTTTTCATCTTGTAATGAATATATTTGATTTTGTAATGCTGATTTTTTTGATTCAGTTGTACCTTTTTGTACTAAGCTAAGTGATATTTTAATATTATATACTTTTTCAGCATCATTTAATCGCTTATAGTACTCTTCTCTAATTGATTCATCATCTATTTTAGCAATTGCTGCTTTAGCATCTTGATATGTACTATAATCATATTCTTCATATGTTTTATTTATTAATTCTTCGGCTTTTTCTATTTTCAATTTTTTTATATTTTCAATAGTTGCATTTTCTATACATTGCATATAGTTATTCTTTTCTGTACTTACTAAACCTATTGAAAATTCGATAATAGTTGGAATAAAGAATACTAAAAGTGCTGCTATTAATTGCTTAAAGTTTTGGAAAAGATTATTTTTTAGTCTTTCTTCATTTATTACACTTTTAAATGATGTAATTGATAAGTTAATTATCATTATTATAGGTAGGATGATTGTAATTATTCTTAATAATAGCTTTACTATTAAAAGAACTTGTAATATGTCACTATTGGAACAAAAATCTAGTATATACATAGTTATCACCCAATATGATAATATCAAAATATGCTCTATTTATCTAGATATATTATTTTTACTTAGTTGGTTTAAAATACTTTTAAATAATAATATTCATATATTAATCTATTTAATAAAAAAATCTATCTTTCGATAGATTTATATATCAAACTCGGTAATTGTTCCGAGCAGATTCCTCAATGGAGCGGGTGATGGGAATCGAACCCACGTTATCAGCTTGGAAGGCTGAAGCTCTACCATTAAACTACACCCGCAAAATCAGTAGGCATTTTTAATTATACTCGTTTTTAGCTAAAATGCAAGTGTTTTTGCCTACTTTTTTGAATTTTCGTGAATTTTGGTAATTATTTTGATTCTTCTATATATTTTTTTACTTCTTCAGCATCATCTAAATGTACTTTTTCGTGCCCTAGTATTTGATAATCTTCATGTCCCTTACCTAAAATTAGTACTACATCATCTTTTTTTATCATGTCTAAAGCTTTTTTAATTGCTGTTCTTCTATCTAATTCAACTTCATAATTATTAGTTGAAACACCTGATAAGATATCGTTCATTATTTTTTGAGGATCTTCGGTACGTGGATTATCTGATGTAAATACTACATAGTCAGATTTAGAAGCAGCAATACGTCCCATAATAGGTCTTTTCTTAGGGTCTCTATCTCCTCCGCAACCAACAATAGTAATTATTCTACCCTTTTTATTTTCTGTAAAAGCATCAATTATTTTTTCTACTGCATCAGGTGTATGAGCATAGTCTATTACTGCTTCTCCATCTTTTACTTTAATTTGTTCACATCTTCCTTTTGGAGGATATATAGATGATGTTATATTAATAATGTCTTCTACTTTATATCCTAAATTATTAATAAAAGCTAAAGCAGTTAGATAATTATAAACATTAAATGGACTTCTTAGGTTTGTTTCTACTTCATATTCGATACTATCTACTTTAAATTTAATTAGAGTACCTTTATTACTATCTTCATATGATACTATTTTATAGTTATTAGCATTTTTTCCTAAGTCCTTACAATTATTATATGCAGTAAGCCATTTTTCACCACTTGGATCATCAGTATTTACAATCATAGGTCCTGTCAATTGTTTTAATATCAATTGCTTAGCTGCTAAATAGTTTTCCATTGTTTTATGATAATCTAAATGATCTTGGGTTAGATTAGTAAATCCTGCTACTTTATATTCTATTCCTTTTACACGTTCTTGATCTAAAGCATGTGAACTTACTTCCATTATGACATTTTCACAATTATGTTCTTTAGCAGATAAAAATAACTCATATAAATCTAAGATATTTGGTGTTGTATTTGGTAATTCAATAAAATCTTTATCTGGTAAGTAGAAACCTATTGTACCAATATAAGCAGTCTTACTACCTAATTTATTTAACATTTGATATGTTAGATAAGCTGTAGTAGTTTTACCATTAGTACCTGTAATTCCTAATATATTCATTTTATTTATTTCTTGACTATAGTGATTGCTTATGTAATCAGTTAACCATTTATTGGTGTCTTCTACGATTAATGTTTCAACATTACATTCTACTTTATGTTCTACTACTATTTTGATTGCTCCGTTAGATATAGCTTTATCTATAAAGTCATGTCCATCTACTGTTGCTCCTTTTAGTGCTACAAAAGTATCTCCAGGAACTATTTTTCTTGAATCTATTTTTATATTTATCATTATAAACCACCTCAATATATATATTATTAATTATATTATAAGTATACAATTATTATTAATCCACAATATGGTTTTATTTTTTTATATGAATCCACATTATAAAGTTCTTCTTGATTGTTGTTCTTGAATATTTTGTTCTTCTAGTGATTTTCTTATAGCTGGAAGATTGAATATTATTAGTTTGAGATTATTTTTTTCTGCGATATCTTGAGCTTTTTTTATAGCTTGCTCATCTTGTTCATGATTAAAACCTGAAATACTTACAAATACGTAAGAAGCTTTAGTCACCGAATCGATATTTTTTCTAAATAATACTAATTCGCTTTTGTTTGTCTTTTTTAACTCACTTAATGGAGAAGATAGTGTTGAAAAAGCATGTTCTGGGTGAATTTCTAAGTTATTTATTCCCATGTTGGTTGTTAGATATTGAGAAGATGAAATTGCTATATTTTCTGGTTCTAAACCATTTCTATCAAATCCTATTCCGATGCATGTCCCTAAATTTAATATTGCTTCTTTAGAAAAGAAGGATGTTGATATTTGATTTTTTGTATCTGAAGTATATCCTCTTAACCCCATTGAATCTGTGTAGTTAGTTTCGATATCTAAACTCTCTTCTACTATAGCTGGATTGGCTTGTACTTCTCTTGCGTATTCCATTTTTCTATTTAATAATTCTTGTTCTTGAAGAGTTAAAGTTTCACTTTTGTTACCATCTACGCGCGATAGGATTATTTGTCGTTTTAATTTTTCTTCGTATTTATCTAATAAACGATAAGGATCTCTAATAAATATGTGTAATAAAACATCTTTTAATTCTTGATAATTGGTTATTTCTGTTGACGATGTCGGCGTATATAAATTGTCAACTATTTCATTTCTAAAAGATATTTCATACATAGAATAGCAATCATCAATTAGTTCTATTCTTTTTCTTTTGTCTGGTTCTAATTTTGCTTGTTTTAGAATGCTATAAAGATTTTCACGATATTGAGGAGCAAGTCTACTTACTCTTTGTTCTAATAATGGTAGGTTATCTAATTGACTCTTTTCTTCTGGAGTCATATCTTTTTGTAATTCGTAAGTATCTATTCTTTCTTGAAGAGTTGGAATCTTTTGATTACTATTTAATGATGATGAATATTTTCTAAAATAACCATATTTCATTTCAAATTCAACAAAGTCTTTATTATTAAATAGTATATTGGGTGTATATAAACTCATCATTTCTAGTACTATTTTTGATACTACTCTTACATTTTGATTTTGAGTTATGTTAAATGTGCTTCTATCAACAAATAGTTGATCTATTATAGTGCTTATGTCTTCTTGTTTTAAAGGAATATTAAAATTATTAGATAAAACATTACTATTTTTTCCTCTTATAATACTATTAGATAGAATATTATCATTTCTTATGTATTCAAATATTGTTGTTTTGTATTGTTCTAGAAATCTCCTTGTAGAAACTGAGTTAAAGTTATGACTTAAAAGAAGTCTATTTTGTGTTTCACTAAAGTATACATTAATATCTCCGTTAAATATCCCATATAGAAAACCACTTATAATACTTGGAAATAGAGCCTTACTAGTATATGAATTTGCTTTGGAAATAATTTTGTTATAAAAGTCAGATAAAGTTTTTGAAAATGTTATATCTTCAATTACTTCATCTAGTCCTTGATAAAAAAGCATTTCAGAATAGCTTTGTGTTATTCCTTTGTTTTTTTGTAATTGATGGAATGTTTTTATTTTCATTTCTGTGACAAAATCTTTAGCTTTGTTTTTTAAACTATCTTGTTTCATATTATCACCATATATATAATATCACAAAAATTTAAAAAGAAGCTATATTAAGCTTCTTCAAAGTATTGTTTGTACCAAATTAGGAATGTATATATAGCCCAAACTTTTTTATAGCAGTCTTTTTTACCACTTCGATGATTTTCTAATAATTTGTTTATTCTTTTTATATCAAAAAATTTTTCAGCTGTTGGAGTATTAAACTCTTTTTTTATTAGATTATATAGTTCATCTTGTCTTATCCATTCTCTTAGAGGAACTGGGAAACCTAGTTTTTTCTTTTTATATGATTCGTTTGGTATTGTTTTTTGAGCTGCTTTTCTAAGAGCAACTTTTGTTGTTTCTTTATTTATTTTAGCAGATACTGGTAAGTGTCTGGCTACTTCGTATACTTTTTCATCTAGGAATGGTGTACGACATTCTATTCCAAACATTGAACCACTTCTATCTACAGCATGGAGAAAATCTCTTACTAACCAGAAATAAAAATCTATCACTTGTCTTTGAACCATTGTAGAATTGTCTTTATATTCTTCATAAAAAGGAGCTACTATGTCTTTAGTATGTATCTGATTTGATATTTTTACTATTTTCATAGCTTCTTCATCTCTGAATACTCTTCCTAGTCCTATATTATAATCTTTTAGTTTTTTTCCTCTTCTATATACAAAATTAAATCCTCTAGCATCTGGGAAAATACCTGCTATCATTGAAGCAAAACGGCGAATAGGAAATGGAATTTTCATGTACCAAGCTTGATTTACTTCTTCTTGATATGTGTTATATCCTCCAAATAATTCATCTGCTCCTTCACCTGATGTGATTACTTTTACATAATGTGATGCTAGTTCTGATATTGAATATAAAGCTATTGTGGATGGATCTGCTAATGGTTCATCCATATGATACATTAATTTAGGAAAATTTTTTATGTATTCTTTTTGAGATATTTTTTTAGATATGTTATGAATACCTAATTTTTCAGATAAATCTTCAGCGTATGTTATTTCGTTGTATTTTGGATTGTCGTATCCTACTGTAAATGTTTTATCTGGTTTACCAATAGATACAATATATGATGAATCTACTCCACTTGATAGTAGAGATCCTACTTCAACATCAGCATGAAAATGTCTTATAACAGAGTCTTTCATTGCTTTATCTATTTGATCAACATAGATATCCATATCTTTATCTGTTTCTTCAAATTCTAGTTTAAAGAATCTTTCTATAGTTATTTGTTGATCTTTATAGATTAAATAGTGTCCTGGTTCTAGTCTTTTTACACCTTTAAAGAACGTTTCTTCTGTTGGTACTGAGTTAAAGCATAAGTATGCTGATAGTATTTTATCATTAAATTCTTTTTTAAAATCTGGATGATCTAAGAATGCTTTTAGTTCTGAAGCAAACATGAAAACGCCATCATTTTCATAGTAATAGTATGGTTTTATTCCCCAACCGTCGCGAGCACTAAATAGTTCTTTTTCGTTTTTATTCCAAATTGCAAAAGCATACATTCCTCTTAATTTATGAACTATATCATGTCCCCATTCTTCGTAACCATGTACAAGAACTTCTGTATCTGTTGTGGTTATAAATTTGTGTCCTTTTTCTTTTAATTCTTCTGTTAATTCTTTATAATTATATATTTCACCATTAAATACGACTGCTATATCTTTATTTTCATTAAATATTGGTTGATCTCCTGTTGATAAATCGATAATAGCTAGTCTTCTGTGTCCTAGGGCTGCCATTTCATCAACATAAAATCCTTCTCCATCAGGACCACGATGTGCTATTCTGTCTGTCATTAATTTTAATACTTTTTTTGTTGGTTTTTTATTGTTACTTATATAACCTGCGATTCCACACATTGTTATCACTCACTTCCTAATACATAAGTGTAATAATCGTTTTCTATTATCATTTTGCTTATACTATAAGCGTTTGATACTCTGTTTTTCATTTCTTTTACATATTCATTGATATTTTCTAATTCTTTACCTTCTTTTAAAGTAAATTTATTAGTATTGGCATTATACGTACCATAGTCTGATACCCAACTATAATTTGAAAATATAGCAACACAACCAGTATCGCTTAAAATATCTTTTCCTACAATCAATCTCGAATCATATTCAATACCAAATAGATTTAATAAAGTTGGTAAAACATCTATTTGGCTTCCTAGTTTATCTATTATTATAGGTTCTTTTATTTCACTATTCCATATAATAAAATTGCTATGATTTACTTCTATTGTACTATCTTTTTTGTATGATGACATTTCATTCATTTCATCGGTTGATAGTGTATAAGGATAATGATCTCCTACTAAGGCGATTACTGTGTTTTCTAATTGATTGGCTTCTGCAAGTTTATTTATTAAAGTTTCTAACATACTATCAAGTTCCATTTGAGATGCTAGATAATATTTTACTGCTGATGAGTATTCTCCTTCTATTTGATTTAAGTATTTCTTGGCAATATTAGAGCTAGCGTTATATGGGGAATGTCCACTTACTGTAACATAATATGTTGCAAAGTTTCCTTCTTTATTTATATAATCTGGTAGTGTTACATTTATCATATCAACATCACTTGGTAGCCATTGACAGTTTATCTTTTTTTCTAAACCATTTCCACATCCTGTATAACTATTAAATCCTAGAGTTTTCATAGTTATATTTCTTTTATAGTATGTATATGTCCAGTTATGATAGCTTTGAACGTTGTATCCAATATTACTGAAAGCATTACCTATACCATATGAAATTGTTGGAGTTTGCTTTTTCCAAGCGCTTAGTGTTCCTTGAGTTGGAACCAATCCTGTTGTAGCTTGGAATTCTCCTCCAGTTGTACTTAAATGTACAGGTGAATAAAAGTTATTAAATACAAAACCATTATTAATCATTTTATATAATGTTGGAGTTCTTGTTTCATCAACTGCAACTTCGTTAAATCCTTCAGCAAGAATAAATATTAGATTTTTTCCTTTGAACATTCCTGTATATTGATTTTTATTAGTAGGTAGTTCACTATTCATGTAACTATTTAACTTTTGAATATTTTTATTTTTGGATTCTAATGAAGAAAAATCTATATCTAATGCATTATCTCCATAAACAATTTCTTCTGGTTCATTTGTTTCATTTATTATAGGAAAAGTAGTGTTACTATTAATTAGTTCTGAATCAAATCCAAATAATTGTCTTTTTATGTCAATTTTGGTATATGTTAACATACCAAATTTATCAATTATAGCAACAGAATTATCAATATTAAAATATAATTTTTTTGAGTTGTCTTCGTTAGGTATTAAAAATGCGAATGTTGATAAGTAACTAATTATAAACATTGTAATTAGCGATATAATATTATACTTATTATACTTTTTATAATCGATATGTTTGTTAAAGACAATTAATAGAATATATGGTAATATGATGGCTAGGATGTAGTACCAATATTTTATTAATGTGTCTTTAATGATATTTACGAAATCTAAAGCTTGATCGGCCATACTAATGCTTGAGAATGAAAATGGTACTGAAAATAAAATGAAATATACAAATTGAGCACCATAAAATATTGTTATTATTAGCATTATAATTATAGATATTATTTTATTAATTTTTTCGTTAAATGATTTAGTTAGAATTGTTATTAATATTATTATTGGAATAGTAAATACTATCATATATATTAAGCCAGTATTTAATAAATGTTTAGTCATTATTACTTTTGTCAATATTTCTAAATAAAATATTGTAAAAGTATATATAATACTAGGATGTATTTTTGTTTTTTTCATAAGGACACTTCTTTCGTTTCTTATGTATTTTATTATACCACAAAACGCTTTTTTTATTATTAATATGGTATTTAAAAAAGATATTTTACAATATCTTTTTTGTATTAATTATTATTACTTTCCTTTTTTTATTTGTAATCTGTATCATACAATAAATATCAATAGTCTTTATTATATAGTATAAATTTAGTCTTTCTAGGTTGTTATAATCATTTGTATAATATATCAATATTTTATTTCATTTCTTCGCCAGATACTAATTGATTTTCTTCGTTGAAAGTATATTTATATGTCTTTATTTCTTCTCCCAAGTAGCTACTATAATTATCATACATACCATATTCATTTATATCAAATTCAATTGTTTTTATACGTTTTCCATTTTTTCTGTATAAATTCCGACACCGTTTTTTTCTACTATAATATAATATGAAGACACAATATATTCATAACTATTTGTTTTTTTATTATATTTTTCACTTACTAAATGTGAGGAATATGTTGGCTGTGGTCCAGTTCCTCCGTATCCCCATATTTTTATTTTGCAAATTTCTTTTTCGCAATTAATTCCATAAACATTTTTATAACCATCAGTTTTAAATCCTTCTTTTATTTCTGTATTTGCGAAGAAAGTTGAGACCATTTTATTTAATCCATTTAGACTAATTTCAAACTCGACTTCTTCACCTGTAGATACTTTATCAAACAGATATTGTATATTATTTTTGTTTAAATATTCATTAATACTATATACTGCTTTATATTCATCGGAAATATTTGCTTTATACATTGCTCCTATGTATTCACCACTAAAACTACTATTAGATGAATATATTAATTCTTTGTGATTATAATTATCTATATATCCCGATAAAAGCATTTCTTCAATACTTTTTGTTTCATTATTCTTATCACTATCATCGTTTTCTGTTGTTTCTTTAGTAGGAATCTGTTCTTTGTTTTTCTCACATCTAACATTGTCATATTTTTTTGTTCCAAATATTGCATAGCAACTACTAAATCCAATTAATAGAGCTATTATAATAAGTATTAGTGTTACAATTACACTTTTTTATTCATATAAACTTCACTCCTATTATAATAATATAATAAATTAATTTTTAATTAAAGTAAAAAAAGAATGTTATAGATATATCTATACATTCTTTATTAAACTTAATTGTACTTTTTGTTTTGTTAGGTCAATGTCTGATACGTAGCATGTTACGATATCTCCAACATGTACTATGTCGTTAGGATTTTTGACAAATTGTTTGCTCATTTTTGAAATGTGAATTAATCCATCATCGTGAAGACCAATGTCTACAAATGCTCCAAAGGATGCAACGTTTCGAATAGTACCTTGTAGTTCCATACCAACACGTAAATCTTCAATATGGAGAATATCACTTTTTAAGATAGGTGCTTCTAGTTCATCACGTGGGTCTAATCCAGGATTTAACAATTCTTTTATTATATCTTCAATTGTATATATATCACTATTTAGTTCTTCTGATAGTTTTAGCGCGTTTTGTTTTTTTAGTGTATCTTTAAATTCTTCTGTATTAATATCTTTGATATCTAAAGATAGTTTTGATAATAAATTATTAGTTATTTCGTAACTTTCTGGATGGATACCTGTTTTATCCAAGGGATTTATACCATCTGGAATACGAAGGAAACCTATTGATTGTTCATATACTTTATCAGACATTCCTTTTATTTTTTTTATTTCTTCACGAGATGTAAAGTTTTTTTCTTCTTTAGCTTTATACAGGTTTTCTATTACTGATTTAGTAAGTCCTGATACATATTTTAAGATACTCTTTGATGCCGTGTTTATATTTACACCTACTTCGTTAACTACTTTAGATGTAGTAAAGTCAAGTGCATCTGTTAAATCATGTTGATTTACATCATATTGATATTCGCCAACGCCGATTGATTTTGGATCTATTTTGACTAATTCTGATAACGGGTCTTGGAGACGGCGACCTATTGATACAGCACTACGTTTTTCTACTGCTAAATCTGGGAATTCTTCAATTGCTAGTTTAGATGCACTATATATTGAAGCTCCTGCTTCTGATGTAATTATATACTTACAATTTAAATTGTATTCTTTGATTAATTCAGTACAGAATTTTTCTGATTCACGAGACGCTGTTCCATTTCCTATTGAAATAATGTCAACTTTGTATTTTTCAATTAAGTTTTTAACTATTACTTTACTTTGTTCTATATATTTATCTTGATTTGAACCATTCAGGAATGGCTTTATTACTGTTGAATCTAAGTATTTACCATTTTTATCTACTACTGCTAGTTTACAGCCATTAACATATCCTGGATCAAATCCAAGTACTACCATACCTTTTATTGGTCTTGTTAATAGTAGATGTTCTAAATTTGTGGAGAATGTTTTTATAGCTTCTTTTTCTGCTTGTTCAGTAAGTTCACTACGTATTTCTCTTTCTATGCTTGGTAAAATTAATCTCTTTAGCGAATCCTTGATAGAGTCTTTTACTAAATCTACTACAAAGGAATCTTTGTTTTTTATTAGTTTTGATTCTAAATAACTTTGGATTGCATCATTATCCATATCTATTGAAACTGTTAATACTTTTTCTTTTTCTCCTCTATTTAGGGCTAAAACACGATAATGTTTGATATATTTTACTCTATCAGTAAATTCATAATACATTTCATATAGTTTATTTTCATCTTCTGCATTCTTTTTTAATTTTGATGTTATTGTACCATTTGAATAAACATTATAGCGTATCCATTTACGGTAAGATGCATTGTCACTTATCCATTCAGCAATAATATAACCGGCTCCTTCTAATGCTGTAGCTGTATCTTTAACATTTTCATTAACAAATTTTCGAGCCATATCTTCCAAAGTTCCAGTTGTAGGAAATGACATTATCATTTTAGCTAATGGTTCTAAACCGTTTTTAATAGCTTCGCTAGCTTTTGTTTTTTTCTTTTCTTTATATGGACGATATATATCTTCTACTTCTGTTAGTTTAGTACATTTTTTTATTGATTCTTCTATTTCAGGAGTTAACATTCCTTTTTCATCAATTAGTCTTATGACATCATTTTTTCTATTTAGAAGGTTTTCTTGATATTTATATTGTTCTTCAATTGCTCTTATTTGGTCTTCATTTAGATTTCCTGTTTTTTCTTTACGATAACGTGCTATAAAGGGGATTGTTGCTCCTTCACTTAACATTGATAATACTTCTTTAATTTGTGTTTCTTGTAGTCCTAATGAGATTACTAGGCTTTTAATTACTTCTTCCATTTTTATCACCAGTTTTTATTATATCAAAATATTCCTTTTTTTCCATTAAAAAAGGAATATTTCTATTCCTAACTAATAAGTTCTACTTGTTTAAATATTAAAGATTCTTTTTCATTCTTTGTGAATGTATATTTGTATGTGTTAAAGCTTTGGTAGTTTTCTTTTGTAATAATACTATTTTTATCGTAGCTAGCATTTTGAATAGTTTTTACTAGTGTTTGTTTACTATAATCAGCATATATACCATATGAACCCGAACCAGTAGGTGATACGAAGGCAGTTGATACATAAACATAAGCATTTTGTTCATCTGATTCGTAGTCATTTATGTATTCTATTACTTCATTAGGAGTTATTTCTATTTTTTCACCAGTTGTTTGATAAAATATTTTTTTTCTTGTTTCATCATATCTAATATAAGGAAATAAATTCATATCATTTAGTTCGTTATAATTTATAGTATCTTCGCCGTATAAGTCTTTATATTCTTCTTCGAATTCTTGCTTACTAAATTCTTGTGTATATCTAAAGTTTATACCTCCTACAATAATGTTTCCTACTACATAATTGATTTTTGACTCCATTGCATTATCTAAGGCAAGAACTAATGTGTATAAACGATATCTATTATTTAGTTCTTCAGCTGTAGTAATATTTTGACGATATAAGCAGCCATTCATATATTCGTTATTTGTACCTATTTCACAATAATTTCCATATCTAAGTAACGATACTTTTCTATCTAATTCTTTTGTTAGTTCATTTGTTAATTCTATTTTAGTTGGAGTTTCATCTTGAGGTGATTGTTCTTCTTTATTTTTTCTCATACTTGATATCATAGCTATTATAAATATTACTACTAAAATAAGTATTATAATGATTTTAATTTTTTTATCTTTTAATATTTTCATGGATATTCTCCTATCTATTGTTATTATATCATGGATGCTTTTCTTAGTAAATTAATAGACTTTAATAAAAGAGAATCAAGATTTATTTTCTTGATTCTCTTTTTTGATTTCTTTTTTATTTTTTTTGTTATCTGGTTCTTCAGGTAAGACAGGTGCACTATTAGCAGATTCTTCAATGACTTTATTTATCTCTATTACGCCTGTTTTTTCTAGGTCTTGATGATAATTCATTGCCATACCTATTACGAATGCATATGATAAGAAATATACCCAAAGCATTAAGATTACAATGTTTGCTAAGCTACCATAGAATAATGAGTAGTTAGCATAATTAGCAATATAATATGAATATAATTCTGTAATTCCTATCCATGCAATTGTTGTGAAGATAGCTCCACCATTTACACTTCTACTTGCAAATTTTTTGTCTGGAGCCATTGTATATATTGTTTTTATAAACAGGAAAACAATTATCCATGATAATGGTCCACCTAATAGATTAAATGTATTTACTATTATAGATGTTGTTTCAGTATCTAAATTTAGATAATGGAGTAAATCTATTATAGTACTTCCTAATAACGGAACTAATAGTATAAATAGAAATAATATTACAATAACCAATTCCATTATTATAGCTTTTAGTCTTCTTTTGAAAAAACCAGAGTCTTTAATACCATATATTGTATTAGAAGCAACTATTATTGATGACATACCATTGCTTGCAATGAAGTATCCTACTCCTAGTGATATAAAGAAAGCTGGTGTTATTTCAGTTGAAGTAATAATAGGAGCTACTAGTGATGCAATGTCTTTACTAAGAATATTTGATAGAAATGTTTGAACTAAATCGTTTGATAAATTTAGATATGAACAAGCATAACCTATTAATGTTAGTGTTGGTACTACTGAAAGAAAAAGGAAGAAAGCAATTTGCCCTGGAAGGACAAGCATTTCTGGTCTCCAAAAAGCTTCCCAGAATCTTTCAAAAAAATTCTTTTTATTACTATTCTTTTTCTTCATTTTATCCTTCTTCTATTTCTTCTTTCTTAGTTCTCATATCTTCAACTGATTCATTTATTGAATCCTCGATAGTTTTCATATCATTTGTAATCATACTATATCCAATTGCTGCACCATGTTCATATGGTAAATTTTTAAATTCTTTATATAGTTTTCTAATGTAACTTACTACTTGTTTTTCTTGATATCCTACTAAGTATATTAAGTACTCGTTTCCATCTGTTCTCATAATATCGGTATTATCAAGTTGAGTTTTTATTAAGACATTTGCAGCAGCCTTTATTTGAGCATCTCCCTGTTCATATCCTAGAGTATCGTTGATGTTTCTAACTTGATTTAAATCTATAATTATAGTTGCTTGAGGATAAATACTATTTTTATTCCAGTTAGCTATGTTTTCATTTAGATAGTTTCTATTTTTTAAAGAAGTTAATTGATCTATATATTTCATTTTATCTTCTTTTTTTATCTTTTTAGCTATCTTTATTTGTTTTGTAGAACGATATACTATGTATAGTATTATTATAAAGACCATTATTACTATTATTGAGTATTTTGCAACTTGTCCAAGAATAGTTCCTGATTTCATAGTATAAGTGTGATTATAATTACCTTTTATCTTTATTTCTTCTGGATCTAATGTTTGAATATATTTTTCAAATAGTAAATTGAATGTGTTATTTCCTTTAACATAGAAATTGTATGTATCAGATAAAGTATTACTATATCTTATTGTATAGTCGTTTAAATCTGTTTTTTTATAATAGTTGAAGACTTCTTTATCAAGAATTAAGATATTGTCTTTTTTAGATACTTTTTTTAATTCTTTACTATCTTCATATGTTTTTATATTAATGCCACCTAAGGAATTTAAATATTTTTCTATTATACTATTTTTTTGTACATAAACTGTTTTATTATTTAATGATGCTATTGAATTCATTACTAAAGGATTAGATTCGTTAGCAACTACTACAAATGAAATATTCATTAAAGAGTCTATTTTTTGATATTTAGTATCTAAATTATAATAATTAAAATATAAATCTACTTTTTGATTTGCTAAAGCTTCTGTAAATTTAGAAAAGTTCTTGTATTTAGTTGATTTAAATTCTATGTTACTAAATTTACTAAATCTTGTTAAATATTCACTTATTATTCCGCCATATTGACCACCTGTTAATACTTCGTAAGGACTATTATTTATAAATCCATATGTATATGGTTTGGCTTGAATATTATCAATTTCTTTATCAGATATTGAAAGAGCTTGAATGAATGTATTTAATTCATTTTTGTTTTTAGATTCTTCAAAGTTTTCTTCTTGCCATTTAGCATAATATTTTTTGATAATGTTACCAAATGTATCATCTTTAACTCCATTAAAGATTAAGTATTTATTTAGATCGCTTATATGATAATCTATATAGTAATTTGATGTAAGAATTGATGTTAAGTTTTCTTCTAAGGGAAGAATTGCATATTCTATATCAATATTAGATTCTAAAGCTTGGAATATATTTGTTGATGTTTCGTAAGTATTTATTATTGAGTTGCTTATATCACTTAGGTATTTTGTTATTGTTTTTTCATCACTTTTTAAAACACCTATTTTTTTGTTATTTAGTTGAGATATAGAACTAATAATGTTTTTTTCTTTACTAATTACAACGTAATGTTCTTGATAAAATAGAACATCATCTTCTTCTAAGTCATAGACTACTTTAAATGAGTTCCCAGTAATTTCTTCACCAATATTGTAGGTTATTTCATTTACTTCTATACCATATTCTGTTTCTAAGTCTTTGATGAAATCAAAGAAGACACCACTGCCATTCTTACCGAATATATCTAGATTGTTTGGAACATTAATACTTTGGATGGTATTAATATTTTCGGTAATCCATTCTTTTTCTTCAACTGTTAATTTATTTTCATCATTAAGGATATTAATTGTAAGTATGATTAATCCTATTATTGCTACAATTGCAAATAATGTAATAAGTATTACTTTCTTATTTATTTCAATCTTTTTCATAACTAGTTATCCTTCTCTGTTGTAGAATCATCAGTTGATGATTCAGTTACTTGACGATTATTATTCCAAACTAAACCTTTGCCATTTTTGTTTTTAGCACCGGAAATTATAAAGCCATCACTTTTATCGCTAGAATTTTGTTTTAAAGTAATGTTGAAATCGTAGAATGATTGTTCTTCTTCACTAAATTCTTCTAATGATTTTTGAGCAATGCTTTCTGCTTCTACTAAAGCGACATTAGGTTCTATTTGCATTGTAATGTAAATTATTTTACCAGTTACCATAACATCTACTGATTTTACTTTTTCATTATTGGCTATATTATTTTCAAAGTCTTTTTGACGTGATTCAGATATTGTATAACTTTCAATTCCTTCTAGTCTGTTTCCATATTTATCTGAGCCATTTCCAACGTAGAAACATTGGATTAATACTGTAGCAATTAGGATTAAACATGCTACTACTACAGCCATTAAGATAATAAAAATACGATGTTCTTTACAAAATTTTTTTATTTTATTCATTTGTTCCCACCTCTTTTTAGGTACTTAAATTATACTACAATATGATGTTATAAGCAATTATTTACGTTTTCTATATTTTTATTGAAAAGGAATATTTGACTTTATTATGTTGTTTATATATTATATACAATCAAAGAGGGGTAATATGTATGATAAGTACAAATAATACTATATTAAGTTCTTTAAATAAAGATGAGTTATTGACTTTGTTTAAAGAGATAAATAATATGTCTTTGAGATATAGAGATTTTTTGAACTTACCAGATTATGTGACATTTGGTAATGAAATTGAAGTGAATAATATTCCTTTACATATATCACTATTTTTGGTGGAATTATTTAATGATGTAGCTCGGTTAGAAGGAAAAGATAGATATACTATTCATCAAGAAGAAACTGCATCTACTGAGGTGGTAACTTCTATTTTAACTAATACTACTACTAATTGGGGGAATTTTCATGAGATGTATTTACGTTTATATGATACAGGTGCTACTATAGGAGGAAATACTTCTAGTCATGTTCATATTGGAGCGCATCCTATTAATACTCCTGAAAAGTTGTCTTTACTTTTGAAAACTTTGGTAGTATTTGAACCTATTATTTTTAAATTCGGGTATGGTAATTATTCTAATCCTAGATTATATCTACGTGCTAATGAAAATAGAGTTATTTTTTCACCAATGATGACTCCTCAGAGAGTTTGCCGTTTCACGGACACTTTAGACAGATTTGACTATAATAATTTTGATAAGATGAGGAAAGCTTTTGATGAATTTATCGCTCCTGAATTAAAGTTTAGACCTGTTTTTAATTTTAAAGATTTCAATTTTGATAAATTTCAGTATAGTGATGCTGAGGTTGGATTACCTAGTGAAGATGATCACTTTGAAGTAAGATGTTTTAACGGTACTTTATTTCCTGCAATTTCTCAAAATAATATAAATTTAATTACTAAAATATTGGTTGCGGTTGTTGAAGGTAATATTGATAAAGAATATATATTAGCAGAATATAAAAAGTATAAAAAGAAAAGATATAATTTTGATAGATTTTGCTGTATTCTTCATTCTGAAAAAGAGCGTATACAATATAATAGATTGTTAGATGGATTTAATAAGGTTAAATTAGAAAAAGCTCTTAAGTTAGCTGATATGATTTTTGATAATGATTTGGATAAGTGCTATTTTTTAAAACAGTATTTGAAACTATTTAAAGCTAGTAATGAATATGTGCATAGTTTAATTAAGTAAAAAAGAATCGTTTTAACGATTCTTTTTTTTATTTATTTAACCACTCTTTCTTTTTATTTAAACTTGTTATGATAAATATTAATATAGTAAGTAATCCGATAACTAATATAATTACTATATCCTTTGTATCTGGATTTTTTGGAATAAAAGTAGCTTCGATAGTTACGTCAGATGATGGCATTGTAAAAGTATTATCAGTAAATGTAAGAACATTACCATTAGAATCTGTAACTTTTATTTCACTTAGTACGTAACCTTCCTTCGGAGTTATTATAAATGTTATAAGCTCATCCATAAATCCTTCATCATTAGAAATTTCTATACTCCCATTGCCATCTGTTTTAGCAATTACCTTATGTTTTAAGATATATTCAGTGGCAAATATTTCGTCTTTTTTAGATGATGAAATAATACCTGGAACTATAAATCCATCATCACTTGGAATTATTGTTTTTCCAACTTGAAAGATATTTTCTATGCTTCTATCCATGTTCTTACTTGCATCAATATTCCGAATTAAATTGAAGTTCATATCATATATTTCTAATAAGACATTTGTACTGTAATAAGGACCATAGAAACTAGTTGCTACAATATAGTCATCTATTATTATAACTGAGCTGTAGTCATGATATATTCCTTCGGAATCTTCTCCTTGCATGAATAATTCGCTTGTTCCATCCTGTGATATTTTATATATTCCAAAGTGAGCATAATAGAAATCATCATTAACTTTTATTAAATTCATATTATACGATATATTATAATTTCCGGTAATTGGAGTTGATTTTATATAATTCAAATCTAAGTCGTATTCATTTAATGAATATCCACTTGATAATGTTGAATCTTCATTTGTATAACTATAATACTCGATTGTATAAACTCTATCTTCACTTACATAAAGAGCTTGATTATAAGCTATAACGTTTTTTTTGTCTTTATACTTCGTTGATATATCAAATTGCTTAAGTACTTCTAATTGGTTATTTCTTTTCTCTATTGTTACTATTTCAGTTTCTTCGTTATAGTTTTCTAGGTAAAATAAATTATCTTTTTTTACTACATTATAAGCTGATATTTCTTTTTGGGATAAAATTGTTCCGTCATTACTCATAATAATATATATTTTACTTGTAAAAATAACGAAAGATGTATCTGTTAGTTTGTATGTATAGATTTCTCTTTCATCGTAAATTGTTTCAGTTAATGGTATTTCTTTAATCCAGGCATTCTCACCGTTTAAATTACTCTTTCTTACTAATAGTTTTGTATAATCTTCGTGTGTAACAATTATGTAACCATCAGATATTTTAGTAGCGTTAAATAAGTCTTGATCCAACTCATAAATGATATTTACATTATTACGAAATACTTCTTCAGCTATTACATTTTTTATAAATAAGCAATTTGTTATTATTAGTAAAAATATTATTATTTTAATTTTTTTCATACTATCATCCTATTCTACGTATAGTATAGAATAATGTATTTTTTTTCATAAGTTTTATTTTATAATTATTAACAAATATTAACAAAAGAAGTTATAGGTTGTCTATAACTTCTTTTAATTTATCTTCGTTCCATATTTCAATACCTAGTTTTAATGCTTTATCATATTTGCTTCCAGGAGAGTCTCCTACTATAACTATGTCTGTTTTTTTACTTACTGAATCGACCGCTGTACCATCATATTTTTCTATTATGGATTTTATTTCATCACGAGACATGAAACTAATTGTTCCTGTTATAACAAATTTTTTGTTAGTTATTAATGGATTATTTAATGTTTTTTCTCCTTTATATTCCATATTAATTCCAATATTTTTTAAGTTATTTATTAATTCAATATTTTTTTCGTTTTTGAAATATTCAAAGATATTGTTTGCTAAAATATCGCCGATGTCTTTAATGTTTGTAAGATCCTCTGCTGATGCATTTATAAGGTTGTCTATATTATCATATTTTTTTGCTAATACTTTAGCTGTTTTAGCTCCTATTCCAGGGATTCCTAAAGCAAATAGTAGTCTTTCTAAAGAATTATTTTTGCTGGCTTCAATTGATGTCAATAAATTGTCTACGCTTTTATTACCAAATCCTTCTAATTCAATAAGTTCTTCTTTTCTGTCTTGTAAATTATATATATCTTCAATTTTGGTAATGATTTTCATATTGTAGAAATCTTCTATTATGGCTTCTCCTAATCCGTCTATGTTCATAGCAGGGCGTGATACAAAGTGAATTAATCCTTCGATTTTACGAGCTGGGCAATGGTTATTAGGACATAAAACATCTATTCCTGATGCTGATCTTTTTAGAGGAGTGTTACAGATAGGACAAGAAGTGATCATTTGTAATACTGATACATTTTTTCTTCTTTCTAAAACAGGTTCAACTACTTCTGGTATTACATCGCCGGCTTTATGAATTACAACAAAGTCTCCTATGCGTAAGTCTTTTTCTCTTATATATGATTCGTTGTGTAGTGTTGCTCTTCTTATTGTACTACCTGCAACTTTTACAGGAGATAATACTGCATTTGGTGTTATTTGACCTGTTCTTCCAACAGTAAATACAATATCTTCTAGTTGGGTTATTACTTTTTCGGCCGGGAATTTATATGCTACTGCCCATCTTGGATACCTTGCAGTATTTCCCATTTTTCTTTGGCCTTCTATGTCATTTAGTTTTATTACAATACCATCTATTTCGTATGGTAGATTTGGTCTTTTTTCAGCATATTCATCTATAAATTCTTTTATTTCTTTGAAATTTTTACATACTTTGTAATTAGGGTTTACTGGAAGTCCTAGTTTTTTTAAGTGTTCTAGAGTTTCTGAATGTGTTTTATTTAATGTTCCTGGAACATGGTATAGAACTGTATCTAGCTTTCTTTCTTTAGCAATTCTGCTATCTAATTGTCTTGCAGAACCAGCTGCTGCATTACGAGGATTTTGAAAAGGTTCTTCACCATTTTCAAGGCGTTTTTTGTTTGCTTCTTCAAAACTTTTTTTGGTCATGTATATTTCGCCGCGTACTTCCAAATCAATTGGTTCCGTTAATTTTACTGGAACATATTTAATTGTCTTAAAGTTATTGGTAATATTTTCACCTACGATGCCATCTCCACGTGTAGCAGCTGATACCAATAAACCTTTTTCATATGTTAAGTTAACTCCAAGTCCATCCATTTTTAGTTCACAAACGAACTCTGGATTTTTAATTTCTTTTTCTACTCGTGTTACAAATGATTCTATTTCTTCTTCATTAAAAACATCTGCCAAACTAAACATTGGTGTTGCATGAGTTATTTTTTCGAAAGAATCTAGAATTTTTGTACCAACATTATGTGTTGGAGATTCTGGTAATACATACTTTGGATACTCAGTTTCAAGACGGAATAGCTCCATTAGTAAACTATCGTATTCATTGTCTGTAAGAGTTGGGTTATCGTTAAGGTAGTATTCAATATTGGCTTGGTTTAAAGTTTTAACTAATTCTTCTATTCTTTCTTTTGGATTCATATTTACCCCCATAAATTATTTGGATATTCGTTATTATCTACTAGTTTTTTTATTGATTCCCTTACATTTTCTGTATCTTCTTTGTATGTCACACCATACCAAGTTGCATTTGTGTGGAGCACTTTTACATTGGCATAACCTTCTTTATTTGCTTTATCAAGTATATCAGGTATTAGAAATTCGCATTTTTGTAAATCTTTTTCATTTTCTTTAAAGAATTCTATTATTTTTTGATCTAAATATGTAAATATTGATGTATCAAATAATAACATGTTCATTGATACTAGGGCGTCTTTTTCTATTTTAAAGGGTTCTGCTCCATTAAGTGGTGTACAAGATATTTTGTTTCCCTCTTCAATAATTGAACTTTCTACAATTGAGTCTAGTTTATTTTCATTACTAAAAATAACACCTCTTTTTACTGATCCATTTTCTGTCATAGTTTTTATTGCTTCATAACCAATAGTTGCGTATTCTTTTTCTTTTGAGTTTTTTAAAAAGTCAGCTGCAACTTTGAAAGCATCGTTACCATAAAAATCATCAGCGTTTATAACAAGAAATGGTTCTGTTATCACATCTTTAGCACAATAAATAGCATGTGCTGTTCCCCAAGGTTTTACTCTTTCTTCTGGTATTTTTACAAAATCAGGTATGTTTTCTATTTTTTGAAATACATATTCTACTGGAACATGTGGTTCTACTCTTGAACCAATTGTTTCTTTAAATATGTCATAGTTTTCTTCTTTTATGATAAACACCACTTTGGAAACCCCCTCTTTGATTGCATCATAAATTGAATAGTCAATTATGAATTCGTCATTTGGTCCCATTGGAGCAATTTGTTTTAATCCTCCAAATCTACTACCCATTCCGGCAGCCATAATTAATAGTTGCATTTTATTCCTTCTTTCTTATATTTTTTTTATACTTTTATGATTTTTTAATAGTTTTTTTATTCCATAATTTTTAGCAAAAGCTACAGTGATGAAATCTCCTTTTACTTCTATTACTACTCCTCTGCCATATATCATATGCATTATTATGTCTCCTTCTGCAAATTCAACTTCACCTTCATTGTGATATAATTCCTCACGATTTATTTGTTCTTCTGGAATCATTTTTTCATTTTCTATTTCTAGTAAGTCAGGGTCTATTTCTTTGATGAATCTACTTGGAGCATTCATGATGTCTTTTCCGTATAGCATTCTTCTTTTAGCATTTGTAATATATAATCTTTCTTTAGCTCTTGTAATACCAACATAGCATAGTCTTCTTTCTTCTTCAAGTCCTCCTTCTTCACAAAATGAATTTTGATGTGGAAAAATACCATCTTCCATTCCAACTAGGAAAACAATAGAAAATTCAAGTCCTTTAGCACTATGCATTGTCATTAATGTTACAACATCCTCATCTTCTTGGTGTTCTGTTATATCGGCAATTAAACTTATTTCTTCTAGGAAGTCACTTAGAGATACTGAGCCTGTTCTTTCTTCGAAAGACTTAGTAATTGATTTAAATTCTTCTAGTACTTCTAGTCTTCTTTCGCTTTCTAGTGTTTTTTCGTTTTCGTATTCTTCTTTCATTCCTGTTTCTTCTAGTATTAAATCAATTAATTCGGTTAGGGATAAGTTTTCACTTTCTTTTGTTAAATGAATTATCAACTCTTTAAATAGTTGTTCTTTTCCTTTGGAAATAACTTGAAAAATAGATGTATTTTGTTCTTTGGCTTCTTGGTCTAATTTGGATATAGTTGCTTCACCAATACCACGTTTAGGAACATTTATTACTCTTCTTAAGCTTATTTCATCATCATTGTTAAGGATTAATCTTAAATAGCAGATTAAGTCTTTTATTTCTTTTCTATTATAGAAGTAGTAACTACCTACTACTTTATAAGGCATGTTTGATTTTAGAAACATTTCTTCTACGACACGAGATTGAGCATTGGTTCGGTATAGTACTGCTATATCACTTTTTTTATATCCTTCATCTAGTAATCTTTTTATTTCATCTAGTACAAGTTGTATTTCATGTTTTCCATCATATGCTCTTAAGTACTTTGTTTTTTTTCCTTCACCAACGCTACTCCATAGAGTTTTTTCTTTACGTTCTTTATTATTTTTTATTACTGAATTAGCGGCATCTAAGATGTATTTTGTAGAACGATAGTTTTCTTCTAAAGGAATTACTTTAGCATTTTGGTAGTCTTTTTCAAAGTTTAGGATATTACGGAAGTTAGCACCTCTGAACATATATATTGATTGATCAGGGTCTCCTACTATAAAGATGTTTTTGTATTTTTTGGCTAGTAGTTTACTTAGCTTATATTGTACTTCATTAGTATCTTGATATTCATCTATCAAAATATATTTGAATCTGTCTTGGTACATTTCAAGAACATCTTGGTGTTCTTGAAATAGCTTTACTGGTAATCTAAGTAAATCATCAAAATCTACTGAGTTATTTTTCTTTAATATTTCAATGTATTCATAGTATACTTTTTCCGCTACTTTATCTTGAGGTGTATTATAGAATTTATTTATATCATCATTGGATAACATGTCATTTTTTATACTACTAATTTTATTTCTAATGTAGGCTGGAGCTGTTAACTTAGGATCTAATCCTAAGTCTTTCATTATTCTTTTTATTAAAGAAATGACATCATCGCTGTCTATTATAGAAAAGTTTCTATCTAATCCTAGTAGTGGAGCATTTTCTCTAATAATTCTTACTCCTAATGAGTGGAATGTACCAACAAACGCATTATTATCTGGTACTATGCTAGATAGTCTATCTCTCATTTCTTTAGCTGCTTTATTAGTAAATGTAATTGCTAGAATATTATATGATGGTATACCGTTTTCTATTAAATTAGCTATTCTTGTTGTAAGTACTCTTGTTTTACCTGAACCTGCACCAGCAATAACAAGACATGGTCCATCTTTGTGAAGCACAGCTTCTTTTTGTTTTTCATTAAGTCCGTTTAATAAGTTCATGTTGTATCCTGCTTTCTTTTCATATTATATCATGATAAAGCTATATTTAGATATATATTTTTGTTATAAAAACGAACTTTTGTTTTTGCTTTGCGTAATAAAAAAAGTAGATTTCTCTACTTTTATAGATATTCCATTATTGCAACGTTTTTTTCTAGTTTAGCAACTAAGTCTTCTCGATCATATTTTGAAAATATTTCATCAAATGTTTCGTTATCTATTAAAAACATATTATAGAATTTAACAAAAGCTTCTACGTAATTAGTTACTCCTAATTCAAGTAGATACTTTATATTGTTAGTTACTACTTCTTCATTTTCATTTAGTTTTTCTACTGCAAGAGCAGGAATATTTTCACACATTAGATTGATAATTTCTTCATCAAACCCTAATTCTTTCAAATACATCATAGTGTCATCCCTCCTAGTGTATTCGCTTTATTAAAACCCAAGCAACTACCTACAACATTTCTTAATGTCTCTTCGTCTTGACGAAGGTTATATAATGCAGATGCTAGGATGATCTCTCTTTCAACACCTACAGTAGATTGTTTACTTTGAGCTAGCGCATTTAAAACTATTATTAAGTTTCTTTCAAATTTATTCTTAGAAATACATATATTTCCTAGTTTATAAGTATATTTACCAATTATTTCAGCGTGGTATTCTTGTTCCATAATTTGAACTAATCTATCAAATTCATCTTTCATTTCTGGTACAATTTCTTGACCAAGTACTGTTTTAATATTTTTGTAGTTGTCTTCTAATGTATTTATTACTATTTCTGTGTAATCTTCATTACCGATTATACTTGGTAGCATACTATTTACTTCATTCATTGAAATTATACTTGGGAAGTTTTTAGTTGGACCATATTTTTTATAGAAATCTAAGTAGTATATTACATGTCTACAGAATTCTGTAGGGCCATTTCCTTCATATATTGGTTCTCCATGTTCTTCACAATATTTAACTCTCTTTATTAATTCGGTAGCACTAGTTCCAAGTATTTCTGGATTAGTCGCCATAATGTTTTCTAAGTCTGCCTCTATAATACTATCAATGTCTCTTAATAAATCTAAAGGTTTTTTCCAGAATACTGATAAAGCATATTTACCATTATTTTTAACAATTTTGATTAAATATTCTTTTAGTACTGATACATCTTCTTGAATATTGATATCTTCAAATAGTAGTAAATTATGGTTTCTTACTTCTTTTTCATCAAGTTCATAACCATTTGCCATTAATGTATCAATATTTTTTTCATATCTAGCAACATTTGCTTTTAATAAATATAATTGGCTTTCGTCAAATTTTTGATGAAGGCTTTCAATAGCAGATATTCTTTCTTCTAGTGTAGTTAGAGTTTCTCTTAAACCACTATTTGTATCTCTTATTAAGTCTTGAATTTTTAATTCAGATATACCTTTAGCTCTTAGTAGTGTTATTTTTTTATTTAATTCTTCATCAGCTAGATACATATGGTGTTTACGTAATTTATAAGCTTCTTCTTCTAAAGATATACTTCTTAAGATTTCATAGTTTTCTTCAATAACTCTTTTATCTACAGATGATAACATATTATATACTGTTTCAATATCTTCTGTATTATATTCCTTAAATTTATCAAGGTCTAATCCAATACTTTCTAAGAATTGTAGAAATTCATCTTTTTCACTATTATTTTGAGTATTTAGTTCATATTCAGGAGTTGTTATAGTATCAGTTGTTGTTGCGGTATCTGAAGTTGTTTCTGGTTTAGTGTCAAATTCATCATTTTCCATGTTTAGTGCAGATAAATCTATAATTGTTGTTTTTTCATTATCACTATCTACTTTACTATAAATGTCTTCTGTTACACTTTCGTTTTCTGATGGAGTTGGCTCTATTGTAATAACTGGTTCAATAATAGGAGTTGGTTCTTCTGGTTCAATGGCAAGTGTTGGCTCTTCCGGTTCAACATCTTCTGGAATAGGTTCTTCGTATTGTTGGTCTATTGGATTTACCAGTCCTTTTTCTAATCTTTCTTGGTAAGTTTGATTATATTGATATAGCCCTTCATCTGGGAACATAATCAATTTAGTTAACTTACTTAATTCTGTTTCAGAGAAAATACCAAATGAAGAAAGCACTTTCTTAACATAATGAGCTGTTAGTGAATCTCTTTCTATTTCATTTGGTGATAAACTTTGTTCTAATAAACTTACTAGTTGTTCTCTTTCCCATTCAGCTTTCTTTTGTTCTTCTTGTAGGCTAGCTAATTTAGTATCTAGTTCGTCTTTTCTTTTTTCAGCTTCTTCTATTTCTGTTTGGAAACCTTTTATTCGTTCATTTAGTTTTTCACAATACTTTGGAGATCTGTCGCCTATAGCAGTCAGTAATGTTCCTATTTCTAGATTAATATCAATTTGACGAAGTGCTGAGAATGTATCGTCATTTAGGCCTTGAAAAGCTTCCTCAAAAGTTTGTTTTTGAGTTATAAATACTTCTAATGTACCTTCACTATCAATTTTATTTATCTCACTTTTAGTTCTATTATTCTCAGTTTCTTCAATGTCAGATTCCGTATTTCTTATTTCATTAGCTAATCCTTGTAAGATTACGTTATCATCACCTTTTAAATTATAAAGTCTATCTAATAATGTTTCTATATTTTGTGTTAATCCTGCCACAATACACACCTCGCTTATTATGTATAAATTATAACAAAAAGAAAAGAAAGTGTAAATCTTTTTTAATATACTTGTTATTTCTTTATTTAAAGTAAGAGAACCAATAAATTGAATAATGAATATAATATTATGAAAGTAGGAGGGATTTTTTGAAAAAAATTATTATAATTATAGGATGTTTATTCTTAATAATATTTAGTATTTTTTCTTTTATTAATAAAGATAAAAGCGATGAATTAACTACTATTAAATTGGCTGAAGTAACTCATAGTATATTTTATGCGCCGTTATATGTGGCATTGGAAAATGGTTATTTTAAAGAAGAAGGATTAAATATTGAATTAATATTAACTAGTGGAGCTGATAAAGTTAGTGCTGCTGTATTATCAAACACTGTAGATATAGGATTTGCTGGTCCAGAATCAGCAATATATGTATATAAGAACAAAGAAAAAGATTATCTTGTTACATTTGCAGGATTAACTAAAAGAGATGGACAATTTATTGTTGCTAGAGAAAAATATAAAAATTTTTCTGTTAATGATTTATATGGAAAAGAAATACTTGTTGGCCGTTCTTCTGGAATGCCTGCTCTAAACTTTTTTAATGGAGTTAAAAATGTTAGTGGAGATATTTCTAAAATAGATGTAAATACTAGTATAGATTTTGCTTCTTTATCGGGAACATTTATTGGTGGAGTTGGAGATTTTGTTAACTTATTTGATCTTAATGCAACTAAAAGAAAATAAAAAACTACTTAATAGTAGTTTTATCCTTCATATTCTGATGTTAGTAAATCTTCAGCATTCTTTTTAATTGATGTATCAGCTTCTTCGTATTTTGTTGCTGTTGTTGATAAGAATGTTGCATACTTAGTAATTGAGTCATAAAAATCACCAAATTTTGCATATAAAGAATGGTATTTTTCTCTTAGCATATCTGCTGATTCACTTTTAAAAGAATCTTCTGTATTACTCATTACTGTAGTAGCTTTATCTAAAGCCTGTTTCATAACATCAACTTTGTTTATCATAGCTTCAGATGCTTCTTTTAAACCTGTATATGATACTGAAATATCCATTTGATTATTACTCATTTATATTACTCCTATTCTATAATCTTCCAGCTGCACTAGAAATATCTGTTTGTAAATCATTTAAACTTCCTGATGAATTATTTAAGAAAATAGCATAATTGTTTACTACTTGCCCTAAAGCAACTATTTCTTCTTTGTAACTGTTTATTTTATTAGCAAATGCAACATTATCTGTACCTTGCCATGAAGTAGTTAGATTATCAACAATTTTATATAATTCTGTTACAGCATTATTGTACTCAACGGCTGCATCGTTAATCTCCTTAGCTTCGTATTTCATTTGATCTAAATTAGCTTGTAAGTTCATATTATCCTCCTATAATATAGTCTTTTCTTCTTTTATTTTACATTTTTATTATATTTCATATTTTGTGCTTCTTCAATAAAAGTTCCAAAAAATGTAAATTTATTTGACAAGATATTATTTTTTTATACCAGAAGATTCCTTTAACCGCATTTGATTCCAAAGGGATTTAGGTAGTAATATAGCACTTAATTTAGCTGTATTTTGTTCTTCATTTATTTCAACTTTTATTATCTTAGAAAGACTACCACAATTTAAAATATATTCTAGTTGAGACTTAGAATAACTTAAAACATCTGAAAGAAGAATTGCTCCATCTTGGCATAGAGAAGGAACAAAATATTCTATTTCTATATTACAAGTATCATGCCATTCTAAATCTTTTCTTCTAAAATAACTAGTATTTCTTAATAGAGATGTTGAAGTGAATCCTTGTTCATATATGTATTGTCCTTGCATTAATGATAGGTCTGATATTGTAGTAATTCCATAATCATAAAAGGCTTTAATACTTATTCCTCTATATGATTTTATATTAATATTTAGTGAAGGAAACTTATCAATTATGTTTTTAATAGATTCTCCTAATTGTTGATAGTATTCTTTTTTCTCTGAAGTTAATAAACCATTTTCTTCGTAGTTCCATTTATTTCTCATAGTATTATTAATAAATCTATATTCATAACCTGTATAAAAACGTAAATCACTTAGTTCTTTTAAGCTAAGACTGTCAATGTAGTCTCTGACTATTTCAAGAAATGTCTTGTTTATTTGTTCTACTGATGTAAATTCAACAAATTCTTCTTTTAATACTTGTTCTATATATGATGAGAGTTCTTGTACTTTTTCAGAACCTAAATTATTTAGTATATATCTAGTAGAAAAGCTTGTACCTTTTTTATTTTTTATCATATAATCACCTACTATAAATAGTATATCAATTATTATTTATTTGTTGAAATAGTATGTTACTCTGATTCACTTTTTATTTTTCTTAAAGTGTATTTTATTTGATATTTTTTATTATGATTATCATATCTATTAAATATGAATATTTTGTTTTCTATTTGGTTTAGTAAACTATAATCTATATTTAAATATATAGTTAAATAGGCTGTTGATAATTCTTTAGTTAATAACACTTTATCTAGTATTAAAGGAATAATATTAACGTTAGGAATAGATATTTTTCTTTTATATAATGAAGATAATAGTTGAGATATCTGAGAATAGTTTATATCTATTTTTTTTATTATATATTGAAAAATTTTATTTATTTCTGATTCTCTTATGTTTGTATAGCATTTGTTTCCTAATAGATGTTCTTTACATATCCAGGTTGTGTCTTTAGAGTTTTTTAATTGCTTTCTTCGATGAAGATAGCAATTATGTTTAGTACATATTAATTTTTGAGTATATTGGTATTGTTTATGATAATTTGTATTGTCTTTTGTTTTTTTTAAGAGTTTATTATTAGTTTCGTTCCAAAGAGATTCTTCTATAATAGGTGGAATGTGTTTATAGTCTTTATATATTTTCCATTTATTGGGATTTATTTTTTTTACTTTTTTTGTCATATAATCTTCTGTGTATGTTTTATTTCCACAGTAATATCCTTTATATTTAGGGTTTTTTAACATTCTAAGGATAGTTGAAGAACACCATTTTTTATTATAGTTAGTAGTTATTCCTTGATTATTAAGATAGTCGCATATATATGGAATTGATTTATTTTCTATTGTGTACATAGTAAAGATTTTTCTTACAATAGTAGATTGTTTTTTGTTAATAGTCATTTTATTTTTGTTTTTTTTATATCCATATAATTTGTTATTTCCAAGGATTATTCCTTTTTGTATTGACATATTTACACCGAATTTTACTCTTTCTGATAAACGGCGGATTTCATCTTGTGCAAGGCTTGACATTATTGTGAGTCTTAACTCACTATCTGAATATATTGTATTAATGTTATCGTTTGTAAATAAAACTGCTACTCCATTGTTTAATAATTCTCTAGTATATTTAAGGCTATCTAAGGTATTTCTTGAAAAACGAGATATTTCTTTTGTAATAATTAAATCAAATAAGTCTTTTTTTGAATCTGATATCATTTTTAGAAAGTTTGCTCTTTTTATTGATGTTGTACCTGATATGCCTTTGTCAATATAGCCTTTAACATATGTCCAATTAGGATTATTTTTTATTATAGATTGAAAATAATCTTCTTGGTTGGATAAAGATGTTTGTTGATCTTCATGATCTGTAGATATTCTTCCGTAATATGTTACTCTTAAATTAAGATTGGATATTGGAATTCCTTGATTAAGTTGTTCTCTTATTTTATATAGATTCATTATATTATTGTTAATTTATTTAAAAGATAGTTTTGGATATTTAAATATTCTTGATATGTTATTTCTTCTTTTTTATATAATTCTTCGTTTATAAGAAGAGATATTTTTATAATTAGTTGTTCTTTTTTTATAATTAACACTCCTTTATTTTAATAATATTATGTAATTTATTTTTTATGCATTAAGTGAACCTAATGCTACTAAATTAGAAAAAGAAGGATATGGATATGTTGTAGGAAGTGTTGGAGAATTATCTGGAGAAATGCCTTATACAGCTTTTTATGCTAGAAAAAGTTATATAAACAATAATGAAGATATTATTAAAGGTTTTAATAATGCTATTAATAAAGGTTTAGATTTTGTTAGTAATAATTCTGATAAAGAAGTTGCTGAAGTTATTTTAAAACAGTTTCCTGATACTTCATTAAATGATGTAGAAGCAATTGTTAAAAGATATAGGGATGCTGATAGTTGGCTTTTAAATACTACTATTACAGAGGAATCTTATAAAAATTTAGAAGATATAATGATTGATAATAATTTATTGGATAGTTATGTTTCATTTAGTGATTTAGTAATAGATTTTAATGAGTAAAATATTAGAAGTTAAAAATATTGAAAAAAAGTTTAATACTATAAATGGTGAGATAGAAGCTATAAATAATATATCTTTAAATATTAATGAAGGAGAATTTGTTGCAATAGTTGGGACATCCGGTTGTGGTAAAAGTACTTTACTATCTATTATGGCTGGTTTAGAAAAATTTAGTGCGGGAGAGATTAATTATGAAATAGATAATCCAGTAATTGGATATATGTTGCAAGAAGATGCTTTATTTGAACATCTAAAAATAAAGGACAATATATTATTAGGATTAAGAATTCAAAATAAATTAACTGAAGATAATAAAAAATATGCTTTTGATTTATTAAAAAAGTATAACTTAGATAAGTTTAAAAACAAAAGACCAAGTGAACTTTCAGGAGGAATGAAACAAAGAGTTGCTTTAATAAGAACATTAGCTATAAGACCAGATATTCTATTTTTAGATGAACCTTTTTCGGCATTAGATTTTAGTACTAGATTGTCAGTTTGTGATGATGTTTATAAAATAATAAAAGATACTGGTATTACAACAATTATGGTAACGCACGATATTTCAGAAGCTGTAAGTGTAGCTGATAAAGTAATAGTTTTAAGTAAGGGTCCTTCTGTAGTGAAGAATATCTATAGTATACAATTGGACAATAAGGGATTACCTACACAAAATAGAAATGATACTAAGTTTAATTATTATAATGAATTAATATGGAAAGATTTAGATAACAATGAGTAATGAACAAAGAAAGTTTATATTAAAGTATAAACTAAATAAATTTTTTATCATAATTACTCAAGTTTTAATTGTATTATCATTTTTTCTTACGTGGGAGATTCTTAGTAGAAAAGGTATTATTAATTCTTTTATATTTAGTAGTCCTACTAAAGTAGTAAATACTATATGTGATTTATTTGTTAATAATAACTTATTAAGGCATATTTGGGTGAGTGTTTATGAGACTTTAATTGCTTTTGGTATAGGATTGTTACTTAGTGTAAGTATATCGATTATTCTTTATATGTTTAATAATTTATATAAAGTTTTAGATCCTTTCTTAACTTGTTTAAATTCTCTACCAAAAGTTGCTTTGGGACCGATGATTATTATTATAGCTGGAGCTAATATAAAAAGTATTATAGTTATGGCAGTTTTAATAAATGTTATTGTTAGTACAATAGTTATTACTAATGGATTTTATAATACTGATAAAATTAAACTAAAATTAATGAAATCTTTTAAAGCTAGTAAGTTTCAGATACTTAAATATTTGGTAATTCCTAGCAATTATAAAACTATTATTAGTTCGTTTAAACTAAGTATAAGTATGAGTATGATTGGAGTTATTACAGGAGAGTTTTTAGTTAGTCAAGAAGGTTTGGGTTATCTTATAATATATGGTACACAAGTATTTAATTTAGATTTAGTAATAAGTGGTATTATACTTTTATTGATTATATCTTATATACTTTATAAGGTTGTAGAATATATAGAGAAAATATTATTAAGTTTATAAAGAAAAGAATTAATCTTTTCTTTTTATCTAATAAGTTTTAATTTATAATATTATTATAAATATTTTTGGTATAATTCTTATAGTAGGTGATGTTATGAGTACAGAAAAAAATAAAAAAGCAAAAAATAAGACAGATAAAGCTTTAGATAATAAATGTCCTGGATGTGGAGCTCCGATACATTTTAATCCAACAGAAGGCAAGTGGAAATGTGAGTATTGTAATAGTATTTTTACATTAGAAGAAATGCAAAAATATAATAATGCTAGTAGTAAAGAGAATAATGTTGATGAAGTTATAGAAGAAGTTAAAGATGATGATACTACTTATGTTACATATAAATGTAAGAATTGTGGTGCTTCCGTTGTAGCTGATGAACAAACGGCTGCTACTTTCTGTGTATATTGTGGAAATACTGCTATTTTAAAGGATAAGCTTTCTGGTAGTTTTAAACCTGATTATATTATTCCTTTTAAAATAGAAAAAGATGCTGCTATAAAAGCTTTTGAGGAATTATCAAAAGGTAGACCTTTTATGCCTAAGGATTTTAATAGTAAATCTAATATAGAAAAAATAAGAGGAGTATATATTCCTTTTTGGTTATATAATTTTATTGTAGATGGTGATCTTAATTTTAACGGAGAAAAAACGCATACGACATCTACGCCTAGTGCAACTTATATAAAGACAGATCACTATAAATTATATAGAACTGCTACAATGAATTTTATAAAGATTCCGGTAGATGGATCAACAAGATTTGATGATGATATTATGAATTCTATTGAACCTTTTAATTACGATGAATTAGTTCCATATAACCATGCTTATCTTTCTGGCTTTTTAGCAGAAAAATATGATTTAGATTCTGATGAATCAAGTAAGGATGCTCAAGAAAGAGCATTAGAATCTTCTAGAGCAAAGATATCCAATGATGTTGCTAGTGAGTTTGCTTCCTATTATGTTACAGAAGATTCTTTAAAAGCAGAAGTTACTGAAAAAAAATATGCATTACTGCCTGTATGGATGGTCAATGTAAAATATCAAGATAAATATTATTTGTTTGCTATGAATGGTCAAACAGGAGAATTTATAGGAAATATTCCATTAGATAAAAATAAAGTTATATTATGGTCTGTTATTTCGTTTATAGTAGTTTTTATAATTGTTGGAGTAATAAGTTTTATCTTGTATTTAATGGGAGGTAATGTATGAAAAAGTTTATACTAGGTATATTGGTATTTTTTGTAGGAATAAATATTGGAAATGCAGCTTTAGTTTATGATAGAAATGAACTTGATAACTATGGTGTTAATAAAGATATAGAGATTACTGATAGAAATAAAAATGATATTTTAAATACCAAAGCGGTTGATTCTTCTGAAAAAGTATATGACTTTGCTAATATTTTAAGTGATAATGAAGAAGAAAATCTAAAAAAGATAGCTTTAGATTTTTATGATGAAACCGGTTTTGATTTAGTTATTTTGACTGATAGTTTTTATAATTATGATTATGAAGATAATTATGAATATGTTCAAAACTTTTATGATTATAATGACTTTGGTATAGATGATGAATATTATAGCGGAGTTGTTATTTTAAGAAATAATTATCCTGATTATCCTTTTTATAGTATTAGGTTATTTGGTGAAGCTCAATTATATTTTAGTGGTAAGCGTACAGAGAAAATACTTGATGATACATCTTATTTAATAGCTAATAAGGATTATAGTTCAGCTTTTATTGAAGTTGTTGATTATTTATTGGATTATTATGATGATGGGATTTCTCCTGAATTTAAAGGTTATGAAATAGATAAAAATGGAATGTTAGTAGCACCATATAAATTTCCTTTTTTAATAGCTATTATAGTTTCTTTAGTGTTTACATTATTTTATATTGGTCATTATGTAAATAAGAATAAGATGGTTTATAAAGCCAGATTAGCTAATGATTATCTTGATAAAGAAAGTGTTACCTATAAAGTTAAAGAAAATAAGTTTTTGCATACTACTACAAGAACTATACCAAAATCTACTGATAGTAGTGGTGGTTCACATGGAAGCTTTAGTGGTTCTTCTGGAAGAGGAAGTAGTGGCGGTGGACGTAGAGTATAAAAATAGAAGGTATTTATTACCTTCTATTTTGTTTTTTCTATTCTAATTAGTTTTTCTTTTTTTGTGGGTTTCTTTGATTCTTCTATTTTCTTTTTTGTAGGTCGATTAATTTTTTTTATATCTTGTGGATTTAAATTTAATTTAATGCTCCCCTTTTGTTCCTCTGTTTTAGTACTTTTCTTAGGTTGGCGATTAATCTTTTTTATACTATTTGGATTAAGTTTTAATTGTTCTTTTTTCTTTTTTTCTTTAGAAAGAGCTTCTTTTCTTAACTTCTTTATATCTTCACCAATTGGTGGTTCAATTTTTAAACGAGTATTAGTTTGAGGTATATTTACATCTAAACTAATAAGGTTTTCTTTTTTAGGAGTTTTTTTAGGAGATGTTTTGCTACGCTTTTTATTTTTAGTATCTTCTATTTTTATAACCTTAATTTTATTACCATTTAGAAAATTATCTACTTCGATAACTTCGTTTTGAATTTTTTCTACTGGTTGGATACTATCAATATCCTTAATCATTTTATCTATTTTTTGAATATTATTATCATATTCTTTTATTTTTATATTTAAATCATCTGTATCTAGTACTTCATATTCTTCATTAACTACTAAGTGTTTAGGTTTTATTTTGGGAAGTTCTATTTCAGATTTATTTGTTTTTTCAGGAATTATTTTTTTAGTATCTACTTTAGTAGGTATTGGGACTTCTGGTTCATCAGTCTTTTCCAATTCAATTTCTTTTGATATAGGAAGATTCTTTTTGTATTTATTTTCTTTCACTTTAAGAATTGTTTCGCTATATTTTTCCAAGAAACCATCTGGTTCTTCTGAACTTCTAATATAAGAATCTTTTCTTGATTCGTTTTTTTGTAACGTATCTTTAATTTTTTCTTTTAATAAGGTTTGTTTTTCATAATCTATTTCATCATTAGTATTAGGTTTCTCTTTTGTTTCGACAACTTTATTTACTCTTTTTCTTAAATCTAATAAATCTATTAATTTAAATATTTCTTTTAATAAATATATACCAATTGGTATTATTAATATAAACAACCAGCCTTTTTGATTAGCTATTAAAAATTGAATATATCCTACTTTTGGAATGGTTATTATTTCTTTCCCAATGATGTTATTAAATGTTACATATACACTATCTGGTTCTGTATTATTATCTCCTTGGGTTAAGAATTCATAAGTACCATCTGGTAGCTGTTCTTTAGCAATAACACGATGTGTTATTGTCATTCCTTCGGAAGTTGCAGCAGTAGATTTATAAGTTATTATATCGCCAATCTCTATTTCATCAGGATGTTCTGGTTTAATATTAATAACTACATCATAAACATTTATGTTTGGAGTCATACTAGGAGATACTATAGTATATATAGAAATGCGTGGTTTATAATTTGGGTTATTAGCATTTATTTGAGATGCTATTATGTAATATACTAAAAAAGCAACAACAAGACATACAAAAGAAATCACTAGGTAGTATAGTAATTTAGATATTATTGTGAATACTTTTAATAATAATTCTTTTGTATTTTTTTGTTTCACTTCTATATCCTCTTTTTCTTTTTATTCTAATAAAGATGTTTTGTTATCGTTTGCTTCTACTACTATTTTAGAATTGTAGTAATTATTGTAATTTCCTTCTTCAATAGTTCCTTTAAAAGCGACCTTAATAACATATGTCTTTGTTTCTTCAGGGGTTATTGTAATATCTGAGACAATTATTTTATCTGATAAAGGTAATTCTTTAGTAATAGAAGTTTCATTATTACATGATATTGTATATACTAAATTATTTGTAGATAATAAAGAAGATTGAATACTTACTAATTTTATATCAAAAGTAATATCTGAATCTCCTTCATTTGTAATTTGAATAACCTTAGGATTCGTAAGTTCATATCCGTTGCCTATACCTGTTAAATTAAGATTTTGATTACCATTAAATGTTATTGATAATGTTTTATAATAAGTGGATGATACTGATTCATTCTTATCTAATTTTTTTGTGGCAGAGAGAGCCTTATACGAAAAGATAACGCTTATTATTACACTTACGAAAGTTATTCCTAATATGATAAGCAAAACTATAAATCTTTGATGTTCTTTTTTTTCTTTTGCTTTGATAAGGATAGTATATTGAGTTTCTAATTCTTCTTTAAAGTCTTCATTTTTTTCCATCCTTATCACACCCTTCTATTCTTTTATAACGAATTTATATGTACCATTAAATGATTTATTATAGTTATAAGATTGATCTGCACCTTTTGTAATAAAACTAATTTTGATGGTACAATCGTTAGACTTATTAGTCTTAAGTTCTAAATTTTCCATTATTATCTTTTCATCAGAGTTAGTTGGCATTTGTTTATTTTCGATTTTTTCACCATTAGTACAAGATATACTATAAACAAATTCTTCCGGATGAGCTTGATATCCTGAATTAGATACAGACCATGTTGAAATAATATCAGTCCATTCAATGTTATATTTTATGGTATTAGAATTGTTATTAGTTATTGAAAAGTATTGTTCAAGAGTATATCCGGGAGTTAATCCCGATAGACTTAATGTGTTATTACTATTATAAATAAGGGTTGTGCTTTTATAAATATTATTGGATGCTATTACTTTATTACTATTAACTTCTGTTCGAGCTTTCTCATTAAAAAAGACAAGACATGAGCAGATGATTGAAGATATTAATGTAAGCACAGAAAAAAAGCAAACTACTATCACTAACTTCTTATCCATTCCAATCACCCTTTATTATATATAATTATAATAACAAAATTATAGTTTATTATCAAGATTATATTTGTTACAGAAGACTTTAAACTATGCTATAATTACTATGAGGTGTTAACATGAAGTTAAGCATAATTGTTCCTTGTAAAAATAGGAATGATAATATTATAGAACTGCATAATAAGATTAAAAATGCATTAGATAAAATAAAATATGAGATTATTTATATAGATGATGGTTCTACAGACAGAACATTAAACCAATTAAAAAAAATATATGAAGAAGATATGCAACACGTAAAAGTTTTATCTTTTTCAAGGCAATTCAATAAGGATGCTGCTATATTGGCAGGTATTAAATATTCTAGTGGAAAATATGTATGTATAATGGATTCTGAATTAGTTAGTAATCCTCAAGAAATACTAACACTTTATAATTACTTAGAAGAGCATGAGGAATGTGATATAGTTTCTATTAAGAAAAATATAAGAAAAACTAAAATAATAGAATGGATTAATAAGTATATTTGTAAGCATTATAATGTTGATATGGCCGATATATATTCTATTGATAAGATGTTTAGAAATAATGTGAAAGAAGCATTAATTAATAATGGTAATAAGTTTTCTCAAAGTATATATAGTTGGATAGGTTATAATTTAAAATATATAAATGAAGATAATATAAGTGAAGAAAGAATAGAAAATAATTATTATAATTATGTTTTTGATGTTATTAAGTTATATTCTGTAAAACCATTTTCTTTTAGTATTTATCTAGGAATATTTAATATATTAATTGCTATTATAATTTTTATCATTTCATTAATATTTACTATGGGATTAGATAATACTTTTAATACTGGTTGTATAATTATTATTCTTTTATTAATATTATTTGGTATCCAATTTATTTTAACTGGAGTTGTTGGTAATTATATTGTTGCTCTTAATAAAAATATGAATAATAGTTCTTATGTTATTAAAGAAAAAATAGGTTTTAGTAATGAAACGATTCTTTAAGGTATTCTTTTTATAGTAAAAGAAGTTGTATATATATTTAAAGTTTACTTGCATTCAAGATATTTGAATTATATAATAATTTTAGATATTGTAGTTATGTTTCTAAATATAATAGATACTAACTAAGTTAATAGTTTTTAAACTAGGAGGTAATGATATGGGTTTAATTAAAGCTTTAACTAGTTCTACAGGAAGTGTGATGGGTGATCAGTTTAAGGAGTTTGTCACTTGTCCTACTGTTGAATCTAATGTATTAATGGCAAGAGGTGTCGTACAACATGGTGATGGTAATAAGAAACCATCTGATGGGGTTATTACTAACGGAAGTAAAATAAACATTCCTCAAGGATGGGCAATGATGTTAGTAGATAATGGTAAAATAGTTGAATTTTCTTCTGAACCAGGAGAGTTTATTTATGATTCTGGAACAGAACCTACTATTTTCTATGGTGGATTAGGAAAAGGAATTGTTGATTCTATCAAAACACTAGGAAGTCGTATTACTTATGGTGGACAAACTGCTAGAGATCAAAGAGTTTACTATGTTAATTTATTGACTGTTACTGGTAATAAATTTGGATCTGCTCAACCTAAGAAGATAACTGATGAAAAATATGGAATTATAGAAGTTACTTTCTTCGGTGAATACGCTTATAGAGTTGATGATCCGGTTGCTTTAGTTGGCAATATGTTAGGTGCTAACCCTAAAGATCAAGTTACTATTGATGAAGTAATGGGAAGTCAATTGAAGAATGAGTTTGTTGAACAAGTTTCTAAAGCAATTTCTGAAGTTATGAGAGTTAATAAAGTTTCTTTCGGAGATATGCAATCATATGGAAGTGATATTTCTGATAAGATGAATGAAATATTAAGTCCATCTTGGAAAGCTAAATACGGACTTGTAGTTACAGATGTAGCTATGGGAGATATTAATGTTACTGATGCTTCTATGGAACGTATCAATAAGATTGATGATGCAACTATATTCTCTGATGCTAAGTTACAATCAGGTTTAATGGCATCTGCTTCTGCTGAAGCTCTTAAAAACGCTGCTTCTAATGAAAATGGAGCTATGTTAGGGTTTGCCGGATTGAATATGGCAAGTTCTGCTGGAGCTGGTATGATGAATGCAGTTAATCAAAATGTAGCCGCTCAAGGAAGTGCACCTGTTCAAGGGGCTGCAGTAGTAACTGGTGGAACTATTCCTAATTTCTGTCCTAATTGTGGTACTAAAACTAATGGTGCAAATTTCTGCGGAAATTGTGGAACTAAATTAAATTAATATAATTAAAAGAAGTGGATAACATTTAAGTTATCCACTTTTTTTTCTTAACATTTCAAATTTGTTTTTTAAATCTTTTTTTCTTTTCTGTTCTAATATTTCATCTTTTATGTACATGTTATTTTTATAGAGAAGTATATTGCCTTCTTTAGTGTTTGATGGAAGTTCTGTTATAGGAATTTCCTTTTTTTCTTTATCTTTTAATGATTCTAATATAGCAATGTTTTCTTCTATTCTATCAACTGAATATTTCATATAATCACCTATCCGTTTGTATTCGTACTATAGTTATTTATATTTATATTATTACCATCACTTGTTAAAACTATTGTTCCTAAGTCTTTTGTAATATAAATATTATTTGTATATTTTTTTAATCTGTTTATTGTCTCTTGATTTGGATGACCATATTTATTATCTTCTCCTGCACTTATTATAGCGTATTCTGGAGTTGCTACGCTTAAAAACGCTTCGCTAGTACTAGTGCTGGATCCGTGGTGAGCTACTTTTAGTACGTCAATATCGATATTGTTATTTAGAATTGTTGATTCTACTTCTTTAGTGGTATCACCTGTGAAAAGATATGTATGATTACCAAATGTCATTTTTAGTATTATTGATGCTTCATTTAAGTCTTTAGTACCTGTTCCTGTGTATATTACTTCGAAGTTTAAGTCTCCTAATGAAAATTTATCCCCTATTTTAGGTACTGTTATATTTAAGTTATTATTTTCTATTGCATCTAAAACATCTTCAAATGTTTTAGTAGTAGTCATAGCTTCTGGAAGATATACTTCTGATACTTCAATACTATTTATTATATCATCTAAGCCACCTATATGATCTTCGTGTGGATGTGTTCCCACAACATAGTCTATTTTGTTTATATTTAATTCATCTTTTATATATGGTACTAGTAATTTTCCATCTTCATTATTTCCAGCATCTATTAACATGCTATATTCATTGTTAGTAATTAAGATACTATCTCCTTGTCCAACATCAATATAATAAATTGACAAATTAGTTGAGACTTCTTTGTTTATTTCTTGAGTTTGGCTGTTTTCTTTATTAGAATAAGTTTCTTGATTATATGTTGAATAGTAGTATCCAATTATTAGTAGTATTACAACTATATATCTAAAAAACTTATTTTTTTTATTATTTTTGTTTTTTTTCACATTATATCATCTTTTCTAATGTTTTATTTACTAGGAGCTATTTTATTAACTTTTAATCTATATAAAGAATTAGCTCCTGGTTCTATAATATCAAATCCTAGTTTTTGGAACATACTATTAGAAGCATTATTATAGTCTCTTACATGGGCTGCTATTGATTTACTCTTATTTTCGCCATTTTTTATTGCTATTTTCATAAGCTCAGTTCCAATCCCTTGATGTTTTTTATTATTTTGAACCGCTATTTGATTAATATATAAGGAATCTTCTAATTCTATTATAGAATTAAAACCTATTGGTGTAATTCCTTCTAAGCATATTATTAGGTAGTCAGAATTAAATACGATACCTGAATAGTTTAAGGTACCACCATTTTTCTTTAAATTTTCTTCTACTATTTTTTTATCACAATATTGACAAATTTTGTTAAATACAGGAGATTGATTTGAAATAGTTATATATTTATAATTTGACATCTTATCACCTCTATTTTCTTTTTTATTATATCATAAATATAATATTTAATATTCTAATTATACATAAAAAAACTCGGATATCCGAGTTATTCTTATTTGGAGGGGCCTACCGGATTTGAACCGGTGCTCAGGGAGTTGCAGTCCCTTGCCTTACCGCTTGGCTAAAGCCCCATTTATAATTTTCTTTCACATACAAAGTATTTTACACTAATAAGTTATCTTTGTCAATTGCCATGTTTATAATTAATAATATTTAAATTATTATTTTTAATGCTTTATTTGTAGAGTTTTGTTTAAATATATAAAAATCTACACAAAAGTGTAGATTTTTATATATGGAATTCATTATTATACTAAGTTTTATTTAGCTTTTATTGTTAAGCTTTTATTTCTTACTGTTAAAATCATGTCTATTTCATCTGCTAGTAATAATGTATTAGGAGCTTCATAAACACTTTTTCCTTCTAAGAATTTAGGCGTTACATTTTTTAAATTAGCTGTTTTAGTACGAGGTCCTGTATCTCCACCTATATTTATAGTGTATGTGTATTGCAGTTTTATAAAATCGCTATAGAAATCTTTATCGCTATTTTTATAATATGATGAGTTTTCATCCATAATTAACTCGTCTTCTATTATTACTAATGCATTTCCTCCAGATGGTAATATAACATCTTGTACTTTTTTACAATTATTTTTATTATCACATGATTCATAATTATATATATAAGATTGTACTACTTTTAAACCTTTTAATGTAAATTTAGTTTCACCTAGTGTAGTTTTACTTAAATCGATTTCTTCATTTAATTTTTTGTTCCCTAATTTTTCAGTTTTTATTATATTTTCAGGTCTGATACTAATCTTTTTGTACTTAGTTAGTAGTTTTTGATTTTTTTGGGTTAGTCCACTAAGAATACGCATTTCATAAGTACTTTTTAATTGTTCTTTGCTTAACTTATAGACAAATACATAATCATTCGATTCATCATTTTTTATTTCTTCTCCTTGATATATTTTGCCAATATCAATAAATCTTGAACTCTTATCATAACTAGGATATAATACTTCGTCTCCAACATATATTCTAAAGTTTGATTTATCTATTGATGTTGCCTGTCCTTTATTGTGTATACCTATTTTTATTGCTAGATAATATATATCATTTGATAATAGTTGACCTCGATAATCCCTATTTGTTATATAACTATCTTTTAAGGATAAAGAGAAGTTTTCTAATGAAAATGCTTGATTAATAGTAAATGATTTATTATACGTTTGATAATAATTATACGAAGTATATCCAACTATTAGGAAAATCACTACTGCTATACAAGTGAAAACAAATTTATTTTCTAATATATAATATCTTAATTCTCTTATTAAATGAGTAATATTTCTTTTTAGTGAATTGCTATCTGAACCTATTTTTATTTCAATATCATCGTCTTCTTCTTCACTTATTTTTAAATCTGAATGATTGTCTAGTCTAAATGTTTTTACATTGAAGCCAATTGCTTTGCTGAATCCCCAGATGATTAATAAATAAGAAGGAATGACACACATTGATGATACATCTCTAACAAAGTTTGCAAATGTTGCATCCATTGTGTATGTTTCTATACTTTCAAGAGAAGCGCTAAAAAAGAAACTTGCTATTAATAAAATAACATAATATATTGCGCCAACTAAGTTATATAGAGATACTTTTTTCTTTGTAGATAGTATTGCATATATTAGAATATTAGCAATTAGCATTACTGTAATTGCTGTTGTTGATAATATCGTAATATATGTTTCTGTGAAACCTGTTTCTTTGGTTGAATAACCATTTGCAACATAGTCTCTAAAAAAATTCGATAAATCATTAAAATTTAAGATAAGGTAAATCATTGGTATTAATAATAATAAGTTTATGATTTTATAATGTTTAACAATGAAACCATATGGGTTTCTGATTACCATTTAATATATACCTCCTATTCTATTATGATTATATCATATTAATAATAAAAAAGAAAAAATATGATTGCTCATATTTTTAATTTTTTTTAACTAGTAGCTGACCTGGTAGTAAATATATTGTATCATTATTATCTAAGAAATCTTTGTGTGATACATTAAATTTTTTTGTTACTATATCAAGTGTATCTCCTTCTTTGGTAACATAATAACTATAGTTACTTTTTGGAATTAGTATTTCTTGGTTTGGATAAATATAATCATCACTATTTAATCCATTTAATATAGCTAATAAATCTGGATTTATATTGTATTCTCTAGCTATGCCATATAACGAATCACCTTTTTTAATTGTGTAGTATTCAAAGTATTTCTCTTTATTTATAGGAACTATTATTTCTTTTCCTGCACGTAACATATCAGGAAATGGAATATTATTTAAATCCAAGATTATCTTCTCATTAGTATTAAATCTTTTAGCAATAGTGCTTAAAGTATCCCCTTGCTTTATTAGGTATTTATCATACATAAAATCACTCCTAATATAACATATGTATAATTTTGATTTTAGTTATTGATAAATATTAAATTTTTATAATTAAATTGCCATTCAGAATACTTAACAAGTTTTATTTCACCGTATTTAGGATTATATCTGTATAGAGTGTCATCTATTAAGTAGTATACATTAGCTTCATTAGTATATATTATTGTATCTATTTTTTTGTTAGATATTTGTGTTTTTATAGAAGAATCTATGTAAGATAGATATAAAGTATTATTTATTAATTGATATTTATAATCTTTTTTATATATAAATGATTGTTCTTGATTTGTTAGTTTAGTCATTGATACTTTTGATATTTGACCATTTTCATATATTGTTCCTTGGTTGTTAGATTTTGCTATTATTCGCATTTTCTTTTTGTGAGGAACTAATTCATATTCTATTTTATCTTTTTTATCTATTAGATATATTGATTTATCATTAGTACCTAGGATATAGCTATCAAATGATATTTCATATTTTAAAGACCATTCTTCTGTTTCTAAGGTATCTAAATCTATTATATATATTTTATTGAAATAGTGTTCTTGTTGGTAATCCGGAATTATTATATAATTATTAATTTTGGTTGCTAAAGGAATTTCATAGATATCTTTGTCAAATATTTTTATAAATTTATTATTGTCTTTACTTATATAATTAAATCCTTTATAAGACCATATAAATATCTGATCATCTTTATTATAAATCGTATAATTTTCATATTTTTCATTTAGTTCTTTAGTGATTGTAAAGTAATCAAAAAGCTCTTCTTTTAACTTATCATTTATTAGGTGATAATCTATGTTACTTTCTTTGTTACTACATAGTGGATATGTATTTATATAATTGCTTTTAACTATTAAACAGGTATAATCTTCATCTTGATACTCTTTTATTTCATATATTAATTTTTTTTCTTTATTATATGAAGCTTTGTATATAAAATTATATTTCTTTTCATTGGTTGTTATTTCGTAATAATAGTATTTTTTTTCATTGTTATAATTTTCGCTTATATCATAGTTATCAATACTATATTCCAAACTATATGATTTAGATTTAAATAATGATATTATAAATGATATAAAAATTATTATGATGATTATTAATAAAATTGAAACAATAATAGCACTTTTTTTTAATTTGTACTTTTTCTTCATATTTTACTCCAATTATTTAACGTTTACCTAAAAATCCATATTTTTTCTTTTCTTCCATCATTGCTGTTGATATAGCAGTTTCTATTTCTGCTAAGGCTTTTTTTTCAATGTTAGTAAATACTACTACTTCTTTTATGGAATCAATTATTATTTTTCCCCATATAATGCCTCGGTATACAGTTAAATCATTGAATAAATCCGGTGTTATCGAAGTAAGTGTATAACCTGTTAAGATATGATCTTGTCCTATTAATATTCTTTTTGATGTCATACATAAAACAGATGTAGAAAAAATATCAAAGACACTATCATTTTTTTGAGCCGCAAATGAATATAGTGGTTCTTCATCTGGATTCAAATGATCTTCTATTACTTTAGCGTGTTTTTTTAAACGCCACCATACTATTGATCCTGGATATTTTGCTTTATACATACATACTTGGTCATAAACTTTTCCCATACTACTCACCTATTCCTTCAATTATTGCATTTAATTCTTCATTATCGAATGTTGTAATCGAAATTATTTTTTTGTTGCTAATTGTGATTATATAGTTTGTTTCTAATTCTGATAATCTGCTATCTTTTTCATAAAACTTTACTTCTTCTTTTTTAGAAAGTTTGCTTATTTCTAATAGATATATTTTAGTATTTCTATAATAAGCAGTTTTATTTATTAATTCAATAAATTTGTTATATGTTGTTGATGAATTGTCTATTATAGCAATTGTTGATATATTGTTACTTTTCCATAAATTATTAAATTTTTTATAAGTAATTCTTGCATAATACTTTTCGTTAGGATTATATTCTTCTGATGTCTTAGTAAATAAAACTTCTTCTACAATTGTTTGTTCTTTGTTTTGATTACTAATTAAAAGATAGATAATTATAATAGATAATATTAGAGTAATTATTAATAGAATTATATTTTTGCTATTAATTTTATTATTACTTTTTTTAACCATATAACCCACCCTTTGCATAGTTTTATTTTATAATGTTTTCTTTTTTAATGCAATAAAAAGGAAACTATATTAGTTTCCTAAAGTTAATATTACTACTACAATACCCAAGCCGATTCCACATATTAAAGCAACTGCTCCAAGTAGTAATGTTGTTGCTGCAAATCCGCCTGTTGTTTTTGATTCTTCTTCTACAATTAGTTTTATATCTTCATCAGTTATTTTTTTATTATTTAATAGTTCTGGATGTTCTTTTGGATTAATCGGATATTTCTTTTGAATTAAATCTAATTTTGTTGTTACTCTAACATTCAAACTTTGAGTTGCCATTGTTCTTTCAACTTTATTTGTTTTTTGTTCTTTATCTAGAGTTTCTTCTATTTTAGTTTGTAATTTAGCTATTTTTTCGAGATTTTTAATTATTTTTGATTCTATAATTGGCGCTCTTTCAAGATTTGTATTGTTATAGATAATTCTACTTATTGCATCTTTATATAGTTTTATTGCATCATTTATAGCTTCAGTCATTTTTCTTATTTCAGTAAAATGCTGTTCAAATAATACTTCTAATAAAACATCTCTATTGATTAGTTTATTATTAAGCATATATTCATTATCCCCTACTAGTTGATCTTTATCTATACTATTTGAAATAGATATTGGACTTAAGTAGGAATCAATCCATTCTGGTTTACCTTGTTCATTAATTTTACTGATTAGATAATAATCTAATCCTCTATATTTACGACCTACAATATAGTCGAATAATATCATTCTTGCATATTTTTTTATTAATGCTTCTTTACTATTTTCACTTAATGGTATTCCTTTTTGAAGTTCGATTTCTTTTGTTAGTGAATATGTCCCAAGATTGATTATATCGTTTATTTGAGCTTTATCAGTAATTGCATTTCCTTTTGATACAGCTGGATATTGCAATACTTTGGTTATCCATGAAGCTTCCTCTTCATTTATTAATCTTTGATTAACATATTGAATTATGTGGTTAAGAACAGTTGTTGCAGAAATTCTTGTTTCAATATTTTTACTATAGTTTAATAGAGTAAAAACACCTACGTTATTTTCTTCTGTTACTATTCTTTTTGTTTCTTCGTGATCTACATCAAATAATTCGGCAATATCACCTTTTATTATATCATAATCATCTATATTCATTAATTCAGGATTTAGACCATTTGATTTATAAACCCCTAATATACTTTTATTTAATTGAACTAGTTGAGAACCATCTTTAAAACTATTGATTACGTCAATAGTTATAGGTTCTTCCTTGCGGATACCATTATCAAGGGATACTATATAAAATTGTTCATTTGTATATACATCATTTTTATCCATAATAACTGCTCCTAGTCTATATAGCAATTATAACAGATATTTACAATAATGTGTATAAAAAATGGCTTTTTCTTTTGGATAAAAGAAAAAAGACCATAAAGGTCTGTTAATTTACATATGGTGCCGAGGGACTGAGTCAAACAAGTCTCCTTACACAAACAAAGTGTACGTTCTAACGTTACAACTACCTCGGCATTAATATTGAACTTTTCAGTACATTATTATAATAGCACATAATTATTTAAATATACAAATTTTAGTGTTTTACTTTACATTTTTATTACGTTTAACTTATACTTCATTTCGATAAATTAAAATGTTATAATATATTTAGAATAAAGGAGTTGTATTATATGAAAGCAGTAGCTATTAAATCTTTAAAGAATCTAGAAGTTGTCGAAATACCAACACCAAGAGTTAAAAATGGTAGTGTTGTTGTAGAAGTCAAAAAAGCAGGTATTTGTGGTTCTGATATTCATTATTGGGATATGGGATTACCTGAAAATTTAGTTATGGGTCACGAATTTTGTGGAATCGTCACTAATCCTGGTAGTAGAACTGATTTAAAAATTGGTGATAGAGTCACGGCTTTACCTATTTCGCCTTGTGGAAAGTGTCCAGCATGTAAATCTAATAATCATCAATATTGTCCTCATACTTGGGATGAGGCCGTAGGATTATCATTAACTAATCCTGGAGCTTATGCAGAAATGACTACTGTAAGACCTGATTTGGTTGTAAAGGTTCCTAGTAATATTACTGATGCGGAAGTTGCTATGGTCGAACCAACTGCAGTTGCATTACATGCTGTTAATTTAGTTGATATTAAAGTTGGTAGTAAAGTATTAGTTATAGGCGCAGGTATTATTGGTGATTTATGTGCTTTATTTGCTAAAATGAATGGCGCTTCTTATGTAGCAATTTCTGAAACTAATGTAAAACGTGGTAAAAAAGCTGTTTCTTTGAAATGTGCTGATGAGTATTTTAATGCCAAAGATAAAAATTTTATGGTAGATGTAAAAAGAGAATGTCCTTACGGATATGATGTTGTTATTGATTGCTCTGGTAATAGTGGCGCTGTTACTTCTGCATTATTATGTGTTAAGCCAAATGGTTCTGTAGTTTTGGTTGGCGTTTCGACTTCAAATATTAGCATTCCTTCTTCATTTATTGTTATGAAAGAATTAAAAGTATTTGGAGCTATCGGTTATACTTATGATGAATTTGTAAATTGTATTAAATTAATGGCGGACAGACAAATAGATACTTTAAAGTTTGTTGATGATATAGTTGGTCTTCATGATGTTCAAAATGCTTTTGAAAGATTAACAAGTGGAGATGATAACGCTATAAAAATACTAATTGATCCTAAGAAATAAAATAGTTATTAAAAAAAACGATAGTAATATCGTTTTTTTATTGAATTCTTAAAAGTAATTGTTTAACTTCTTCTTTTGTTTCTTTTGTTGCCTCGTGATTTATTATTCCTTGAGCTTTTTCTTCCCAATTACCGGCGTGAATTATTCTTTTGCATCTTTTATCTTTAATTAGTGTTGGTTTTGATAATTTACTTAAATTGTCAAAATACATTGCTCTAATGTTATAAATTGCTTCACCTATTGTAGGAATGCAATTTTCGTAGTCATCAAAAAATTTTTCCATTAATATTTCTCCATTAGGATATATATATGCAATGTATCCTTCAAAAGCATTTTGACCATAAAGTTTATGAATATATCCACTATTATCGAAGAATCTTCTTTTTCTTTCATAAGTTGAATATCTTTCTAGAATTTTCTTTTCTTTTTCTTCTGGTGTTAAATAATTATATTGTCTGTTTAATGAATCTATTACTTTCCTATTTAATTCTGTTTCAGTTCCTGGAGGAATTATTTGCCAATCTACATTTGTAAAAAAATATTTTTTTACATGGTTTTCAACATGTTTAATATGATAGCCTTTAAAGTTTTCTCTTTGCTCATCAATAGGTTTTAAAATAGGATTGCTTTGAAGAAGTTTTTTATATTTTCGAACTATATGCTTAAAAGATATATTTTGCCCTTGATCGTTTTTTATAACTATATTACTTACTTTAGTTTCTCTTATGTATGTTGCAATATAATAAATGCATTGCTGTTTTATTTTATCGTCTTCTGTTTCATAAGCTTTTTCTAAATATTTATCAGCTAAATATAGTTCAAATTTTTCTTTGTCTAATCCTTGAAACATTGAAAAATCTATACTAGAACGATTAGTATATCCTTCAACAAATTGTCTTCTAACAATAAGGTTTCTATATAATGTTGATTGTTTTAATATAAAGCGATGAAAATCTGTATCTAAAGCAGAGCTATTATATATGTTATATTGTCTATTAATAGTTGATACTATTTCTATTGTTCTGTTATTACTATGTCTTTCTTCGTATTTTTTTATTTGATGATATGCATTGATTGATAATTCATAATCAGCATAAATATATGGAAATTTTTCTTTCAGTTCAGTAATTGATGTTATATTTTTTAGTTCTTCTACCTTTTTTAGTAATTCTTGACTAAGTTGTTGATCATTAAAATCTGTGCTAGGATTTGTTACATTCAGAAATCTTTTTAATTTATTAATAAATGGTATGGGTGATATATATATTTTTGTTTCAGCATTTTTATAACTGGTAATTAGTCTAAAATAATCAAAGAAATCTTCTTTTGCTTTTGTATATCCATTAATCTTTATAATATTTGTACGATATAGTTCTTTTAATAAAGAAAATTCTTTTTCTAGTTGTTCTCTATTTGAAGAACATTCATTTAATAGAGTTTGGGTATTAAGTTCTATTATAACATAGTTGGGTATTCCTTTATTTATTGCTGTATACATTTCTTGTTCATTCATAGTTTACCTCCTTTTTTCGTTGCTTATTATATTTCTTTTTATGGGATTGTCAAATATTGGTTCTATTATAAAAATAAAACTCTGTATTGATAGAGAACGAGTTTTTTTTATTAATCAAACACCTTTATTTAGAAAAAGATATTGGTGATTTATTTGAGGTATCTTTTTAATATGTCATAGTTTTTAATTGTTTATATAGAAGAACACTTTTTTTAGAGTTTTCGCTATTTCATATTTGGCAATATTTTATATCATCACTAATAAAAAAAAAGAGCATTTTTTGCTCTACAAATTGCTATTTAAAATCTTTTAATCTTCATAGTTTGGTTTAGCACATTGTGACAGATCAATATTTATTGATTCTAAAAATTCTTTTAAGTATTTGTTATCAAAGTCGGTAATAAACGAATGTCCTTTACCTGAAGAGATTAAGTATTCTGGTAAACTTTCATTAGTATATTGATGAATATTAGCGTCCACACTATGTTTTATAATTTCAATAACATCATAGTCATACTTTCCTTCAATAGGTTTCATATATTGTAGCATCATGGTACATGTTTTTCCTGGTTTACAAGCTTTATATTCAGTATATATTGTATATTTATTATTATTGTAAATATTTAATAAAACAGGAATATCACATTTACTTTTTTTATATTCAACTGAAAAAATCAAATCATTATATATTAGATCATTTATTGTGATTTTACTCATGTCTAAATTTAAATAATCATAATATATATTCTTTTTTTGCTCAACTTCATTAAATAATTTGTTTATGTTCTTTTCTTTATTAAAATTTAATACTTGGTATTCTATTATACCTGGAAACATTGCTTTAATTGATGAAACATATTCATTTCCATCTTTAGGATAGACAATGTCTTGTAATTTATTATCTTTAAAAATCGCTTTAATTGGCATAGAACTACCCGAAGATATTGCTAATCCTGCTCCATATTCTTCACTTTCAATATAATAGCTTTGCTGATATATCCACATATATACATATTTATAACTATGCTTTTTTTCTATTCCAAATCCATGATAGCTATAAAAGACATTGAAATCATTATAATTAGAGTCTGGATTTTCATCAAATTCTTTACCTTTAATAAAATTTATTACCTCATCATATAAAAAATCTGAATCGTTAACCAAATTTACTTTTAGATTTCTGTTATAATAAATAAAAATACTGAAAGTTATTATAAAAATTGCAATAAATAAAGCTAATATTTTTTTTGAATTTCTTTTAATCTTTTCTCTTTCTTTTACTGTTGATATGATTGCTTTTTCTTTAGCTTCTTCACTAGTATCTTTTTCTCCATTTATGAGTTCTTCAATATTTATGTCCAATTCATTACATAAATTTTTATATAACGATATATCTGGAAAGCTCAAACCTCGTTCCCATTTGCTTACTGCATTTATACTAACTCCCATTTTTTCGGCTAGTTGTTCTTGAGTCATGTTTTTTTCTTTTCTCAATTTAGCAATAAATCTTCCGCTTTTATTTTGATCCATTTTTTCACTTCCTCAAAATGATATTATCACTTTTATATAATAATTAACACACACTGTTGGTTTAATTTTGATTTAATTACCATACAAATTACTTTTTTCAAAAAATTAAATTCATTTCTTATATATGATTTATTTTTCTTTGTTTATTCTGAATAAGATCAGCATATTTCAAATAATTTTTTTGGTTGTTCTTCAATAGTTATTATATAATTATTATACATTGTTCTTAATAAAACTTCCCAACTACCTGATTGGGAAATAGCTTTTTCATATTCGGATTTATACATGTAATAATCTTCTTAACAGATTATTTGTTATTCATTTTATTAGAAGTATAAACGATTCGAGTAAATAGTACTAAATAAAGTTAATATATGTTATAGTAATTATAGAAGTGATATAAATGAATAGAGATAAACAAGAATTATATAACCAAGTTATAAGTGATTTAGAATCTTTAGATTTAGAATCACTTACTAGATTGAAAGAAATATTAATAGCAAATCCGGAGCAATATAAAACTAATCCAGTTGAAGCAATAAAAAATGCTTTAACTACGATTATGAATGATGAGCAATTAACAACTCCAGAGGATCAAGGTTATGCAAGAACTATCCATAGTAATCAAGAGAGAGGAAAATCGTTTGTAGAATCAATGTCATCTCAAGCAAGAGTATATAGAGAAGGTTTGGCAACACAAAGAGAACAGAGGTATGAAGAAATGATATCTGAAGCTGAGGAAAAGCTTGGTCCTATTGAATCGCCGATGGATAGATTAAGAAGATAATTATTATAAAAAGTGAGATTGATGATTGTTTGATAATGATTTTGCTGGGTATCGTTTTAAAATGAATAAGAAAGAATCTCTTTTTACGAGCTGTAGCTCGTTTTTTATATCAAATAATCTATATCTTTAGTTTTTACTATATAAGTTTTAATATTATTTTCTATTTAAATGTGTCTCGTTCAATCTTTAAGTTTAAATAAAAAACTAGTTATTTCTAGTTAGTAATCTATTTTCGTTGGCTTTTTCCAGTATTTATAATTTTTTCGAAACACCTATACTCATATTTTTTTTATTATCATCAGTATCTCCTCACTTTAAAATTGAATACATTATTATTGTTACCATACCTATAACAAAACTTATAATTAAAGATAAAATAACAACATTAACATAACCTTTACTTGACAAAGAAGAATTTGAATTTGTTTTTACTAGTGTTTTTTGTTTTTCCACCTGTTTTTGTTGTTGCTTGTGTTTGAGCTATTGCTTGATTTTTAAGTTGTGTTTGTTCTGCTATTCGAATTTCGCTCTGACTTCTTTGGTCAAAAGACTTCTTTTTATTGTTTGAAATATTTTCATTTACTTGTGAATAAGTTGATGATATATTTGTACTTTCATCTTTATTTCTATGATTAGCTTGTGGTTGTATCAATTGTTCTTCAACGTTGGTTCTTTTGCTTTCTATACTTTCTGTTTATTATTTTCAATTGTTTTAGATGAACTATTATCATCTTGTATTCTTAACATCAAAAGGTTTTGGTATTTTGTAAATTTATCCTATATTCATCTATTAGTGCGTATGCTTTTGTATAATCTATAGAATTATATTTTTGAGCTTTTTTGAATGGACCTGTTAAACCAGGAAAATTGTATTTCATATATTTGTTATGAAACTCTTTTTCCATTGTTGACTCTAAATCAAAAAAGAATGACGATGCTTCAGATGATACTGAATCTAATAATTCTTTTATTTCCCAATGATTTTTTGAAAAAGAAATCTTATTTATAATATCTTCTCCAAATATTTTCTCTAATTCATATGCTATTTTTGTTTCCTTTGGATATCCGCAAGAAGATGTTAATAAACCATATTTTTTTGCCAATTGTCTTGTTTTTAATTCATTTATTCCTTCTCTAATTGCTGTTCCACCGCCACTACCACAAAAATGCAAAGTTTCATGAAGAAGAATTTCTTTATAATATTCTTCAGGAGTTAAACCCTTTAAAAAAACATGCTTTATATAAGTTAAATATGTATTATCATTTATAATCATATTATCTAGATTACAAGTTTTATGTTTTTTCATCATACCAAATCCTGGTATTTTTTTTAATGTTCCTAACACTTTAAAGGCATCTAAAGGAAAGTAAAAATTCTTACCTCTTACAAATAATGATATAGTTCCTGTTTCTTCTATATGCACCTTTTCTTTTAAGTCATAATCAATTGGTATATCAACAAGATTAGGATATTCTTTTTTTATAATTTCAACTAATTTTTCTATTTCAGAAATTAAACTATTTTTTATATCATTTATATTCATCAAATCAACTCCCAAAAACATAATCCCACTTTACTTTATACAATCATTATATCATTAAAAGTTGGTTGTATTGTAAAAAGTGTTGGTGAGTATTTCACTAATACTATTTTTATTTAATGAAAAAGACATAATGTTGATACAATGCAATTGCGAAAATAATTTGTCATTTTTTTCTTGAATTTTAAATCTTTAATATCCCAATATTTTTTCTCTTCAAGCTTAATAATAATTTCACAAGCTAAATCATTTTTAGAGTTATTACTAACATGAGTAAAGTAATCTTTTGTTTTTCTATTTACTCTTGTTTGTTTAGAATTATATTCTTCTTTCTCCTCTTCAAATTCTTCAACATAAAATTTCTTAACATTATCAACTAGATAAGAAGTATCTCTCTTCCTCTCTAAATAAAAACGATACTGCTTCTTAAATATTTGCAAATTAATACATCATTCTATTTAATCTGTCTAGTATTTAAGCCTTAAATACCATTAATTTTGGCTTTTAATGTAGTTTTCAAGTTCATTTATCTTAATTTTTCTACTTAAAATATTGATATAGATTTCATTAGAATAGTTAAAAGCAAGAAATATATTATTATTAATTATTATTTTATGGGTTCAATATAACTTAAATTAGCTTTGTCAACTTTTTCTAATATTAGCATTTATAAAAATCGGTATAGTATTACAAAAATCACATATAATCATTATTCGTTGTTTTAAGGATTCTTCAATCTCTATTTCTTTTATAATATATTTAATCAAGATTCTATCATTCTATGATTTTTTCTTATAAAACGAAAAAATCAATCATAAATGATTGATATCTATCTAAAAGTCCGAATAGTTCGGACAGATTCACAAGTGGTGCCGGCAAGAGGAATCGAACCCCCAACCTTCTGATTACGATTCAGCTGCTCTACCAATTGAGCTATGTCGGCCTAATGAAATTATATAACATTTTTTTTAATTTTAAAATTCTTTTTTATATATATTATGTTATAATTATGATAATTGGAGAGATGATGATGGAAAATAGTAAAAGTAAAGATTTGTTAGTTATTCTAATTGTTTTATCACTATTAGTTATTGTATTAACTTTGGGGTATGTTACATATAATAAACTTTTTAATACTAAAGATGATACAAATAGTGGTGAAAACTATTCTAATAACAATAGTAAAAACGATGATAAAAGTATTGAAAATTTAGATATCAGCTCGCAAATTGTAAAAGATGTAATGGAGCGTTATAGTGATTTATATATATCTGAAGATGATCTTTATAAGAATAATAAATATAGTATTTCTTCGATAAGTGATTATGATTTGGTATCAACAGCATTGGGTAATGTTGATAATAATAAAATTGCTTATTGTATTTGGGAAGAAAGTCAATTGAAAGATGCTGTTTCTATTGATGAATTAAATAGTATTCTTGATGATTTATTATATAATAAAGATATTTCGATTAGTACTATTAAGTCGTCTAGTGAAGAAGTATCATATCCAATAGCTGATTATCAAATCAATAATATAGGAATAGTTTTAAGTGATAATGGATTAAAATTAATTGGTTCATGCGATGGCGGATATGGATTTATAAAGTATACCGATAAAAAAATTATAAAAGCAGAAAAAAATGGTGATTACTTATTTGTTTATGAAAAGCAAGCTTTTGGTGAAGATTATATGGAAGATGATAATGATAGATTTTTGACAAATTATTATAAAGACTATGATAGAACTGTTGTCTTGGAAAAAGGGTTAATTCGTGATGCTGATGATCCTACTCCTAATTGGGATTTATATAATACGTATAAGTATACTTTTAAAAATATTGATGGAGATTATTTCTTTGAAAGTTTAGAACTTGTAAACGAATAAAAGAATCACTGATTTTGTGTCAGTGATTCTTTTATTTGGTATTAAATATTATCATATTATTTATTGTCTTTATTTTTTAATAAATAAATTGCTAAACAGCACATTCCTATTCCTTGAATAGGAATAGCACTATTTATATCTATTTCTTTTAATATAGAAGTAACTATTAGACAAATTCCCATTGCTAAGCCGATTCCAATTAGTGCTAAATCTATAATTTCATCGGTTTTGGTAAGGTTTTTCTTGGTTTTGGCATTTAATAATTCTTCTATTGTTATATCTAATATTTGCGCTAGCTTTGGAATAGAGTTAATATCTGGACATGATAGGTTTCTTTCCCATTTTGACACTGCCTTATCTGTAACTTTCATTTTTTCTGCTAACTCACTTTGAGTCATGCCTTTTTCTTTTCTTAGAGTACTAATCATATCCCCCATACTTTTATTTGTCATAATAAAATCTCCTTTGTTAATTTAATTCTAATACCATTGTTTTATAAACTCAACCGACAATTAGTTTACTTTGATAAACTCTTGGTTTAGTTTTAATTTACTACTAGATTTTCCTTTGGTTTTCTTAGTATATTTTTTAATTTTTATGGTTATAATCGTACATGATACAATTATTTCATAATACCATTTATAGGTAAAAAAAAATTATATTATTATTAGTTATATTGTTAGTGGCATTAGTGTTTTTTACTATCAATTTTTTTGATAGTAGAATAATGTTAATGATCTGTTGATTGAAAAAGATATCATCATTTATGCTATTTGGAGTTAAATAAAAAATAAATAGATAATGCAGTCTATTTATTTTTTAGTACAAGATATAATTAGATGTTGGAATTTTTTATTTTGATGAGTCCATATTATTAGTTATATATTTCATATTGTATCTAGTTTCTGTTTCTAGTTTTATAATAAATCCTAGTTGTTTGTATAGCTTAATAGCTCTTGTATTTTCTTTATAAACCCATAGATAAACAATATTATTGTTTAGAATTTTTCTTATTATATCTGTCCCAATTCCTTTATTTCTATATTCTTCTTCTAAGTATATTTCATCTAACATAATTCCATCTTCGTGTTGTATTACAAGAAGACATCCTACTCTTTTTTTATTACAAAGAATTATTTTATATTGTTCTATTTCTTGAGGAATATGTTTATCTACATATCTTTTAATTTTTAGTTTTTCATCTTCTGGCAAATGATGAGCATAATTAAAAATATTATATAACTTGGCATTTTTTATAAAATTAATATCTTTATTTTGAGCATTTATTATCTTGTATTTCATATATATCATATTCTTTCTATTTTATTTATAAATAAATAATAAAATATTATTCCATTTATTATAAAATCATAAATTCTTAATCTATCAAATAGAATGATACTTGTTAGAAATGATACTGTAATAATGCCAATGCTTATTATTTTAGGTAATATGCCTTTTGATTTTGTCATCCAAGTAAAATAGGCCATTATTGGTGAACAAAGAGCGAAAATAGTCCATCCTATTATAAAAATATTACTATATATACCATTTGTACTAAAGGCTACAAAATAATATGTTATAAGCATACCTATACAAAATGTTAAAATATTTAACATAGCTTTCTTTTTTGAAGGACTATATATGGAGATTAATACTCCAAATAGTATCCATATTGCCATTTGTGAAAATATATTTCCTAAGTTTTGAGTATATATATCAAGTAATCTACTATGATTCCTAGTGTTAATCCACTTATAAACATTCCAACTGGATTTAATAATACTTTTTTCATATTTAACCTCCATAAAAAATATTTATTTATTGTCCATCTTATTAGTCATTTGGTATTTATTTAAAACAACTTTATAACATGGATATTTATTATTATCTGGATTATTATGAAGAATATTGTCTACAACTTTTACTAATTTCTTATTTTCTAAATATACGACTTTTTGTCCGTAAGTTACTACTTTGTTTTTGGAATTGTTACTAAGAAATCATATACTTTTTTTCATCATTTTATCCTTCTAATTATTTTTTTATATCTATTCGGTTGTATTATATCATTATTTTTAATTTATTTTCTAATTTTCTACTATTTTGTTTCTTGATTGATTGCTTGTTTTTAAATATCTTTTATTAGTTTCACTATATATTTCAAAATGAAAAAAACACTTTACAAAACAAGTGATTTCTATTTAAAACTTGATTAAAATATTTCAAGTAAAATTCTAATGGTGGAGTAGAGGAGAATCGAACTCCTGTCCAAGATACTCTGCAATACAACGTCTACAAGTTTAGTTAGATTTTTAATTTCATTAAGCGGCCGGCTATAACGTACCTACCATCTTAACTATTCTAAGTAATATTCATTACTATATCTTAGAAACTATAGTAATATACTCTGTATGTATGAACCCTTATATTAATCTACAGATAAAACTAATTAAGAGTGCTCCCAAACCTTATATTAGGCAAAAACAGGAGCGAAACTATATGAAGTTTCGTCATTTAATTTTAAGTTTGAATTTTAGGTATTCCTACCACTTGCAGTCATACTCAGATATACCCTGTCGAAACCAAGTCTACCCCATGTATGTAGTAATTATAACATATTTTTAGAGTTTTTACTAATTTATACATATGATTTAAGTGAAATAATACGGATAATTAAGTAATTAGTTTATTTTATGTGGCATTTTTTGATGTATTGTTAGAGATATGATATACTTTAGACGAGTTGAAAAATTACTATTACTAAGAATTGCTCTTTATATATAGATAAAGTTGACATTTCAAGCTTATAATGGTAGTATAACTACTCGTAAAAAGAAATTTTTCTAAAGGGGGAATTAGAAATGAATTCTAGAGAATGTTATGAAATATTAGGAATACCTAATGGTTATAATCAAGATGATTTTGATGATGTTGTATTCGATGCTTATATTAAAAAAAATCGAGCACTACAAGCTAAACTGGATAGAAAGGAAATAAGTTACCAAGAATATATTCATTTATTGGGGCAATTAACTGAAGCTAAAAATACTTTAAGTTCATTAAGAAAAAGTAAAATAACTCCTAGCGAAGAAAGAGTTATAGAGACGGATGATAGGGAAATGAGTCCATTGGTTGATGGAGGAATTGGTTCAGTAGATGATGAAGAAATGGGTTTAGATACCGATGGTGGTGAGTATCGTGAGCTTGGTGACTTTTTAGGTCAAGATGATTATGATGATATTGACGACTCTTTAGACCAAGATGATTATGAAACAGGTGCAGTTTCAAGGCCTAAAACAAAAAGTACTAATGGAAATGCTTTTAGAAGAGTTCTTGCTACTGCTGGTTGTGTGGTAGTTATTGGAGGTTCTATTGCTTTAGGTTGGTTTTTACATAATGCTTTAGATAAAAAAGCTGACTTAAATAATGTTGTTGGTGTAGAAGCAGTTGTTGAGGAAACACAAAATCCAAATTACAATACTGAAGCTCCTACTGAGACAACTATTCCTGCTGAAACAGCTACTCCGACTGAAGAAGTAGTGGAAGTAAAACCAATGGTAATGAACTATGGTGATATTTCTGATACAAATTTAGTTCAACAAAGAGCTACTAATGTTGCTAATCAATTAAGTAAAGCTGGTGTTATTAATATGAATACTGGTTTACCTTATACAGTTGATGAGATTATTAAAGTAAATCAATTTATTTGCGGAGCTTATGTTCCAGAAGTTGAAGCTGAAGCTTATTCAATGGTTAATGATTATTTAAATTTCTGTATTATGGATAGTGATTTAACTATTGCATTTGCTAATGTAAACGGTATTGATTGGAATAGTATTGAGGAGCAAGAATTACTAAACGCTTTAAAAAATACTGATTTACCAAATCTTCAAAGATTACAAGAAACAACACCTAAAATAATGATTGTAGATAATATGTTATATGGAGATGTTTCAGTTGCTGCTTATAATTATTTAAAGATGTTTGAAAGTAAGTATCAAGAAATGATATATTCAACTGATCAAAAATTATGTGATGATATATATTTAGACTTAACTTATTCTTTAACTAGATTAAGAGTTAATGGTGAATATACATTCACATGGAATAATGAGCAATATACAGTAACGATGAATGACTTTAGTGGTAAAGATAAAATCAATGCTGGTAATATTTTACAATATTATGTATTTATGTATCAAACTGCATTCTCTAAAATTGAAGAAGCTAAAATGAATGAACTTGGAAATCTAGTATACGATGGTATAGATGATCCTTCTGGTGATAAATACACATATACTTATGTTCCTGGTGAGGTTCATGGAGAGACTGTTGAAGATTCAGAACATTTAATAGGTTATCATGATGAAAATATTTCATTAGATGATAGTGTTAATTATGCAGATCATAAATATCTTGAAACAACTGAATATTTTAATGCTGCATGTTATCAAAGTATATCTTTAGAAGATATTGCTTTAGATGATGATGGATATATTTTCCTAATTGGAAATCAAGAAGGAGAAAATTTCTCAACTATGAATCAAGTTAATTCTATTAATGCTGCATTAGCTAACTTCTATGCAAAAGGATTAGATTATTATAACCAAACATTCAATAAAACATTGAAAAAATAATAATAGATTGGAGGAATAATTATGTACGATGAAAATAATATTACTTATAGAGTTGGTATAAACTGGAAAGATATATTAGTAAAAATAATTATGTTAATTCTATTTATCTTATTACTATTATGGATATTTCCTAAAGCTGATTTAGATGTGTTTTACGATCAAGTTTATACTAATAATATAAAAACTATGAAAGAAGCTGCTAGAAATTATTATACTGTTGATAGGTTACCTAAATCTGTTGGTGATCAAACATCTATGACATTAAAAGAAATGGTAGATAATAAAATGATTATAAGATTTACTGATAAAGATGGTAAAACTTGTGATGAATCTAGTAGTGGTATTGAAATTACGAAAACTTCTGATAATGAATATACAATGAAGGTAGAACTTAATTGTGGAGATCAAAAAGATTATATATTAGAAACTATCGGATGTACTACTGTTTGTTCTAATGGTACTTGTCAAACAATTATTAATAACGGAAATAATAGTAGTAATATAGTTGCTGATGGTTCATCAAATAATGGTTATAATAATGGAACTGGATCTACTAATAATAGTGATACTGTTCAAGATAATACTGATTGGGAAAGTATGACAGGTAGTTCGAAAGATGATGTGTATAAAATAAAAGTTACATATTATCAACATAAGAAAGCTGTAACTACTACAAAGACTGTTTATACTTGTCCTGATGGTTATACTAAGAATGGTACTAAATGTACTAAGAAAACTACTGGTGCTACTATAGATGCTACTCCTGTATATAATCCTGATACTGTAGAAACTACTGATGCAAAATTTAATTATAATGGATCATATACAATATATGCTGATCCTATAAAGACTAAAGTTGATACTGATATAAGTTGTCCTACTGGATATACCTTGAATGGAGCTTATTGTATTAAATATACTGATGCTACTGAAGTAAAAGGTGAAACTACTTATACTTGTCCTAGTGGTTATACTAAGAATGGTACTAAATGTACTAAGAGTTATGATGCTACATATAAAGCTGGAGCTACAACATATACTTGTCCTAATGGTGGTACTTTAAATGGTACTAAGTGTGTATTAACTACTACTGCTACTTCTAATACTGAATATACTTGTCCTAGTGGTTATACTAAGAATGGTACTAGTTGTTATAAAGTTTATACAGCTACTTCTAAAACTTCATATACATGTCCTAATGGTGGTTCTTTAAGTGGTACTAAGTGTGTAACTTCTTCAAGTTATAATGCTACTGCTTCAACAGTTTATGGAAGTTGGGTGAGTCAAGGTACTAAGTATTATACTTCTGCTGGTCAAGCTTATACTGGTGATACTTCAAAATTAGTATATGTTGGTAAAATAACTGGTGCTGCTTGTGGTAGTCCTTGTGGAAACTCTGGTATTTGGTATAAATATACATATTATACTAGAAGTAAAACTACTAAATATACATGTCCTAATGGTGGTTCTTTAAGTGGTACTAAGTGTGTAACTTCTTCAAGTTATAATGCTACTGCTAATACTACTTATACTTGTCCTAATGGTGGTACTCAAAGTGGTGGTAAATGTACATTAACAGCTAATGCTACTGCCAATACTACTTATACTTGTCCTAGTGGTTATACTAGAAATGGTACTACTTGTACTAAAACATATGATGCTACTGCTAATACTGGAGCAGGATCATATACTTGTCCTAATGGTGGTACTTTAAATGGTAGTAAGTGTATTGTTACTATAGATGCTACTCCTACTACTGGAGCTACTACATATAGTTGTCCTACTGGATATACTTATAATGAAACATTGAAGAAATGTGAATATAAGATTACTGCTACAATTACTGATGTTTATGAATATAGTTGCCCTACTGGTTATACAAAATCTGGTGAAGGTGAAAAAACTATTTGTTCTAAGACTACTCAAGGTGAAAAAGTATATTATTGTGAAAATGCAAATGCTGTATTAAATGGTACTAAGTGTATTTTAACAATAAAAGGTGGCATTAAGAATTATACTTGTCCTACTGGTTATACATTAAATGGTACTAAGTGTACTAAGAATTCAGTTGTTACTATTGATGCTACAGCTACTACTAAGAAATCTACTACATATAAATATAAATGGAGTAAGAGTTCTCAGTTAGATGGTTGGACATTTACTGGTAAAACTAAAGTTGTTGAAGAAACTTATACAGCTGGACAAAAATAATAAAAAAGACTTAAAATTTAAGTCTTTTTTTATGATAAATCATCTTATTAAAAACAAGGAGTTATACTCCTTGTTCTTTTTCTGTATTTTCAACTGAAATATCTTCTGGATTTTCATTTTCTTGAGTATTTTCATTAGATGGATTTTCAATTGTTGGTTCTTCTTCATTATTATTTTCTTGAATATCTTCTAAAGGTTCTTCTATTGTTTCTTCTTCATTTTCTTGATGTACTAATATATATAATTTACCATTATCTAGGACTAGCAGTTCATTATTATCTGTATTTAATATTAAGTATTTATTATTATCTGTAGATACAATATATCTTAGGTCTGATGCTGTTGGAGCATCATCTAGTTCTTTAAATGAATCTTTTATATTATTAAGGTATGATTCATCATCACTGAATGAATCTTTTGTTAATGATTCACTATAATATACTTTTGTATCTGTTTGATATTCATTTAGTCCTATTAACATCATTTTATATATACCATTGTCTTCTACTATGATAAATTGTATTATATCTTCTAATATTACTTCTTGGTTAGTTTTTAGATTAGTTATACTAAGTTCATATGCATCATTTAATGATACTTTTAGATGCAAATTTTTTATTGTATATTCTGTATATACTGGACTTATTATTTCTTGATATGCAATATTTTTCTCTTCATATTCATAGCAAATTTGTTCATTTTCTACTGTTGGAACAAAATTAATTCCAAAGAAGAAAATAATGGCTGCTAAGATATAGTATTTAGAACGTTTTTTAGATTTTGTTAATTCTTCTGGAGTAAGATTTTCTCCTTCAATATACCCTTGAGTTTTGTTTTTTCTTAAAACATATAACCCTACCATTGTACTTGCTAATGCTATAAGTAATGATGTTATTAACGAAAATATTTTTCCTTCTAATGATGAAGTTGCATCTGTACAAGCTTTAATAACGTTTATTTCGCCTAAAAATATTGAAAGATCCCAATATCCATGTAAGAATACTACTGACCATATATTTTTAGTTCTATAGTAGATTGAACCTAGTAAGAATCCTAATCCTACAGCTTGGACTATTTGAGCAATCGTTTCTATTACACTTTGCCCTCCTATCCAAATGTTACTAATATGAATTCCACCAAATATTAAAGATGATAAAAAAATACTTAGTATTACACCTTTTCTTGTGTTATCAAATCGTTCTAGGAATTCATTTTGAATCCAACCACGACACAAGAATTCTTCAAATATACCAATGAATAAGCAAAATATTATTAAAGAACCTAGGTCTAATATGTTTATTGTTCCTTTTATTGAAGTTATAGAAATACCTAAAAGAATTGTTGCTATTACAGTTATATATCCACCTACTAGTAGTGATTTTAGAAATCCTGTTTTCTTTTCAGTAAATATATATGAATTTTTAAATAGTAACAATACAATAAGTATTATAAAAGCACATACCGCTTCTACTATAGCTGATGAACCATATTTTCCATAAAGAAACATTCTTGATATGATTGGATATAGTAGACCATTTACTATATCAAAGATAATCATCGATAAGACCATTACAATAAAGAATATTATTATATTTTTTGTTCCTTTTGATTTGGTTACTTCTTTTTGTTCATTTTCCATTTTTCTACTCCTTTCTATTGTATTTAATATAACAATTTTGTTTCTTTTAAGCAATAAAAAAAGTTATTTTTTTATAACTTTTTTTAACCTCTTAATTTAGCTCCTGTTTTTTCTTCTACTTCTTTAATTATTCTATTGAATATTTCCATTACCTCGTTGTCTAGTAAAGTTTTTGTTGCATCTTTAAATACTAGTTTATATGCTATTGATTTTTTGTTTTCTTCTAAATTTTCATATACATCAAATACTTGTACTGTGTCTAATAGTCTTCCTCCAGATTTTTTAATTTGATTTTTAATTATTTCACTTTCAATATTGTTATCTACTATAAAAGCTAAATCTTTAGTTATTTCTGGGTATTTTGATGCTTCTTTAAATTTTATAGGTTTAATTTCTTTATTATATAGTTTTGTCATTGATACTTCTGCCACATAGATTTCATCTTTTTTATATGATGGATGAACTCGTCCTAACATACCTATTTCTTCTTTATCTAATAGTATTTTAGCTGTCATACCAGGATGCATTTCTGGTAAAGAGCTTGCTATGAAAGTATATCTATTTTTGAATCCTAAATAATCTAGAAGATTTTCTATAATTCCTTTTAAAGTGTAGAAATCACATTTTGTAGTGTTATGTAGACAATCATTTATTAGATAGTTTCCTTTCATAAGGATAGATACTTTGGTATCTTCGTTATATTCTTTGTCATATGTTTTGGCAATTTCATATAGTAGAATATCTTTTATATTGCGAGATTTATTATATTCATATACATTAATTAGAGATGGTATTAGGGAAGTTCTTACTACTGATTTGTCTATACTCATTGGATTTGGTAGGACTACTGCTTCTTTGTTTTCATATTTGAATTTTGAAGCCATTTCTGGACTAGTTAATGTGTATGTCTTTGTTTCATTTAAACCTAGTAATCTTAATCTTTTAGATATTTGTTTTCTTATACCAACATCTCCTACATAAGTTCCACGTCTTATTGGGACTCTTGGTAATGTTGATTCTAAGTTTTCATAACCATATAGTCGACCTATTTCTTCTGCTATATCATTAACATTTGGATCAATATCTAATCTTCTTCTAGGAATAGTTACATGGAATGTATCTTTTTCTAATTTATATGGAAACATTAATCTATCTAATTCTGTTTCTACATCTTTATCGGTTAAAGTTAGTCCTAGTAGAGTAGATACTTCAATAGTTTTAAATGTTACTATTTTTTCTGTTTTATCAATTTTATCATGAATTGCTGTTCCCTTTAATACTTGAGCATTTGCATATTTTTCTAGAAGATAGCAAGCTCTTTTTAAGGCAGCATCAGTATATTCGTAAGATAGACCTTTACCATAACGAATTGATGCTTCACTACGTAAATCTAGGCGTGATGAGGTATATCTAATACTTACTGAGTCGAAAATTGCACTTTCTATTAAAATATCTTTTGTTGTTTCGTCAACATCTGTATTTTCTCCACCCATTACTCCTGCTATACATACTGGTTTATTACCATCTGTTATAACTATATCATTTGATACTAAATCTCTTTTTTGACCATCTAGTGTAATTATAGTTTCTCCTTCTTTTGCTTGTCTTACTAGTATTTTATCTCCTAGCTTATCTTTATCAAAAAAGTGTAATGGTTGACCATATTCTAGCATTACATAGTTTGAGATATCTACTACATTGTTAATTGGTCTCATTCCAGCGGCTATTAGCCTTTTTTTAATGAATTCTGGTGACTCTTTTATTTCTACACCTTTAACCATTTTTGCTGTATAGTAAGGACATTTTTCGGTTTTTACTTCTACTTTTATATGTTTATTTACATCATCATTTATTTCTTTATAGTCTGATTCTGGTAGTGATACTTTTTTATTTAGAATTGATGCTATTTCATAAGCAAATCCAATGTGGTAATAGCAGTCATTATTACGATGTTTATGGACGTCTAATTCATATAGAGTATCATCTGTACCTAAAAGGATGTTTGCGTCTGTACCAGGCTCTAAATCGGTTTCTAATACCTCTATTCCTTTTGCATATGTTTCTTCTGTCTTTTCTTCGATACCAAGTTCGAATAAAGCACATATCATACCGTTTGATTCTTGGCCACGAATTTTTCCTGATTTTATTTCAAAATCACCAGGTAGTATGCAACCAGGTAATGCTACTAGTACTTTTATCCCAGCTTTAACATTTGGTGCACCACAAACTATTTGAGTTGTTGTTTTTCCTATATTAACTTGGCAAATATGTAAATGATCACTATCTGGATGATTGGTGCATTCTATAATTTCTCCTATTACTAGATTTTCAATACGACTATCTACTACTTTTTCTACATTAACTCCTGCTTTAGTTATTTTAACTGCAAGTTCATGTAAATCTTCTTTTTCTAAATCAATATAATCTTTTACCCAATTTAAACTTATCATTATTACACATCCTTTCTATCGAAGGTTACGGACTCTCTTAAATCTGTTTGATAGAATGTTCTAATATCATTTATTCCGTATTTTAACATTGCTAGTCTTTCTGCTCCGAATCCAAAAGCGAATCCAGACCATTCTTTTGGATCATATCCACAATTTTTTAATACGTTTGGATGAACCATTCCCGCTCCACTAACAGTTATCCATCCAGTATTTTTACATAGTTGGCAACCTTTTCCTTTACATACGAAGCAAGATATGTCTGTTTCTACTGATGGTTCAGTAAATTGATAATAACTAGGTCTAAATCTTGTTATGCAATCTTCACCAAATAGTTTTTTAGCTATAACATCAAATGTTCCTTTTAAATCTGATAAACGAATATTTTTATCAACTAATAATCCTTCTATTTGCATGAATTGATGTGAATGTGTGGCATCGTCTGCATCACGACGGTATGTTTTCCCTGGACATATCATTCTAATTGGTTTGTTACCGCCTGCAGCAATCATTGTTCTAGCTTGAACAGGAGATGTTTGACTTCGTAAAAGGATTGTTTCGTCTTCGATATAAAAAGTATCTTGAGCATCTCTTGCCGGATGTCCTTTTGGTATATTTAGTAATTCGAAGTTATATTTATCTTCTTCTATTTCTGGACCATCTACTACATCGTATCCCATTGACATGAATACTTCTTCTACTTCTTCAATTATTTTTTCTAGGATGTTTGGAGCTCCTACTGGAATTTTGGTTGCTGGTAGTGTTACATCGATTTTTTCTGAACTTAGTTTTTCTTTTAATGCTTCTTCTTCGTAGTATTTTATTTTTGTTTCTATACTAGATGTTAGTTCTTGTTTAAGATTGTTTAGTAGCATACCAAATTCTTTTTTTTCTTCACTATTTAGTTCTTTCATGTGGGCAGTTAGTTCTTGAACTGGTCCTTTTTTTCCTAGATATTCAACTTTTATGTCGTTTACTTCTTTAAGAGTAGTTGTTTTTTCTAATTTTTTTGCAACTTCAAGTTTTAAATTTTCTACTTTTTCTTTCATAAATTTTACCTCCAATAAAAAAAATCTAAAACCAAGGGACGAAATTATATTCCGCGGTACCACCCTAATTCTAGAAATCTAGCTCTTTATTATAGATATAACGCTTCTATATGCGGTTCTAACTCCAACGATGAATTTCATTATATTATTTATCTATAAGTGCTTTCAGCCGCTGACACTTAATCTCTAAATGAAGAACTTAATATAATTACTTGGTTCGTCTTCAACGTTTTTCTGCTTTGTATTTTAACACAATTGTTTTATTTATGCAAATAAAACATTCTATTTTGCAACTTAAATAACAAATAACTAAAGTTTAGTTATTTGCTACTAAATTCTTTTATGTCACTATAAATATTAATTATTTCTTTTTGTTCTTCTTCTTTATAATTAGATAATAGTATCTTTAGTTTTTCTTCTTCCTTTAATTTAGAATTCTTCAGTTGATTTTCATAGTTATTTAGTACTATTTTAATGCTTTCTTCATCTGATAGTCTTGTATATGATGGTATTTGCATTATCCCATATTTAGTTTCTTTCTTAGTTATAGCTCCGATATATGCGTTGATATTTCGATATATTTTAGGTGTTTTATAATCTTCATAAATCATTTGAGAATATACAAGATTATTAATTAGTTCACTTTTATTATTTATTATTGAATAGTATCTGTTTTTAAATTTTGCATATTGCATTATAATTTTTTCTTTTTTTAGAGTTTTTAATTTTGTTTTTTCTGTTTTTTCTTTATTTCTTGTTTTAACTGAATACAGATATACTAGATATAATATTATGAGAAACCAAATAAATGCTTTTATATCTTCTGGATTTGGTATAACTGTATCTACTTGAGAAATAAAGTAATTATAAGTAAATAAGCTTAGAGCTATGCTTATAACACTTTCAATTATATATGTAATATTACTTATTTCATTATTATTGTTAACAATATTTGTTATGTAGAAGTTTCTTATGAATATTTCAAAGACTACTATTAAAAAGATATTTTCTTTAATAGATGGTATGAGTGCTGATATTATTATTGTATAAATAGTTGGAATTAGTAATTGGTTTATTCTTCTATTATCCTCTTTTTGAAAGATATTTAATATGATTGTTAATGGTATTGTTAATAATATTTGCAGTATTATAGTAGTTAGTGTCATAGGTATTCTCCTTTTCAATGAGTTATACTACTATAATTTTGTTTAAAAGTCAATGAAACAAAAAAGCAGATTCCTCTGCTATATTTGTGATTTTAGTATTCTAGTTAATATAATAATTAATTCTGGATCTTTTACTCTATCTACGTATGTGTCTTGTCCATCAATTATTTCTTCAACTATAGCTACGTTTGTTGGAATGATATCTTTGTTTTCGTCTACTCCCATTACTAAGAAGTATTTTACCCCTCCATACATAGTTTCATTTAATACTACATATTTTTCGTTGTTTTCTAAACTTATTATTGTGTTTGTTCTTAGACTCATTTTATCATCTCCTTGATTAAGCTTCTTCTTGTCCTAATTCATTTATGAATTTATTTAACTCGTTAGTTAAATCTTCATTTGTTACTATAGTATCACTATTATTTGATTTTGTGTTATTAAACATATTATTTATTGATAAATCATTATTGTTTAAATTTTGCTCCTCTATTATTGGATCTATAAGTGCTCCTATATCTAAAGGAATTTCTTCGTTTTCTTGGATGTTATTTGTTTTTCTAGAACTATCTATTATGTTATCGATTTCTTCTTCAATTTTTGCATCTTCTATTTCTTCTAGTGATTTATTTATATTTTCTATTTTTTCAATAGATTGTTCTTCTGTGTTTTCTTCTTCGTTTTCTTCAATTGCTTCGATTTTTTCTTCAATTTCTTGGTTAATATTCGAAGGTTCATCCACTATTTTTTGCTCTATATTATCTTCTTGCACTTTGTCTTCTTCAACTATTTTTTCTGCATTTTCTTCAGACTCTTTTATAGTTGTTGAAAATTCTTCATTTATTTCATTTTCTAATCCAAATGGATTTTGTATTTCATCAAGTTTGGAATTTTCTAGATTTTTTTCTATGTTTTCTATTGGTGTTGATATTGTTGCTTCGTTTATTACCTTTATTCCCCTTTTTGGCAATGGCTCAGATATCGACAAGTCTGTATCAACTTTTACTTCAACAGGCATTTCAGGTTCTAGATTAGTATATTCATCGTAGTTTTTAGCTACTATATTGGAATTATTTTCTATTATAGTATTATCTATTTGATTTTTTAATTGAATACCTAACATTTCTTCTAATCTTTCTATTATTTCGATTGGAGTTTCTGGAAATTGACGACGGTGTTTTATATCTATTACTATTTGAGCCAATTCTTTTAAAGTCTCTTTGTCTTTATTTTTTGAAGTAATATCAATTAATCCAGTTTTTTTAGTAGTCAATCTGTTTTTTATATCAGATATTTCTGTCTCAGCATCCTTTATATTTTGAACTATTTGCTCGTAGTCATATTTCATAGATTTAGTTGCTTGTGCAATATCATCTGATTCATCTTTACGGAAAGATGTAGCTATTTTTTCGGCTTCGATGATATCTTCCTTTTTTTCATCTAATTGGGCTTTTAAACTAGCTTTGTAGCTGATACTTGTATCTGGCGTTTCATCATATGCTTTTTGAAATTCTTTTAAATCTATTTTCATTGTATTAATCATATTATAGAGTTGTTGAGTTTTTCTTTCATAACTATATTCTTGATCTTTATCTACTTTTTCAACTTTTTCTTTAATTTGTTTTAGTTCTTCTTGCCATCTTGCAATTCTTTCATTTAAGAACTCTACTCGAAGTTTTTCTGGTGTGTCAGCTTCTAAAATATTGTAGCTTTTTTGATCTATTTCGTTGGCAAATGAATCTCTCGCTTGGGTAGCTTTTAATAGTTCTTCTTCTAATGCATTATCAGCTGGAACATTTATGTATGGTTGTTTTATTACATTGTTTATTAATTCTATTAAGAATCCCTTAGCAGTTTCGATATTTTCATTATTGTTAATAGCATCTTTTATTTTTGATTCAAGATATTTAGGGTCTTTTCTTATTTCTTCTAATCTTTTAGATAATTTATCAATTTTTTGTTCTAGCTCTGTAATTCTTTTCGTATTTTTTTCTTTTTTACTTTTATCGATGTAATTATCTTTATTTTCTAAGTTGGCTTGTGTTTCTAGTAATAATTTTTTCTTTTTTTCGATTTTTTCTTCTAATTCTTTAATTTCTTCTGTTAAGTTAATTATTTCTTCTTGAATAGAATTATATTGATTTGTCTGTTCTTCTAGTTCATCACTGATTTTAGCTGCTTTTTCTGTAGTTTCTGCTATTAAAGCATTATATCGATCGATTACTTCATAATTATTTGCTTCTGATACTCTTTCTTGCATACTAATAATATATTTTTCTTGACTATTTTTTGTATCTTTTAGTAGAGTATTGTTTTTATATAAGCTTTCTTCCTCATTTTTTAATTCATTAAGTTTTTTATTTTTGTCTTTTAAGTTTGACTTTAATGTTTGTAATTGTTTTTTGGTAATGATTTCAATATTTCGGTCAGCCATTTCAGCACTTGTATCGTATATTTCTTCTTCTGTTTGAACTGCAATTTCTTCTATTTCTTGTTTATATGATTTTATTTTTTCATTTAGTTCTACTTCTTCAATGCGCAATGATGGACCATCACTCTTAGAACGACACATTTTTACCAATACTTCTAAATTCCAAAAAATTTTTAATTTATCGTCCATAATTACACACCCTTTTATCCTAGTCTACTTTAATAATAACACAAAGCGTACCTATTTTCAATATAACTATTTTATATGTTTAATTTACTTTTTAATACATATATTTAAGATAAGTGAGATGATTTATGAAAGATTTTCCACCTAATATAGATCCTAAGATTGCTACAATTAGTGCTGTAATTATTGGTTTTGCGTTAATTGATAATTTTTCAGCAGCAGAACAAAGTGCTATTGGTAATTGGTTTATTACAATAGGCCAAACTCTTTTTAATAATTCGCAATGGCAAGCTATGATTGAATCTAGAATTGGTGGCAATACTATTAATATTAATAGTCAGAATTGCAAAGCTACTGGTAATCCTTATATGAATAATAAATCATGGGTGAATTCTCCTACTGATATGGAAATTGAAAGATTGAAAAATGTTATTAAAATTATGCAAGATGAAATTGATAAATTAAAATAAAAAAAAGAACTATTAAACTAGTTCTAATTTTACAGTTAAAGCGTCATCGCCAACTCTTTCTTTTAATTTTATGATTCTAGTATATCCACCATTTCTAGTTTCATAACGTTTTGCTAAGTCGTCAAATACCTTGCTAACTACTTGATTATCATTATTTAGGAATGCAAGAGCTTTTCTTCTAGATACTAATGTACCTTTTTTTCCGTAAGTTATCATTTTGTCAACAAATTTTCTTACTTCTTTAGCTCTAGCTTCAGTTGTAACAACTGATTCATTTAAGATAACATCTTTTGTTAAGCTAGCTAAAATACTTCTACGAATACTTTTTTCTCTATTTAATCTTCTATATTTTGCCATTAGAATTTACCTCCTTGTTTTATTTATTAGTCGCGGAACTTAAGTCCCATTTCTTTAACTTTATCTATAACTTCTTTTAAAGATTTTTTACCTAGATTACGTATCTTAGTAACTTCTACTTCTTTTTTAGAAATTAAGTCTTGAACTGTGTTAATTCCAGCTCTCTTTAAACAGTTGTATGCACGAACTGAGAATTCGATTTCTTCGATAGGTGTTTCTAGAGTTTTTGTAATTGTATCAACTTTCTTTTCAGCCATTAATCCTGAAACATCACTTATTGAGTTTAAGTCAGTTACTATGTTGAAATGTTCAATTAGTATTTTTGCTGAAAGTGCCATTGCTTCTTCTGGAGTCATTGATCCATTTGTATAAACATTCATTATTAGTTTATCAAAGTTTTCGTTTTGACCAACACGAGCGCTTTCAACTTCGTAGCTAACTCTTTCAATTGGAGAATACAAAGAGTCAATTGCGATAACTCCAACCTTATTTTCTCCTAATAGTTTTTGGTTAGTTTTAGAATCAACATAACCTCTACCATTACTTACTGTCATTTCCATTTCTAGTTTTCCACCTTTTACAAGGTTTGCAATAACTAGTTCAGGATTAATAATTTCGATATCAGCATCTCTTTCGATATCTCCAGCAGTTATAGCTCCTTCTTTATCAGCATAAAGTCTTATAACTTTGTCTTCTTCAGAATGATTTTTAATTACTATGCTTTTTAAAGCTAATACGATAGCTGTTACGTCTTCAACAACACCATCGATTTTTTGGAATTCATGCATTACACCTTCAATTTTTACAGAAGTAATTGCACTTCCTGGTAATGATGATAGCATAACTCTTCTTAAAGCATTACCAATTGTTGTACCAAAACCTCTTTCAAGTGGTTCTAGCTCAAATTTTCCATAGTGATTGCTCTCTATGTATTCTGTAATTTTGTATTCTGGTTTTTCAAATCTTAACATATCCTTAAGTCCCCTCTTTCAATTAATTTCTTGGACGTTTTGGTGGACGGCATCCGTTGTGTGGAACTGGAGTAACGTCATTGATAGATGTAATTTCTAATCCTGCAGTTTGTAATGAACGAATAGCGTTTTCACGTCCTGCACCTAAACCTTTAACAAATACTTCTACTTTTTTAACTCCGTTATCCATTGCAGCTTTTGCAGCAGCTTCAGCACTCATACCAGCAGCAAATGGAGTTTTCTTTTTTGATCCTTTATAACCGATTGTACCTGCAGAAGCCCAACTTATTGCGTTACCATCTTTATCAGTTATAGTAACTACTGTATTGTTATAAGTTGAATGAATATGAGCTTGTGCTTCAGGTATATTCTTTTTAACTTTTCTTTTTCTTCTATTATAAGCCATAATCTTCTACCTCCTATTTATTATTTAGTAGCCTTTTTCTTATTAGCAACTACTTTACCTTTACCTTTTCTTGTACGAGCATTTCTTGAAGTTCTTTGACCATGTACAGGAAGACCTTTTTTATGTCTAGTACCTTGGTAGCTATTGATTTCCATTTTATTTTTGATGTTCATTTGAACTTCACGACGAAGGTCACCTTCTACTAGTTGTTTTTCAACTTCAGAACGTAATTTACTTACTTCATCATCTGTTAAATCTTTTATTTTTTTACTTCTTTCAACACCAGCAGCATCACAGATTTGGTTAGCTAAACTTCTACCAATTCCGTAAATAGCAGTTAAACCTATACAAGTATGTTTTTCTCCTGGTAATTCAATATTTTTAATACGTGCCATATTTTACCTCCTAATTAGCCTTGTTTTTGTTTGTGTTTTGGATTTTCACAAATAACCATTATTTTTCCTTTTCTTCTAATTATTTTGCATTTTGCGCAAATTTTCTTTACTGATGGTCTTACTTTCATAATATTTGTACCTCCATTATTTTTTATTCCATGTTATACGCCCACGTGTTAAGTCATAAGGCGATAATTCTATTGTAACTGTATCACCTGGTAAGATACGAATCATATTAACTCGCATTTTACCAGAAACGTAGGCTTCTACAGTATGTCCATTAGGCAATTCTACGATTGGTGTTCCACCTTTTAGTATTTCTACTACTTTGCCTTCAACTTCTATTTTTTCTTCTTTAGCCATGCTTCTTTATCTCTCCATAACTTTTAGAGTTTGTAGATGTGAATAACTTGTTAGTTATTCACATCTTCACCCTTAAGAATTTTTTCTATTTCACTAAAAGTCTCCTCAGTATCTTTACTTGAATCAACAACTTTTAGTACGCCTTTTTGTTTATAATAATCAATTATTGGTTCAGTTACTTCAAAATATGTTTTAACTCTAGTATTCATTGATTCTTCGTTATCATCAGCTCTTTGATATAACTCTCCACCACACTTATCACATATTCCGTCTTGCTTTGGCTTGAATTCTTCGTTATATACATTATATATAGCTCCGCATTCTTTGCAAATGCGACGACCAATAATTCTTTGCTTTAACAGTTCTTCAGGTATTGTTAAATTTATAACTACTCCTAAATCTTTGTTAAGCTTCTCTAATATTGTATCATATCCTTTAGCTTGTTCCAAATTTCTTGGAAAGCCATCAAGGATATAACCATTTTCGCATTCTGGTTGATTTATTTTATATTCAATAGCTTCGTATATTATATCGTTTGAAACAAATATACCATTGTCTATTAAATCTTTTATTTGTTTGCCAAGTTCATCGCCTACGGCTGCTCTTTCTCTAAGAATATCTCCTGTAGATATATGAGCATATCCATATTTTTCTTGTAATTTCTTAGCAAATGTTCCTTTTCCAGCGCCTTGCACTGCTAAAAATATAATATTCTTCATTATCTTTTAATTGCCTTTCTGTGACTACGACTAATTAAGCTACTCTCTAGTTGCTTGTATGTTTCTATTGCAACACCAACAACGATAAGTAATCCAGTTCCTCCAATTGTTACTGTACTTGATAGCCCAGAAAAATTAGAGAAAAGTATAGGTAGTCCAGCAATTATCATTAGAAATAAGGAACCTACGATTGTTAGCTTACTTAAAACATTACTAACATATTCAATTGTATCATTTCCTGGTCTAACACCTGGAATGTATGCACCACTTTTACTTAAATTCTTTGACATTTCTTCTGGATTCATTTGTAAGAATGTATAGAAATATCCAAAGAACAAGATAAGTAACATATATAATATGAATCCCGTAAATGATGTATATTCAATATAATTTTCCACAAAATTTATTGCAGTATCATTTTTTATTAAATTAACAATAGTTACTGGGATTGTAATTAATGTCGATGCAAAGATAACTGGGATAACTCCAGCAGAATTTATTTTTATAGGAAGGAAGTTTTGGTGTCCTCCATATGCACTATTTGTTCTGTTAGCATATTGAATTGGTATTCGCCTTTCGGCTAATTGAATCCATACCATACCTACTATTATTAGTAAGTAAATGATTACAAATGCTCCAAATAATAGTGAACCTATTATAGTATTGAATGTTTCTGCTAACACCAATTCTTTGAAAGCAGTTACGAATACTGATGGTAATGATTGAAGAATACCAGCCATAATTAATAGTGACATTCCATTACCAATACCATGTTTAGTAATTTGATCACCTATCCATAATAGTAAACTTGTTCCAGCAGTTAATACTACTGTTGTTTTTAGGATTGTAAATACGTCTTTTGTACCTGAGTAAACAATAGTAAATATAAAACCTTGAATAAAGGCAAATAGTATACCTAAATATCTAGTTATCTTATTTATTTTTTGCTTACCTGTATATCCTTGTTCTTTTAGTTCTTTAAAATAAGGAACTATATCCATTTGGAGTAATTGAGTAATGATTTGAGCTGTAATATATGGTGATACACCTAAGGCGAAGATAGAGAAATGTTTTAATCCTCCACCTGCCATTAGGTTAAAGATTTCAAGGAAACCTAATTCTTCATATATTGTTCCAGCCCACGGAACTGTTATATTACTTCCAAAGCAAAATATTGCTAAACAAAATAATGTAAAATAAATTCTTTTTCTTAAATCTTTATTTGAACGGTTAAATAGCTGTTTTAGATTAGAAAACATCTAGATCACCTCAGCTTTTCCGCCAGCACTTTCAATTTTTGTAACGGCTGAACTTGAGAATCTATTAGCTCTAATAGTTAATTTCTTTTCTAGTTCACCATTGCCTAAGACTTTAACACCACAAAGTTGTTTTTTGATAATTCCCTTTTCTTTTAGTAATTCAGGAGTAACTACGTCTCCATCATTAAAATATTTATTTAAATCACTTAAGTTAATTGTTGCATATTCAGTTTTGAATTTTGCATTACTAAATCCACGTTTAGGAACTCTTCTATATAGAGGAGTTTGTCCACCTTGGAACCAAGCTGGAATACTTACTCCTGAACGAGATTTTTGACCATTTTCTCCACGGCCAGCAGTTTTTCCTAAACCACTACCAGCTCCACGGCCAACTCTTTTTCTAGTTTTTGCTTCTGGAGAAGCGTTTAATTCATGTAATTTCATATTATAGCTCCTCTACTTTCTTTCCTCTTAATGCTGCAACATGTTCAGGTGTCTTTTGCATTTTAAGAGCTTCTAAAGTAGCTTTTGCTACATTTATTTTTGTATTTGAACCAAGTGATTTAGAAACTATATCATGAACACCAGCAAGTTCAAGAACAACTCTGGCAGATCCACCAGCGATGATTCCTGTACCTTCTTTAGCAGGTTTAACAAGAACTTGTGCACGTCCAACTTTTCCTATAGCTTCATGTGGGATTGTTCTATTATCAATTAATGCAACTTTTGTTACGTTTTTATTAGCTGCTTGAATAGCTTTTTTAATAGCTTCTGGAACTTCGTTAGCTTTTCCTGTACCAATTCCAACTAATCCTTTTCTATTTCCAACTACTACTGTAGCAGAAAATCTAAAATGACGACCACCTTTTGTAACTTTTGTTACACGGCCGATAGAAACTACTTTTTCTTCAAGCAAGTTTTTCTTAGAGTCCATTTTTGTTTTTGGCATAATTTGTACCTCCCTCTTAGAATTCTAGTCCATTTTCACGTGCTGCTTCAGCTAAAGCTTGAACACGTCCGTGGTAAAGGTATCCACCTCTATCGAAAACTACTTTATTAATTTTTAATTTTTTAGCTTTTTCAGCAATGTCTTTACCTACTAGTTTAGCACCTTCAACATTGCCTCCGTTTTTAATTTTTAATTCGACAGATGAAGAGCTAGCAAGAGTAACGCCCTTAACATCATCGATAATTTGAGCAAATATTTGTGTATTTGATCTAAATACGTTTAATCTTGGACATTCTGCAGTTCCGTTTACTTTATTACGAATACGAGCATGTCTTTTCTTACGTAAATCATTTTTTGATTCTTTAACTATCATAATATCTCGACTCCTTACCCTTATTTAGCTGCTTTCTTACCTTCTTTACGACGAACATATTCACCTTTGTAACGAATACCTTTACCTTTGTATGGTTCTGGTTCTCTTACTGCACGAATATTAGCCGCAAATTCAGTAACCTTTTGCTTATCGATACCTGAAATAGTAATTTCAGTATTATTAATTTGTTCTGCTTTTAGTCCAGCAGGAACTTCTATTACTACTGGATGAGAATAACCAGCATTAATAGTTAATTTATTTCCAGAAACTTGGAATTTGTATCCAACTCCAACAGCTTCTAATCCTTTTTGGTATCCTTCTGTAACACCAGTAATCATATTTTTTACCAATGCATTTACAGTACCATGTAATTGTTTTGATGTTTTAGCATCATTTGGTCTTTTTGTAATAATTTTGCCTTCAACTTCTTCAACAGTGATTAAAGCTGGTTTTTCGTAGCTTAATTCACCTTTAGGACCTTTAACAGTTACAGTATTTTTGTCAACAGTAACAGTAACTCCAGCAGGAACTACTAATTCTCTTTTTCCTATTCTACTCATAACTTATTTTTCCTTACCAAATATAGGCAAGTACTTCTCCTCCTAGACCAGCTTCACGAGCTTCTTTATCAGTCATTAATCCTTTTGAAGTTGAAATGATTGCAATTCCTAGTCCATTAAGAACACGAGGAATTTCATCAGTCTTGGCATAGACACGTAATCCTGATTTTGAGATTCTCTTTAATCCAGTGATTACTCTTTCTTTCTTTTCTCCATATTTAAGTGTTAAAGTTAATTTATCACCTTTAGTATTTTTTTCATATTTGAAATCAGCTATGTAACCTTCACGTTTTAAGATCTCAGCAATACCTAAAGTCATTTTTGAACCTAAAACTTCAACAGTTTCATATTTCATTTGATTTGCATTACGTATTCTTGTAAGCATATCTGCTATAATATCTCCAACCATAATCTAAATTCCTCCTTCCTACCAACTTGACTTCTTAACGCCAGGGATTTGTCCATTATTTGCCATTTCTCTAAAGCAAATACGACATAATTTGTATTTACGTAGAACTCCGTGAGGACGTCCACATCTTTCGCAACGAGTATAAGCTCTTGACTTGAATTTAGGAGCTCTTTGTTGTTTAACTTTTAAACTTGTCTTTGCCATAAATATTTCCTCCTCTTTCTACTTTCTAAATGGCATTCCGAAACCACTTAATAGTTCGTATGCTTCTTCATTTGTTTTTGCTGTTGTAACGAATACTATATCCATTCCTCTTAATTTAAGAATTTGATCATATTCGATTTCAGGAAAAATTATTTGTTCTTTAACACCTAGAGTATAGTTTCCTTTACCATCAAATGCAGTTTTTGAAACTCCTCTAAAATCTCTAACACGAGGTAGTGCTATTTTTATTAGTTTTTCCATGAAATTATACATATTTTCGCCACGTAGAGTAACTTTTGCTCCAATCGTTTGGCCTTCTCTTATTTTAAAGCCAGCTATTGATTTACGAGCTTTTGTTACTACAGGTTTTTGACCAGCAATTAATTCTAGGTCTTTTACTGCTGCTTCAATATATTTTGAATCTGTTGCAGCTTCTCCAACTCCCATATTAATAACTATTTTTTCTAGTTTTGGAACTTCCATCTTTGAAGAATAGTTAAATTTTTTCATTAGAGAGTCAGTTATTTGTTCATTATATAGTTTTTTAAATGTACTCATATCTTCACCCACTAACTAGCTTTCTTTCTTTGTTTCTTTCTTTGTTTCTTTTTTTGTTGTTTTAGCTTTTTTTGGTTCTTTTTTAGCTTCTTTTACTTCAGCTAATTTTACATTAGATACATGAATTGGTGCTTCAACTTCAACAATTGATCCTACTTCATTCATTCTATTTGGTTTTACATGTTTCTTAATTATATTTATTCCCTCTACAACAACTTTGTTGTCTTTTTTTAGAGTTTTGATAATTCTTCCACTATTACCTTTGTCTTTTCCAGCAATAATAGTTACTTGATCTCCAACTTTAACTTTCATATTTAGTCCTCCTATAATACTTCAGGTGCAAGTGAAACGATTTTCATGAAATCTTTTTCACGTAGCTCACGAGCAACAGGTCCTAAAACTCTAGTTCCTATTGGGCTCTTATCTTCTCTAATTAATACACATGCATTGTCATCGAACTTGATGTATGAACCATCAGCTCTTCTAACGCCTTGAACTGTTCTAACAATTACAGCTTTAACAACTTTTCCTTTTGGAACATTACTATTTGGGATAGCTTTTTTTACTGTTCCAACAACGATATCACCGATATTACCAGTTTTTACTTTGCTTCCACCAACTACTCTGATTACTAGTAATTCACGAGCTCCAGAGTTGTCAGCAACTTTAAGTCTAGATTCTTGCATTACCATAATGATACCCCCTATAGAACTACAGCTTCGATTAGTACTTCAACAAGTTCATATCTCTTTGTTTTTGATAATGGTCTTGTACTACTAATTCTTACTGTATCTCCTTCTTTAGCTTTATTAAATTCATCATGAGCTGTATATTTTTTTGAATATTTAACTCTTTTTCCGTAAAGTGGATGCTTTTTATATGTTTCAACTAAAACAGTTATAGTTTTATCGTTTTTTGCACTAACAACTTTACCAACAAGTGTTGTCTTTTTAGTTTCTGCCATTATTGTTCGCCTCCATTTTCTCTTTCTTTTAAGATTGTTTGCATTCTAGCAACATTTTTTCTTAGTTCACGAATCTTAGATGGTTTTTCTAATGAACCAGTTGATTGTTTTAGTCTAAGATCGAATAATTCTTTTTTTGATTCTTTAATTTTTGCTTCTAATTCTTCATTAGATAAAGCTCTTAGTTCTTTTACTACTTCATTAACCTTCATTAGATTCACCGCCTTTAACTTCTTCTTTTTTAACTATTTTGCAAGTTATTGGAAGTTTGTGTGATGCAAGTCTTAAAGCTTCTCTTGCGATTTCTTCAGAAACTCCACCAACTTCAAACATAATTTTTCCTTTTTTAACAACAGCTACCCATTGTTCTACGCTACCTTTACCTTTACCTTGACGAACACCAAGAGGTTTCTTAGTTAATGGTAAATGTGGGAAGATGTTAATCCATACTTGTCCGCCACGTTTCATAAAACGAGTCATAGCGATACGTGCTGCTTCAATTTGTTGAGCAGTAATGTATGTACCTTCAGTAGCCATTAATCCGTATTCACCGAATGATAATTCAGTATTACCTTTTGCTTTTCCTTCGTATGATAAACGATGTTGTTTACGATACTTAGTTCTTTTTGGCATTAACATCTTTATTCTCTCCCTTCGTTACTTTCTTAGTAGGAAGAATTTCACCTCTGTAAATCCATACTTTAACACCTAACTTACCATAAGTTGTGTTTGCTTCAGCGATTGCATAGTCTATATCAGCTCTGATTGTATGTAGAGGAACAGTACCTTCTGTATATCCTTCAGTACGTGCCATTTCAGCTCCACCAAGTCTTCCTGAAACTGCAGTTTTAATACCTTTAGCTCCAGCTTTCATTGTGTTTCTTATAGCTCTTTTTTGAGCGCTTCTGAATGGTGCTCTAGCTTCAATTTGTTGAGCGATTTGCTCAGCAACTAGCTTAGCATTTAAGTCAGGATTTTTAACTTCGATGATTGATACATAAATTTCTTCATCTACTAATTTCTTTAATTCTTTTCTTAATTTTTCAATATCTTCTCCGCCATGTCCGATAATAACACCAGGTTTAGCAGTATAGATTTTTACATCTGTTCTTTTAGCAGTTCTTTCGATTACTACAGAAGCAACTGCAGCATCTTTCATTTTCTTTGCTAAGTATTTACGAATTTTGTCATCTTTATTTAAAAGTGTACCAAAATCTTTTTTCTCAGCAAACCAATTAGCTTCCCAATCTTTATTAACGCCAACTCTTAGGCCTATTGGATTAACTTTTTGTCCCATACTATTTTGCCTCCTTATTATCAGATACTTTTACAGTAATATGACTTGTTCTTTTATCTCTTCTATCAACTTTTGTTCTTGAACCAAATTTAATTCTTTTTAGCACTTGTCCTGGATTGATATAGCATTCAGAGATAACAAGTTCAGATTCATTAGCGCCGAAGTTATTAACAGCGTTTGCAACAGCAGAATTTAAAACTTTAAGGATTAATCTGCTAGCTTTTGTATTAGTATTTTCTAAAATACCTTGTGCAGTTTGAACATCTTTTCCTCTTACTAAATCAAGAGTCATTCTTGCTTTACGAGGAGCGATCATAGCACCTTTATGTATTGCATATGTTTCCATTACTTATACTCCCTTCCTACTTTTGTCCAGCATGTCCGCCAAATTTACGAGTTAGTGCAAACTCTCCTAATTTGTGTCCAACCATATCTTCAGTAATATATACTGGGATAAATTCTTTTCCATTATGAACAGCTATTGTATGTCCCACGAAATCAGGATAAATAGTTGAACGACGAGACCAAGTTTTTACAACTTCTTTTTTATTGTTTTTATTTAATTCTTGAACCTTTTTTAATAATCTTTCGAATACATATGGTCCTTTTTTTAAACTTCTTGCCATTTTTTATTTCCTCCTATTTTTTCTTACGACTAACAATTAGCTTGCTAGATTTTTTCTTGCTACTACGAGTCTTAACACCCATAGCTTTTTTGCCCCATGGAGTCATTGGTGCTTTACGTCCTACTGGAGTACGTCCTTCTCCACCACCATGTGGGTGGTCGTTAGGGTTCATTACAGAACCACGGTTTGTTGGTCTTATACCTAAGTGACGAGTACGACCTGCTTTTCCCCAGTTTACTAGTTCGTAGTCTTCATTTCCAACTACTCCAATTGTTGCCATACAAGTTCCTAGAACTTTTCTTGTTTCACCAGATTGTAGTCTGATTAATACATATTTATCTTCACGACCTAATATTTGAGCGCTTGTTCCAGCTGCACGACATAGTGCTGCCCCTTTACCAGGTTGTAGCTCTATACAATGTATTGTTGTACCTACTGGGATATTTGCAAGCGGTAATGCGTTACCAACTTTGATATCTGCTTCAGGCCCATTTTCAACAATAGCACCAACTGTTAAATCTTTTGGAGCGATGATATATCTTTTTTCACCATCTCTATAGTTTAATAATGCGATATTTGCATTACGATTTGGATCGTATTCAATAGTTGCTACTCTAGCAGTAACTCCAACTTTATCTCTTTTAAAATCGATAACTCTGTATTTTTGTTTTGCTCCTCCACCAATGTGGCGAACTGTCATTTTTCCTTGGTTATTTCTTCCACCTGTTTTAGTTTTTGAAACAACTAAAGTTTTTTCAGGAGTTGAAGTAGTTATTTCGCTATTAGCTAGTGTAGTCATTCCACGACGACCATTTGTTGTAGCTTTATATGATTTAATTGCCATAATTTCTTCTCTCCTTTACTATAATTCTATTTTTTCGCCATCAGCTAATGTGATGTACGCTTTTTTGTATGTCTTAGTTTTTCCTGTATATCTTCCAACTCTTTTTGCTTTTGATTTTGTATTAGCTGTATTTACTTTAACAACTTTTACGCCAAATGCTTCTTCGATAGCTTTTTTGATTTCTATCTTATTTGCTTCTGATGCAACTTTGAAAGTGTATACATTGTTTTCTGCTTGAATTGCAGCTTTTTCTGTAATTACAGGTGCTATTATAATATCAGTATAATCTTTCATTATTTAAGTCCCCCTTCAATTACTTCTATTGCTTTTTCATCTAGTACAACGATGTCAGCATTTACTAGGTCATAGCAGTTAATTTCATTAGCATTTATGTTATATGCATAACCTAAATTTCTGCTTGCCATATATAAATTTTCATTATCTTCGCCAGTTACAAATAAAACTTTACCAGTTAAGTTTAATGTTGCCATTATGTCTTTAACAGCTTTAGTTTTTAATGTATCTAATACGATTGAATCAACTACTACTAATTCTTTATCTTGGAATTTGTGAGTTAGTGCACTCTTAAGAGCAAGAGCTCTTTCTTTCTTATTCATATCGAATGTGTAATCTCTTGGAGTAACTCCACCAACGATTCCACCACCACGCCATTGTGTTGCTCTAATAGAACCTTGACGAGCTCTACCAGTTCCTTTTTGTCTCCATGGTTTTCTTCCACCACCAGATACTTCTGAACGTGTTTTAGTTTTTGCAGTTCCTTGTCTTGTTGCAGCCAATTGTAAATCAATTGCTTTTTTTAGAACAATATCATTTGTTTCAATATTCCATACATTATCAGCTAATGTTATATCTTTTAGTTTTTCACCTTTAATATTAATTAATTGTATCTTTGCCATATTAGATCACCTTTCTAAGTAAATTACTTACTTTCTCCTTGGTTTTCTTCTGTAGCTTCTACCACTTCAGTTGTTTCTTCTGCAACTTCTGTATTTTCTACAACTTCATCAGCAACTGTTTCTGAAGTATATGTTAATACTTCTTTTGGTTCAGCAGAACCGTCTTTCTTAACAGCTGTTTTGATTAAAACTAAAGATTGTTTAGCTCCTGGAATATTTCCACTAACTAAGATATAATTTTCTGCAGCATTTACTTCGATAATTTCTAGATTTTGGATTGTTGTTGTTTCAACACCCATATGTCCAGGTAAATTTTTACCTTTAAGAACGTGCATTGGTCTCATTGTACCCATTGAGCCAGGTCCTCTATGATAACGTGAACCATGTGTCATAGGTCCTCTTGTTTGATTCCAACGTTTGATTACACCTTCAGTACCTTTACCTTTACTAGTACCTGTTACGTCAACATATTCACCAGCAGTGAAAACGTCAGCGCCAATTGTATCTCCTAAGTTATAAGTACCTTCGTAATCACGAATTTCTTTTAAGTAGCGCTTAGGAGTTGTGTTTGCTTTTTTAGCATGACCAATACTAGCTTTGCTAGCATTTTTTTCTTTCTTGTCAACTGTAGCTAATTGAATAGCATTGTATCCGTCAGTTTCAACGGTTTTAACTTGAGTTACAACGTTTGGTTCAACTGATACAACTGTTACAGGAACAAGTTTTCCATCTTTTGTGAAGACTTGAGTCATTCCGACTTTACGTCCTAAGATTCCTTTCATCTCTTTACCTCCGTATATTTTTTATTATTTTATGTTAATAGCAACGCCACTTGGAATATCTAAGTGAGCTAGAGCTTCAACAGTTTCTTTTGTTGGGTTTTTAATATCTATTAGTCTCTTATGAGTACGACTTTCAAATTGTTCTCTAGAGTCTTTATATTTATGTACAGCTCTTAGTACAGTAATCTTTTCTACATCAGTAGGTAGAGGTACTGGACCAACAACTTCTCCCCCAGTTCTTTTAACAGTTTCAACTATTTTTCCGCAAGCTGTGTCTAATAATCTATGATCATAAGCTTTTAGAGTAATACGAACTTTGTTACTTGACATTTTATGTCCTCCCTTCGTCTATATCTAGTATAGACTCGCTCCGTGTGAATTACCCGATGCTTTTTTGATAAGTTTTTAACAACTTCTCCTAGTGTATCGGCAACCTCCCACATCTACGCAGTCATACAATTTCCATTATAGCATGTTTTGCCTTAAAATCAAGTAAAAATTAGCTTTTTTTCAAAAAAAAATAAAAATCATCTTAGGACTTTTATTTTTTTGTTATTAAAATATCTGTATTTTTCATTTCTTTTGGGATGGCTATGTCCATATATTTTAATAGTGTTGGTGCAAAACTCATAAGGCTTCCGTTCTCTAGTTTTATTTTTGGATCCATTATAATAAAAGGAACTGGAGACAAAGTGTTTTTAGTTACTATATTATTTTGTCTGTCTATTATTGTATCTGCTTTTGAGTGACTAGATGTAATTACAACTTTATAGAAGTTTTCTTCTGCTACTTCAATTATTTTACCAAGACATACATCGATGGCTTGTAATCCGTTTATTGTAGCTTGATAATTACCTGTATGGCCTACTTCATCCGGATTAGCGAAATTAACTATTATAAAATCGTAATCTTTTTCCATACATTTTATCGCCGTTTTTGCTATTGATAAAGAATCCATTTCTGGTTTTATGTCAAAACTATCTACGTTCTGGCTTGCTATATTATACACATCACATCCTTCTAGTGATTTGTATTTATCACCTTGCAAGTGGTAATTCATTGATGGGGCTTTTATACTTTCATATATATGAGCTTGGCTCAATCCAAGTTCAGATATATATTCTGTTAGTGTATGATTGTATATTTTGTTTTCTAAAAAGTAATTATTATTTAAATCTTTATCAATTTCAAATAAACTATAAAATAAGATTTCTTGTGGATAGGTATTGAACTCTATGAAGTCTTTATTGCAAATAGAGTTTAATAATTGTACCTGATTGTTTTTACTATAGTTTAATGTTATAAAGACATCGTTTGAATTAAATGGTTCGAACGAGATTGTCTTTATGGGTGGTAAATATTCATCAGATAATTTTTTTTCATAACATTTTTCAATTACTCTAGGTAGATTTTTAGCATCTACTCCACGACCGCTAAATAATAAATCATAATACATTTTAGTTCTTTTATAGTCCTTAGTTTCATCTAAAGCATAGTATCTTCCACATATTGATGATAGTTTAACGTTTCCAACTATAATGTTGTCTATTTCATTTATGTATTTTTTTATTGACCATTTATCAGAATCACGACCGTCAGCTATTGCATGAATGTGAATATCGTTTGTAATACGACTTCTTGATAGTTCGTTTAAAAAACTTTTCAAGTGATTAATATGGGATGATACTCCTCCATCTGATAGAAGTATTGAAATATGTATTTTATTGTTTGGGTGTTTTTTTAGATATTCTATTAACTCGTTGTATTTATGATTATATTTTAGATTATCTTTACGGAATTCACTATTTATATCATTTAATTTATTAGATATTTCTCGACCTGCTCCTATTATTTTATGACCAAGTTCGCTTGAGCTGCATTGTTTTTCAGGAAGCCCTACAGCTAAGCCATTAGCTTTTAATAAGCAATGTGGATAGTTATTCCATATATTTATAAAATTATTCATTCCTGCGTTTTTTATCGCATTTCCATATATATCTTCTCGCATACCAAAACCATCTAATATAATTGTTATTATTTTCTTCATAGGCAATTCTCCCATTTACATAATAGCATATAAAAAAAAGAAATTACAAGGTTGTCTTGTAATTTCTTGGTATTAATAAGAGGTTCTACCTTCTTCCATCATTATTTTATCAACTATTATAGCTATGAATTCTCCATTAGTTGGTTTTGTTTTATTATAGTAATCAACACAATTTTTAAATAATTCGTTTGAGTATTCATAATCTCCTCTATCCCATCCTGTTTCAATTGCACTTCTTATTGATCGTTCTATGCAACTTTCTTTTTTACAAAATGATTCTGCTAACATTGGGTATATCTCTTTGGTTATAGATGTTAATAAAGATGGTTCTAAGTAACATTCATATATTGCTTTTCTTAAATAATGAAATCCATTTTTATCTGGAGCAATGCCAAGATTTTTAAGTATTTCGGCAACTTTATCATATATCGATATTTTTTGAAAGTTATATTTTTCTTTCTTTTTTCTGATTTCTTTTAGAGAATAGATAAGTTCATTCATTTTATAATTTTTAGGTATGACATTAAATATTTGATAATTTGAAGATGCTAAATTATAACAATCTAGTTTTATATTATCAATTATAATAGTTCTAGATAATAATACTTCATTACTATAATTTGTTAAAAGGTTAAGAATATTTTCTCCTTTTAATGTTCCATCTATTATAATTGCATCTAATTCTAATGATTTATCATTTATTATGTTTAAAGCATCTTTGTAATTATCTGCAGAGTACTTAATAACTATTTCAGTAGATAATCTGCTAACTTCTTCCTTCATTTTCTTTACATCATCATTACTACAGACTACTAATATATTAATGTTATTTTTCATTTTCATATCTCTTTCTATGTCTGTATTATATAATTTATTTTTTTTAATTTATGTATTATTTTGTCGATTTGATTTTTTCATTATTTTTTCGTAAATTGCAATAACATTATTGATATCTTTAGAACTTTCTCCTAAAACATATCCGTCTAAGTTATTAATAGTAATTAATTCGTCTATATTTTCTTCATTTATACTACCACCATATAATATTGGTAAATCTATATTATATTTTGTCAGTAATATTTCTTTTATAATTCTTATACTTTCGGAAATTTCTTCTATTGTTGGTGTTTTTCCACTACCTATAGCCCATATTGGTTCATATACAATTATCATTTTTTCTCTTTTATAATCTGGCACTCTATCTATGATATGAGATAACTGTTTTTCTAAAGTAATACTAGTTAAGTTATATTGTCTTTGTTCAAATGATTCGCCAATAAAATAAATTGGTCTTATGTGACTATGATAAGCTTTTTTTATTTTATCTATTATTGTTTGTTCTTCTTCTTTAAATAATTTTCTTCTTTCACTATGACCTATTAAAGCATACTGGACATTTAAAGATTGCAATTGCTCTGCTGTATTTTCTCCAGTATGAGCTCCATTTTCATATTTTGATATATCTTGACTACCTAATTTATATGTTTCACTTTGAAATAAATATAAAAAAGGTGTTGATGGGCAAATAATTAGTTCAATATCATTGTCAAACGGAATCGCTAATAATCCTTTTTCGTATTCTATGTATTCTTCTTTATTTTTATTTGCTTTTAAATTACATATTAAGTATTTTTTATTAGTTTTCATCTGGTATATTGTCAATAGCTGGAAGGCCCTCGTTAATAATATATTCTAATGTTGCTCCTCCACCCGTTGAAAGAAAAGAGAATTTTTCAGCTAAATTAAAATGCTTAGTGGCGCTAACGCCATCTCCTCCACCAACTACTTTTATAGCTTTGCTATTCGCAATGTTTTCTAATAATTCTCTTGTTCCTGTTGCGAAACGAATGTCTTCATATTTCCCTGCTGTACCATTTACAAATATTGTTTTAGAAGAGTTTATGATTTCTTTATATTTATTTATTGTTTTTATACCAATATCAAATATTACATCATCATCATTTACTTTATCGATGTTAACATGTTCAATAAAAGCATCATTATATACTCTACTTATAATAGCATCAACTGGTAACATAATTTTGTCTTTGTATTGGATTAGAATTTCTTTTATTCTAGATAATACTTCTGGATCCTTAGTTCTTAGTGAGTTACCAACATTGAAACCTAATGTTGCTAAGCATGAGTTGGCTATTCCGCCTGTTAATAATAAATGGTCACATCGAGGTAGAAGTTTTTCGATTAATTCAACTTTGTCTTCTACTTTTGCTCCGCCCATTACTATCGTAAATGGTTTTTCAGCGTTTAATACATATTGATCTAACATACTTACTTCATGTTGAACTAAGTATCCTATACAACTTGGCAAGTATTTTGCGACACCATATGTTGATGCGTGTTTACGATGTGAAGAACCAAACGCATCTAAGCAGAATATATCAGCTAGACCAGCCCAATACATTGCTAGTTGGGTATCATTACCACTTTCCAGCTTATTTGGTACGTCTTCAAAGCGAGTATTTTCTAGTACAATTATTTCTCCAGGATTCATATTAGCTATTTTAGCTTCTAGGTATAGGCTTCTTGGTTGTCTTGAGAATATTACTTTAGTGTTTACTAATTTTTGTAAATGAGCTGCTATTGGTGCTAAAGAGTTATTTGCTTTGTCTTCTTCGGTTTTTACTTTTCCAAAATGAGACATTATTATTATTTTAGCCCCCTCTTTTACTAAGTAATCTATAGTGTTTAAAGATGCTACTATTTTACTGTCATCTAGTATTTGACCATCTTTTACTGGTACATTGAAATCACATCTTAAAAGCACTCTTTTATTTCGTACATCCATATCTTGAATTCTTTTTTTCATATCATCACCATTATTATTATAAAATATCTTGCTTTCTTGTTCAATTTTTTTTATAAATTTTTTTATAATAAAAGGATGTCTTTTGACATCCTTTTATTATTTTTCTATATTCATTAATTTTTTTGCTGTACGCATCATTTGAGCAGTGTATCCCATTTCGTTGTCATACCAAGCAATTATTTTTACTAGTTGTCTACCATCTGATTCAAGAACACTTGTAGATAGACCGTCAACTAATGCCCCTACTTTTTTACCTAGGACGTCGCTTGATACTATTGGATCCATAGTTATTTTTAATGATTCGTTTTGATTGTTAGTAAACAATGTGTTGATTTCTTCAACTGAGGTATTTCTAGTTAATTCTAAAGTGACATCTACTACTGAACCATCTGGAACTGGTACACGGAAAGCATTTCCATCCATTTTTCCTAATAAACTTGGGATTACTTTACCAATAGCACTTGCTGCACCTGTAGATGCTGGTACTATATTCATTGCACATGCACGCCCACGACGAGCTTTTATTCCTTTTTTATGTGGAACATCTAGTGTTGCTTGGTCGTTTGTATAGGCATGAACAGTTGTCATATATCCTTTTACAATTCCTATATTATCCTCTATAACTTTTAACACTGGTGCTAAACAGTTAGTAGTACATGATGCTGCTGAAATAACTGTTTCTGTTCCATCTAAAGTATCTGAGTTTACATTGTATACTATTGTTTTCATTTCTCCTTTTCCAGGGGCTGATATTATTACTTTTTTAGCTCCGGCTTCGATATGTTTAGAAGCTCCTTCTAAATCTGTAAATGCTCCTGTGCACTCTAAGACAACATCTATACCTAATTCTCCCCATGGTAATAGAGCTGGATCTTTTTCAGAGTATACTTTTATTCTTTTTGTACCCTTTATTATTATTTCATCGCCTTCGAAATTTATAATATCCTCATGAAATGAGCGATGATTAGTATCGTATTTTAGTAAATATGCTAATGTTTCTGCATCTGTTAAATCGTTGATTGCAACGATATCAAAATCGCTTCCTGTAATCATTTCTCTGAATGCTAGTCTTCCAATTCGACCAAAACCGTTAATTGCTACTTTTATCATTTTTTATTCCTCTTTTTCTAATTATAATTTTCAAATATACTTTTACCTATAAATTCACGTAATACAGATTCTTCTGGAACATAATCAGAAGGTATAGGGTAGAATCCACGAAGATTATTAATCAATCTTCTTGCTTGATTATATGCTGGGTGATCTGCTTTTACTGAATATAATAGTGGTTCAACAAATACTTTTAGTACACCAACTTCATATACTAAAGAGGTGTTAACTATTTTATCTATATTATTAATATAAGGATAGATATGTTTTTCTTCTCCACTACGAACTGTTTGCCAATATGTAATGGTATTTCCAACATCTGTTGCACGAGTTCTATTATCTCTTACTATTCGGCGAAGTAATCTTAAATCAGTTGTTGAAACATAGTTGTGTCTATCTATATTCAATGGAATGAATGGACTTAGATATACTTTATATTTTAATTCAGGATTTAAGTCTGGAGTCATTGCATCATTTATACAATGTAATCCTTCCATTAGAATAATAGCATTTTCTCCTAATTTTATAGGTTCGTTGTTATATTCTTTTTCTCCTGTTATAAAGTTATATTCCGGTAAGCTAACCTTTTTACCAGATATTAATTCTTTTAAATGTTTATTAAGCAATTTTAAATCTAATGCCTCTAGGCATTCGAAATCATAATTTCCATCTGCATCTTTTGGAGAGTCAACTTTGTTTTTAAAATAATTATCTACAGAGATAACAAGTACTTCATATCCTCTACTTCTTAATTGAAGAGCAATCTTTTTAGTAGTTGTAGTTTTACCAGATGATGATGGACCTGCTATTAGAACATATTTTGATTTTTTCTTGATTATGTCATTAGCTAACTCATGTAATTGATTTTCATAATTCATTTCAATTATTTTTATTAGATTTTCTATTTTACAATCAGATATTACTTTATTTAAATCTGATAGATAAGGAATTTCTAAAGATTTAAGCCATTTTTTTCCTTCATCAAAACATTTGATTACATTTTGATAATGAATATATTCTGGTACTTTGAACTTAGAATTAGGTGATGGGAATAATAGTACTAGTTTATTATCTCCTAAGAATACTAAGTCATATTGTTTTAAGCATCCAGTTGAATAAGGCATGTCTGAATAAAAATAATTAATATAGTTACGTAGTTTATGAACTGTTACAATTTTATTTGTAAGGTTGTGGATATTTTCTGCTTTTTCCACAGCTTTAACTTTTTTGTAATAGTTTACTGCTTCTGATTTTTCAACATTTAAATCATATATTCTTTCATCGCCAGCAATTATTTCGTTCATCTTTGTTTTTAATTTTTTTGCATCATTAAGAGTAAATTTTTTATCACATGCGATAGTCATTAAAATACCATTAGCTATAGAATGTTCATATATTACTTCATATCCTTCGCCAAAAGTTTCTTTTAGTGCTACTTCAGTAACAAATTCTAAGCCATATTTGTTTATTTTGTAACCATCTGTACTCGTGATATCAATAAACTCTATTTTTGTTGCTTTATTAACTTTGGTATCCATTGGTACTACTTCACTATCGATAATTGCTCCCACTATGCTATATTTCATATTAGGTTGATAGATTTGACTAAGTTCGTAGATTGTTGTACCTTTTTCAATTTCAATTGTTGTTCCATCGTTAAAAGTTACATTTGTTCTATTTGTTGCCATAATATCCCTCTCTTATTCTAATGTAATTATACTATATAAAATAATAAAATTGCATAAATTTTGATTTTATGAACTATTTTTGATATGTTTTATACATCTTTTAGATATGTTATAATTTATTTATGAGGTGGCTTTATGAGAAAGTTATTAAAACCTTTTATTTTGATTTTATTTTTTTTATTATTAGTTACTATTATAGGATTAATTATATATGCTAATTATAACGTTGCTCCTTATATAACTAATATTGAAATTAATGATAGTAAACGATTTGAAGATCAAGTTATTTTTAATATTGAGGTGGGAAATTATTTTTATAAATTGAATAAGGATACTTGGTGTTTAGTAACATTAGATGAAGATACTCCAGATGTTAATGATAATAATTGGAAAAAATCTTCACAAGGTTATTGTAGTTTTACGGTTAAAAGCGGTGATTATCACATATATGTTAAAGATAGTTATGGTAATGTAACAGATGTTAGAAAACAAAGTGTTAAAATAGATAAGTTACTTGATATAAAAATGAATAAAGAGATTATTTATTTATATAAAGGAGGAAATGAAACTCTTTCTTATGAACTGGTTACTATTGGTTCTTATGAAGAAGATATTGTTTGGAAATCAGATAATGAAAATGTTGCAACTGTTGATAATAATGGTAAGGTAGTTGGTATAAACTATGGTACAACTTATATCAATGTTATTAGTGATAGGGGAATTATTGGGAAAACAAAGGTTGTTGTTAGTAGTTTTATTACAAAACCAGTTATAAATAAGAATAAGAGCTATATAAGTTGTAAACAATTTTCTAAAGAAGAAGCTGATATGATTGATCAAATTTTATTTGATAGAGTTGATAGTGCTGGATATGGTACGAGGGCTGGTGTTGTAGAAGCGGCAAGATTCTTGACTTTAGAATTTGCTTATAGAATTCATTATTTTTATGAAAATGGTCGTCTTAATAATTATTCTCCTTTTAAACATGTTGATGGTGAAGGAAGATACTATCATAGAGGGTTATATTTAAATGAATCTAAATTTAGTGAAATTAGTGCTTCTTTTGTAGGACCAGTTATTTGGGGATGTGATTTACAAAATTATACTAACTGGGGACCATATAAAATTGGTAATTATTATCCAAATGGTTTAGATTGTTCTGGTTTTGTAACATGGGCTTTATTAAATGGAGGATTTGATGTTGGAGATATAGGTGCTGGAGCAAATGCGGACCATGATGATTTAGATGATCTTGGTACTAAAGTAACTATTACAAATGAATTAATGAGTTCTGGTAAGGTCAAAGTTGGGGATTTGATTGGTCTTAATGGACATATGGCTATTTTGGCAGGATGGGATGATGATAATTATTATATAGCAGAGTCTTTAAATACTACTGGTGGTGTTGTTATGACTACTGTTCCTAGAAATAAATTAGTAGGTAATAGTATTTATAAATATATAATACTTATGGATAGTGTTTATAAGGAAGATGGAAATTATAGTGATATGTGGTAAAAAAACTATAAGTGATTGAGACTTATAGTTTTTATTTGTTATTCTTTTCTTTATGTTTTTCTACTAGTTTTTTTACTTTTATAAAATAATGATTAATACCTGATTTACCTATTTGACGACCTGTTTCTTGACTTATGATATCTGCTAACTCTTGTAGTGAAGTTTCAGGATAAGCTTCACGATATTTGATTGCTTCTTGAACATTTTCATCAAGTAAACCTATTAAATCATTATCTTTTATGTATTTAATGTCTTCTAATTGTTTTAGACCTGTTTTTAAAATTTTTTCTTGGTTAGCAATTTCACAATTATTTAATCTATTAACCATATTTTTATGATCACGATATATTCTAATATCTTCAAAATAGAAAAAACAATTGGTTGCTCCTAATAATCTTATTAAATCACTTATCATTTCAGCACTTTTAATATAAGTCATATAATGATTATTTCTTTTTAAGACTTTAGATATAATATTAAATTCTTTTAAAATATTAGATAAATAAAGACCTTCTTTTTTCATTGTTGAAGTGAATTCTAGATGATATCCAGCGGTGCTAGGATCATTTATACTACCACAAGCAAGGAATGTTCCTTTTAGAAAAGCAATTTTTTCTTCTTCACTACTTAAGAAATATTCTTCTGGTAGTATTCTTTTCCCGTTTTTCATTATATTTAATGTTTCTAAGATTGTTTCTATTTTTTCTGTTATTTCTAATATATATATTTGTTTTACACGAAAACGTTTTTGATTACGGATAGTAATTTTTATATTTATACCAAAATTGTTTTTAATGTCTTTATAGATACGTCTTGCTACTGAGGCATTTTCCATTACTAGGGTTATTTTATTTTTTTTTATTTGACCGGCATAGTTTATAAAGGCAGATAGTTCTACTAGAGATTCAATTTGACCTATTTCATTTTTTGTAATTTCTTCTTTAAGTCTAGTAGTAAATGTCATATTATTCACCTTCCATTAGATATGAGAATATTAGATAAGCTGTTTTTAGGGAATCATGTCTTACATATCCTTCTTCAACTTTAAATAGTTTTTCAGCTATAACATGAATACCTTTTTTTTCTAATTTTTCATAATCTATTTCTACTGGATCTTTTCCTTCTGATTTAGCTAGTAAAGTCATATTATTGGGAATTGGTGAATTATTGGCAATTACTACGTCAATTGTTTTTCTACCTAAATATTTTTCTAATACCTTAATATGATCACTTACTTTAAAGTTATCAGTTTCACCCGGTTGTGTAAGCATGTTGCATATATACATTTTCTTCGCTTTTGAGTTATTTATAGCTTCTTGTATTTCAGGAACGATAATATGAGGCATTATACTTGTTAATAAGGATCCCGAACTAAATATTATTAAGTCTGCTTTTTTTATTTCTTCTAGTACTTTATGAGTAACTTTGATTTTTTTACTATATTTTAAATCTTTTATTTTGCGTTTAGATTCAGTTATTTCGGCTTCACCTATTATTTCGTATCCTTCTTTTGTAACACCTATTAAATCTACATTGTCTTCTGTTAGAGGTAATAGTTTTCCTTTAACATCTAGTAAATCACATAATATTGGAAGAGAATGAGCAAAATCGCCTTTCATTTCAAGAAGAGCTGTCATTATTAAATTTTTAATAGAGTGGTTCCCAATACTACTATCTTTTTGGAAACGATAATTAAATAACTCTTTTACATCCTTTGATTCTGTAGACATAGCCATTAGAACTTTGGTTATATCACCTACTGCAGGTATGGCAAATTCTTCTCTTAATCTTCCAGTGCTAGCGCCATTGTCTGATACACTTACAACAGCTGTAACATCCATTGGAAATTGAATTATTCCTTTTAGTAATTGAGATAGTCCACTACCTCCACCAAATATAACTACTTTTCTCATTTCTATCACTCCGTTTATTTAATATAATATCACAAATCTTTTATTGTTAAAATAGACAATAAAAAAGAAGCTATATGCTTCTTTAACCTCTTGTTGTCCAGGTCCATCCTTTTTGGCTCTTTATTCCTGATATTGATTGAACTGATGTAGCTGTTGTATTAGCTTTAAATTGACTCCAGTTATCTCTACCACTTTTTGAGAACCAATGGCCATAGGAAATAGCATAATGGAGGTGAGCTCCAAATGTACATTTATCATAGCTACCAGATAGATAGTATGATGTTGAGTATCCTCCTACTGTTCCAATTATTTGACCTTTTTTTATTGTTTGGCCCGTTGATACTTTTATGGATAATAAATGGGCCATTTCTATAGTATATTTTTTACCATCTACTACACTATGCATATATACGATGTTTCCACCGCAGCTTGATCTAACTGCGACATAAATAACTGAACCACTTGCTGGAGCATATACTGGTGTTCCTTCAGAATTTCCACCTAAGTCAATTCCACCATGTGTTTTACTATATGCTTGTGTAACTTTTCCTTTTGTTAATGGTCTTGAAAATGATCCTGATCCTTCCAACTTAGCATAGTAACATTCATCTATATCATCATTATCTTTACATCCTGCTGCTTCATACATTTTTATTAATCCTTGTTGGACTTTTATTTGGTCGGCATAACTTAAACCGATACTTGCTTGTTTATCAACATATTCATGTAATTCATCTAATTGACGCTCGTATTCTGTTATTGATTGTGACAATACGACATTGTCGTTTGCTAATTTTTCTTGAAGTGCTTCATTATCTTTTACTAATTTATTCAAATCATCAAGTTCACTTTGTGTGTGATTAGCTATTTGTTCAATTATAGCTTGTCGTTCCATCATTTCTGAAATTGAAGATGATGAGAAGATGAAATCTGTGTATACTTCATCTTTATTTATTTGTGTATATTGAAGAACTTTTATGACATCTTTTAATTCTTCTGTTTTAATTTTTATTTGTTCTTGGCTATCTGCTACTAAAGTTTTCGACTCTTCTACTTTTTGTTCATTTAACAATATTGTATTATTGGCATTTTTTAAAGCTTGAGCTTTTTTTTCAATATTTCGTTCAGCCTCAGCAGTAAGAGCATCACTTTCGGCTTTTTGACTTTCTAGTTCTGCAACTTTATTCTTATAATACTTTAGAGTTTCAGCTTTTACTTCTGGAATTGTTGGTACAATTGACACAAATAGAAATAAAACTAAAACTATGATATTAACTACTTTTTTCATCATATTTTCAAATGCTTTCTAACTGTAGTGTAACTTCCTACAATACCTACGACTACACCAATTATTAATAATATACTAGAAACAAACAGAGTAAATGGCAAAGGTTCTAACATTTTTATAAAATTAGTAAATAAATATCCTTCAAGTTTATCATATGTTATTATATACCCCCAAATAGTTATTACTATAGGAATAATTGAACCTATGATACCTAGGAATAAACCTTCTATAACAAATGGTAATTTTATAACAAAATTACTAATACCAACAAGTCTCATTATTTCTATTTCATTTTTTCTGGCAAATATTGTTAGTTTAATGGTGTTACATATTAAGAAAATTGTTACTGCTATTAATCCTAGAATAATGATAATTGTAACTTTGGTAATTACATCAAATACCGGAACCATTTTTTCTACTACTGATTCGCTGTACTGAACATTTGTAATGTTTTCAATTTTTTTTATCGATTCTGCTGTTTCTGATAGCTTTTCAACATCTTTTACCGTAATAATAAATTCTGATTCTAAAGGATTTGTTTCTTCTGTCCACGAATTCATTATTGAATAAAGTGAAGAATTTTCATCTGTATTTTTCATTGTTTCTTTTTTTATTGTTTCTTTATCTTTATATTGTAATTCATCACTTTTTATATTTTTTATTTCTAATAATCTGCTTTTTATTGAACTTACTTCATCTTCTGTTGCTTCTTTATCAACATAAGCTATTATTGTTAAAGTACCTTCAAGATTTTTAGTAAAGTTGTTTATATTAGCTGATACTAGTATAGCTATAGCAACTATTATTAAAGTTATTGTTGTACAAGTTATTGAAGCTACACTTAAACTAAAGTTACGGAAGATACTTTTGATAGCACTTATAATGTTTCTTCTAAAAATCCTAATCCCTTTCATCAGCTGTATAACTTCCTTTCTTTGTGTCACTTGTTAATACTCCATTTTCAAGAGTAATAACCCTTTTCTTCATGGAATTAACAATTTCTTTATCATGAGTAACCATTATAACGGTTGTTCCCATATCTTTATTAATATTATTAATTACTTTTATAATTTCTTTGGAAGTTTTAGGGTCTAAGTTTCCAGTCGGCTCATCACAGATTAATAATTTTGGTTCATTGACAATTGCTCTTGCAATACATACTCGTTGTTGTTCTCCTCCAGATAATTCATTTGGAAAGCTTCTTGTTTTTTCTTTTAATCCAACACGATCAAGAGCTTTTATTACTCTAGTTTTTATTTCATTTCCTTTCATACCGATATTATCTAAACCAAAAGCAACATTTTCATATACAGTTAATTTTGGTAATAGTTTGAAGTCTTGAAATACTATTCCTAGTTTTCTACGTAATTTATATACTTTACTATTGTATAATTTAGCTACATTTATTCCACCAACCATTACTTGTCCTTTAGTTGGTTTTTCTTCTCTATATAATAATTTAATAAGTGTTGATTTACCACACCCTGAGGCTCCTGTTACGAAGACAAATTCTCCTTTATCAATAGATAATGTTAGATTTGCAATGGCAGTTACGCCATTTTTGTAAACTTTATAGCAATTTTTTATATCTATAAATTTCATTCTACACCACCTTACTACATAATTATAGCAAAAAATCAAGTATTAAAAAACCCCCCATCAAAGGAATGGAAAGGTTTCTTTACGTTTTCCGCCGTAAACTTCATAGCAATCTGTTATTATTATAAATGCTTCTGGATCTATTTGTTGAACAACATTTTTAAACATATAGTAATCTTTGGTGTTTAAGACACACATTATTACATCTCTTTTGTTTTTAGTATATCCACCTTCAGCTTTTAATAATGTATAACCTGTTTTCATAGTGTTTATTAGTCCTTTTATTTCATCAGGTTTGTTAGTTGTTATATAGAATACTTTACTATTAGATATTCCTAGCATTATTTTATCTACTATTACACTATTGATGACAATGATTATTATTCCGTATATAGCTTTGTTAATTCCAAAGACAAAAGCTCCCATGATTATTATTGCAATATTGCTAATAAAAAGAGCTATACCAGAAGAAATACTTAAATATTTATTTAGTATTTGCATTATGATATCAGAGCCACCAGTTGAATATCCCATTTTATATACTAGACCACTCCCTAAGCCATATAATAAGCCACATATTAAAGCAATTATTAACATACTATCAAATTCTAAATTGGTGGCTATATTAGCACATGGTATTGATGTTATAGATATAAATAATGGATATAATAAAGAACCAATTATTGTCATTCCAGTAGTTTTTGTTCCTAACAATATAAAACTAAATATTAATAAAAATAGTTCTACTATAAATATGAATAAGGCTGGAGATATGTTGAATAGCTCATTTATGATAATAGCTAATCCACTAGTTCCACCTGTTACTATTTCATAATGTAAAAGAAAAGTATTATATGTAATAGCCATTATAAATACGCCTATTATCATAATAAGAAGACGAGGCCAAAAGTTTTTTGATTGAACAATGTCTATTAACTCTCTATAATCAAATTTCATATTATTCACCTATTATGAATTATACTATAAAATGTATTTTTTGCATATATTGATAATGAGGTGAATATTTGTAATGAATGGTAATTTTTATAAGAATCCCACTTTTCCTACTCTAGATAATAAACAGAGTGATGATAATAGTTTTGAAAGTGGTTATAAAGCAGGACAATTAGCAGATATTTCTATGCAACAAAGTTATATTGAAAATATATTAAGACATAATAAAGGCAAAAAAGTTAGAGCATATGTTAGTTTTCCTGATTCTGAAGAGTGGAGAGACAGAGTTTTTGAAGGAACAATTGAACAGGCTGGTAGAGATCATTTAATAATTAGGGATCCTAAAGATGATCATTGGTATTTAATTCTTATGATTTATTTAAACTATGTTGAATTTGATGAAAAAATAGCTTATAGTGATCCAAATATTTTTGATTAATTTTATTGACAATATAAATTGATTTATATATCATTATAATGGTGAATATTAAGTGAAAAATATAAAGAAAAAAAATAGTAATTATGTTTTAGGTAATGTTATTTCTTTATCTTTAGGATTAAGTGGAATGCTTTATATCTTTTACAATGCAATAATTTCTATAGCAAGTATTGGTGTAAAACTTAATGAAGAAGAAATAGCTGTTATTAATACAAAGGATGTTATTGTAAATGCCTTCAAATGGATAGCAATTGATTCAATTATTGCTATAGTACTATTTTTGATTTTTTCTGGAATCAATTATTATTTGGTAAAGAAGGAAAGAACTGGGTTATTAAAGGTATTTGTTATTTTTTCTATAGTAATTTTAACTTTCTGTATTATTAAAGCTATTATAATGTGTATATAAAAAGGTCTCTTTGAGATCTTTTTCTAATTATAATACATGTCAAAATATTTTTTTTCTTTTCCAAGAAGTGTTGATGGACCATGACCAGGATATATTATAATGTCATCTGAATACTGTTTAAAAACTTTTAAACTATTTTTCATATCGTTATCACTGCCACCTAAATCTGTTCTTCCTATACTTTTATAGAATATAAAATCACCGGTGAACATTGTTTTTTCTTCTTTAAAATAAAAAGTTTTAGAATCGAATGTATGACCAGGTGTTTCAATTATCTCATAATTAAAGTTTTCATATGTACTTTTATTTACTTCAATATTATAAAAACTCAATACTTCTTCTAGTGCCCCTATGTGATCTGGATGAAAATGAGTTACTAAACAACCCATTACTCTTCTATTGCCTATTGCTTTTTTTATCTTAGTGAATTCATCGCCTGGATCAATTATTAAACATTCGTTTTCTTTTGATAATATATAACAATTTGTTTCAAGATCTCCAACAATTATTTTTTCAATATTCATTTTAATCACCTGTTTACATTTTATTATAAATATATTCTTTTGTAAATTTAATAATATGCTATAATTTAAGTAGAATAGAGGTTATATTATGGTTATACTATATAGTTTTTTATTTATTATTATAATTATTGGTGCTATTGGTATTCTTTATGTTTATCAATATAATAAATTACAACATTCTAAAACCAAAATTGATCATGCAGAATGTTTAATTGATGAAGCGCTTAGAAATAAATATGATATTTTAGTAGCTGCTGATAAGTTAATTAAAGCTGAAATAGGAAATGAAAAGACTTATTTTAAAGGGTTAGACAAAGTAAAAAATGAAAATATCAGTAATTTTGATTTGGATAGAAAATTAACTGAATATATTAATATATTAGAGCAGATAAAATTAGATTATCCTGATTTAAGTAATAATAAAGGATTTAAAGATATATTATCAGATAATAAAAAGGTTAGTGAAAAATTACAAGCAGCTAAGTCATATTATAACAAGTATACTAGTGAATTAAATGATTTGGTTAGAACTTTCCCTTCTAATATTGTCTCAAGACTTCATAGAATTGATATAAAGCCTTTCTTTGATGGAAAGAATATGGAAGATGAAATTGTTGATGATTTTAAATTATAAAATATAAACTTCTACTAAGTAGAAGTTTTTTAATTAAGATTCCAATCAATTTCTTTTATGTTTTTGGATTTTAAAAAATTATTTGTTTTAGAAAATGGTCTACTGCCAAAGAAGCCATTTCTTGCTGAAAATGGTGATGGATGTGGAGATGTTATTATAAGATGGTTAGGATTTGTTATGTATTTTGCTTTTTCTTTAGCAAAGTTACCCCATAATATAAATACTACTGGTTCTTCTTTTTGATTAAGAATTTTTATTATATAATCTGTTAGTAATTCCCAACCGAGGTTTCTATGAGAAGCAGGTTTATCTTTTTCTACTGTTAAAACTGCATTTAACATTAGTACTCCTTCTCTTCCCCATTTTGTAAGATCTCCTTTGGATGCTATAGGTATACCTAAATCATCTTTTAGTTCTTTATATATATTTTGTAATGATGGAGGTATTTTTATCCCTTCTTGAACAGAAAAAGATAAGCCATGAGCTTCTCCTTCACCATGATATGGATCTTGACCTACTATAACAACTTTTGTATTTGAATATGGTGTTAGTTTTAAAGCATTAAATATATAGTCTTTTGGAGGAAAGATAGTTTTAGTTTTATATTCATTTTCTATTATTTTATAAAACTTTTTAAATCCTTCACTCTCCCAAATTATTTTTAACTTATTATCCCAATCATTCCCTATCATATAGTTCACCTTCATTTAATACTTTAACATATTTTAGATAAAATAAAAATAATCTTTAGAGATTATTTTGTTTAGTCTTTTCATCAGGAATTAATTCAGGAAAGTATTTCATAATTATTCTTCCAACATTTTCTACTTGCATCATTTTTATGATACGATATTCGGTTTTCCCGTAGCCATTACGTAGTTTTAAAAAGAATTCTGTATCATTTAATCTTTCCATTGTCATTCGTAGTTTTAATTCAGGTATGTATTCAGGATTTAGATATAGCATCTCGGCAAATTTAGTTGTATACAAATATCTATTACAAGTATACATATTTTCATTAACTACTCTTTTATCATCTCTTAGGTATAACCACAATTTTTCTGGTCCTGTAATATTCATATATATCCCCTCTTTTGTGTTTGGTATTATATATCAAATAAATTTAAAATACAAGTTGTTATTAGTAAACTAAAAGAGTAGTTTTAACTACTCTTTTAATTTTTACTTATGATATGTTTCATTATTTAATATTTTAAATGAACGATATATTTGTTCTAAAAGAATGCCTCTGAATAGTCCATGAGGAAATGTTAATTTAGAGAAAGATAAACGGTAGTTGGCTCTTTTTTTGATATTTTGATGTAGACCATTAGAACTTCCTATTATAAAAGTTATAGTTCCATGACTTAAGAAAGTATTATCTATCTTTTTAGCTAGAGATACTGAGTCTGGATTTTCACCATCTATATCTAGAGCAATTACATAATCTTGGTTGTTGATAAGTTTGAAGATATCAACAGATTCTTTTTCTAAGTCATTAGTATCGTTTAATTCAATTATTTCTATTTTATGATATTTAGATATTCTTTTTTTATAATCATCTATTAGTTTATTTAGGTAATCTTCTTTTATTTTACCAAGACATATTATTTTTATCATATTTCTATCAATTCACTTCTTTCTCTTTGTTTAGCACATTTTATATCAGTAAATTGTATTTCATATTCTTCAAATATTTCTTTTATTGTTGAAAGTGCTTTTTCTTCAGTATTATTTTGATGTGATAAGTGAGTCAGTAATATTTTTTTTGTTTTGGGACCAATTATTTTAGCTAAGTATATTGAACTATCTTTATTAGATAAGTGACCATATGGTCCCATTACTCTATCTTTTAACCATTTAGGATATGGTCCATTAAGGAGCATTTCAATATCATGGTTGCTTTCGAATAGGTAGACATCAAGATTTTCAATTTTTTTGAAGTATTTTGTATTGATGAATCCTGTATCAGTCATATATACCATTGATTTACCATCACTTCTTATTATAAAGCTTCGTGAATCTGATGTGTCATGTGAGGTTTTTATAATTTCTACTATTGCATCATCTAATACTACAAAATCATCATATAACATTATTTTATCATAGTATCTTAGATATTCTAATTCTGAGAACATTTTGGGACTTACACATACTGTTGGATTATATTTTTTTATTAAAGTTTTTAAGGCTTTTGTGTGATCGTCATGAATATGAGTTATAAATATATAGTCTATATCTTCTAAGCATACAGAAAGCTCAGAAAGCTTTTCTTTTATGTATTTTACGTTCATTCCAATATCTAGTAGTATTTTATGTTTTTCGGTTTCTACGTAAGTTACATTTCCCTCTGAGCCACTTGCTAAATTACAAATCTTCATTTTAACTCCATAGTTTACGAGGATCTATTGATTTTCCACCATAATATGGAGGACCTCCATAGAATACTCCAAAGTGTAAGTGAGTTCCTGTTGCGACTCCTGATTTCCCCATTGCCGCTATTTTTTGTCTTCTTGTTACCATTTCTCCTTTTTTTACATATAGTTTAGAACAATGGGCATATACTGTATAGTAACCATTAGAGTGTTTAATTACAACATTGTATCCGGCACTATTTCCTACTATTCCTCCCCATTGTGCTTGTATAACTTCACCATCAAGTGATGCATATATTGGGGAACCATATCCTGTTCCTGAAATATCCATACCATCATGTAATGTTCCCCAACGATAACCGTAATTTGAAGTTATTACGTAAGGAGAGTTAGTTGGCCATGCCCAAGCTGCACCTGTGTCTATATATTCCCCCATTTGACCATCGCCAGTAAATCTAATTTTTGTTCCAACTACAGTGATTTCATTTTGGACAGCTCTTATTACTTGGGCGGTTCCAACTTGGTAAGCTCCAGCCATTTGTTCACCATTTACAAACTGAACCCTTGATGCAATTCGGTTTATACCATTTATACCAACTTGAGTAACTTTTTTATAATTATTATATTTTGTTGTATCTTTTTGAATTTCTTTTTCATATTGTTGTTCAACATCTTCTACAACGTACTCTTCATATACTAATGATAGTATTGGGTCGATTAAGGCTACGTTTACTTTTTGGCCAATTGCAAGTAAGGTGTCTTCGCTTTCAATATTGTCATTAGCAATTAGCAATTCACTTACGTTAAGTTGATTGGCTAAAGCAATATTTTCTATTGTGTCACCTTGTTTTACTGTATACTCTTTTAGAGAAATATTTTCACCAAATAGTAAGTATTTTGTTAAATCATTTGCATCTGTATAAATCTTTTCATCTACACTAATAAATGACTCTTTAATAGATATTTTCTCTTTGAAATTCATTGTTTCAATTATGTATCCGGTATCTACTATTTCTGGTTGTTCTCCTGCTATATATTGCTGATATCTTTCTTTACCGATGAATGTAGTTATTACATTATATACTGCTTCTTCAAATAATTTATCATCTAAAACATATAAATATATTGGTTCGGCTCCTTCTAAATCACTTTTTATTGTTATTGTATAACCTTTAATAGTAAATTGTTTTTGATCTTTTATTTCATCGTATACTTTTTCTACTGTGGTGATATTTTCATCATATGTGTTTTTTTGAATTATTTTAAACCCTTTTGGTGGATATACTTGTTCTACTTTATATTCATCTTTTATTTCTACTTGTTCTTTATTTATTAGAGAATATAAATCTTCTTTCGAATCTATTAATCCTATTTTTTCACCATCTAAATATACTTGATATGTAGATATTGGTTCTTCTGTTTCTTCCATATTAGCAAAACTAAAACCTAATAGAATTGTTGATAATATTGTCAATAGAGAACATATTATTAATCCTTTATATTTATTCATTTTCTAAACCATCCGTTTCTGTAGCTAAGTAGTTGGCAAAGTGACTAAAGTTAAGTTCAAATAAAAGTGAGAACTTTCCTGTAGATCCTTTACGATGTTTAGCTATTATAATATCTGCTGGTACGTTTTTTGATGTGTCTAATTGTTCTTTTGCTTTGTAGTAATCGCTTCGGTTGATAAATAGTACCATATCGGCATCTTGTTCAATTGAGCCTGATTCACGTAAATCTGCTAGCATTGGTTGGTTGTTTTCTCTTTTTTCAGCACTACGTGATAATTGAGCTAAAGCAATTACTGGTACTTTTAGTTCCATGGCCATTGTTTTTAATGATCTTGAAATATCTGATACTTCTTGTTGACGTGATTCTGGTCTTTTTCCACCACTTGTTACTAATTGGAGGTAGTCTATTATTACTAGTCCTAGTCCTTCTTCTTTGTTAGCTAGATTACGACATTTTGCTTTTATTTCAGAAGCTGTAATACCAGCATCATCTACTATTTGAATGTTTGTTTCAGCAAGCTGACTATTGGCTTCATTTATTCGTTTCCAGTCATCGTGATTCATGTTACCAGTTTGAATTTTGTATGAATCTATTCTACCGACTGCTGAACGCATTCTATTTACTAGTTGTTCTGCTGGCATTTCTAAGTTAAATATAGCAACAGCTTTTTTGGTATTTTGAGCAGCATATGTTGCAATATTTAATGCAAAAGCTGTTTTTCCCATACCTGGACGAGCTGCGACAATTATCATTTCGCCGGGATGTAGGCCGGCTGTAGCTTTATCTAAATCATAAAATCCTGTTGGTAATCCTGTTATATCTGATTTATTTTGAGATAATTTTTCTAAATTTTCTTGAGCAACTGCTATAGCATCTTTTATATGTATAAAGTCGCTTGTTTGACGTTCTTTAACCACGTTAAGAATTTTCTTTTCAGCTTCATCAAGAACGTGAGTTATATCTTCATCTTCTTCATAAGCATTCGTTACAATATCAGTTGCGGTATCAATTAAGTTTCTTATTACTGATTTATCTTTTACTATTTTGATATAGTATTCTAAGTTGGCAGCTGTTGCTACTGAATCTATTACTTCGCTAATATAATCGATGCCACCTATTGCAGATAAATCTTTTTTCTTATCTAGTTCTTCTTTAACAGTTGTGATATCTACCGGTATTTTTTCGTCATAACAACGTTTTATAGCCTCAAATAGTTTACGATTTGCTTCGCTATAAAACATATCTGAGTATAGTTCTTCGCATATTTTAGTTAGAGCATTTTTATTTAAAAAAGCACAACCTAAAACACTCATTTCAGCTTCAATGTTTTGAGGCATTTTTCTTACGGGCATTCTATCACCTACTTCCAGTAATTATTTAATCGTTTATTTTTTTAGTGTTACTCTTACTTCTGCTTTTACTTTCTTATGTAATTCTATTGTTACATTGTGTGTTCCTAAACAATCTAGAGCGTGATCTAAGCAGATTTTCTTTTTATCTATATTGAATCCTTTTTTCTTTAGTTCTTCACATATTTGTTTTGAAGATACAGTACCAAATACTTTGTCTTGTTCTCCTGTTTTAACTTTTATTGCTATTTCGATATCTTTTAGTTTTTCAGCTATTTCTTTACATTCTTCAACAAAAGCAGCTTCGGCAGCTTTTCTTTTATCAAGTTCTCTATCTAGAGCTTTAGTGTTGGTTGATGTAGCTGGTACTGCAAGTCCATTTTTGATTAAAAAGTTTCTTGCATAGCCATCGCTAACATTGATAATTTGATCTTTTTTACCTTGTTTTTTTACATCTTGTAATAAAATAACCTTCATAGATTTCACTCCTTTTTAATAGATTTCTGTCTTTAATTATATCAAATAATAGAGAAATAATAAATAGTTAGGGATTTTTCTTTCTTTGGTGTGTTATTATACTATGAAATAGAATAAAAATAAATGCGTTTTCTAAAATAACAAAAAGATTATAAACATTATGTCTATAATCTTTTGTATGATCGAATATTTGATTATTCTTTTATTGCTATATCTATTTTGATACTTGTTGGTAAAATAATCTTATATTTTGTAGTCTACTTTATTATCTATGAGATATAAGTAAATTATTTAATAATATTTATTTGTATCTTCGCTCTATATACGATACTATATCTTTTTCTGTATTTTCGACGTTTTGTTTTAATATTTGTTTTATCACATCATCTATAATAATTTTTAATTTTTTTCTTCGTATTCCTAATTGATTAATTTTTTCTATGTTAATTTGAAGATTTTCTGTTACCATAATATATCCAAGATATATCTTTTCAAGATTTTCTAATTCTTCTAATACAGTAAGTGCTAAATATGGGTTTTGTCCTTTATTATCAGCTTTTTTTAATTCAAATAGTAGCTTTGTAAAATCAATTCCGTTTTCTTTAATAAATTGACATATTTTTTCTGGTTCTCTACTCAGTGTCATATCATGTTTTTCAATTAGTTGTCTAACTATTTTTTTTGTTTTATTATCCATTTTTAATCTTGATGAAATATTATCAAATATTTGAGCACTTACTTCTTGATGACCATAAAAGTGTCCTTTACCATCTTCTCCTATAAAGAATGTTTTGGGTTTTCCGATATCATGAAAAAGTGCTGCAAATCTTACAAAGATGTTCTTAGGTGTATTTTCCAATACTACCAAGGTGTGTTCTAGTACATCGTATATATGCCAAGGATTCTGTTGTTCAAAGCCTTGTAATGGTTTTAGTTCAGGTAGTATTTGAAAAAATATATTAATATTATCTCTTATGTATTTTGCTGGATTATCTGTAATAAGAATTTGAATTAATTCTCTATAGATTCTTTCGGCAGCGACACTTTCTAATAAATTTTTATTTTTTAACATTTCTTTTTGACAATTTTCATCTATAGAAAAATTCATTCTAGCAGCAATTCGAATAGCTCTTAGAATTCTTAATGGATCTATTATAAAAGCTTCGCCAGTTTGTCTTATCAATGACATTTCTTTCTTGTTTAATGATTCTATTCCATTAAAAGGATCTATTATTCGACCATCCTTATCCATTGCTATTGCATTTATTGTAAAGTCTCTATTACTTAAATCTTCTAATAATGAAGCACCTTTAAATTCTGATATCTCAATTTCTAAGTTGTTTAATCTCATAACTCCAGTATTTCTATTATTATTTGGTTTCATTAGATGAAAATTTGGATATAAAGTTTTTATTTCTGTTAAAGGCATATTAGTGCATATATCAAAATCTTTGTTTTCTTTACCTAATAGAGAATCTCTTACTGCTCCACCTACTAAGTAAGCTTCATAACCTTTTTTATTTATTTCTTTTAATATATCTATTATACTTTCGGATACATTAATCATAGAATCACCTATTTTTATTATATTATAAATCATATTTTACTTAAACTTTATTTACTATTACTTAACAACTAAAAACTTAATAATTAATCATTGTTTATAAAATATGTTACTATATAAAATACACAAATAAAAATTGTAATATCTTACTATTTTAGTGTGATATAATTTTAATGAAGGTGATATTATGTTAAAAAACAAGAAAGTCTTTATTCTTGGTATGGCAAGAAGTGGATTTGAAGCTGCTAAAATACTGGCTCCAGATAATACAGTACTAGTTACTGATATGAATGAACAAGATTCTGAACAAGTTAAAATACTTGAAGATATGGGAGTCAAGATTGAAATAACTAAAGATCCAATATCTCTACTTGATGATACTTATGATGTAATGGTTAAGAATCCTGGTATTAAGTATAATCATCCTGCTGTTGTTAAAGCTAAAGAGTTAGGAATAGATGTAATAAACGAAGTTGAACTTGCTTATGGATATATGAATAAAGATGTAAATATAATTGGTGTTACTGGTTCTAATGGTAAGACTACTACTGTTACATTAATATACAATATAATGAAAGAAGCTGGATTACCTGTATACCTTGGCGGTAATATAGGAACTCCATTATGTAACTTTGTTAAAGATATTAAAGAAAATGAATACTTGGTTATGGAGATATCTGACCATCAACTATGTGATATGTATGATTTTAAGACTAATGTAAGTGTTTTAACTAATATATATGAAGTACATACTGATTTTCATGATTCACATGAAAAATATGTTAGAACTAAAAAGAAGATATTTAATAATCATACTGAAAAAGATATTGCTATTATAAATTTTGATAATAAAGAAGCTGTTGATATTTCAAAAGATATCAACAGTACTAAGTATTACTTTTCTAAAGAAAGTAAACAGAATGTTTATTTAGAAAATAATGCTATATATTATAGAGATAATAAAGTAATAGATTGTAGTGAAATCAAATTAAAAGGTTTACATAATTATGAAAATATTATGGCAGCTATAAGTGCTGTTAAAGTATATGGAGTAGATAACGAAAGTATTTGTAAAGTACTTAAAACATTTGGTGGTGTAGAACATAGAATTGAGTATGTTACCACAATAGATGGTGTTTCTTATTATAATGATAGTAAAGCTACTAATTGTGAATCTACAAAGATAGCATTAAAATCTTTTAATCAACCTACACTATTAATCTTAGGTGGATTAGATAGAGGGCATTCTTTTGATGATTTAACTCCTTGTATGGGAAATGTTACTTATGTAGCTTGTTATGGGGAGACTAAAGCAAGAATAAAAGAATACTGTGATAAAATTGGTAAAGATTGTGGTGTGTTTGATAACTTAGTTAGTGCAACTACTGCTTGTTATGAAAAAGCTCAAAAAGGTGATGTTGTACTACTTAGTCCTGCATGTGCTTCATGGGATCAATATAAAGCATTTGAAGACCGTGGTAATGAATTTAAATCTACTGTAAATAGTTTTAAGGGGGATAAATAATGGCTCTTGATATAAAAAAGTATAAACGTATATATATGGTTGGTATTGGTGGTATCAGTATGAGTGGTATTGCCTTAATACTAAAAAGATGGAATTATGAAGTAAGTGGTAGTGATGGAGTTTCTTCTCATCAAACCGAATGGCTTATTAATAATGGAATACATGTTAATATTGGGCAAGTTAGTGAAAATATTACTGAAGATATAGATTTGGTTATTTATACAGCTGCTATTAAGCTAGATAATCCTGAATTAGTAAGAGCTAGGGATTTAGGTATTCCTATTATTGAACGTGGTGAATTCTTAGGAGAAATTACAAAGTTATTTAAAGATACTATTGGTGTTGCTGGTACTCATGGTAAGACTAGTACAACAAGTATGGTAACTTGTTCATTTATTGAAGCTGGTTTAGATCCTTCTATACAAGTTGGAGCTAATTTACAAATATTAGATAATACTAATTATAGAGTTGGTAATAGTGACTACTTTATAATAGAAGCTTGTGAGTATTGTGAAAGTTATTTAAACTTTCATCAGAAGAGTGCTATAGTTTTAAATATTGATGATGATCATTTAGATTATTTTGGTAATATTGATAATATTGAAAAGAGTTTTCAAAAGTATGTTTCTTTACTTCCTGAAGATGGTTATTTAGTATTAAATAGAGATGATGATAGATGTTATAATTTAAGAAATTGTAGTAAAGCTAAGGTTATTACTGTAGGTTCTACTAATGAAGCTGATTGGCATTATGATAATGTTACATTTGATGATGATGGATATCCAACATATGATGTGTATAAGTTAGATGAATTTAAGGGAAAAATTACTTTAAAAGTTACAGGTATACATAATGTTTTTAATAGTTTATGTTGTGTTGCTTTATGTGATGCTTATGGAATAGATGTAGAAATAGTTGCTAAAGCTTTATTAAAATTTACAGGAGCATCTAGAAGATTAGAATATAAGTGCATGTTAAATGGAGCTAAAGTATATGATGATTATGGACATCATCCTACTGAGATAATGGCTACTATAAAAGGAATAAAAAATAAAAAATATAATGAGTCTTGGGTTGTTTTTGAAGCTCATACTTATAGTAGATTAAAAGAACACTTACATGAATTTGCTCTTGCTTTAGAACATTTTGATCATATTATTATAATTGATATATATGCCGCTAGAGAAGTAAATACTTATAATATAAGTGAACAAGATTTAATTGATGAGTTGAATAAGCTTGGTAAAGAAGCTATCCATATAAGTAAACATGATGAAGTTATCAAGTACTTACAAGATAATGTTAATGATGGGGATATTGTTTTAACTCTTGGTGCTGGTAATGTTACGAAGATAGCTAATAAGTTAATGGAACTATAGTAGGAGAGATTTTATGATATTTGCTTTCGGATGTACTAAATCATGGTATAAGTATTTAGTAATAAGTTTATTCTCATTATTAAGAACTAATAAGAATACAAAGAAAATATATTTGTTATTAGAAACAAATAATATAGATGATGTACCTAATTTAAGATACCTAGTAAATAAATATGGTTATGTTGAATTTGTACTTATAAATTTTAAAAAGGAAAGAAATAAATATGTAACTAAAGATAATCCTAATGTAGATACTGTTTATACTGACTTTGCTTTTTGTAAGCTAGTACTTGCTGATTATGTTAAGGAAGATAGAGTAATATATCTCGATACTGATGCAATTGTTACTAAAGATATAACACGCTTATGGGAATGGGATATAGATGATTATTATGTTGCGGGATGTAAAGATTTAGGAGTAATAAATTCATCTTACTTTAAAAAATTGAATATAGATAATAAATACATTAATACCGGAATGATGCTTCTTAATTTAAATAAAATAAGAGAAGATAATATTATTCCTGAAATATTTAAGATATTGAATGAGAGGGAACTATTATATCCAGATCAAGATGCATTTAATCTTGTATGTACTAAAAAAACAACATATGTTCCTTCAATATATAATCATGCATATTGTATTACTAAACAAGCTGGTAATATTGACTCTGTTAAAATATGGCATTTTGCTGGGCCGAAAGAACAATGGGTTGTTGAATTACCATATTCAGAAATTTGGTATGATATTGAAGAAGAATTCTACTTTGAATTAAAAAATCAATAGATTATAGAAGTCTATTGATTTTTTCTTTAAATTCAGAAAAAGTTATTATACTATTCTTTACTTTTTCATTATTTTTAAACTCTTCTAAATTAAGAGCTTCTTGTTCATAAGTATCTGCTATATCTTGATATTTTAGATATTTTAAATACAATGGTATGCTCCATTTTATTATTTTAGATACATCGTATTCATTATATAAATCTAAATAAGAATTATACATAACTGATAAGCCACTAATAGATTTTATAGCTAATGATTTTTCTGATACATTTCTTTTTTCTGCTTCTTCTATTGCCCAGTTAATATTGTAAGCATACCATTCTAGACCTGTAAATTTATATAATCGTTTATCTTTTCTTGTAATAGATTCTGAATTTTCTGAATAAACATATGTTATTTTATTAAGAAATACTAATATAGGATTTAATAAAAATATTAAACTATTAAATCCATTATCTTCGTTAGCTCTTGTATTGTTAAATCTAATATTGTATTTACATAAAAAAGAACGGCGGTATATTTTTCCATGTAACCAAACAGGATTATGTTCTTTTACTACGCGAGTATTATCTCTTTCATATATAAAATTAGAAATTACTAAGTCTGCGTTACTTTTTTCTATTTCATTATATAAATCACATAAAGATGTTTCGTTTTCAAAATAATCATCAGAATCAATAAATACTATATATTTACTTTCAGTATTATCTATTCCGTATTGTCTAGCTCCACCTGGACCTATGTTCTCTTTAGTTATTATTTCATCTATATTTATAGAACCTTTATATTTGTTAATAATATCTACATAGTTAGAACCAAAATCATTAACTATTGTTATATGATATATAGGTAAATTCTTTTGATATTTTATACTATCTAGAGTTTTTATAATAGTAGAATGTGCATTATAAGCAGGAATAATTATTTCTAATTCATTCATATACATCATCTTTCTGTTAATATTATATAAAACTATTATATTTTTTTCTATTAATTATAGCGATAAATACTTTACATATATAGTGATTTTGATTATTTAAGAATATTTATTAATGATATAATTATCTTAGAATACGGAGGATTATTATATGAATAATAATAGTATGGTAGTTAATGAATCTTTAAGGACAGGTTTGATAGAATATATTAATTCTGTAATAAATTTATATTTTAATTATATGAGTTCTAGAAGTGTTAATGTAGAAAATGACGCTTTAAGTGAAAACTATAAACGTTTGTGTGAATTACCTAGACAAATACTTCATGTTGATAAAATAGAAGAACTATATAAATATAAACAAAGTGTTGGGTTGTTAGAAGATGAAATTGAAAAAGGAATTAGAGAAGAAAGAATAAACAAATTAAGTTCTAGAGAAAGAGCATTAGTTGATAGAGGATATGATGTAGATGATGTAATTAGATTATCTTATTATTCTGAGGAACAAGCTAAAGATGCAGCTGAAATTATTTATAACAGAATAACTAATGGTTGTACTTCTGTTGATAATCCTGTTTGTATATATTTAGGTGGACAACCTGGTTGTGGTAAAAGTACTGTATCTATGACTATAAAAGAAAACTTCAATTTAGGAGGTATTGTTGAGATTGGAATAGATAACTATAGAACTTATCATCCAAATTATTTAGAGATAGAAAGAGCTATTAAGAAACATTGGGAAGGTAAGACTCCTACTGAAAACGATTCTCCTGGTAATGATATAGCTGATTTTACTCATAGTTTTGCTGGTAGAATGACTGATATACTTCAAGTTTTAATATCTGATAAAAGATTTAATATTGTTATGGAGTGGGGAATGAGAACTCCAGAAGGACCTTTAGCTACTATGAAATCTTTAAAAGAAAAAGGTTATAAAAATATAGTTAATTTTATTGCTGTACATAAAGATGTTTCTTTAGAGGCTTGTAAGATTAGAGCAGATGTTATGAATGATTATAGACATATAGTAAGAAGAGTTCCTAATTATTTTCATGAATTAGCTTGTTCTACTTTAGCAGATAGTGCTAAAACTATATATGAAGAAGGTTTTATTAAGAGTAAAACTGTTGATAATTTCTTTTTAGTAAATAGAAATAGTAAGGTTTTATGGAAACATGGTGATCAAGTTGATTTAGCCTCATTGTACAACGATTGGTTAAATAACCCAATAAACTCTGTTGAGTTTACAAATAACCCAGAATTCGCCAAAATGGCATATTTAAACGAAGCTTATGGTTTTAATGATAAACGTCATAACGAATTAACTGGTAGTGGATTGAAGATGTAAAAAAATATGAACTTAGTGTTGAAGTACCTCGAATAGTTGATACACATAAAAAATAGACGTGTTAGAATAAGACAACTATAGAAGGTACTTTTTTTGCAAATAAAGAATAATAATTTAAAACATCGGATAGAAAATCTATACTAAAAGCTGTAAAAAATTATTAATGTTAATCTTATTCATATTTATCTAAAAAATGCAATTCTACTTCTAGGATATCATGAAATAGACGTAAAAATATAACGATAAATAATGTATTAACAAAAGATGTGTATGAAATCATTTTATATTTTGATAAAGTTTTTCGTGCATATCTAAAGTATATAAAATTATCTGATAGTCAAAAGATATAACATTTTCGTTAATTCGAAATATTTACCCATAATCATCTCACAAATGAATTTTTTTATTCATCATCTATAAATTCATTGCGTTTTTTTTGCATCTAGTCTTTCCATGTACTCACCAACAATTTTATTATCTCTTAATCTTGCAATACATTTTTCAAACATTTTTTCCTCTGATAAATGAACTTCGTGAAAGCCTATTTTTCCTCTTTCTCCAACATAACATATTTCAAAATCATTTTCACTATGTTTCATTATACTTAAACAATTTTCGGACATCTGAATACTTCCAAAATGTATTTTTGTATATCTTTCCAACCCTTCATTGTTTATTATATTAATCAATTCTTCTAAATTCATTTTTTATTTCTCTTATTTAATTGGTTTAATAAAACCTAAGTCTTTTAATATTTTTGTTCTTCGCCTACTTTTTCACCAAAAGAATAACTACCTGAAACTTGTTTAGGAAGAAAGTATTCAAATGCTTTATTTACAGTAAATAATGTCAATCTCATTGTAGACACCTCTATTCTATAGAATGATAACATATTTAAAGTGGTTATTCTATATTTTGACAATAAAAATAATACTCATTTCTGAGTATTATTTTTATAAATTTTATATTTATAGTTGATTATGCATTATTTTCTGATAGCCAGCTTTCAAATATACCAAATCTAACATTTGCTATTTCTGACCATTTTAAGATATATTCGCATCCCCAGGAACTGACTACTAAATCTCCTGTGTTTGTTAATCCGGTAATCATTATAGAATGTCCTGCACCTTCATTCCATGTGTTTGATTTTTGAATGCTTCCTATTCTTTTATTTTGAGTACCACTATTTATTACAGGATAAAAAGCAAATTCGAATTGACCTTTGTTTTTTACAAATACATCTAGTTCTAATGTATGATTATCTGCCAGAGCAGAAGCTATTTGCTTTCTTACATTATAAACAGCAAGTGGTTGAGTATTTCCTATATTATCTATATAAATAGTTTTTGCTTCCCATGTCATAGGAATATTTTTACTTGCTAGCCATTGACTTAGTTGATAATTGTCTTTTCCATCTAATGTTGATACGGCAACCTGATGTGTATCGTCGTTAATAATGTAACCTGAAGTTGTATTATTACCATTTGTTATTTTCACTACTACATTTGGATTATTTTTGTTTAAAAAACAATATAAGTCTGTCATAATCAATTCACCATTAATTACTTTTTGACCATTTTCTATTCTATATAATTCATAACCAAAGTCTTTTTTAAATTTTTCTTCTTGACCATCGTATAGAACACATAATTCATTAACTAATGTTGCATAAGAACAAATGCCATGTACTCCTATTCCTTTTAAAAATAATAATGCTTCACTTCTTTTCATATCTGGAAAATACGATAATACCGTTCTTTCTAGTTGGTTATATAGTGCTATATTTCTTGATGGATTTAATGCTAGCGAAAAAACACTGGTTTGATCTGTTCCAAATAATGAATATTGATGTAATACTTCACTACTTTTATTTATAATTTTTAAATATAATCCATTTAAATAATTTAATCTTGTTATTACATCCATTCCTAACGGAATGTTGGCACTTTGTAATCTTTGAGATAATTCATTGAAACTATGTAATATGATGAAATTATCAACATCGGATGTTTGTGAAAGATGACTTAATAGTGCGTTGTAACCATTACCATTTAGTAAATAGTAATCAAAGTATTCAGAAGAATAAATAAATTGTTGGCCTTGATGTTCAACTACTATAGGTGTTGTTAACATTTGAGTAAACGTTCTTAGTTCAACTGACTGAGATAAAATTGATGTTATTCTATTTTGTGTATTTATATCAAATCTATTATATCCCACACTATATAAGTAGTATTTTAAGGCATTTATATAATCTTGCTTAGTTAACGATGGTCCAAATATATTCGGATAGTATTGGAAATTAGTAAAATAATTTAACATTTCATCACTGGTTATTAAAGAGTTTATTATACTTAACGGAACACTAATTGTACCTTGCCCCAATCTTGTCTCTACATTAAGTGATTGATCCCATTTGTATGTGTAGTTATTCCATGTTGGAATTTGATTTTGAATTGTCGGATTACTTGAAATGAATTGTGGAATACTTTGTGGAGTTTGACTAAGAATTGGTGTTGGTATTTTTGTAAGTTGATCTTCTTTATATTCTATTCTAAGTTCTAATCCGCCAATTTCATAAAATTTAAGTATTGCTTGATATTGTTCATCTGTTAATATTTTTTTAGCTTTTAATTCATCTGCTTCACTTATTTTTGCTTTCTTTAAAGATTCTAATGATGATTCATACCATTCCCCAAGTGCTTTTCCTTTAGCTTCTAGTGGTAGTTCTATTATAAATTCTCTAGCAGATATATTATCATATGTTACTACTTCACCTATTCTTTCAGTTATAGATAACCATGTTGAATTTGGTGCTGAGTTAGCATCTTTTAACGAAACTCTAACACTATATCTATCATTTTCAAATTGAGAATCAAATTCAACATTTAATTCACCTGTATGTGTCCTTTTACTAAAACCATTATCACAAATAAATTCTCCACCATCTTTAGTATGTGTTATGTCTGTAATTAATAATTCTTCTGCTTCCGAAGTCACTACTGGTTTATTAAAATCTGTTCCCCTACCATCATTAACTGTTACTTCTGTATATCCGCCTGCTTGCATGATAGTATGATTGTTTTTATCTACTGCCACTGGTGACATTGCATCACCATCTCTAATTGCCAATGCTTCTAATTGTAAGCGTTTAAAAAATGTTTCATCTGATTCTAATCTTTTTATTAATTCATATGATTTAAAATCTATTTTTTCTTGGCCTGGTGATGTATTGCTATTTTCGACATCAACTGCAGCTTGTAATTTTTTAACACATTCTATCCATTGATTTAATGTGGCAAATGATTGGATACCAGATGTTGACTTACTATGTGTCATAGCTAAAAGTGCAATTACACTTGTATCAAATTCATTTGAACTTTTCATTTCTCTTAAAATAGTTAGTGCTGAATTAAGTGGATGATTTTTTCTAACATAGTTCGCTTTAAATGACTCTAAGGTGTCTGGTGTTTTTCCTTCATCTGTGTTATTTAATACATCTTCTTCTGTAAGATTTTCGACAGATTTGAAAACTTTCTTTCCAGAAGAATCTTTAATGTAGGCATATCCACCTATCATACCAAAATCATGACCTATTGCGGATTTTATCATTTCATAATAGTCTATACCATCCATTTTTGCTGCTACTTTTATAGCGTATTCTGCTACTAAGGCTGTGTGTGCTTGGGCATGTTCCCTAAAGTATTTAAAGAAAACATTATATTTGTCACTTGCTGCTTTCATGCCTGCATTGTATAATCTTTGCATTTCAGGAGTATCTGTCAATGCTTGTGCTATTATTGGTGCCATATTAACACGTTTTTCTGGCGTCATGTCATTCATAATAGCATTAAGAGCTTCTCTCCCTAATTTTTTCACGACATTAACAATAAATCCTTCGCCATATTGTTCGATTTCTGAGAATAATTTAGGATTTTCATTTATTTGTGTTGCTATATCTTTTACTCTTTTTACATTTATTTTTATTTGACCATCCGTACCATCAGGATTTGTTATAGTTTTTATAAGTTCTATATCGCCATTTAATCCATTACCTATTTTGGAGATTCGATTATTATTTTTATCAAGGATATAATTACCATGTTCATCGATTTCAAATGTTTCATTAAAAGATATTCGTTGTTCTATACCATTATCTGTAAATATTAATTCGTCTGAATCTTCTAATTTTATTCCCTTTATAACGCATTCTCGTATATTTGATGGCAAGAAACCACCACTTATGTTATATGCTAAATATGATTTTTCATTTACTAGTGAAGGGCAAGATACTAATTGGTTGTTAATAGGTAATTCAATTTCAATTGAATATGTTTCTCCTTGGCTAAAAGCTACTCCTCCTAATACTTTTTCACCATATTCTTGCATGTTTGATATTATTAGATTACCATCTTTATCTAGTGTACATATATTTTTGTTTTTCGGTTTTCCAATTAGTGTTTCACGCTCAGTTATCGGTATCGTAAACATTCCGCCGTGAGCTATGTCACGATGAGATAATCCAAACGATGAGAAGGTTGCAAAGTTTTGGGAGCCATATCTTGCATCTTGCATTGTTGTTACTTTTATAGTAGGTTTGTTATCTCTAATGTATTCATAAATTGCTTTTAATTGCACTTCTTCTGATGCAGTAGAAAAATTGTTATTTATTAAAAATTCTCCTATTTCTGGACATAAACTAATCGTATATTCAATTACAGCTGCATTTGTCGAATAAAATTCAAATCGTGGAAAGTATGCGGAAACATCTTGGCCATCTACCATAATTTGCTTAACTGGTACGGTTGCATTTGGATTCACTCCGTTATTGGAATCTATTTTTAATTGCAACATTCTATCTGCTATTTTAGTCGGTTCATTTACATCGTCAAATTCATAATATCCACCTGTTGCATACAATTTAATAAAATCAGCAGTTTCAATACATGCAGCTAATTTGATTTTTAATAATTCGATTCCGATTTCAATATACTCTTGTTGATAGTTTATCACATTTTTAAATGCTTCTTCCGGTGAAATATGTAATTTTTCTGCTAATATATCTTTAGATATTGTCCAATATGCAAAAACATCTGTATTTAATTCACTTGTAATAAATGAATTGATAGTTTTCATGCTATAACCCATCTCAAGCATTTTTTCTATAGCTTTTATTATAGTAGGTGTTGAATTTTTTAGTATTTCTGAACGAGCCAGTTTAAAGGCATCTATTTGTTCTTGTGTTAAAGGATTATTTCGATCAATTTTATACATACTTGATGTTGATTGACCATTTATATCTTTTATTATACCTTCGACCTCTGCCACAGGATTAATTGCTCCTGAATCTATAGCTGCTCCTGGTGTTCCATTAAAGACTTCTAAAGGTAGTAAACTTTTTGTCATTTGTGTTGTATAATAAGTTACTTTTCCACCTTTTACGCCACCAAATAAGAATCCCGATAAGAATCCTCCAGCAAATGCCCAAGCACAATTCGTAGCTTGATCTCCAAGCGCTTTAATCCATGCTTCATTTTCTGATAACGCTTTGCCATATTCACCATTTTCCAATAAATAGTTTCCTGTCATGTAATTATTTATAGAGATGTTAAAGTGACTTTTTTCTTGGCATACTATATTGTCAAAGAAGAAATTTACTATTTCAGTACATAATTCTTCTTCACCTTCACAAAGTCCTTGGCTTACTGCTGCTGTAACAATATATGCTCCTTTAGTTATCCATTGTTTTCCGTATCTTTCGCTAATTTGTCTTACAAAATTGTCACCAATTGTACCTAAGCTTTTTTCTAACCCCATTAAGTGTCCTAAAGATAGTGATTCCATAACTGATTCTACTGTTGCTGTTCCGAATGCATATAATATTGCTGTATTCGTATCTAATCCTCTATCTAATGCGTCATTTAAAGAAGATACATATACTCTAGAACCCATCATACCTACACTTAGCAATGTATTAAAGACAAATCCAGTTCCTCCTGTTAAAACCGATACAGCAATCATACAACCAGTATCTGCCATACTCATTCCTGTATCATATAAGAAACCTAGGAATTCATTATTTTCATGTATCATTGCTGATACTGATTCTCTATATACTGCTCCTGTACTATATATATCTACTCTTCTTAATTCTTCACCTGTTATAAGGTGATTCAATGAAGTAAACATTGATGCTATTCCCTCAAAAGGTGTTATTATAATTGATAATACTGATGCTAACACAGGATGTTCCTCTGCCCATTGCTGATCTTCAAGTCTTTTAGCATTATACCATCTGGTATCTACTACATCTATTATTCTTTCAAGATAATTATAGGCCTCATCAATTTGTCCAGTATTTACTAAATAATTAATAATTTGGATTTCTTGTTCTGTTAATATTGGATGTTCCTTTAATGTTTCATCATTTAAACTGTAGTAAGAAAGATAATCATTTAATAAGTCATCTCCAACATATAGTGATGATATCCCATATTCGGTATCTAAGCATCTGCTTATTAAGCCTTGGTAGATTGGATCTTGGTTTATTAAAGCTACTATTAAAGCTACCGAATCTGCTTTTTCACTTACATATATTGAATCATGGTAATATTCTCCTGTCATTTCACTTACTTGTGAAGAAACATACTCTTGATTATATGTGTATGTTTCTTCTGTAAATGCTGGATCATTTATGTAAGCATCTATATTTTCCATATAGTAATCTATTTGGAAAACAAGAGATGATTGTATTTCTAAAAGTGTATTTCTTTCTTCGTTTAATCTGTTTCTTTCTGCTAGTCGTTCTTCAAAAGTTGGTTCTGTTCCAATAGTTTCTAACAACGAGTTATAAAATTCTTCTTGTTCTTCTGTTGATGTCCATTGTTTTAATGTATAATGATGTTTTCCAAAAAACCAATAACTATATTCTGTTTCTGGAAGCATTTCCTTTATTTGAGAATATATCTCTCCATCCATATATTCGCTGTAATATATAGGCTCATATTCTTCTACCATATAGTGGCATCCCATAAATGTAGGATCTGTATAATCTGCAATTACATATTCTACACTGCCATCTTCGTTTGTTTTTTTGAATCCTACAATTAAATATTCTGCTGTCTCATCTAAATCCTCTTCATAGTATCTAAGGTAGTCTATTAAAACCTTGGCAGCCATTTCTTCAGTAATTACTAAACCTTTATCTATTACTGCTATTTCTTCTGCTAATTGTTCTATAGGAATATTTAAATCTTCAAATTTTGTTCCAGTTATTCCTAAACCAGCATATTCAGGATCGGTTTTTAGTTCCGTCATTACTGATGCTTCAATTAAAAGACGAGCGCGGTCTCTATTCGGATCTTCTTCTATTTCTTTAAACAAATCACTAAATGATATTTCTTGTTTTAAAAGTTTTAATATATCTTCATCTGTTAAACCAAAATCTCTTAATTGACTAATAGTTGTTTCAGCATATGAAGCTGTTCCATCCGAATTATATTCATATATAATGTATGCTGTTTGGTTAGGATTTAAGTATTGTAGTATTTCACTGGCTTCAGCGTTAACATATAGGATTTCCGATTCAAGTGTGAAGCTGTATCCTTCACCTACTACATAGTCTGTACTACAATTTTGTAATGCTCTACCTAATTCAGAGTCCTGAAAAGACTTACTACCAACATGTACGCCACTTTGTAAGCCAGTGTTATCACCAGTTGGAGTTTGGCCGATTGTACTACTGCTTGTGGTCGCACCTATCCCACCTGTAGGATTAGAGGTAGATGTACCTCCTGTTTGAGATGTTTGAGGACTACCAGTGGCACTTGTGTTCATTGAAGTTGTTCCTTGAGATGGTGTTGATGTTCCTGTTGTTGAAGCTGATGAAGAACTTGATGATGAAGTAGTTGGAGTTGATCCTGTGTTTGTTTGTCCAATTGTTGTTCCATTTGCTGTATTTCCAGTACTACCATTTTGACTTCCATTGTATGTTCCAGTTGATTCTGAGCCTAGATTCAAACTTTCTGTTTCTTGAGTTTGTGTAGTAGCATTAATATTTACTCCACTATCATCACTATTTGGATATGGTGTTGAGTTTACTTTTGAACTATCTCCTAGTTCTTCGGCATTTGTATATTCATTTACCTCTTTGCTTATTTCGTATAACATAATACCACTCCTATTATTCTTTTTTCTTTCAACATTGAATAATGTTTTTTATAAAATTGAAATATTTAGATGTTTTTTTATTATTTCATTGTACTCAGCGAATACTTCTAAATATCCATTTTCTTTATTTTTTGCACTAAATAGCTTAACATTTGATAAGTATTTTTTTATTCTTTCGCTATCAAGTAGTTGTTTTGTATTCTTTAAACTTTCTTTTGAAATTGTAAAAGTTGCTGTTTTATTTTTTTCATTCTCTATTTGAACTACTATATAAGTTAAATAGTAGTATAGATAAATGCGATTTTTTGACATAGTTTCTAAAGTAAATTCGAAGATTTTATCTATATTTAAGTCAGGGAACTTTTTATATAGTGAATAAAAACATTGAAGCATTTCTTGTGTGTTAGTAAAATATTCATCTTTATTTAGAGTTTTATCTAAAAATTTAGGACTTCCTTGTAATAGTTTTAAAAAGTCCTTGTAATTAGATAAACTTCTTAATATTGTTTCCTCATGATATGAAATTTTGTCGCTGATATAATACCTTTTCAAGTCTTTATCTGTAAGAAATAGGTTTGATATATTAAGAAATTCTTCTTCATATTGTTTAATCTCTGTTTTAATTTCTTCTGTTTGTTTTAATAAATCTTCTTTTTTTAGTGATATGTTCAACTTAAATCGCTCCTTTAATTAAGTTCAAAAATGATGACCAAATGACCCTAATTCTCTATCTTTTTCTTGAATCCATTGTTCAAAGTTTGGTAATGATTGTTCAATACTCTCTCTGTTTAGTTCAATTTGTTTTTTTAGTTCTATTAATATTCTCTTAGGATTTACTCTATATGGAGAATATCCAATTATTTCATTTTTTAATTGTACTTCTAAAATACTGACAACAGTATCTATTAATGTATACTCTTTTACGTGTTCACAAAGTTTTATTAAAGCATTTTCAAAAATTATTGGAATATCTTTGTCATTTTCTTCACTATAACAATCGTATAAACCATTTAACATTTTATGTATGTCTGCATTTCCATTAACGTCTACAATTCCTGATGTTCCAAGTAGTCCTTGCATTAAAAAACCGCCTGTTAAACCTGTTCTTTTTTCTCCTTGAACAAATCTGTTCATAATTCTTGTTACGGGATCTTTCTTAAGCTCTTTTTTTATTCCTAAAGGATCTGCATTTCTTATTCTTTCAGATTCTTCTTCCTGTCTTTTTCTTTTTTCTTCTAATTCTAATAAATTTACCATAATTTACATCCTCCCTAAAATGTATTAATTTTTTCTTTATTATTGTTTTTTAATATTTCTTCTAATTCACAGTTTGTTTCTGATGCAAAAGTTATATGTTTGCAATCTTCATTAAATGATATTGCAAATTTCAAGTCATTTTGAGTTATATCAAAATTGAATCTTAATTCTGCACCTTTCATTATTTCACTAAGTTTATTTTTAAAGCCTTCTGGAGAATATTTCCCTTCAACACTTTTCATTGTTCTGTCAGTATTTTCTTCAACATATACTGAGACTATATTGAAATCATTTTTATATAGTAAGTCAATCATAGCGTGAAGACTTAATTCGCTTTGTTCATATACTTTTACAAAAATACCAGTATGTTCTTTTTCAAAAATTTTATTCATATCTATTTTCCTTTTCTATAAACTTAAATTAGTCTTTTTTTTTATGCTATTTTCATCGTATTCTATTAATCTACAATCTATATCAAGATTATTATTCCATTCTTTCAGTAAGCGGCTTTTCATTCCTTCTATTATTTCTCGTCTCTTACAATAATCTTTAAACCATTCATCACTATTAGGATATTTTGATTCATTTTCTATTCCAAATCTTAATCCAATTATTAAGCTGTCGATTGGAGCAAAATATATTGAACTTAATGGTCCATAATTTGTTTCGTATATTTCTTTTTGATTTGGAATAGTTAATACTTTTTTATATGTTGTTTCTATAATTTGATTTATAGTTTTGATATCTTGTTTTTCATGCGCTGATAAAAGATTATTTATTTCTTCTAATGTTAATTGTTCTATATAAAGTGTATTTCTAACATAGAAGAAATTATTAGATGATAATTTTTGATAAATATCTTTTTCTTCTTCTGATACCAGAGGATGGTTTCTATTCATATTTAATAAATATTGTTCAAATTCTTCTAAATGTAGGACTCTACTTAAATAATTATTTAAGTAGTAATAATATAAAGACTGAATTTGTAAATATTTTTCATTTATTGTACTTTCATCAGCTAAACCTTTTTGTTTTGCTTCTTCGTAGTCTATTATATTTGGAAAGAATTCTTCGGTTTCATCTACTTTAATTGTTTTCATTTTATCACCTTTTATCATCAATATTTAACTCAAAATATCTTTACTTTCTTTTATTATTTTACCATAGTTTTTACTTAAAAAAAATATCCAATTAAGTGGATATTTTTTATTCATCAAATATATTTTTTACTTTTCCAGTAATTACATTTTCATATTTGTATTTAATTTCATCTATTTTTTTTGATAAACATACTTTATTGTTTGCAGAAATTTCCATATATTCGAATATTTTTTTTATTGATTTATTAATATAAAATGTATATCCTTCTATAATACTACGAAGATTATAGTCATCTATCGAATATGCTAAATTGTTATACTTTTGTTGATAAGACGATATATTTTCTTCAATTTGTTTTTTTATTAAACTAATATTTTCTTTGGCAGTCACAATATTGTCAGAATTTATTCCTATGTCACCTTCGTCTGCATGATTAACAGCTCTAATATTATCTAAATTCAATTTTATTTTTGTACTTTCAGAACTCATGTAACTGTATTCTCTACGGTCTGCTCCTGATGTGTATTTGTAATTCATATTGGTATTTTCAGTTAGTTTGGTGTCGTACGATGGAGAAAAGTGAACTTTGTACATAGAATTAGCGATTTCTGCTTCTTCTGGGTCTTCACTTTTTCGGGCTTTTTCTAACCACTTATCATATCCATACATCATTCTAGATATTTGATCATTTATATCTACTGCCATTTCGTGTGACATTGCTTTAATATCTTCGTCAAAGTATTTCATATAAAGTACCGCTTCTCCTGCAAACCAACCTTCAGATATATAATATATTACTTCTTCTTGAAGCTTTTTTTCTAAGTCTTTTGCTAGTTGGATTACATCAGTTTTCATTGAGGATACAATATTTTTAACTTTGTTTATACTTGTTTCGTTAAATGCCATTTTTACACCTCCTTTGTATCGAGAAAAAGCATTCTTAGTGAATGCTTTTAGATTTCCTTTTTATTGCTAATTTAATATTAGTTTTTTATACTTATTAAGAAGTTGGAGTTGATGGGTTACTTTCAGCTGCATTATTAAGTTCTTGACTAATATTTGTAACAATTGTTTTACCATATTTTTCAACAACAGCATTAATACTGCTTTCTAATGAACCTGATCCGTCAGATCCAGCCATAAAGTCAAACATAGCAGTTACTTGAGCCATAACAGCTTCATAGAAAGTACTAACAGCTTGTGATTGTGTGCCACCTTGGCTATCTAACAATGCTGCTGATGCATCTAGAGAAGTTTGCATTGTAGAAATTGCAGTTGCGATTGTTTCTTTTAATCCGCTTAATCCACTAGCAACATTTCTAACGTTTTCTTCATTGATACCTACTGAATTTCCTTCACCTACAGCTAATACGCCGTCAACACTTAATGTTACTGCTGTGTCTTCTGAACTGAAGAAATTATAAGTATATTCTCCAGATCCACCAGTTCCACCTTCGGTTTTATAATACATATTATCATTTGCTGCTTGAGATCCATCTCCAGTTACAGGTACAGGTTCGAAACCACCTGCTCCGTTAATTCCTTCTTGTGAAGTTTCTGGCTCTGTAGTTTGGATTGGTTCTGCAGTTCCTCCTAGTTGAGAAGTTCCATCAGCACTTCCAGATGTTGATGCTACCCAATAGTCATATGCTCCTGCTATATTATAAATAACTGTGTTTAAGCTTACTGCGATTTGACTTGTACATGCGTATACAGTTGAACCTAATGAATTCATAAAATATACACCTTCTGCTGAATACCAATTATCTTTTAATGCATCGATAATTGAAGTTTGGAATGTTTCGCTAATTACTTCTTTAACATTAGCATAATCTGTTCCAATTTGATTAATAAGTTTAATTACTTCTGAACAATTTGTTCCTGCTGTAATATTTGACATTTTTTATTTCCTTCTTTCCGTTTGAATAAATATGGCCATCTATTCTTAACTTGATTGTATAATACTACCTTTTTATATTCAAGCTCTTTAACTTTTTTTTACAATTTTTTTACGTTTATTAAAAATAATTCACTTGCGTTTTTTATATCTGTATTAATTACTACTTCATTTCCTTGATAAATTCTTCCGTTATCTTTATTTATTAAGCAAAAATCATCTTGGATATCGAATATGTTCCCATTTAAATCACTTATTGATTTTACTATTAATACTTTAACTCTCCAAATAAGTTCATTAACTGGGATAAATATATCGTAATATGTTCCAATTTCTGGAACAATTATTCTGACTAATATTTTATTCTTCATCGTCACTATCCTCTTCTGTTCCGTCTATTGCCTCTGTTGAAAAATTAATTAATTTGATAAATCTTGGGATTTGATCAACAATATTATAACCATGTTTATTATTTATTATTCTAGATAATTCATTACTTCTTTCGGCTAATCTTATAGATGTTTGCTCTGCTAGTCCACGACCTATCCATAATCCTTCGTAAGTGTTTTTTATGTTTGTATACCACATATCAGTATCTACAGTTTTTATTCCTCTTATTCCGTCTATTACTAATAATTTTACACTATTAGATTTTTTTATTTCTTTAGTTAAGCTATCTAATATTAATGTTTTAGATACAGAATCTTTGATGGCTTGAATTCCGTAGAATATTAATAATATAGTTCCACTTGGATTTTCTTCCTCGTTTCGTTTTTTGATAAAATCTGTTATATTTTGAATCGTTTTATCCACATCATTATCAAAATAATTGTTTACTTTAGTTTTTATTTCAGGGTATAAAGATTTTATATCAACAAATATAGTGGAAGTTCCTTTTATATTTCTTACTATGTCTATAAAATAACTTGTGAAATCTCTTAATTCTTCTATTTTGTATCCACCAATAATAAATGATTGATGATTATTCAAGTTAATTGTTGCTATATCTAATGTATCTCTGTAAACTCCAACAGGTATAGATGAAAGGTCTTTGATAGATGATTTTATATAATCGAAAGTAACTTGCTTTGGTAATTTTTTTATTTCTTTCGCAAAAACTGTTGCTTTTTCTTTTAGCTCTTTCGCTTTATTTCTAATAAACACCATTAATTCTCCGCTATCTTCTATTATTGTGGCTGTTTGGAATTCATGAACTGAACCATTATTTATTAATCCACGACCAAAATCTTCTTTTGGTATAAGTTTTGATTTTCCAACTACTGCGGCTCTATATGATGTGTCATCCTTCATATGTAAACATAGCGATTCTTTATAATATTGACCTGATCTTCTACCAATATTTGTTGTAGCAGCTAAAGATAACCAAATATATATACCATATCTTGAACACTCTCTTATAATTGGAAGCATTGTATCATTAAAGTTCTTATATATTTCTAATATAGAATCATAGTTGTTGAATAATAAAACTATTGCTGGTAACTTTTCAGGTGCATTTTTTAAATATGATTTATAGTCACCACCATAATTCATAAATTCTTTCTTTCTGAACTTTAATTCGTTTTTAATTAGTTTTAATGTATTTTTAAATTTTTCTTCTTCATCTACAAAAGTTACTTCTCCAACTTGTGGGAAATCACTAAATACTCCCAGTGATGCTGAACCATAATCTATTATATAAAAATTTATTTCTGATGCATCGTGATTTGTAAATATTGAATATAAAATCGTTTTTAAGAAGAATTCTCTTTCTGATTCGTTTATTCCATATATTAAAGTATTTTCATTTTCTACAACATTTAACTCTAATAATCCTTGTTGTTGACTTTCTGGAGCATCATATTCTCCTATAATGGCTTTAACGTTATATTTACTGTGTGTAATTTTATATTTTTTTATTAAGTTTTCTAATAAAATTACTGGTGGCAAACTTGGTAACCATAGTCTTTTGGCTTTTTTGTTTGTCATGTCTGCTACTTCAATTATATTTTTTAATATTGCTGCTAGCTGTTCGCCATTTTCATTATTTTTAGATGATGAATTTCCTGCTTTAATGCTTTTTACTATTGTTCCTGTTTCGTTAATTATATTAATGCTTTTATCTGAATCTTTAACTACTGTATCTGATGGAACATATTTTGCTCCTGCCCATCCAGATTGTGCTTGAACAAATATTTCGTCATTTCCTACTTGTAAATAGAATCGACCTGCTTCTTTAATAAATGCTGCTTCTGGTCTTTTTAGCATTTCTCTACTATCTCCAGCGTTTTGCACTTTTAAACATACTCTAAACTTTGTGTTTGTCCATATTTGTTCACTAACTTGTCCTGAAGGTTTTTGTGTGGCTAGTATTAAGTGTACACCTAGTGAACGACCTATTCTGGCTATACTGATTAAGTCATTCATAAATTCTGGTTGTTGAGCTTTTAATTCTGCAAATTCATCACAAATTATAAACAAGTGTGGACATGGTTCATCTAATTCGCCATTGTGAAAATGTTGTTGATATTTGTAAATATCAATCGTTGATTCACCTGTTTTTTCTCTAGCTATATTAAATAGTTTTTGTCTTCTTTTTACTTCACTATCTATACTTACTAAAGTTCTATCCATTTCTGATTTATCTAAGTTTGTTATAGTACCTGTTAGGTGTGGTAGTATCATGTTAGCAGATTCATTTTCAAATGCGTATGCTAGTCCACCACCTTTGTAGTCAATTAAAATAAATGCTATATCATCTGGACTATAATTTATAGCCATTGATAGAATATAAGTAATAATAAATTCTGATTTACCTGAACCTGTTGTTCCTGCAATTAATCCGTGAGGTCCGTGGTATTTTTCATGAAGATCGAGAGAGATTAATTCTCCTCCACTTCCAATACCGATATTTGCTTTTAATGATTGTGTTGAATTATTATTTTTCCATCTTTCTAAAATATTTAATTGTTCTACTTTACCAACTTTTTCCATTTCTAAGAATGTTAATGTTTGAGGAATTCCTGCTTCACTACTTTTAATTTCTACTGGAATATTTGATAAGTATTTCGCTACACTCATCATATTTACTCCGTATTCTACTTCATCATAGAATATTTGAGTTTCTTGTTTATTGTACGAATTTGTCATTATATTTGAGGTGTTATCACCTAACAAAATAAAGTTATTACATTTACTAGGTAATTTAGGTAATCGATTTTCTATAATTATCATACTTATACCTAGATTTTCTTCTATTTCTGTTAATACTTTATCAAATTGAAAACTATTAATTAGGTCCATACCATCTACTATTATTAAGTAATATGGTATTTTTTTTGAACTTTGTGGTTCGCCTTCTTCTGACTTTGTATATCTGTTTCTTATAATAGTTATTATTCTGTCTGCAAGTGTTCTCGCACTATATTCATCGCTAGAAAAGAACCTCATGGTTTTATCGTTTGAAAATGTGTGATTTAAATATTTTAAATATTCAAAATCTTTTTCTCCTTCTTTGTCAGTAAATATCATAAATTTTAAGTCGTCATAACTATAAAAAATCATAAATTGCAATAAGATATTATTAACAAATGCGTGAGTTTTGGATTTATTTCCCATTATAGCTGTTGTTTTATTTTCACTAAACGAATAACCTATAGGTACTTTTGTTAATATTTTATGTTCTTCGACCATTTCTTCTGCCATTGTTCTTAGATATGTTTTATCAATATTGTAAGGTTGATCTGAAAAATGAATATTTGCTTGTAGTTTTTCGTCTCCTACCCCTATTCTGGCAACAAGCAAGTCATTTTGATCTATTCTTTTGTCCCAGAAGTTTAAGCCTCGACGGTTCATTATTTTTAAACATTCTGTAATTCCAAATAGATTTTCTGTTAATATGTCTCTTTGTACTAAGCACTCGTCGTCAAGTTTCTTAGTTACTTCTTTCATATATGTAATATATTTATTTTCATCTTTTATTTTTTGATGTTTTCTCATTCTTTTTTGATATGCTCTAGTTAATGATGGCCATAATACTGCTGATGCAAGCATTAAGGTAGATGTAAGTAAACTCACCCAACTTTTCTTAAGAGTAGTTGTTCCTTCTACTATTTTTGATAGAACATTGGAAAACCTAACAATCGCCATAGTCACCATAGTTGCCATAGGTGCTAAAGTTAGTAAGGCTGGTAATTCCTCTTTTTCTTGATCCATTGGAGGATTTTCAATATTGAAATCTTTTTCTTCTATTTGTCGTCTAATTCTTGGTGATTTTGAATAGTAATCATTAAGACTATACATATCTATATCTTGAATTTCTTCGTAGCTTTTTTCATCTATGTCAATTGGAAGTTGGCACTTTTTTAGTCCGCTTAATTCTTCATTGATAATTAAAGTACCATTTGGATTATTAATTAGTAAAAAATTTTTTAAGACATATATATTTAATCCATAAATTTCTACAACATCTCCATATTGAACCATTTGAGGATTAGAACTCTTTATTAAGTTATTTAAATATATTTTTTCATCACCATTCGTTTCAATATTAATTTGAAAATTTTCTGTTGCATAAAATTTAAATTTTACATTAGGTACAAAGAACTCATAATTAAAATTATTATGTTCTTCTAGATTGCTAAGAAGAAAAGTTCCATTATAAGCATAAGTAGAGTATGTTTTGTCATATAATTCTGTTATTAAAATTAAATAAATATTTTTATCTCGTTGTATAGTATAAAAACAATTTGCTTCTACTTCTATGCTACGTTCTACTATTCCACCAGATACTATTTTTGAAAAGTCTGTAGAATAAAGAACCCATTTACCTTTTCTGGCTTCTATGTTTATTAATTTTTTTTCTGAATTTTCGTCTACATCAAAACTAAAACTACCAGATACTTGATTTGGTAATTTGAAATTGTACATAGTTTCATTATAGTATAGTGTTATTTTCATGTGTAGACACCTCTATTCTATATAATAATATCATATTTAAAGTGGTTATTCTATATTTTGAACATAAAAAAATACTCATTTTTTGAGTATTATTTTAAATTACTTAACATTTGGAAGTAATGCCATATATCTAGCCCATTTAATTTGTTGAGCTATATGTCTTTGGTGTTTAGCACATGCGCCAGTCATTCTACGTGGCATGATTTTTCCTTTTTCATTAATATATTTAGAAACAATCATAACATCTTTGTAGTCAACACTTTTACCAGCACACATTTGGCATATTTTCTTCTTTTTACGATAAAATTCAGCCATGATTTAAATCCTCCTTTTTAGAATGGTAGGTCGTCATCACTTAAAGCTACTTCACTGCCAAAATCTTTAAATGGATCTTCTGAAATATCAGTTGTAGCTATATCGCTTCCTGCACCTACATAATTATTTTCGCCTGCAGATTGTGCGCCACTTCTTCCTAAGAATGTAACGTTGTCTGCAATAATTTCAGTTACGTATCTTTTTGTTCCGTCTTGTGCGTCATAACTTCTAGTTTGGATTCTTCCTTCAACAGCTACTTGTGTACCTTTAGTACAATATTTTGCAATATTTTCTGCTTGTTTTCTCCAAGCAACGCAATTTATAAAGTCAGTTTCTCTTTCGCCATTTTGGTTAGCATAATTACGAGATACTGCTACTGTAAATGAAGTTGAATTTATTCCACTTCCAGTTGTACGCATTTCTGGATCTCTAGTTAATCTTCCGATTATAATCGCTTTGTTCATAACTTATCTTACTCCTCATCTAATTTAATAATTAAATGTCTTAATACGTTTTCATCAAGTCTAGCTTTACGATTAATTTCTGCTTCGATATCTTTATTAGCTTCGAATTGCATTAAGAAATAATAACCGTTTAGTTCTTTCTTGATAGGATAAGCTAATTTTTTTTCGCCTAGTTCTTTGTACTCAACTACATTACCTTTTAAGTCAGTAACAAGTTTTTTAACACTTTCAGCAGTAGCTTTTACATTTTCGCTATCCATAGTTGCTTTTACGATAAACATCATTTCATATTTGTTCATTTGTTACACCTCCTTATGGTCTTTGTCGGCTTTATATCTAGTATAAAGCAAGGAGTAAATTTCTTACTCGTTTCATATTTTAGCATAATTGTGGTTTATTGTAAATAATAAAAAATGAGGATTAATCCTTATTTAGTTACATTGAATCGGAAATAACAAATATCTCCATCTTTCATTAGATATTCTTTACCTTCTAATCGAAGTTTCCCAGCTTCTTGAACAGCTTTTTCACTTCCTAGAGAAGACAAATCTTCATATGACATTATTTCGGCTTTTATAAAACCTTTTTGGAAGTCTGTATGTATTATACCAGCACATTCAGGAGCTTTCATACCATTTTTAAATGTCCACGCACGACACTCATCTTCACCAGATGTAAAGAATGTTTTTAGACCTAATAAGTCGTATGTTGCTTTTATTAGTTGGTCTAAACCTGATGAATTTAATCCTAAATCTTCCATAAAAGCTTTTCTTTCTTCATCTTCATATTCAGATAATTCACTTTCTAACTTTGCACACATTACAATTACTTTAGATCCTTCTTTATCAGCATATTCTTGAACTTTTTTTGTATATTCATTATGACCTGTTATAGCGTCTTCATCATTTACGTTAGCTGCATATATAATCTTTTTTAGTGTTATGAAATTGAATCCTGATATGCTTACTAACTCATCTTCTGTATAGTCGATATTACGTAATGCTGTTCCGGATTCTAAAGCATCTTTGGATTTGCGTAATGCAGTTAGTTCAAGCACTGTATCTTTGTCTTTTGTTGTTTCAGCTTTCTTTTCTATTTTAGATATTCTATTTTCAACTATTTCCAAGTCTGCTAAAATCAACTCTGTGTTGATTATTTCAATATCTCTTATTGGATCTATCTTTCCTTCAACATGGGTTATTTCTCCATCTTCAAAACATCTTACTACTTCAACTATAGCATCTACTTCTCTAATATGAGATAAAAATTTATTACCTAGTCCTTCTCCTTTAGATGCTCCTTTTACTAAACCAGCTATATCTGTAAACTCAAAAGTAGTTGGTACTAATTTTTTTGGTTTATACATTTCATTTAATTTATCTAAACGATAGTCAGGGACTGTAACTACTCCAACATTTGGTTCTATTGTAGCAAACGGATAGTTAGCTGCTAATATGTTTTTCTTTGTTATGGCATTGAATAAAGTTGATTTTCCTACATTTGGTAATCCTACAATACCAGCTTTTAATGACATTTTAATACACCTCAATTCAGTCAATATTATATAAAAAAACAATTGAATGTTCAATTGTTTTTTCAGAGTGTAGACAAACCCCTAGATTTTTCTAGAGGTTTTCTTATGAATA
>JBJFGS010000025.1:0-149345 GCA_051892935.1 Candidatus Coprovivens sp.
CCGTAGTTTCTTTAAGTTATTTATTAGAAGCTGGAGTTCATTTTGGACATCAAACAAAAAGATGGAATCCAAAAATGAAAGAATACATCTTTACAACAAGAGATGATATTTATATTATCGATTTACAAAAAACAGTTAGTAAAATCGAAGAAGCATATGCAGAAATTAATAAAATTGCTGCAAATGGAGGTACTTTCTTATTTGTAGGTACTAAAAAGCAAGCTCAAGAAGCTGCAAAAGAAAACGCAGAAAGAACAAATTCTTACTACGTAACTGAAAGATGGTTGGGTGGAACATTAACAAACTTCCGTACAATCAGAAGTAGAGTTAAACGTCTTGAACAAATCGAAAAAATGGAGAGCGATGGAACATTTGACGTACTACCTAAAAAAGAAGTTATTGAACTTAAAAAAGAATATGAAAAATTAAACAAATTATTATGTGGTATCCGTTCTATGGATAAATTACCACAAGCTATGATTATTGTTGATCCTAAAAAAGAAATCAATGCAATAAGAGAAGCTAGAAAATTAAATATACCTATATTTGGTATCGTAGACACTAATTGCGACCCAGATGATGTTGATTATGTAATACCTGGTAATGATGATGCAGTAAGAGCAGTTAAAGTTGTTCTAGGAGTATTAGGAAATGCTATTGCAGAAGCTAATGGTGGCGAAATAATTGACTACGTTACTGAAGAAGACAGAAAAGCTAAAAAAGAAGTTAAAAAAGAAGAAACAACTGAAGTTGTAGAAACTAAAGAAGAAGTTACTACTGAAGTAGAAGAAGTTAAAGAAGAAGTAGTCGAAGAAGTTGTTGAAGAAGCAACAGAAGACTTAAGCTCTAAAACTTTAACTGAATTAAAAAGTTTAGCAAAAGAAGCTGGTATCAAAGGATACTCAACTATGAAAAAAGATGAACTAATTGCATCTTTAAGCGAATAATATATATTTAATTTAAGAAAGAAGGTTACACTATGATAAGCGCAAGCTTAGTAAAAGAACTACGTGAACAAACTGGTGCTGGTATGATGGATTGCAAAAAAGCGCTAGCTGAATGTGATGGAAATCTAGAAGCAGCAGTTGATTGGTTACGTGAAAAAGGTATAGCTAAAGCTGGAAAAAAAGAATCAAGAATTGCTGCTGAAGGTTTAGCTGATATCTTTATTAAAGATAACAAAGCTGTTATGATTGAAGTTAATGCTGAAACAGACTTTGTAAGTAAAAATGATGAATTCAAAGAAATGATTAAAACCATCGGAGAAACTATTTTAAATAGTGATGCTAAAACATTAGAAGAAGCAAATGAACTAGCATGTGGCGAAGGAACAATCAAAGACTATGTAATAGCAAAAACATCAAAAATCGGTGAAAAACTTGATTTTAGACGTCTAGTTGTAGTTGAAAAAAATGATGATGAAAACTTTGGGAAATATTTACACATGGGTGGAAAAATAGCTGTTTTATCAGTAGTAAAAGGTGCTTCAGAAGAAGTAGCAAAAGATGTTGCAATGCAACATGCAGCTATGAAACCTAAATATGTATTTAAAGAAGATGTTCCTGCTGATGAAGTAGCTCGTGAAAGAGAAGTCCTAAAAGAACAAGCTATGAATGAAGGAAAGCCTGCTGAAATAGCTGAAAAAATGGTAGAAGGAAGATTAAATAAATTCTTCAAAGAAATTTGTCTTTCACTTCAAGCATTCATCAAAGATGGCGATATAGATGTAACTAAATACGTAACTAACAATGGAGGAGAATTAGTTAGTAGCATTAGCTTTGTCGTAGGTGAAGGAATCGAAAAACGTCAAGATAACTTTGCTGAAGAAGTAATGGCTCAAATCAATAACTAATAATTAGACACTTTTTTACAAGTGTCTTTTTTATTGCTGAAGAAATAACTTCATTCATGTTATAATAAATACAGGGAGTGAACTTATGAATACAAAAAGAAAATCACTAATAAGAAAAATAATTTATGCCATACTATTCACTATAATGATAGTTTGTTTCATATATATAGGAAATAAATATACTGATGAAGACAAAGATAAAGTAGTAAGTATAAACGATTATTATAAAAACATCTCATATGATAAATACGAAGTTGTAAGAGGTAAAAAATTAATATCACTTTTAGAAGAAGGAAAACATCTAATATTAATAGGTAATAAAAATTCTGAATATTCAAAAAAATATATTGAAGAACTAACACCTATACTAGAAGAACTAAAAATAGATAAAATATACTACTACGATTTAATAAATGACAAAGCCCAAGCCAATTCTAATTATTACAAAATAATTGAACTACTTGAAGGATATTTAACTACAACAGATACTAGTGAAAAAAATCTTTTATCTCCATCATTCTATATAGTAGATAATGGAAAAGTAAAATATTATAACATTGAAACAGTAGCAATGAAAAATACTGATACAGTAGAATCATATTGGAATGTTCAAACAGAGTTTAACTTTAGATTAGAAATAACAACAGCAATAAACAAATTCTATTTGAATAAATAGGCAATATGCTTTATAATAAAAACAACAAAAGGAGAGAATAAAATGATAGACGAAGAAGTCGAATTAAATATGATGGCCGCTCTTGAAACAATGGATACAAGATTATCATCAATAAGAGCAGGAAGAGCAAACCCTGTGATGGTAAATGGCATAATGGTTGATTACTACGGAACTCCAACACCTATTCAAAGTTTAGCAAATATGACAGTTCCAGAAGCGCGAACTCTAATGATAAAACCATTTGATAGAGGATGCTTAAAAGACATTGTAAAAGCCATTCAAGAAGCTAATTTAGGGATAAATCCAACAGATAACGGAGAATGCGTAATCTTAACAGTCCCTCAATTAACAGAAGAAAGAAGAAGAGAATACGTTAAGCAAGCTAAACAAATCTCAGAAGATGCTAAAGTTGCTTTAAGAAAAGTTCGCCAAGAAGCAAATGAAAACATCAAAAAAGATGAAACAATAACTGAAGATGATGAAAAGAAAATGTTAGAAGAAGTTCAACAACTAATTAATGAATATAATAAAAAAGTTGATGAAAAGCTTAAAGAAAAAGAAGAAGAACTTATGAAAGTGTAGCAAACAATATTGTTTGCTTTTTTTAATTCTCTAATATATAATATTTATCACGACAACAAAGAGGTGTTTTGTATGGAAAAAGCTTTAACAGAAATAGGAATTAAATACAAAGTAATAAAAATATCAGATACAATGTATATTCTTACACCAATTGGAGTAGTAGAAGGATATAGCGTAGGAGAAAACTTTTTTAATGAAATAGTTCATAAAACAGTTTTTAATGTGGAATCCCTACAAAACCCAGAATTAGTAGATAGTATGATGTCAATTGACAGTCTAAAAGAACTATATGAATACGATGATATAGAATTCATAAAAGAATTCTATTTAGAAGAAGAAAAAGATTACTTACTAACAATCGAAATAAAAGATGGAAAAATAATTAAAAGAAAAGTTAATTATAAAGAATTTATTAGAGTAGACGAAAGAGAAACATATGAAAGACAAAAAGATATACCAGCAGTAACATTAAATTGTGATGCATTAGATTCGTTAATGAACTCTTCAAGTATTCAAGAAATAAGAGAAAAATTAATAAGATATCGTAAACTAATAAAACAATACCGCGATAAAGAAAAAAAGGAAAGTATAACTAATGTAACAGTTGCCAATGGTCATATTACAGAAGTAGGTATAAATAAAAAAGTAGGATCTCCAGAAATAATGAAAAAAGCTGAACAACCAGCCGGAGAAGCTCCAATTGATAAAAACTCATTCTCAGTTAGAGGGTTATACGAGTATTTAAAAGAAAGAGTAATTGGTCACGATGAAGAATTAAAAAGTATTGCTACTACTATGATAATGAATTATCGCGCTAAACCAGAATATGGTACCGAATCAATTCTTATAGTAGGTCCAACTGGAACAGGTAAAACAGAAACCATCCAAAATGCTGCTAACTACTTAAATATACCATATACTAGCTTTAATACAGCTAATATAGTACCTCAAGGTATTAAAGGAACATCACTAGAAGACTTACTTTATATTCTTCTTATAAAAAGTGGATATGATATGGAAAAAGCTCAAAGAGGTATTATATTCTTAGATGAATTTGATAAACTAGGTAAATCATCATTAGATATAAAAGAATCAGTAAAAGATATATTACTGACATATATAGCAGGTGGAACATTCAATATCGATAAACCATCCGGTGATTATGAATTTGATACTAGAATGTTAAACAAAGTATTTGCTGGGGCATTTGGAGAATTATTTGAAGAAAAAAAATCTCCAATGGGATTTGGTACAACTAAAGATGAACGGAACCAAATATTTAAACCAGAACTAATAACAAAAGCTGATTATTATGGAAAAGAACTTGTAACAAGAATTCCCCATATTTATTCGTATAAAACACTTACTAGAGAACAACAAAGAAGAGTACTACTAGAATCAAAATTAAGTCAACTATTACTAAAAAAACATAGATATGAAGATGAATTTGGAATAACTACAATAATAGATGATAGTTATATCGAAGCCATATTAGATCAATTATCACAAAAAGACAAGAGTATGAGAGATTTAAATAACTTAATACTATCAACATTAGGAATTGTAGAATATGAACTAATGGAAAATGAAGGAAAAGTAAAACAACTTATATTAACTAGTGAAACAGTAACAGATCCAACTAAGTTTAGTTTACACTAAAAAGAGAGAATAATTAATCTCTCTTTTTTATTATGTTATAATAAAAATGTAGAATAGGTGACAAAATGAAGAAAATAAATATAATTATAAAAATAGGAATATCAACATTGGTTATAATAGCATCATTTGCCCTAGGTTTTTTAACTGCTAAAAACACACAAGAAATAGCACAATCGAAAGACAAAAATATTGAAGAACAAGAACCAGCAATAGAAAAAAGTATAATACCAGAAATTATTACAATTACATATACTGAAGAAAACTATGAAACAGAAAATAAAAACAATGTAGTAATAACAAAAAATACTAGAAATATACCTGATATTAAATTTTCATCAAATCAACCAAGTGCAGACAAGATAAAAAAATCTTTAATAGCTTTTTCAGATTCAGAATGGAACAACAATATAAAATTAGCAGCAGCTGGAGTAGCTGAAGAAGGAATCTATGATGATTTAACAGAATACGACGGACTAGGAGCATCTCTAATCTTTGAAAACTCAAAAGTAACAAACCACAGAATAACTTTCTACTTAAGCTTAGAAGGATGCTTCGGAGGAGTTGGATGGAACGGATACAACGGATATAATTATGATATCACTACTGGAGAACTATTGACTTTAGAAACAATATCAAATAATCATTCTAAGTTAATGGCCACAATAAAAACAGAAATTAACAAAAAATTAAATGAATTAAAAGAAGAAATTGAAATATATGATAAATCAGAAGAAGAAATTAATAATTTAATAAATAAAGAAGGTAACTGGTATTTTACAGATTCTGGAATAGAAATAATATTTCAAGAATATGAAATAAGCAATGGTGCATCTGGGATAATAACAGTAACAATCGATAAAAATCTTATTAATGATTATTTAAAAGACGAATATAAATTTTAAAACACTCTTATTGAGTGTTTTTTTCAAGAAAAAAACTACTCAAAAGAGTAGTTATATTCAAGTGGTGTCCCCGAAGTGATTCGAACACTTGACCGTACGCTTAGAAGGCGTATGCTCTATCCAGCTGAGCTACGAGGACATTAACTCACGGAACATACTAATTATATAACACACTTCCTTAATTTGCAAGTCTAAATTCATCAATTTGTACTGAATTTATAGAAAAAATAACCTTATCTACTCCTAAAGTATCAAAAACTGAATAAGATATTGCATACTTTACTTCTTCTTTTAATTTGCCATCATATACACTAACAAGCAAAACTTCATTAAAATTAAGAAATACTTCATTTTCAGTAGCTTCATAGTTCATTAATTCCACTTGATAATCAAGATGACTAGATAAATTACTATTATTAAATCTATTAGTTTTAGCATATTTAACAATTATATTAACTTTATCATCGCTATCATTAACTATATAAGAAATAGGAATATAATAATCAGAATTATTAGGATAATAAATAGTAACCATCTTAGTATCAACAATAGAAGTAATATCTACAATTCTATTAATACCATAACTTCTATCTAAATATAAGTCTAATTTTCGATGAGATTTTGGTAATTCACTTAATCTTTCTCCTTCAACAAAAATCATAACTTTATTTATGTTATTTAAAGAAGTAAAAGAATAGATAATACTTTCTATCATATTTTCTTCATCATCAATACTTACATCAAGAAAACTCTTATTAAAATTTAATTTAAGTAAATCCCCATCAACTGAATAACTAAGTAATTTAACATCTTTATTTAAAACTCCCTTTAATTTTCCATCACCATAAACTAAAGCATTTACTATGGAATTAATTTTCTTATCAAAATCCTTATCAGTATTCATAGTTGTCATAGCAACATAATCATTCTCATCAATTAAGAATATATTAATACTATCACAAGTCTTATTATCAACTACATTTTCATTTATTTCCTCAGGATAACTATATAAAATAATTGCTAAAAGTAATAAAAGAGTAACAATACAAATTCTTCTAAAAGTAAATACTTTTATCATCAAACCACCTATATAATTATATTAATATAATATAAAAATAAGAATAAAAACCCTTTAAAAGGGTTTATAAATTAATTTCATCAAGCCTAAGTAATTCTAATATTGCTTGAGTGCGATCACTAACACCTAATTTTAATATAACATTAGAAATATGATTTCTAACAGTTTTCACACTGATATTTAACTTTTCAGCAATTAGCTCAGTAGAATTATTGTAAATAAGCAGTTGAAAAATCTCTTTTTCTCTTTTAGTAAGTATTTTTCTCATAATTGTTACATCCTAACAATATATTTTATGAAAAAAATAAAGATAGTGTTAATTAAACTTAACAGTTATATACTTATCTGTAGTAAACTCCTCTGCAACACGCCTAATAATTTTATTAGCTAAAGCATAATCATGCTTTGAAGAATCAATTACAACAGTAATATTAGCTCCATTTATCTTAACAAAGGATTCAAATTTAAATTCATCTAATATAATTTTTTCTATTTTTTCTTCATTACTTTTATTATTTGAAATATTCATTAAATCATTATAAGCATCATTCTTAGCTTGAACATCAGCTGTTTCACTTAAAATAATATTTTGTAATTCATTAATCGTTTCCATCATTTCTTCATCACTCTGCACTCTAAGTGCAACTAATTCTGTGCTTTCATTAACAACTAAAGTAGTATCAGTTGTATCAACACTATTAATAAATTCACTTAAATCACTATCATTCATACTAATATAGAAAATACTTAATACTAAAATAACACTAAATAAAAAGGTAAACCAAATACTTTGTTTATTAATCATTATATTCCTCCAATACTATTAAATATTATTAATTGACACTAAATTTTATACATTTTATTTTACTAATTTATTATTTTGTATTATCATATAAATAGGTGAAAGATATGAAAAAACTTAATTCAAAAAAAATAATTATATATTCAATAGTAGCAATAAGTATAATGGCACTAAGTGTTAATATAGTATATGCTGGTACTTCAGCCAAACTAGCAATTTGTGATTATGCTGGTGTCAGAAGAGCGTTCAAAATAGCTGGAATAATTATCAATTTAGCTAAAATAATAGTTCCTCTAATTATAATAATAACTGGAATGATAGGTTTTGCTAAACCTATCATGTCAGGTAAAACAGAAGATATTACAGCTAATGCAATGATTTTAGTAAAAAAAGTAATAGCTGGTATAGTAATATTCTTTATACCAACGATTTGTAATTATGCATTCAGCTTAATTCCTAACTATAACTCCTCAACAATGTCTTCTTGTACTACCTGTCTATTTGATGTTAATGGTTGTACAATACCTACAAGTGATCCTGTAACTTATACAGAGTAGAAATATTCTACTCTTTTTTATTTTTTTAAAAAAAGCAAAAGGATATTTCTCCATATACCTAGTAAATATAGGGTGAAGGGAGTAAATATGCATAACAAATATATAGTAAAACAAAATGATATAAAAGATTGTGGAATATGTTGCTTAGAATCAATTATAAAATACTACAATGGTTATATTCCTATGGAAACATTAAGGCTAGATACCAAAACAAACAATAATGGAACAACAGCATATAATATAATAAAAACAGCTAAAAAATATGGTTTTAATGCTTTTGGTCAAAAAATAGAAAATATAAATAATAAGAATATAATATTACCAGCAATAGCTCATATAATAACAGAAAAAGGATTAAAACACTTTATAGTTATATATAAGATAACTAAAAACAATGTCATAGTAATGGATCCATCTAAGGGATATAAAAAAATAAAAAAAGAAGATTTTATAAAACAATGGACAAACATAATACTAATATTAAAACCATACAAAAGAATACCTCTATATAAAATAAAAAATAACTTATTCTTATTATTTTTAGAAATTTCCAAAAAAGAATATAAACTAATTACAAAAGTATTAATAATAAACATAATAATAACTTTTCTATCTATATTATTAAGTTACTATTTAAAAATAACAATAAGTAGTATAGAAACATCTTATATAAATAGTATAATCTTTATAACAATAATATTCTTTATACTTAATATTCTAAAAATATTCTATACATATATCAAAAATGATTTATCTATATATTTAAACAAAAATATTAATTTAAAAATAATACCGGATTTTTTAAATTATATAATTAATCTCCCTTTAGATGTTATCAAATCTAGAACAACAGGAGAAATACTAACTAGAATAGAAGAATTAAATAATATTAAAAACTTATTTAGTGAAATATTGATTACTATATTATTAGATATCTTTTTAATAATAACATCTTCAATATTCTTATATAACATCAGTAAAGAATTATTTTTTATTCTTTGTATAATATCTTTATTACTGATTATAGTAGGTATAATAAGTTGTCCTATATTAAATAATAAAATAAACGATAACATCGAACTAGAGACTGAGTTTAATGCCAAATTATCAGAATCAATAGATACATTAGAATCAATAAAAAATTTAAATATTACAAAAAGAGAAGAAGAAATACTAGAAAAGTCATTTGTAGAATACGAAGATAACTCATTTAAGTTTTCAAAGTTTTTAAATAACCTAAATTCACTAAATAATACAATCTATGATATTGGTATATTTATAATATTATCTTATGGTTTATTTCTAATCATGAAAAACTCCTTTTCGTTAATACTATTAATCACATTTAATAGTCTCATATCATATTTGATAGAACCATTAAAAGAAATAATCTCCTTAATACCAAAATATTATCATATAAAATTATCTTTCATAAAAATAAGTGAATTCTTAAACATAGAAAAAGAAGAACTTAGCAATAATAATGGTTTTTCTAATGGTGATATAAGATACAATAGTATTTCTTATTCATATGATAATAATAAAATTTTAAATAATATATCTTTTAGTATAAAAATGAATAATCACTTAACCATTAGTGGCAAAACAGGTAGTGGTAAAAGTACATTATTCAAAATGTTAAATCATAATATCAAAGATTATGAAGGTAACATATATATAGGAGATATAAATATAAAAGATTATTCACTCAATACATTAAGATCTAACATTCTATATGTATCACAAAAAGAAAAATTATTTAATGATACAATATTAAATAATATTGTCTTATCCAAAAAGATTTCTATAAAAGAATTAAACAAAGTCCTAAAAATAACTAAAGTAGATGAAATAATAGAAAAAAAATCATTAAGATTAAACTCTTATCTTTATGATAATGGTTCAAATTTAAGTGGTGGTGAAAGACAAAGAATCATCTTAGCAAGATCAATTATATACAATCCTAAAATACTCATTTTAGATGAATCATTGTCAGAAGTAGATAAAGATACTGAAAAAGAAATAATAAATAATATCGATAAATATCTTCCAAATACTACGATTATTTATATATCCCATAATAATACCTCTTATTTTAAAAATAAAATAGAAATGGACAAATTAATATGATAAGTAAAACATTTCTAATATCCGAGCAACCAAAAAACCATAAAGTAATTCATATAATAATATTTATAATAACAATAACTTCTATAATATTTTCTTATTCGTATAAAACTTATAACTCTTTAAATATAATAGGTATATATAAATGTGATGAATATTGTTATATAGATTCAACTCTATCATATAACGATATAATAAAAATAGATAATCCAACTATCATAGAATATAATAATAAAAAATATAAAATTGAAGATATTATCTATAGCGAACCATATTTAAATAATAATATTGCTTACCAAGATATAAAAATAAAAAGTAATCTTAATACCAAAGAAAAGCTAATTAATATAAAAATCTTATATAAAAAACAAAGAATAATAACCAAAATAAAAAACTTAATAACGGAGGAAGAATAATGTATTTAAAAGATGAAGAATTAAATAATATTGAAGGTGGAGGCTTAATAATAGGATTGGGAAAGTGGATCGTCGCAGGAGGGATATTTACCTTTTTAATAGGTTCAATCAATGGCTATCTAAGGCCTTTAACATGTGGAAGCGATAAATAATTAGGAGGACAATATGTCAGATCAAGAACTAAGTAATGTAATAGGTGGTGCTTCAATAAGTGCTACTATGTTAAATGCTATATCTAGAAGTATAGAAACTATATATAACTTAGGTAAAGCTTTTGGAACAGCAATAAACATGCTAATAAAAGGAAAAAGATGTAATTAAAATGAAGAGGAAACTCTTCATTTTTCTTGTAATAAAAAGAATAATATGTTAAATTGAACATAGGGTGGTTAATATGAAAAGAATAGCAGGATTAGATATAGTAAGAACAATAGCAATTCTTTTCGTTATTAGCGTACATTACTTTTTAAACACTATTTTTTATAAAATTCCAACAACAGGTAAAACAATGGGTATTCTATTATCATTTAGATGGTTATTTTTCACATGTGTCCCATTATTCTTATTACTAACCGGATATCTAAGTAGAAACAAAGAGCCAAATAAAAAATATTTTTTAGGTCTTAAAAAAGTTTTAACAAGCTATTTATTTATAAGCATAATATGTATTTTAGTAAGAATCTTTTACTTTGGTGAAAAAAGAAGAATACTATACTGGTTAATTAGTCCTTTCAATTTTAGTGCGGATGGCTACTCTTGGTATATAGAAATGTATATAGGATTATTTTTACTAGCGCCATTTCTAAATATTCTATATAAAGGATTAGAAGCCAAAGAAAAGAAACAATATCTAATAATAGTATTTTTACTAATAACAAGTGCTCCAGCAATATTTAATAATTACAACATACTAGGATTAAACAAAGTAGAATTATATCCAAACTGGTGGTTAAACTTATATCCAATTACATACTACTTCATAGGATCATATATAGGAGAATATCAACCAAAAGTAAATAAAAAATTATGTATATTTTATATATTATTAGTGCTACTAATCCAAACAAGTTGTTATTATCTATTACTAGATGGAAGTAAATTTTCATGGGATATATATGGTGGATATGGAAGTATATTAACAATAATTCTAACAATATTAATATTTTTAACATTCTATGATATAGACATAAAGAATAAAATAATTTCTAAATTAATAACTTCAATTTCATTATGTTCATTAGATATGTACTTATTTTCATACTTAATAGATATAAAAGTATATGAAAAAATTAATAAAATTGCAACAACACCTAAAAAATTAATGTTATATATGTTTCCAACAATTTTATTAATTTTCACAATATGTTACATAATATCCTTACTTAAAAAATTAATATTTGAATTTCCTGAAAAAATAAAAAACTTCAAATTAAAACAAAAAACTTGATAAAAAGCACAAAAATAGGCCTTTTGTCAAGTTTTTTTCTTGTCAAAAAAAATATGAAGTGTTATAATCTTATATAGTTAATGAAGGGAGGGAAATTCAATGACTAAAGTAGTGGTACAAAATGGTAACGTAGATGCAGCATTAAAAAAATTCAAAATTAAAGTTGCTAAAAGCGGTGTCCCTTCAAAACTAAAAGAAAAGAAATGCTATGATAAACCAGGAGTTAAGAGACGTAAAGCTAAAGAAGAAATGATTAGAAACTCTAGAAAACGTAGAAGAAACGATAGATAGGATGATCTAAATGGCATTAACTGAAACAATAATTAAAGATATGACTACAGCGATGAAAGAACAAGATAAATTCAATTTATCAGTTCTTAGAATGTTAAAAAGTGCTCTTCAATTAGAAAAGATTAGTTTAAAACATGAACTATCTGATGAAGAAGCAATGGTAGTTATAAAAAGACAAGTAAAACAAAGAAAAGATAGCATGTCTGAATACGAAAAATATGGTAAGACTGATGAAGTAGAAAACCTTAAGAAAGAGATTGAATGCTTATCAAAATATTTACCAGCTGAACTAAGTGAAGAAGACATTACCAAACAATTGGATGTAATATTTGATGAACTTAAACCAGAAAGTATGAAAGATATGGGTCGAGTAATGAAAGAAGCAACAGCTCGTTTAGGAGCAGGTGCTGATGGTTCATTAGTAAGTAAACTTGTAAGAGAAAGATTAAACAAATAAGATGATGAAAATCATCTTTTTTTATTTGTAGTTCTTGAATAAATAATATATAAATGTTACTATTGTTATAGAAAATATAGCTTAAAGTAGCAGGGGGAGTTACTATGAAGAAAGAAAAAAGAAACGGTATAATTTCACTATGGAAATTTATTTTCGCAATTACAATAGTTTTATTCCATAGTAATAGTTATTTTTCTCCGGAAAAGAGAATATTTATGAGCGGCGGATATATTGCTGTAGAGTATTTCTTCATAGTTTCTGGTTTTTATTTAGCAAAAAATACTCAAAAGGATAATAAAAACAATAATGACAACATAGGTATAGAAACGATAAAATACATTTGGAAAATAATTAAAAATATCTTTCCGTATATATTGATTGCATATATAGGAACAATGGCGATAAATGTATATTACCATTCATACAAAATGAATGATTTAGTCAATTCAATTTGGAACTTATTACTATTAAGACAAATAGGAATTAAATCTATCCTAGTATTACCTCAATTCTGGTATATAACTTCAATGCTATTATCTATTTTTATAATATATCCATTATTAAAAAAATATAAAGAAAACTATATATATATAGCCTCATTTTTAATAGCCATTTTAGGTTTGGGCTACCTAAGTCACAACTGGGTAGGACTGAATCATGCATACCAAATTTGGGACAAATTCACTTTTACAGGAAATATAAGAAGTTTCATCGAAATAAATATTGGAGTTTTTATATATGGATTAAATTGCCTTCTGAAAAAAGTAGAATATACAAAAATCGGAAAAACATTAATAACAATATTAGGAGAGGGATTATTAGTAGTAGTGTTAATTATAGCTCAATTCGTATCCACATCAAAATATTATGACTATTTATCATTGTTATTTATAATAATCGCAATACTAATAATAACAAGTGAAAAAACACTAGAAGTAAAAAAACTATCTAATAATTTTATTTATTATTTAGAAAAACTTAGTATGCCAATATTCATTAATCACATAATGATTCTAGAAATATTAAGTAACATTAACAAAACCAACAACTTACCATCAGCATTTATGGCAACAATAGCAATTGTTATAACAATTTTCATATCTATGGTTGAATCGAAACTGATAAAAACAACAAAAATAAATCAAGTAATTACAAAAATTAAAAAGGTATTTATTAAATAATAGAACTCATTAAAGTGTAAAACAGAGTAAAAAATATTTTCATTCAGAGGTAATTAATTAATAATTATGTTATTATAAATAAAGAAATTAAATATGAGGAGGCAAAAAATGGAACCGGTAGTATCAGTAATAGTTCCTGCTTACAATGCAGAAAAAACAATCGAAAAATGTTTAGACAGCCTACTTAATCAAACTTTAAAAGAAATCGAAATTATTGTAATAAATGATTGTAGTAAAGACAATACATTAAAAATATTAAAAAAATATAAAAATAAAATAAAATTAATTGATAATAAAGAAAACTTAGGACCAGCTGCTTCCCGTAATAAAGGGCTAGATATCGCAAAAGGTAAATACATTGGTTTTGTAGATTCCGATGACTGGGTAGCAACAAATATGTACGAATTAATGTCATCAAGAATGACAGACAAAGTAGATTTAGTTGCATGTTCTAGAATAAATGTCACAAAAAAAGGTGAAACACCAATAATAAATAAAAATAAAGATACAGATGCAAAAGCATTCACAAAAACATCAAATTACAATTGTGATAAATTATTTAAAAGAGAAATAATCGAAAAATACAATTTAAGAATGCCAGAGCAATATTCATACGCAGAAGATTTTGCTTTTGGTATAAGATATAAATATTATGCTAATAAAATGTGTATTTTAGAAGAACCATTATATTACTATCTAGCAGATAGTGAAGGTTCTATTACAAATAGTTATAAAAGAAATTTACTAAATATAATAAAAGTACTAGAAGACATGATAGAATTTTTCAAAAAAGAAAACTCATTTGAAAAATATGAAAAAGAACTTGTAGAATTATGTGCTGGTTTTTATGTTAGAAGAACAAGAGAGTTTAAAAACTTTACTGATGAAGAATTACAAAAAGAATTTGTAAAAGAGTTTTTAAAATTCTTTAAAAACAATTTCAAATACTACAAACATCAGATAAATAGTTTTAAAACAAAGTATTATCGTTTTTATAGAAGCTCATATCCATTAATGCTAATATATATAAAATTACAGAAATTTAGGAGGAAGAAGTAATGAAAAAAGATTTTAAGTTTTCAGTAATAATACCAATTTATAATGTTGAGGAATATTTAGAAGAAACAATAGAATCAGTAGTAAATCAAACTATAGGTTTTGAAAAGAATATTCAACTAATACTAATAAACGATGGCTCTCCAGACAATTCAGAAGAAATTTGTTTAAAATACAAAGAGTTGTATCCAGATAACGTTATCTATCACAAACAAAAAAATGCTGGTGTATCAGCAGCACGTAATAAAGGAATCGAACTGGCAGAAGGAGAATTCGTTAATTTCTTAGATAGTGATGATAAATGGTCACTAGATTCATTTAAAGAAGTTTATAAAAACAACAAAAAAAATCCTGAAATAAACATATTTAGCTGTAAAATGATGTTTTTTGATGCGCAAAAAGGTAATCACCCATTAAATTATAAGTATAAAGAAAATAAAATAGTCGACATAACAGTTGATGGTAATTACGTTCAAATGCACGTAAGCTCTACAATCATAAAAACAGCGGTCGCGAAGAAATATAAATTTGATCAAACAATTAAATATGCAGAAGATACAAGATTTATAAATGAAATATTACTTGATGAGAAAAAAATGCTATTATTAAAAAAGCCAACATATTATTATAGAAAAAGAAGTGCTGGTAATTCTGCAATCCAAACAAAAGAAAAAAATAAAGATTGGTATCAAGTATCACCAACCAAAGTATTCAAATATATAATAGAAAAATCGCTTGAAAAGTACGGGAAAGTTCTTCCATTTGTTCAATATACAATAATGTACGAGTTACAATGGCGTTTTAAAACAGAATTAAAAAACGATATACTAACAAAAAAAGAAGCAAACGAATACAAGGAAGTGTTATATGATTTACTAAGTTATATAGAAGATAGCATCATCTTAGAACAAAAAAAATTATTTATAGAACATAAATTATTCCTAATATCAAAGAAAAATAAACAAAATATATTAAAAAAATGTAGTGTCAAAGATGATAAGTTAATATATAATGACATGGTTCTAGTAGATTTTAAAAAATCAAATCTTTTAACAATTAATGTTATAAACTTAAAAGAAAATATAATAGATATTTGCGGTCAGTTAAATTGCTTTCTTCCAGAGAAAGACTATGAAATAATATATGAAATAAATGATAAAGAAAAAAAATTAAAATTAGAGGCATCAAAAAGGAATACACGAATAATTTTAGATGAAATAATTCTAAATAATAAAACATTTAGATTTAAAGAAAATTTAAAAGATTTAGAAAACAAAATAACATTTTATATTGAGTACAAAGGAAACAAAATAAAACTTTCACCTGCTTATACATTTCAAGGAAGAATAGATAAAAAGTTATCATTACACTTTCTAAAAAATAACAAAATGATATATAACCAAAAAGGCAGTATAATTATCAACAAAAAATCAATCATAAAATGCTTAGTACTAGAGACCAAATGTTTTTTGCAAATGTTAAAAAACAAAAAAATAAAACAAATGATATATAGATACACAGCTAAATTGTTTAGATTATTTAACAGAAAAGAAATATGGTTAATATCTGACAGAACTTTAGTAGCAAACGATAATGGTATGCATTTCTTTAAATACACATGCAAACAAAAGGATAAAAACATAAAGCCATACTTTGTAATTGATAAGTCATCAGAAGATTACAATAAGATGAAAGAGTATGGAAGAGTAGTTGCACATAATTCATATAAGTATAAAGTATTATTCTTGGCAGCTAAAAAAATCATTTCTAGTCAAGGAGACGCTTGGGTAATAAACGCATTCGGTAAAAACGAAAAATTCTATAGGGACATGTTTGAATATGATTTCGTATTCCTTCAACACGGAATAACCAAAAACGACCAAACTGCTTGGCTAAATTACATGAACAAAAACATCAAAATGCTTGTAACAGCAACGATTCCAGAATATGAATCATTTTTAGATTTAAACTATGGATACACAAAAGATGAAATAAAATTAACTGGCTTTCCAAGATACGATAACTTAGTGAACGAAAGAGAAAAACTAATTGCAGTTATGCCTACATGGAGACAAAGTCTATCAGGAATTAACGACGGATCAACCGGTGTAAGACAATACAATCCAGACTTTAAAAAAAGTGAATATTTCAAATTTTATAACGATTTAATAAATGATAAAGAATTATTATCATTAATGAAGAAAAAAGGCTATAAAGGAATATTTGTTACTCATCCATCACATATGACCAATAGTATCGATTTTGAAGAAAATGAATGCTTTGAAGTAGTAAAAGGATATGCTGATTATCAAGAAATATTTAAAAAAGCTAGCCTTTTAATAACTGATTATTCTAGCGTAGCATTCGATTTTGCATATTTGAAAAAACCTGTTATTTATGCAGAGTTTGACAAAGAAGAATTCTTTAAGCAACATATTTATGACGAAGGCTACTTTAAAACTGAAAGAGATGGATTTGGACCTGTAGTAAAATCACGTGAAGAAGCCATAAAAAGCATATTAGAAGTTCTTGAAAAAGATTGTGAAATCGAAAATAAATATAAGAAAAGAATTGAAAAATTCTATAAATTCAATGATACAAATAATTGCAAAAGAGTATATGAAGAAATAAAAAAAATAAAATAAAATAGAAAGAAGTATTTCTAACCGGAAATACTTCTTTCTATATATTTACATAAGTCTTCAAAATGAGTAATTCTCATTAAACATTCAACTAATACAGAAACAATAAACGAAAGAATAGTTAATACTAAAAAAGAAAAAGTAATATGTTTAAAAGAATAAATAAAATTGTTTGCATAACTTATAAAGAAACCATGAATCAAAAACATTACATATGAATAACTGCCAAGTTTATTTAAAATTACATTAATAATTGGGATATTAATAATATATTCATAACAAAAACAAATAAAAAACAACGGCACTACTCCAAAATGAAATTCCCAAAAAATATTTCTAGGAAAGTGTGTATACATTAGATATAACGCAAACATTACCAATAAATAAAGAAAAAATTTTATAAAACAATTTATCTTAAAATTCTTTATTTTATTAAAAACGTCAAATTCTTGAAATAACATGCCTAAGTAAAAAGAAAAAATATAAGGTAAAGCACTTGTAGTAGAAACATTTGTTAAATTAAATATTCTAGGAATAATAATAATGGCGATACCTACATTACACCACCCATATTTTTTAGACAATTTATAAATAATAGGAAGTAAGAAGATAAAAATCAAGGAAGCTCCCACATACCACCAGTTACCAGAAAAACACTTATTATTAATTAGACCATTTATCCCTAAAAAATCAAAAAGAATATTAGTAAATCCATAGTATAAATTATTATTAAAATAATATGTAGTAACAGCATCAAACATAATTTCTAATACTATAAAAGAAATAATCATTGTAAACCAAAATGTCGGCATTAGTTTAAAAAAACGTTTAATAAAGAAACCTTTTTTATTTTTCATTTTTTTATACGAAGACAATAATCCATAGCCAGATAAAAAAACAAATATTGGAACACATATCTTAAAGAAAGTTGCAAGTTGAGCTATTCTCCCAGGAGTAAAAGGAAAAAAACTAATATTATATCCAGCTGTATATTCAGTTAATCTAAACAGATGATGAAAAACCATCAATAGAATCGCAATACCTTTAATCTTAAGAGAGTCATTGATAGTAAAACTATTTTTCATAAAACCACCACTTAAATATTAACACAAGAAGCAAACAAAATGTATAATTCCTTTAAAAAAAAGCTCTAATATGGTAAAATAAACACAGAAGGTGAAACATAAAATGAAAAAATTTTTTAATAACATGAAAAAATATTATAAATATGCTATTCGCTCAGCAAAAGCTGAATTAAAAAGTGAAGTAGCGGATTCAAGACTGAATTGGTTATGGTGGATCATCGAACCATTAGCTTTCATGCTAATATATACATTTGTATTTGGAGTAATCTTTCCTAATAAAACTTTATATTTTGCTTCATTTGTAATGGTAGGTCAAGCAGCATGGGATTTCTTTAATAGAATGATCAACGGCAGTGTTAAATTAATTGCCAACAACAGAGATTTAGTAACAAAAGTATATATTCCAAAATACATTTTACTATTTGCTAAGTCATTGACATATGTATTCAAAATGTTTATTTCTCTAGGTTTGGCATTCGGCTTAATGATATTTCAAGGAGTACCACTAACATGGCATTTACTTCTAATAATACCGGTATTAATAGTTTTATACGTACTATGCTTTGGTATAGGAATGATTTTAATGCATTTTGGTGTAACTTTAAATGATTTATCAAATTTAACAAACATAGTTCTAAAAATGGTGTTTTACTTATCAGGGATATTCTACAATATTAACGAAAGACTAAAAGGTAAACTTGGATTCATTCTTCTAAGAGCTAATCCAATAGCATTCATAATGAACGAACTAAGAAAAGTAGCAATATATGGAAAAATGTGTAGCATTGAAGGACTAATCATATGGTTGGTAATAAGTTTAATACTATGTGCTATAGGAGTACATGTAATACACAAAAACGAAAATAGTTATGCGAAGGTGATATAGTATGGCAAAACAAGAAAATAAAACAGAAAAAAATATTGCTGTAACAGTAGATAATCTTCATATTACATATCGAGGTCTTAAAAAAACATCAATTAGAGCATCATGGAAAAACTTTGGCGGTAAAGTAGAATTATTTCATGCTTTAAAAGGTGTAAGTTTCGAACTAGAAGAAGGAAAAATACTAGGTATCATAGGTAAAAACGGAGCAGGTAAATCAACAATGCTTCGTGCTATAGCTGGTATATTTTCACCAGATGAAGGTAGTATTGATCTACATGGAAGAAGTATATCTTTACTATCAATCGGTGTAGGTTTTAACAAAAAACTAACAGGACGAGAAAATATCTATCTATCAGGAATGCTTCTAGGTTTCTCAGAAGAAGAAATTGCTAAAAAAGAAAAAGAAATAATAGAGTTCGCTGATATCGGAGATTTTATTCATAAACCAGTAAAAACTTATTCATCAGGTATGTACTCAAAACTAGCATTTGCTATTACAGCAATCCTAGAAACAGATATCATGTTAATTGATGAAGTACTATCAGTAGGAGATGCTAAATTCAAAGAAAAAAGTTACAATAAAATGAAAGAACTTATTTCAGATGATACAAGAACAGTTATCATTGTATCTCATAGTCTTGGAACAATAAAAGAACTATGTGATGAAATACTATGGTTAAACGATGGAGAAGTTGTAATGAAAGGAACTGCAGAAGAAGTAATTCCTAAATACGAAGAATTTATGAAACAATAGGAGGGTTTAAAATGAAAAAAATAATTACTTATGGAACATTCGATTTACTTACACCAGGACATATTGCCTTACTTAAATATGCAAAAAGCTTAGGAGACTATCTAGTTGTAGGTGTATCAACAGATGAATTTAATGCTATAAAACATAAACATTCCTACTTAAACTACGAAGAAAGAAGAATCATAATGGAAGCAATCCGTTATGTAGATGAAGTAATACCAGAAGAAAACTGGGAACAAAAAGTTGGTGATATTGAAAAATACGGAATAGATACACTAGTTATGGGAAGTGACTGGGCAGGTAGTGATAAATTTAAATATCTAGAAGACTATTGTAACGTAGTATTTTTTCAAAGAGTTAGTGATTTTTCATCAACAAACTTCAGAAACTTTGTAGCAGAACATAAAGATGATGTAGTACTAGGTGAAGAAGATATAGTAGGAGTATATGCAGAAGGATTTAACGAAGATACTAAAGATTTAAAAACTTCAAAAGACGCATTAAAAAATAGTAAGAAAAAAAATAAAAACCAATAATATAACTGCCAAATTATTGGCAGTTTTTTAAAGGAGTCTACATATGAAAATAATACTAAGTATAATAAAAATATATTTAAAAATTATATATGCAATAATTAAACTATTTACAAAAAAGAAAAATCAAGTTTTTTTTATAAGCAGACAAACTAATAAACCTTCATTAAATTATGAAATATTAATTAATTATATAAAAGAACACGATAAAAATATAACTATCAAAGTAAGTTGTCAAAGAGTAGCAGAAGGATTAAACAAGGTAATCCATTCAAACAAGAAAAACTTTCTAAAACAAATACCATTGCTATTTAAAGAATTATGGGATTGTTTCAAATATTTCTTGTTATTACATAAACAAATGTATTATATAGCAACATCAAAAGTAGTAATAACTGATGGTTATAATTTAATTATAAGTTGCTTAAAACACAAAAAGAATACTTGTATAATCCAAATGTGGCATGCACTAGCAGCAATAAAAAAATTTGGCTATCAATCCATTGGTTTAGCCGACGGAATGAATCCTAAAACAGCTAAAATACTAAATATGCACGCCAACTACGACTATATTCTTTCTGGTTCTGATGCAATGAATAAACCATTTAGTGAAGCGTTTAACACCGACATAAAAAAAGTATTGTCAATCGGAACACCATATATCGATTATCTACTTAACTTAAAAGTTAACAAAAAAGAACTATTAAAAGATTATCCAGAATTACTAAAAAAAACAATCATATTGTATTCACCAACATTTAGAAGAAATGGTCGAGACTCAATAAAAGAAGTAATAGACAATGTTGATACAAAAAAATATAACTTAATAATTACACTACATGATTTAGATGCTCCTAAAGCCGAAAAATATAAAAAAGATGGTGTTTTAGTAAATCCTAAAATTCACTTTCCATCCTTATTAAAAATAGCAGATTATGTAATAACTGATTACTCAGCATTAATGATTGAAGCAGCAATAGTAAAAACAAACATTCTTTTATATGTATATGACTATGAACAATACGAAAAAGAAAATGGATTAAATGTAAATCTATTCAAAGAACTTCCCGGATATACATCTAAAGACATAAAAGACCTAATAAAAATAATTGAAACAAACTCATATAATAAGAAAATCTTATTAAACTTTAGAGAAAGGTTCATAACAAACCTAACAAAAGATAGTACAGAAAAAATATATAAACTAATTAAAGGAGAATTAAAATGATTAAAAAAATAAAAAAAGTTTTAATTGACTTAGCAAAGAAAAATGTATTCTTAAGAAAAGTACTAAGAAAAGTAAAAAATATTACTGGAGATATTTCATATAAAAAATATTATAAAAAATATAAAGTAGATGATAAAACTATTTTATTTGAAACATTTAATGGTAGAACATATGGATGTAGTCCTAAAGCAATCTACGAAAAAATGACGAAAATGAAAGAATTCAAAGATTATACATTTGTCTGGTCATTTGTAGATCCCGAAAAACATGAGGTTAAAGAAAATAAAAATTTAATAATTGTTAAACATGGTTCACCTGATTATTACAAGTACTTTTCAATTGCAAAATATTGGATAGTAAATTCAATAGTAGAAGAAAGCATTGAAAAGAAAGAAGAACAAGTATATGTTCAATGCTGGCATGGTACACCTCTTAAAAGATTAAGATGTGATATTGAAGTCGATGGTGCAGTTTTAAATACAATAGAAGAAATAAGAAAAAGAAATGATATCGATGCTAAAAGATTTGATTACTTTATTTCTCCATCTAAATTCTGTACTGAAAAATTTACATCAGCATTTAATTTAAAAAATCTAGGCAAAGAAAATATTATAATAGAAGAAGGATATCCAAGAAATGATTCATTATTTCATTATACAGAAAAAGATATCAAAAAAATTAAGAAAAAATGGAATATTCCAGAAGACAAAAAAGTAATCTTTTACTTACCAACATTCAGAGATAATCAACATGAATCAGGAGTAGGATACACCTACAATCTAGGCATAGATTTCGATTCATTAAAAGAAAAATTCCAAGATGAATATGTAATTCTATTCAGTCCTCATTACTTTGTTGCTAAACAGGTAGATGTAAGCAAATACGAAGGATTTGTAATAAACGTAACAGAAAACGATGACATTAACGATATGTATATCGTTAGTGACATAATTATGACAGATTATTCTAGTGTATTCTTCGATTTTGCAAACCTAAAAAGACCAATGCTATTCTACATGTACGATCTAGATATCTATAAAGGAAAACTAAGGGATTTCTATCTAGATTTAGATGAATTACCTGGTCCTATCGCCGAAACACAAGAAGAACTAGAAAAGAATTTAAAAAATATTGATAAAGAATTTCAAAATAATAAAACAAAATACGAAAAATTCAATAAAAAATTTAATTATCTAGATGATGGTGCTGCATCAAAAAGAGTAATAAACGTTATATTTAATCTAAAAGAAGACAAATAAAATTGTCTTTTTTTATTGAAAATCTTAAAAAATAAAAAGGATACTAAAAGACTTATAGAGAATATATAGGGTGAAGGGAGAAATTTTATGAAAGAAAAAGAAAACATCTTCATATCACCAATGCAAGATATGATATTCAAAACACTATGGACGAAAGGAAAAGAAGAAACAAAAGAATACTTAAATAGAATAATAGAATACGTAATAGGATTTCCTATAAAAGACTTTGATATTACATCAAACGAATTCCCAATTAATTCAGATAAAAGTATTGCCAATAAAGTAGATATCTTATTAGAATCAAAAGACAAACTACATAAAGTAAATATCGAACTAAATCCAATTAGTAAAAAAATAACATCTAATAAAAATATAAGCTATTTATTTAAAATAGCAGGAGAATTCTATTCTAATATGCATAAAAATAAATACATAAGTGATATCCATGTCGAACAAGTTAACTTAAATGGTTTTTATCATGATATAAAAGACATAGCAATAGCTGATTATAAATTATATGATATAAAAAACAAACTAGAGAATAAAAGTATAAGAATACATAATATTTATTTACCAAAAATGAAAGAAATGTGTTATGATAACAATGAAATATACTTAGATTTTGCAATGTTTATGTGTAACAGCTTTGAAGAAATGAAAAAGTATATTTGTGGTAATAAGGAAAGGAAAAGTGTTATGGATGATTTAAAAAATTTTGTCTTAAATGAAAACCTTCCAACATATGACTACGGAGAATACATTGAAGCATTACACAAAGAAGTAGCTGAAGAAGCAAGAGCAGAAGGACTTGCAGAAGGCAAAAAGCAAGCAATGCTAGAAATGATAAAAAAATTAAAAAAAATCGGCATTGCAATAGAAGATATTTCAAAAACAAGTGGACTATCAATAGAAGAAATAGAAAAATTATAAAGGAGCAAAAGCTTCTTTTTCTTATTCTAAAAATAAAATTCTAATAATAAACATATACTTATATAGGTGATTATATGTTATTACAAAATATTCAAACATTCTTAAGAAACAATTCATATAACATAAATATAAGTAAAAATAATTTATATATAAATAATTACAATAAAATAGATAATATATCAGAAAACAATATATCAATAATTGTAGATAATAAAAAAATATATATAAAAGGTAATAACTTAAAAATAATAAAAATGCTAGATAAAGAAATCTTATTTAATGGCCAAATAGAAAGCATAGAAATAATATCTATATAAATGATAGAAATAACTATTATAACAAGATCACCTTATAAAGCCATTAAATACTTAAATAAGCTTAATATAGATTTATACAATATAAAATACAATAACGATTCTATAACCATTCTAATAAGCCAAAAAGACCTAAATAAAGTAAACAAAATATATAAATATAAAATAAATAAAATATATGGTAAAAAAGAAATAATAAACTACACTAAACAAAATAAAATATCTATAATATATCTATTATCATTCATTATCTTAGTATTCTTATTTACTAGAATAATTATAGATATAGATATAATAAGTGAAAACAAAACACTCTCATCTCTAATAATGAATGAATTAGAAAAAAATAACATTCATAAATATTCATTCATCAAAAGCGAAGATGAATTAAGTAAAATAAAAGAAACTATTATAAATAATAATAAAGAATATCTAGAATGGATAAACATCGAAAGACAAGGTATGAAATATATCATAAACTTAGAACCAAAAGTAGAAAAAAATAAGCAAGAAGAGCTTCCATATTGTAATATTATATCTTCCAAAAATGCCACAGTAACAAGAATAATAACTCATAAAGGAGAAGAATTAGTATCAGTAAATGACTCCATAAAAAAAGGAGATATTCTTATATCAGGAGATATAAAATATAACGAAGAAATAAAAAAACAAGTCTGTGCAAGTGGCATAGTATATGGTACAACTTGGTATACTATTAATATAGAAATACCACTTAATCACGAAATAATTACTAAGTTAAATAAAAAAAGATATAACTTATTAGTAGAATATAACAATAAAAAAAATAAAATATTTAAACCAAGAATAAAAAACTATATCGAAGAAAATAATAAAATAATAAATATATTTGGTATAGAATTATATCTCCAAAAAGAAATTGAAGTAACAAAAGAAATTCTTCCTTATACTGAAGAAGAAATATCTAAATTAATAGAAAACAAGATAAATACAACAATGTCGCACACTTTAAACGGAGAAGCTAAAATAATAGATAGAAAAGTTTTGAAAAAACAAGTAAATAATAGTACAATAGAATTAGAAATATTCATAATAGCAGAAGAACAGATAAGTATAACTAATTCTGAATAAGGAAGTGATATAATGGAAAATCTAACCCCATTTTATAAAACACTCTATAATACTTTAAATAACACATGGCCAATGCTAACATTATTTATAGCAATTATGATTATTTTAAAGTTAGCAAGAGTATTTATAAACAATGATAAGTTTATCTTCTATAAAGAATTCTATAACTTATTATTTATTATATATGTTTTATTGTTATATTATTTATTATTAAGTACTGAAAACGCATCAAGTGGTATGAACTTCATACCATTTAAAGAAATAACTAGATATAATATTGGTTCTAAATCATTTTTTTATAATGTAATAGGTAATATAGTATTATTTATTCCATTTGGATACTTTGTATCAGATTATCTAAAAGCTAAAAAGACTTCTCAAATATTAGTAGTTTCTACATTAATAAGTTTGACAGCAGAACTAATTCAGTATAAAATAGGACGTGCATTTGATATAGATGACATAATCTTAAATGTCTTAGGAGCCATTCTAGGATTTATGTGTTATATAAGTATCAGAGCAATAAAAAATCATTTACCAAGTATCTTAAAAAGTAACTGGTTTTATAATTTACTAGCTATCATAGTAATTATAATTATAATAATATTATTTGGTAACATATGGGGGTTTAGTTTTTAATGAATAATTATACAATAGTTGATAACAATTTATATAATAATTATGATTATTTATACGAAGTATTAGATGCAACGCTAGAACATGAAAAAGTTAAAAACGCTATTTTTTCAGTAGTTTTTGTTGAAGATGAAGAAATACACAAAATGAACAAAGAATATAGAGGAGTAGATCGTATTACAGATGTTATATCTTTTGCCTTAGAAGATAATAAAGATATAGAATATGATGAAATACGTGTCTTAGGAGATATCTTTATTTGTATTCCCCAAATGAAAAGACAAGCAATAGAATATGGTCATAGCGAAAAAAGAGAATTAGCATTCCTAACTGTCCATGGGATACTTCATTTATTAGGTTACGATCATATGAATGAAGAAGATGAAAAAAGAATGTTCGCATTACAGGAGTTGATTTTAGATGGCAAAAATATCAAGAGATGAAATAAAAAAAAGAGGTTTTGGGCGATTTTTTAAAAGTTTTACATATTCTATAGAAGGATTAAAATATGCTTATAAATATGAACAAAGTATGATGATTCACGTTATAGCAACAATTCTAGTAATAGGAGCAAATATATTATTCCAAGTAACAGGAATAGAATGGTTAATTACCATAATAGCAATAGGCATGGTATTATCAGCAGAACTAATAAATACAGCAATTGAAGCTGTAGTAGATTTAGTTACATTAGAAATTCATCCATTAGCTAAAATAGCCAAAGATTGTGGTAGTGCAGCAACATTTGTTTTAGCAATGATGGCTGCAGTAATTGGTTGTGTTATTTATATACCTTATATTATAGGAGTTCTAGGATTATAATGAAAAGTGGATTTGTAAGTCTAATAGGACGTCCTAACGTAGGGAAATCAACATTATTAAACACACTAATTAATCAAAAAATAGCTATAACAAGTAATAAACCACAAACAACTAGAAATATTATCCAAGGTATATATAATGATGATGGATATCAAATAGTATTTGTTGATACTCCAGGAATTCACAAACCATTAAACAGACTAGGGAAAGTTTTAAACAAAGAAGCTCAATCTTTAACAAAAGATGTAGATTTAGTTTTATTTGTAGTAGATGCCAAAGAAGGCCTAGGTACAGGAGATAAAAAAATAATCAATTCATTTATTGGTACCAATTCACCAATTATTTTAGTACTAAATAAAATAGATAAAATGAATGAAGAAGAAATATTTAAAGCAATAAATGAATATAAAGATTTATATGACTTTGCTGAAATAGTCCCTACATCAGCTTTATCAAAAAGTAATGTAGATAGACTTTTAACAATAATAAAAAAATATATGACAGACAACATGAGATATTTTGATGATGACATGATTACAACAAGTACTATAAACTTTTTAGTAAGTGAATTCGTTCGCGAAAAAATATTCCGTATGACCGAAGAAGAAATTCCCCATAGTATAACTTGTATTACTTCAAAATTTGAAGAAAAGAAAAATGTCGTTGATATAACAGTAGACATTATAGTAGATCGAGATTCGATAAAAAAGATTGTAATAGGTAAACAAGGTTCTTTACTTAAAGCTGTAGGAATCGAGGCACGCCAAGATATAGAAAACCTTCTAGGTAAAAAAGTATACCTAGAATTATACGTAAAAACAATAAAAAACTGGCGTGATCGCGAAAAATATTTAAACGAACTAGGATTTAACGAAAAAGATTATATAAGTTAATGAATAAAAAATAATAAAAGAACCCATTATATATTTAGAAAGGATGGGTTCTTTTTATGAATAAAGAAGAAGCATGGGAACTTTTTAAAAAAACAGGTAAAATAGAATACTATTTAAAATATAAAGGTATCAAATAGAAGTGATGTAAAATGATAAGTAAATATGAAGGTATTATAATAACAGAAACTCCATATGGAGATAATTCAAAAATAATTAATGTCTTAACTAAAGAAAAAGGTATAATAGGAATAATGTGTAGTAACGTAAAAAGTATTAAAAATCCTCTTCGTACTAAAACTCTCAAATTTACATACGGATACTTTCATATAAACTATAACGAAACAAAACTATCTAAATTAGTAGATGTTGATATAATAGATAATCTAACAAATATAAAAAATGACATTGAATTAATAAGTTATATGTCATATATAACAGATTTAACATATCAAGTTGTAAAACAAAATAATGACTTAGAAATATTTAATATATTTATTAGCGCAGTCTTAAAACTTAACGAAAAGAAAAACCCCCTTATTTTAACAAATATTCTCGAATTAAAATATCTTGATTATTTAGGAGTAGGTCTTAATCTAGATTCATGTATAAGATGCGGTAGTAAAAAAAATATTGTAACACTAGATCCTGATGAAGGTGGCTATATATGTCAAAACTGTTATACTAATGAACATCTTCTTAATCCCAAAAGTATAAAATTAATAAGAATGTACTATTTAATAGATATAAACTCCATATCAGAAATAAAAATAAGTAATGATATAGCAAGAGAAATAAATTACTTTCTAGATAAATATTACGAAAGATATACTGGCCTATACTTAAAAAGTAAAGATTTCTTAAAAAGAATAAACTCAATAACCTAAAGTGCTAAAAGCACTTTTTTATATGAAAAATTTGCTAATAAACTAAACTTTTGATATTATATTTTTCTCAAAAAGAGGGATTATATCATGAGTGAAATAAATATGTTAGAATACGAAGAAATGTTAAGAAAAACTCGTTACAAAAGATTATTAAAAAATAAAAAAGCCCTAGTTTCATTAGGTGTTCTAGGTGCCAACATTTCTGCATTAATATTAAGTGATTATATATTCATAAACGTAATATCAGCATTTATCGCAAGTTTAGAACTACAATCCTTAAAAGCAAGTTGGTCTAAACTAATTGTACCAGAAGAAACAATCCTTATTGAAAAAATAAAAAGTACCGAAACATTTAAAGAATGTTATGAAGAATATAATAAATACATAGAAAAAGTAGCTACTTTAATAAGACAACTAGAATTCACTTCATCTAAAGAAGCAATAGCATATTTAGAACTACTAATGACATCAGGACATTTCTCCAAATACCATAATCATCAATATAAAATATACAAATATCATAAGCCAGAATTGAAAGAATTGAGTGGAGCTAGAATACTAACTGGTAAATCAGTATGTCGCCATCAATCATCATTCTTTGTTGATGTTTTAAATACATTAGGATACCCAGCTACAAATTTATCAGTAATAGCAACTTCAAGCGATCCAATAAAATTAGTAAAAAGTCATCCAACAAAATGGAATCACTCAGTCGTAAGTGTTTCAGAAAACAATAAAATGTACATCTACGACCCAACTATTGGCCAATATAGTGCCAAACCAACCGATATTCCCCGTAACGAAAAAGAATCTATACTAGTAAGCCAGTTTGTAACACCAGAAAAAAATTATCTAGTAATGAATCCGACATCTTCTCAATTAAACAAAGAACCAGCAAGTCACTTTTACGGTATAATAGCATCACCACAAATGACCATAACAAGTGGCGAAGTCGAATACATAAAAAGAAAAGCAGAATTAGTATACATTGGAAACTCTCATAATCAACACAGATTTTTTCTAGAACAAGAAGAACAAAGAGAAAAAATAGAAAAAATGTATCAAGAATTATCACCATATTCAGATAAACCTATAAAGAAATGGTTGATACATAAATAAAGTTGACAAAATAAAATAATTTGTTATAATCAATTCATACAAGCGATGAGTGGGTTGGCAACCATGAGCTATATATAATAAAGCAGATTTCTTCTAGAAATAAGTAGGATGGAACCGCGGGTTTAAAACTCGTTCCTACATATCTCTAGAAGTTTTTTTATTAGGGAGAGTGAAAATATGAAATATCATATTGCCATTGAGGAACATGAACGAGGTTGCAGTTCCATCATATAATAAAAAAATAAGAAAGAGGTATAATTATGGAAAAAATAAAAATGGAAGACATAGTAAATTATTGCAAACAATATGGTTTTATATTTCAAGGAAGTGAAATATATGGTGGATTATCAAATACATGGGACTACGGACCATTAGGAAGAGAATTAAAGGAAAATGTTCGTCGTGCTTGGTGGAAAAAATTTATCCAAGAAAATCCTTATAATTACGGATTAGATGCAGCTATTCTAATGAATCCAGAAGTTTGGGTAGCTAGTGGCCATGTAACAAACTTTAACGATCCATTAATAGATTGCAAAAAATGTAAATCACGTCATAGAGCTGATAAATTAATAGAAGAATTCACAAATGGAAAAGAAACAGGAGATGGATGGGATAATGAAAAAATTGAAAACTTCATCAAAGAAAATCACATCAAATGTCCAAAATGTGAATCAGAAGATTTTACACCAATAAGAAAGTTTAATCTATTATTTGAAACTCATCAAGGAGTTACCGAAGATTCAAAATCAAAAGTATATCTTCGTGGAGAAACAGCTCAAGGTATATTTGTTAACTTCTTAAATGTTCAAAGAAGTATGAGAGCTAAATTACCATTTGGTATAGGACAAACAGGTAAATCATTTAGAAACGAAATAACTCCAGGTAATTTTACATTTAGAACTAGAGAATTTGAACAAATGGAACTAGAATTCTTCTGTAAACCAGATACAGACCTAGAATGGTTTGGTTACTGGAAAACATACTGTATAGATTGGTTAAAATCATTAGGAATTAGAAATGAAAATCTAAGATATAGAGATCATGCTAAAGAAGAACTATCTTTCTATAGTAAAGCAACAACAGACATCGAATTCTTATTCCCAATGGGATGGGGAGAATTATGGGGAATAGCTGATAGAACAGACTATGATTTATCAGTTCACATGGAACACTCTAAAACTGACCTAAGATATTTAGACCCAGAAACAAACGAAAGATATACTCCATACGTAGTAGAACCATCTTTAGGATTAGATAGAGCAATATTAGCATTCATTTGTAACGCTTACGAAAGAGAAGAACTAGAAAATGGAGATACTAGAGAAGTATTAAAAATTCATCCTGCTCTTGCACCAGTAAAAGCAACCATATTACCATTAATAAAAAAAGTTCACGCTAGTAAAGCAATGGATATCTATGCCAAGCTATGTAAAGATTTTAATGTATCATATGATGAATCTGGTTCTATCGGAAAACGTTACAGAAGAAACGATGCAGTAGGTACACCATTCAGTATCACTGTAGATGATGAAACATTAGAAAATGATATAGTCACAATAAGAGATAGAGATACAATGGAACAAATAAAAATACCAGTTGCTGAACTATCAAATTACATTAAAGAAAAAATAGATTTTTAGTGTAAAATTCACGTTAAAGGCAGATAATATCTGCCTTTTCAATTGCCTCCAACTTTTTAAATATTATATAATAAAAAAGATTTTTCAAGGGGAGTGATAAAATGGAAAAATTTAAAACATATATAGAAAAACTAATCGAAAAAAATGAATTCTTACTAAAAAAAATTAAAATAACTATTGAAACACTACCGGAGGAATGCTCTTTCCAAATAGAATCACATGATATAGAAAGAATAAAAAGAAATTATCATAAACAAAATAATTCATCTTTTATAAAAAGATTATTGCCTATATCAAAAAAAGAACTAATAAAAATAGCAAGAAACGAAAAATTGTCCAAACTATTATCTGAAAAACGAAGAATAGAACAAGAATTAACAAAACTAAAAGAAGTAAGAAATTCCATCACAAAATGTCAAAATAATGAAAAAATTTCCGATCCATCAGAAACAATTAAAAGACTATTTGCGTACTCATTAAAATCTTCAATAACAAGTAGAGAGCTATCAAAATTGTTAATTTTTATTCTAAAACATACCAAAAGCGATGAAAAAGAAGAGAACAAATTAATAAATCAAATATCATCTTTTTATAATGAAGATAACTATCTTGAAAGAAAAGATTCATATAGTGCACTAAAATTATTATATGAAAAATTATTTATGTTAATTTTCTCTAAAGATGAAGAAATATATTGTCAAATACCAATAAGAGAGATAATGGCAAATTTAAAAGTAGAAGCAACAAAAGAACCAAATACAAAAGAAGAACTTATAAAAGAAAGAGAAAGTCTTAACAGACTTCGCTACTATATTGAAAACAATAGAATAATTAAAACAACAAAAACAATCGAAGAATTTAAAATCCTTCTAAAAGATGCTCATATTGATGAAAATACTTCAAGAGAACTAATAATAAAAATGCAAGAAGAAATCAAACGCCAAACAAGAATAAATTCTGAAATTGAAAAGAATCCTGAAGTAAAAGAATACCTAAGTAGTGAAGAATTACTATATATTATAAGAGCAATAGAATTAGAATCAATAGTAGAAGGAAATATCAAATCTCTAATAAGTCGAACTAAAAATGATGTCATTTCATCATGCAAATACATAAAATTAGTAGAAGGTACAAATGAATTCCATCCTGCTACAGAAATACTATCAAAAAGAATAGAGATTTTAGTAGAATTAATTACTAGTCTCGAAACTCCAACAAACGAACAAAATACTTTTTATTACCTTATTGATTCTGAACAAATGCCACTTGTCTTAAGAACAATCGAAACAATAGATGTAACAGAATATAGTAATATATACGAACTACTAAAATTATTAGCAAGTCGTAAAGAAAAAGGAAAACTGATAAAGAATATAAACGGAATCAATATATTTTCAATAGAAAGAGAAGGTTATTCCCTAGATTATACTATATCAAATAAAGACATTATAGTAATAAATATTCATAGCAAAGAACAAGAAAAACAAGATTTTCATTTAAGCAAAAAAGCTCTTTCAAATCTAAATGAACTAATCAACCAAGAAAAAACAAAAGAAATAAGAAGATTACATTCATATTATGAAAAGATGCTTTCAAAAGCAATAGATGTAGATTTAAATATCAAAACATTAAAACTAGCAAAGAAAGATAATTAAAAGTATCTTTCTTTTTTAAATACTTTTTGCCCTTAATTCTTAAATCTTCAAGAAAATCAAAAAAAATTATTAAAAAAATCTTTATTATCATTATGATAACTTATTTCAAACTTTACAATAATGTCATTAAGTTCTAGGTCTTATTTCATGATGATTAATATCTAGTTCAAAATAATTCTAAAGTTAATATATTTCTTTAATTTTAACTATATTTCAAATTTATAAGCACAAGCTAATCATACCAAAATATGAATATTTATCTTGATATTTTATCAATACTTACATATTGATAAAACCTTTATCATATAAAATATTTATACTTTTGATAAACTACAGCGATAAATATAATATAGATTTTTATTTAATTCAAATCTCTTAGGATATTATATCTTTATACAATTAAATTTAAAATATATAACAAAAAATGTACTTTTAGCGGAATAAATGATATAATTTCAACAGATAGTAGGTGAGTTATGCACAAAGAAACAGAATATGAAAAACTTTTAAGAGAAGGATATATTGAAGAAGGAACATTAGTAATCCATGTTGATGATTTATCAAAAATGGAAATTTCTGAACATGTTCATGAAGAAATGAAACAAGAAGGAGTAAAAGGCGAGCGTAAAGACAAATCAGTCGTTTTGGTTGATAATCAAGGCCGTAGAAAACGTGTAAGCCATCTTGCGTTCGGATATAATAAGCAAGGTGTTCAATTAAAAGATGGTAGTTTTATGAGAGCTGATGAACTATTAGCTGCCATGGAAGAAGCTGTTACTAAATTAGAACCCGGAACATTTGTGGTAGATCGCAAGGGAAGATTTTCCTCTCCTGAAGAACTATTGCAAGTAGTAATTCGAGCAGCCGGTAAAATTGTTATAGGAAAAGTTCCAGAAGGAATTAGAAATCATGGACGTCTAGTAGCGGTAGTAGGTGCTAATAGTGATGAGGTTCATAAAAAAGGAACAATGGTAATAGGTTCTAAAGAATTCGATATTAGTGAAGGAGATTATGTAAACTTAGATGAGTTTTTAGATGCTCTCGATGATTATGTAATTATGACACCAAAAAAAGAACCAGTTCCACCAGTACCACCAGTCACACCTCCAGAGAAAGAACAGGATAAACCAATAGTGGTTAGAGTTGTTAGAAAATACAAGAATAAATTAACTGCTTGGTTAATCCTATTAGCGATGATTTCAACATTTTTAAGTGGCTTTAGAATTAATGATAGAACAAGAATAGAAGAAGTTCCAATAGAAGTCCAAGAACAAATTATCCAAATGATTGAAAGAGACGATTTATTTTACCAAATCGAAGGTATGGAATATGAAGATGTATTAGAAACATTAGAAGAAAGTGCCAAAAGATTCGTATCAGAATTAAGTACAGGTGATACGTTAGAACTTCGCGATGGTGATGAACTATATGAGAATAGTGGACTTGGCGGTAGAAAAGTTGTAATTGGCCAAGGAATTAGACAAGCTGGTGACTATGAGATTACCGGGGTATCAATTGTTTATGAAGGAAAAATATATGCTTGGAATGTTGACTTAGCTGGTTCAAAACCAAGTGTTCAAATTGGCGATTTTATTAATTCAACAGTAGCCGAAAATAATCTAGATTATGATAAAATAGAAGTTAGATTACATTTTGGTGGAACTAAAGATAATACTCAAACTGGATGGATTGATATTTCTGAACTTATTAAAGAAGATATGGTTGAACAACAAGTTATAGACCAAGTAGCAGTAAAAGGAAGTACCTATGATGGAACTGTTAATGACTTTAAAGGTTCTACAATTACAATTGACACATTAGATGGCCCAGTAACAATTACAGTTGTAGATGAAAATGGCAATTTATTGCAACCAGGTACAAAGGTAATTGGTAGTGACGGAAAAGAATACATTATTTCAGATTTAAATATTGAGAATTATACTACTGAAGAAACAGTAACAATAACTGAAACAAAAACGGTTGAACAAGAAGTCGTTGATGGTAAGAAACTTACTTGGCGAATTCAAGATTGTAACTTTGCTTTAGCCATTGCTCCATTATTAGGAGCTTTAGCTGCACACATGGCAACTAAAAAGAAAAATGATGAAGCAGAACAAAATCCAGATTTCTTTGAGTTTGAAAACGAAGAAGAATATCAACAATTTAAAAAAGAATTTTTAGAAGCACGAGAAAAATATGAGAAAACATCAGGATTTAGAAAAATGTTAAAAAATGTATTTTATCGTAGGGAAATTGATATATTACAACGATTAACAGAAGAACAAATACAAAAATTATATGCTGCAATTAGAAATTGGCATGATGGTGACTATAGTTATAATCCTAGTGATAAAATAGTATTTAAAAATGGTAAAATTTTAGTTATCTTTAAAGATGGAAGGACACAAGATATCACCGATATTGTAATGCCAGCAATTGCTTCAATAGGAAGTGAAAATAAACCAGAAACTGAAGGTTTATTGGAAGAGATGGAGGAACAAAAAGATGGAATTCATCGAAGATAGTAATTTTGATGACTATATTAATAAATATAAAAATCTGTCATTGAAGGAAAAAAAAGAGTTAGTAGAACAACAAATAGAAGAATTATTAGTTGTATTAAAGGCATTAAATGAACAATGTGGTAAAAAACCTAAAATACTATTTAATCGTGAAATATTAGATCTAAAAAGAGAAGGTGCAACTGAGGATGATTTTGTTGAAGCTATGTTTGTGTATTCTTATTCAATTAAAGAGTTATTAGCATCTTTTGTAGAAAGTGTAAATATTAGGAGGTAAAAATGGAAAAATTAGAATTTGGAGAAACAGCTGTTTTAGAAAACGGAAAAGAATATGTTTGTTTTGCAAATTTAGAGGAAAATGGTGTTGATTATGTATACTTAGTTAGTAATTTTAAACCACTAGAGGTAAGATTTGCTAAGCAAGTAATGAATGGAGAAGAATTATTGTTAGAGATTGTTCAAGATCAAGCATTGAAAGAACATTTATTAGAACTATTTAAAGCTAAAATGGGAAAATAAGAAGTTGTATAAACTTCTTTTTTTTGTCCTTCTCAACAATGTGAAACAAAATTAATAAAAATTAATTCAGTATAATTTAAACCACTTTTTTATATAGAATTATTTCCTATCAATTGAATCATTACAATTAAAAGTATCTTTCTTTTTAAATTTTATTGAAAAAAAAACTAATATTAGATATAATAAAAAAGTAATATAGTATAGGAGGCTTATATATGGCATTTAGTATAAAGAATATCTTTGTTTCTGATGAAGAAGATGAAAGAATAGAGGGAGCTGAAGAAGAATTTTATAATTCTGAAGCATCAAACATTGAAACTTCAAATAATAAAATGATTCTTTTAGAGCCAAGAGCATATTCTGAATCTCAACAAATAGCTGACCATTTAAAAAATAGAAATAGTGTCGTTGTTAATTTAAAAAGAGTAACATCAGATCAAGCCAAAAGAATAATAGATTTCTTAAGTGGATGCATTTACGCTATTGGTGGAACAATGCAAAAAATAGGTGTTGGTATCTATCTTTGTACTCCAAAAAATGTAAATGTTCAAGGCAAAATAAGCGAAGATAACAAAGATACGGACAAATCAGAAGAAAATCCAGAATGGTAATATTATTATTTTCTTAAGTAAGAAGGTGAATCATGCGACAATTTAATACAAGTCAAAACGGCTACAATAAAGAAGAAATTAATAATTTTGTTGCAGAAGTAACAAAAGAATACGAATTAATGTTAAATAAATTAAAATCCCGTGATCACGAAATAGCTATTCTAAAAGAAAAACTAGAACACTATAAAGACTTAGAAACAACATTAAATAAAGCAGTTTTAATTGCCGAAGATTCATCAAATCAAATTAAGAAAATTGCCCGCGACGAAGCAAAATTAATAATAGCTGATGCCAAAAAAAATGCATCACATATAATTAACGATGCATTATTAAAAGCAGAGAAAACCGAAATTGAAGCAGATCAATTAAGAAGAAGTCTTAAAATATATAAAGCACGTATAAAACAAACAATAGAAGAACAATTATCAATGGTAGATGATGTTGATAATATAACTGAATCATAAAAGGACTATAAGTCCTTTTTATTATGTTTATAAAACTCTTTATATAATTTTAATAAAGCTCTCTTTTCTAATCTAGAAACATAACTTCTAGATATATTCATCATCGAAGATATTTCCTTTTGCGTATATATATCACTATCAAATAAACCATACCTTAAAGTCAATATCTTTCTTTCTCTTTCATTAAGTATATCTAAATACTTTAAAAGCAATTGTATATTATTATTCCTATGTATTACCGAAGCAAAATCTTCTTCATCACTAGGTATAACATCAATTAAATATATTTCATTACCATCTTTATCTATTCCTAAAGTATCATTTAAACTAACATCATTTCCCCGCCTTTTATTAGCTCTAAAATACATTAAAATTTCATTTTCAGCACATTTTGCTATATAAGTAGTAATCCTAATATTCTTATTAGGATTATAACTATCTATCCCTTTAATTAAACCAATCGTTCCAATACTAATTAAATCATCAGTAGAAACATCCTTATCTTCATATTTTTTTACAAGATGAGCTACTAATCTCAAATTATGTTCTATTAAAGTATTACGAGCCTCCTTATCTCCGTTCATCATTTTTAATATGCATAAATTTTCTTCTTTCTTAGAAAGAGGAGGTGGAAAAATGTTAACAGAATAACTACCTGTAAAAAAAGATAACCCCTTTAAAAGATTCAAAATCTTTAAAAACATCAAATCACCTAATAAATTATATTTAAAAGAAGTATTAAAAATGATATAATTTAAAAGGGATTTGATATAATGAAAAAAATAAAAATATTATTAATATTACTTGTAGCATTCTTCTTATGCTCATGTAACAAAAAAGAATACAAATTAATAGAGATAACCGGCGAAGAATTAGTTGAAAATTTAATAGTTAAACAAAATAATTTTATATTTGCGATAATAGATTCATCAGAATCTGATTATGAAAATTTTTTTAAAGATTTAAATTCAATAGTAAAAAGTGCTAATATAAATATTTATTATGTAGATTATCTTCATCTATCCAACGAGGCAGCTACAACATTATTCAATTACTATACAACAGATTTTACAACAAATGGTATCTTTGTTAATCAAAATAAATCATTAGTTGTTGCAGCAGAATATACAGATTTTAAAACAGCATACAGTTTAGTAAAAGATAAAGCATTTACTAATGAAGTATATTTTGTAGATGATAGTATAAAAAAAGAATACATTAAAGAAGCAAAAGAATTAATGGAAGAAAATAAAATAAGTGAAGCTCATGATAAACTAAATAAAGCATGGAATTTAAAAGAAGCCAAAGATGAGTATAATAGTAATAAATACTATAACTTAATAAATGCTTGGGAAAGAATAGAATATACTACCTCAATTCCAGAAAAAACAAAATATACATCAATTATTTTCTTTACAAATACAAATTATTATGCAGTTCAAAAAACAGAAGCATCATCTGAAGAATTTACAATACCTACAACTTTAGATGATTTTGAAACAATTTATTATAAAGTAAAAGATGATATAATATATACAAGTAATAGAGAAAAAGGATATTACGAAAAAACTTATAAAATAAATGATATAAGTGACAAATATTTCCAATTAACAGATATAAAAAACAATAAAAAAATGACCTTTACAAGGAGAAAAAATGTATGAAAAAGAAAAACATTATAATAGCATTAGCAATAATTACAATAGCACTAATTATTATAGGTATTGTTATGTATAACAATAATATAAAAAAATATCAAGGATATTGGTGTAAATACAACGAAATATCTACAATAGTAGTTCTTTTAGAAAAAAACAATAAAGAATCAGAACGCAATAAAATAGAAGCTAAAATAGAAACATTCTCAAATGTTACAAGTGTTGAGTTCATATCACGAGAAGACTATGCCTCAGATTTTGGGATAGATCCATCAGAAATAGACATTTATGATACATATCGAATTTCATTAAATAGTCTAGACTCAATAGGTACATACATCGAAGAATTATCAAATCTAAATGGTGTTTTAAGAGCAGAACAAAACTATGCAAAAGCTAATCTATCTTTATTTAATATAAAACCTTGGGGAAAATATACATTCACAGATTCTGATGAAGCAACAACAGAAGAATTAGAATATGGAAAATACCAAATGAAAAAAGGCGTTCTAACATTTAAACCAGAATCAAGTAAAGGTGAAACAAAACTATTATATACTAAGGATGGCTACTTATGTGGAGATGCCGCTTGTACACAAATATATTCAAGAAGTAATTCTACATGTACAACTATTGAATAAAAACCAAATATTTGGTTTTTTATTTTCCTAAAATAAACTAAATAAGTTATAATATAAAAGAGGTTATTTTATGAATAAAAATTATAAACCCAATATCTATATAAAAGACATCTATAGCATAAATTACAACAAACTTTTAAATAAAAATATTAATATATTACTATTCGATATAGATAACACAATTGGAGATTCAAAAGAAAAATTACCAAGTATAAAAGCAATTAAACTATTTGAAGAGTTAAGAAATAAAGGCTTCACAATTTTCATCTTGTCAAACGCCTTAAAAGGTCGAGCAACAAAATATGGAAATCTACTAAAAGCCAAAACATATTACTTTTCAGCTAAACCTCTTAAAAGGCAATACAAAAGAATAATAAAAGAAAATAATTTAAATAGCAAAAATATTGCTGCTATCGGTGACCAAATATATACAGATATAAAAGGAGCAAACAACATGAATATTACAAGTATTTTAGTTGATCCTATATCTAAAAACGAATCAATAATTACAAAGATTAATCGTCTAAGAGAAAATAAATTAATAAAAAAATACCATATAATAGAAAGAGGAAACTACTATGAATAAAAAATGTATAGGATGTGGCTCAATCCTCCAAACAGAAAACCCAAAAGAAAAAGGTTATATAATAAAAGATAAAATAAAAGATTCAAAGTATTGTGAAAGATGTTTTAAAATAATACACTACAATGAAAAAATCATAACAGACTTAGAAAATATTAACGATTATATAATAAAAGAAGTAAACAAAAAAGCTAAATATGTTTATTTTCTAGTAGATTTTCTAAATATAAATAAAGAAACAATCAACGTATTTAAAAAAATAAAAGTACCCAAGTCATTAATAATAAGTAAACTAGATATAATACCTAAATCAATTAAAAAAAATAAAATAACAACTTGGTTAAAAGAAGAATATGGTATCAAAGAAGAAATACTATTCCAAAGTTCTAAAAAAAATATAAATACTAAATCTTTATTAGCAAATTTAGAATCTAAAAATATTAAAGAAGTCTATATTCTAGGATTTACAAACGCTGGTAAATCAACATTAATAAATAATTTAACTAGTGCAACAAACGAAAATAAAATAACTACTAGTTCAATACCAAATACAACAATAGATTTTATTAATATAAAACTAGACAATATTACTATCATAGATTCTCCAGGGTTCACAAGCAATAACACCTTTTATGAACCTAATGAATTTGATTTAATAAAAAGAATAATGCCCCGTACATTTTTAAAACCAATTACATATCAAGTTAAACCAATATCATCAATTCTTATCGAAGATAAATTAAGAATAACATCATCCATAAATAATAGTTTAACATTCTATATAAGCAATGATATTAAAGTTAATAGAGTTTTTAATAATAACAAAGACTTATTAGGTTTAGAAAAAATAACTATTGAAGTACCAAATAACTCTGATTTAGTAATTAAATCACTTGGATTTATAAATGTTAAAAAAGCTTGTAAAATAACGATTAATACTTCTAAAAAAGACTTAATAGAAGTAAGAAAATCACTATTCTAGAAAGGAAGTAGCAACATGGAAGAATTCCAAATCGCATCAACACTATTTTGGGAGGCTTTAATAACTATCCCTATATCATTATGTGTCTTTTTTCCTATAGCTAATATAATAAATAAAGGAAAGAAAAATCAAATATTTTGTATCTTATTTATAATAAGAATAATATACCTAATAATAGGGAATATAACACTAGGTGGAATAATGGCCATTATAGATATAATGTCAGTGTTCTTTGGACTATTAATTTTAATTCCTGCCTTGGGGTGGATAAAATATACTTTTCCAAGTAGAGAATCTGCATACAAAGAATATAATGAAGTATCTGAAATTGAACTATCAAATCATGGTATTGAAGATAGACATCTTCTAGAACAAAAACTATTAAAACTATATCAAGACTATGAAAATGCTCGCAATAATTATGACAAAACAACTTTAAAAAAAATATGTACAGAAAAACAATATAACGAAACAATATCTAATCTAGATTTATATAGTGAAGTAAACCAAAGAAAATACAATATAATAAATGAAATAATCGATGTTAAGACAGTTGATGTATCTCATTCACTAATATATACAACCATAACACTTTTAATTAAAGTATCGATGAACTCTTATGTTGAAGATAGTATAGGTAAAATAGTAAAAGGCAAAAAAAATAGAAAAATAATAAAAAAACAACGCTTAAAATTTATTAAAAAAATAACTAAGTCTTCCACCATAACAAATAAAAAATGTGATAGTTGTGGAGCACCTATAAAAGAAAATGATTTGGAGTGCACATATTGTGGCCTAAGTACTGGCCATACAGTTAGAAGCAAAGATTGGTTAATAGAAGATATTGATCAATTAGTAAAGTAGGGGACAATAATGGGAAAAATTAAAGTAATGAGCGAAAATCTAGCTAACAAAATAGCAGCTGGTGAAGTAGTAGAAAAATGTGCATCAGTTGTAAAAGAACTAGTAGAAAATAGTATAGATGCAGAATCTACATCAGTTAAAATAGATTTACTAGATGGTGGATTAAAAGAAATAAAAATAACTGATAACGGAATAGGTATGGAAAGCGAAGATGCTTTACTTGCTTTCCAAAGACACGCTACCAGTAAATTAATAAGAGAAGATGATTTATTCTTTATAAATACCTTAGGATTCCGTGGTGAAGCCTTACCATCAATCGCCTCCGTATCTGAAGTTGATTTAATTACCTGTGCAACTGATGTAGGAACTCATATTCATATCAAAGGTGGTAAGCTTGAAATAAACGAACCATCAGATGCTAGAAAAGGAACAATAATAACAATATCTAACTTATTTTATAATACACCAGCTAGATTGAAATATCTAAAAAGTGAACAATACGAACTAGCTAATACAGTATCATTCATCGAAAAATTATCTTTATCATACCCTGAAATAAAATTTGAACTTACCAATAACGGAAAAACAATTGTTAAAACAAGTGGTTCAAACAACCTTTTAAAAACAATTCATGAAATATATGGCTTAAACGTATCTAGTAACATGCTCGAAGTAAAAGGTTCAACTGATGATTATGATATGTATGGTTATATCTGTAAACCAGAAGTATTAAAATCAAATAGAAATCACATGATAACTATAGTAAATGGTAGAGTAGTAAGAAATAATGAACTAAATAGAGCAATTAATGATGCATATTATACATACAAACCAGATATTAAATTTCCAATAGTAGTATTAAAATTCGAAACAGATCCAACATTAATAGATGTTAATATTCATCCAACCAAGCAAGATATAAAACTTAGTAAAGAAAATGAACTATATAATATGATAGTAGATACAATTAAAAAGAAACTATATCAAGAATTACTAATACCAAACGCCTTAAAAGAAGAAGCAGTAATAACATTACCAAGTACTATGATAAAAAATGAAATAGTAGAAGAAAAAACTAAAGAAATAGAAAGTAAATCATTTCAAACAGAATTAGACTTAAGTGTTAAAGAAGAACCATTCGAATATGAAACAGAAGTAAAAGAAGTAATAATAAATCCCGAATTAAAAAAACTTGTCCTATATCCAGTAGGACTAGCACTAGGTACATACATTATTGCTCAAAATGATGAGGGAGTATATTTAATTGATCAACACGCCGCTCAAGAACGAATAAACTACGATAAATATTTAAAAGCACTAAAAGAAGAAAAAACTACAACAATAGCTCCACTATTTCCAATCAATATTGAACTTAATAGTAGTGACTATCTAACTATAAAAGAAAACATTAATATCTTAACAAATCTAGGATTTGTAATAGAAGAATTTGGTCTAAATACATTTACTATAAAAGAACACCCTACATGGTTAAAAAATGGCTATGAAGAAGAATCAATCCATAAAATATTTGATTCTATTATAAGTATTGGTTCACGCTTCGATAGAGTAAAATTTAATGAACATATTGCTATAACATTAGCATGTAAAATGTCCATAAAAGCAAATACTAATATAAGTCATGAAGCTCAAGAAGAAATACTAAGAGAACTTGTAAATACTGATAATCCATACAACTGCCCTCATGGGCGTCCAACTATTATTAAATTTTCTATTTATGATTTAGAAAAAATGTTTAAAAGAGCAATGAACTAAAAAAGAACTATTTGTGATTCACTTCCAAAAGTTCTTTTTATTTTATTAAATTTCTAAACTCACTAATACCTATATCATATAAATAATCATCTTCTGTAAATAAAACATCTATAAGTCTTTTTGTAGTACAACTACCAACCAAGACCATCTCTATATATTCTAAAGTAGTTTCCTTATCTTCTAAATACCTACTAAATAATTTCATCGCATAGTAAAAAGAATTTAAATACATAATACATTTTCTATAACAAGTTGTAAATCCTATTATATCATCATCACATATATATCTTTTATCTTTAGTTAAGTTAATATATAAATCTGCAATATCCTTCATTAAATATTCACGTTTCTTAAAAACAGCAAAATCATTACTTTCAAAAGCACTAATTAACTCCAATGTTATAGGAATTACTTCTTCATCGGTATAAACTCCTCTGCATTCCAAAGGATTAAGTTCTTTTAATATATGAGAAACTTCATGTTCTAAAAAATGTACAGAAGATAAAGAAAAGTAATCAGGAAGAATAATTGAATTAGGAACCTTATAGTAAGAATCTCCATTAAAAGCGATATCTGATATAACACTGAAATCAAAATCATACATACTTAAATGCTTTTTATACTTAATACTTGATAAAATACTATTTACAGCACCACCTACATGAACAAAACCAACTCCCTGAGTACTAAAAAAATTCTTAGTATCAGCCATTAATTTATCAAAAGAAATATCATTATCATCAATTAAAGAATTATTATTATAATGCGAAATAATATCACGAGTAACCAAATCACTATGTTTCAATTGAGTAGAATCTAAAGGATATGGCGAAAACAAAGCAAAAGACCTAGACAACTCATCATATCTTTTCTTATTTAAAGTGTCATAATAAAGCATAAAAATCCCCCTTAATAAGAAAATTCTATCATAAAGATAATATATAATCAAAATTACCCCTTTATTTTAAAATAAATGCTATAATAATATTAAAGGGAAGATGAGTATGATTATATGTATAGTAGGACCTACTGGAGTAGGTAAAACGAAGTTATCAATAGAACTAGCAAAAAAATATAACGCAATCATTGTAAATTGTGATGCAATGCAAGTATATAAAGACCTTAATATTGGTACTGCTAAAGTAACAGAAGAAGAAAAAGAAAACATTCCTCATTACCTTTTTGATATAAAAGAAGTAGATGAAGATTACACAGTATTTGATTATCAAAAAGACGCTCGGAATATTATCGAAAATAACAAAGATAAAAATATTATCTTTGTAGGAGGAACCGGCTTATATTTAAAAGCAACACTTTTTGATTATCACTTCACTGAAGAAAACACTCCTAAAAAAGATTATTCAAGATACACAAATGAAGAACTATATAAAATGGTAAAAGAAAAAGACCAAAATACTCAAATTCACCCTAATAATAGAATAAGACTAGAAAGATTCTTAAATAAAGATGATATAAGCTATTATAAACCAATTAAATTATATAATCATTATCTTATAGGATTAACAACAGATAGAACTATCTTATATGATAGAATAAACAAAAGAGTCGATACTATGATAGAAAATGGTCTTATTGAGGAAGTAAAACACTTTTACGACAAAAACATAAGAACCAAACCATTAATAGGTGGAATAGGGTATAAAGAATTATACGAATACTTTGATAACAAAATTACTAAAGAAGAAGCGATAGATAAAATAAAACAAAACTCTAGAAGATATGCTAAAAGACAATATACATTCTTTAATAATCAACTAGACGTTAAATGGTTTGATGTTGACTTTAATAACTTTAATAATACAATTAAAAATGTTATAAATTATATAGAAGATGGTGAAAAAAATGATTGAAATTAATAATGTATCAAAAAAATTTACAAAAATAATAAGTAAAAAAGAAAAAAAAGAATTCCTTGCCGATGATAATATCTCACTAATTGCCAAAGAAGGTGAAGTAGTAGGTATTCTAGGACCAAATGGAGCTGGTAAAACAACACTTCTACGTATGATAGCTGGTATCATGACTCCTAATGAAGGAACTATAAAAATAGATAATCAAACATACAAAAATAATGCTGAAGAAATAAAAAGAAAAATATCATACTTATCAGGTAACACTAAATTATATAAAGATATTTCTCCATACGAATTGTTTAAAATGTGCTGTTCCTACTATAACGTTCCTAAAGATATTGAAGAAAAAAGAATAAACGAAATATCAGAAAGATTTAATTTAACTGAATTACTTCATCAAAAAATTGGTAATCTTTCAACAGGTCAACTACAAAGAGTTAATATAGCTCGCTGTATAATTCATAATCCTAGTTATTACATCTTTGATGAAGCAACAAGTGGATTAGATATTATATCAAGCAAAGTAATAATCGACTTTATCAAAGAAGAAAAAAAGAATAATAAATGTATAATATATTCAACACACTATATGGAAGAGGCTGAAAACATATGTGATCGTGTAATACTAATACATCAAGGAAAAATCATCAAAGAAGGAACCCCAAAAGATATTATTAAAGAAACTAAAACAACCAACTTACGTGATGCCTTTTTCGAACTAATAGGAGGTGTTTCAAATGAATAATATACTAGTAACTATAAAGAAAGAATTAAGAAGTATTCTAAGAGATAAAAAAACTATTGCCGTATTATTTATATACCCAATTATGATTCCTCTAATGGTCATATTATATGGTAATATATACGAAAACTTAGATACCGAAGTATCTGAATATACAATAGGTATTAATTATGAACCAAATGAGCAAGAAAAAATTATACTAGATGAACTTCATTTAAATTATCAAATAAAAGAAAATACAGATGAACTAAAAGAATTATATAAAGAAAAAGAAATAACTGGATATATAGAATATCAAGATTCTACAAACAACTATAATCTTTATATAGACACAAGTAATACAGCAGGAATTACAACAGCGGAATTAATATATGAATATCTAGATAGTTATAGCACACTTATTACTAATAATTATCTTGTAAATGAAGGAATAGATCTAGAAAAAGCATATAACAACTTTACAATTTCAGAAAATGAAATAAGTAGTAACAATTATGTTGTAGTCATATTACTTAGCATATCTATTACTTATATAATACTATCTATATGTATTTCAACAAGTAATATGGCTATTCAAACAACAGCAACAGAAAAAGAAAATGGTACTTTAGAAACAATCTTAACATTCCCAATTAAAAAGACTGAATTAATAGTTGGAAAATACTTATCATCAGTAATAATAGGTTTATCTAGTGCTTTATGTAGTCTAATGTTTATGGTTATTAGTTTCTATATTGGAAAAAATCAATATACAATATTTGAAAATTTAAACATTTCACTATCATTAAAAACAATAATCGGAAGCATTATTATAGCAACCGCAGCATCAATCTTTATCGGAGGAATATCTTTACTATTAACTGCATCAGCTAAGTCATATAAAGAAGCCCAAGGTCAAAGCAGTTTAATAACATTAATAGCAACAATTCCGATGTTTGTTCAATTACTAGAAATAGATATTACAAAAGTATATTATATGATACCAATATGTAATATGACCCAAGTATTAAATGATTTATTTACTAATAATATAAATATAATAAATATTCTTATTACAACAATTTCAACACTATGTTATACAATAATCGTAATAATCTATATTGTAAAAAGTTACAATAGTGAAAAAATCTTATTTTCAAACTAAAAAGAACTCATAGAGTTCTTTTTTTAATTCTTAAATTCTAAATAAAAATCAGCATCAAAAACATGTTCATTTTCTTTTTTATCTAATCTTAATAATTCTTCTGTATCTATTAAGAAATAAGTATGATCTAAAATATCTTTACCATTCAAAGTAACAGGATCATCCCAAGTTAAATCTAAGTGTAGCCACTTTCCATTAACAAAAACAGCGTTCCAAATATGATTACTACTAGCAATCTTAAAATTCTTAATTCCTAACTTTTCTAACATAACAGCCATCGTATCCGTATAACCACTACAAACGGCATAATGTTCAAATAATAGACCAGTCATTCTCGAAGAATCATATATACTATCATCAGTTTCTTCACGCGTCTTATCATATTTAGTATTATTTATAATATAATTATGTAAAGTCTTTATTATTTCTACCTCATTCATATTAGAAGAAATATTATTAGAAATAATTCTATTTATCTCATTATCTATTCTTACAATTTCTTCACTAGTATAAACATATTTAACATTAACCGTAATTTCACCAGTATCGTCATATAAAGTTTTTATAGTAGAATAACTATTATAAGGATGAACATAATTATTAATTTCCGATAATAAAACCTCATCATAACTAATTAAAGATACATCATTTAAACATTCAGCATATTCAACAGGACAATAAAAAGTAAAAGTTTCCCAACCCTGATTTAAAATACTATAAAAAATATTCACTAAATCTTCATAACTATAAGGGACATAAGTTGTTACTTGTTTTACTTTTATAAAATCACCATCTTTTTGATAACCATTCCCTGGATATATAACAACTTCTCTTTCTTTAAATAGATCATCTAATCTATCAATAATAACATCTCTATTAATAAAGATAACACCTACAATAATAATAGTAACTAAAAAAGAAATAAGTTTCTTTATCTTTATCATATAATCACCATAGATTAATTATATCATAACAAAAAAAAAATGAAGTAAAATTACTTCATGTCTTTAACTTTTTTATTTAATCTTGATTTTTCTCTATCAGCAGCATTCTTTTTCATAACGCCTTTGCTAACAGCTTTATCAATGTTCTTTTGTACTTTTTTAACAGCTTCAGTAGCAGCGGCTACATCTTTAGCAGCTATAGCTTTTTCGCATTCTTTAATAGTATTTTTTACTCTAGCTTTATAATCATGATTAGCTTCTGTCTTCTTTGCTATAACTTTGATTGCTTTTTTAGAACTCTTAATATTAGCCATCTTCGTCGCTCCTTCCCTTGAATACAAATAGAATTATACTAAATTATCAAGATAAATGCAAGCAAAAGTAAAAAAATCGACTTAATTTTAAAGAACATTTTCTTATACTCATCAAGAGGGAGAAATAATTTATGAAAAAAAGATTTAAATCTCGTAAATTAAAGAAACTAAATATTATTAAATTATCTTTAATAATCATTGTATTTATAATATCATTATATATTTCATATAATATACTTTACTACACATATTTATCAAAACTATCTAATTATGAAATAATAACTCACATTATAGAAAATACTAAGAATACTAAATATGAAGGAACGCTAATCGATAATTACTTAAATCCCAAAAATATAATAAGCAACAATTTTAAAATAAAAGAGAATAATTCAATTCCTGTAGATAGTAAAGTAAATAAAGATTCTATTATTTACATATATAGTACTCATGAAGGAGAATCATACCAAGATAAATATTTAGAACTATACAATATAAGACCAACAGTCAAAACAATGTCTTTAATTCTTCAAGATTATCTAAATGATTATGGTATTTCTACAATAGTAGAGAATGATAGTATAACTGATATTTTAAAAGAAAATAACTGGTCCTACAAATATAGCTATGATGCATCAAGAACACTCATAAAAAAAGTATTAGAAGAAAATACATCTTTAAAGCTAGTAATAGATTTACATCGTGATTCATCAAAATTAGAAAAAACTCTATTAGAATATAATAATAAAAAATATGCCAAAATACTTTTTGTCGTAGGCAAAGAACATAACGGATATGAAAAGAATTATCAGCTAGCAGAGCAATTAAAAAATATGTTAGAAGAAGAAATACCTGGTATAACAAGAGGAATAAGTTTAAAAAGTGGTCCAGGAGTTAATGGTATATATAATCAAGACCTAAGTCCTAAATGTATCTTAATCGAATTAGGAGGTCAATATAACGAAATAGAAGAGTTAAATAACTCAATAGAAATATTATCAAAAGTATTCTTAAAATACATAGAAGGTGATATATGAAAAATTCTGTAAAAGCCTGGATTATCTTTCGTCGAATTCTTTTTATATTATTTATCTTTTTTATAATAAACTACTTTCAAGCTGAAAGTAATAATAATCTCCTTACCAAAAAAACAATATTAACAGAAGAACAAATAAAAGAATTCGAAAGTGATGTAAAAAATGGAAAGTTCGTTGATATAAAAGATTACACATCAATAAATACAGTCGACACATCGAATAGCATATCAAATATAGGATATGAACTAGGTAACGAAATAAGTGAATTCTTTGGCGTTAAAATAATTGATTTTATAGAATTTATTAGCAACTTTGTAACATAAAATAAAGATTGCAACAACAAATTCATTATGATATAATTCTTCTCTTAAGGAGGATTTTTTATGGAAACAGACAATCGTCGCTATCTTTTAGTAATAAAAAGAAAAAACAATGACTTTCTTCCTATTGAATGGAATTTAACAAGATTCTATGCTGGTGAAGATTTAAATACACTTGAAGGAATAGATGCCTTTACAAGAAAAATAAATTATAAAGAATTAGTAAAAGAAATAGTTGATAAAAATCTTGCAGATCCAAATGAAGAATTTGAAAGCTTTGCAATAATATACATATCAAAAGGTAAAACAAGAGAATTAAAAGAAGGAACTTTCTTTAAAGAAGATAATATTATCTTTAGTGAAGATGACTTAATAAAACTTATAGTAAAAAATCGTACTAACAAAGAATTCTTAAATCATATATTCAATATATGTCATTTTAAAGATCAAGAAGAAAAAGTAACAGAATTCAAATTTATCATAAAAAACTTAGATATGTTTGAAGCCAAAGGAACAAATGGTATAATTGGTGCTTTATCAATATTTAAGTCAATAAGTTATGCCAAAAAAAGAACTATTATATTAAGAATAACCGATACTATATTAAAGAAAATGTCCGATGAAAGTATAACACTAAGTCAATAACATAATTGCATTAAATCAAAAAATATCTTATATTAATAATAGGAAGTGATATTATGACTTTATCTGACAAAGAATATAGAAACATAATAGATTTTTTAGAAGCAAATACAACTTATGATATTGGTGAATTAGTGACTAGAACAGATGGCCAATTATATAATATGAAAAAAAGAATTGAAGAAGCAATAATTAAGTACCCAGAGGAAATATATAAATTCTATGAAGAACATCCTGATTATCACCCAAGACACACATTAGAAGAATTAAAAAAAATGAAATATAACGAATTAGCTAATATAAGGAAATCCCTAAAAATACGTAAAAGAAAGAAAGTAAAAAAAGTCGAAGAAGCACCTTCTACTGTTACTAAAGCACGTCAGGCTTTAAAACAACAATCAACCATAGAAACTATAAAAAACATTGTAGCAAGCAATGTTGAATCAGAAGAAAAAGAACAAGATGAATATCAGTTCTTAACTAGAGCAGAAGCTACCGCAATGTACGGAGAAGATATAACAGATGAATACTTAGAAGAAAGAGGATTCAAACTGTATGAACCAATAGGTCGTATATATAATGAAAATGAAGAAAGATATTTACTAATAAGTTCTCTCGAAGGAATAGAACTATCATTAAACGGAACACCTATAACAAATAACGAATTACTTACATTAGATATAGATGAACTCCATTACCTTTATCAAATAGCTACTAAATTAGAAGAAAAAATATCAGAAAAAAAAGGACTCAAATTATAAAAGAGTCCTTTTTATGTTATAATCTATATAGGTGATAATATGAGCAACTTAGACAATAATATAAAAGAATTTCTAAAATATCTGTCTAATGAAAAAAGATATCCTAACACAACTATCGAAAGTTACAAAAGAGATTTAGATAATTATTATAGTTATATTACTTTAAAAAAAATAAACTACAAAGAAATAAATAAAGACGAAATAAGAGATTACTTAAAATACTTAGATGATTTAAAGTATTCAAAGACAACTATTTCAAGAATACTAAGTACATTAAGACATTTCTATTCATATCTTGTAATACATAAAAAAATAGAAACAAATAACTTTAAATTAATAAGAAATCCTAAGAAAGAAAAAAAATTACCAAACTTCTTACAAGGAGATGAACTAGAAAAAATATTTGATACCATAAATTTAGATACACCATTAGGTATAAGAAATCGTTTAATAATAGAATTACTATATGCATCAGGTATCAGAGTATCAGAACTAACCAATCTAAAATTACAAGATATAGACTTAAATAATAAAGAAATAAGAATAGTTGGTAAAGGTAATAAAGAAAGAATAGTATATTTTGGAGAATATGCCCAAAAATATTTAAAAATGTACCTAGAAGAATCAAGAAACATCTTACTAAACAATAAACAGTCATCAAATCTTCTAATTAATCATTCTGGAGAACCCCTAACTACTAGAGGAGTAGAAATGATAATAGAAAACATTGTTAAAGAAGCATCTATCAAACACAATATCTCTCCTCATTCCCTAAGACACACATTTGCAACAGATCTTTTAAATAACGGAGCAGACTTAAAAAGTGTTCAAGAACTTCTTGGTCACTCATCATTATCTACTACTCAAATATATACACATATTACAAACGAAAGATTAAGAAGCGTTTATTTGCAAACTTTTCCAAGGCAAAAAGAAAAATAATATGATATAATATATAAAATAGGAAGGAAGAAGAAAATGGAAACAAAGAATGGAAAGTTTAAAATAATATTAGGAATAATATTAGGTATAGTTATTGGTGTAGCAATAACTTATATTTTAGTTCATAATAACGACTCAAAAAACGAAAAAAATGAGTTACCACTAACACTTCAAGAATATAAAAAATCTCAAGAATACAAAGAAAATATTATAATTGAAGCATTTAAAGATTATTACACATCAAAAGGATTTGTAATGATTAGCGATGTCAAATCTTGGGATATAACAATCAAAGAAGAAAAAGAAGAATATGTTATATTAGAAAATAAATATACTTGTAATGATAATAGCGGAAGTTGTATTTATGTACCCCAAGAAATAGAAAAAGATGGTAATTACATTTTTACAATAAGAGCAAATGGCAAATACGAAAATTATAAATACAATATAACTAGTATCACATCAACAGATACTACTTCTTCAGCAACAAATCCTGAAGAGCAAACACCAGCAGAATCAGTTCCTAATCCAGTAAACACTGAATTAGATTGTGAAACATACTCAAAATTACTTCAAGAATATTTAACAAATAAAGGATTAATTTTCGTACCAAACCTTTCATCATTCAAAGCAGAATCATTTGAATATAAAGGATACTACCCAGAAAAGCCAGATGAAAAATTATATGAAGTAAAAATATCTTATTCTTGTTTAGACGGTAATTCTGATTGTGTTTACCAACCTCAAAGTGAAGACGATATTAATGGAATATATAATTTTTCAATGATAATAACTATTACTGATGGAAAAATCGTTAATATCAACGGAAATATATTAAGTCAAGAATTAGTTAAATAAAAAGTTTATTAACTATTCTCTCATTTTTAAAGAAAAAGTTGACAAAGAAAAATAAATATGCTATTTTCTTATCAAGTGAGAGCACATAAGTTTATTAACGAGCTGTGCTGGGCGAAGAACCTACACGTATATCGGAGTCACGAATGTTTTATTCGTGGCTTTTTTATATCTTTAAAACACGAAGAAACAATAGAAAGAGAGGTGATACTTATGATGTCAAAAAAAGACCTATACTTTAAAAAAACAAAAAAATTACAATTTATCGTACGATTTATTCCTCAGGCGGATATTATAACATCATTAAATATCACCCTCAAAGTAGGAATATCGTACTCTTAGTGAGTATGTATCAAAGCTACATAGGGAACAATAATTCCTACACGATTTATATCGGAGTCACATCTTTATATGTGACTCTTTTTTGTTTCAAAAAATAAAAAAGAAAGGAAGTGCAAAAATGAACTACGCAAAAGAAGATTTAAAATACTACAAAAAACAATTATACAGATACTTAAAAAAATACTATCAAGATTATTTAGATTATTTGAAAGATTATTATGAATATAATTTAAATCTAAAATTAAAACGAAAATAAAAATAATAAAGAAAAAGGAGGTAAACTATATGTGGAAATTAGCATTAAACAATTTTATTAAGCCGTATAGAGAAGATAAAGAAGTAGAAGCTATTCTTTTAGTAGGTAGTTATGCAGTTGGTAATCAAAATGAATATAGTGACATAGATGTATACATAGTATTAAACGATAATGCTAACTATCGCAAACGTGGTAACAAACTAGTAAATAATTACCTAATAGAATATTTTATCAATCCAATCCATAAAATAAAAGATTATATAAAAGAAGATAAACGAGGTCATGGTGGTAGTATGGCAAACATGTTATTAAATGGTCAAGTTCTATTAGATAAACATGGAATAATAGAAAAACTAAAAGAAGAAGCACTAAAAGCAAAAGAAATACAACTAGAAAAAGATATTATGAAATACTATGCATGTTGGCATGCTTATGATGAATACGAAGCAGCTATGTATCATAGCGAACTACAATACTATCTATGTTTAAAATACTTAGTAGATTGTTATCTATTTAATAATGGTTACGCAATGTTACCAGAACAAAAAATAGAGCGTTTCTTTAAAGATCAAGAATATAGAGAAAAATACAATATCGGGAAATTCCCAAACAATAAATTTAATAACCTAGTAATTAATTGTTTTGATAAACCATGTAAAAAGAATTTAAAAGTCTTATACGAATTTGTAATAGAAGACGGTAAATTCGATATAAATAATTTTGAATTAAAAAATAAAATAGAACAAAAAAAGGAAGATTAAAATGGAAAAATTAAGACACGTCGAACCCTCTATCGAATTAAAAGAACAAGGTATAGACTACATAAACGAACATTTATTATGTAACTCCGAAATTAATGGCTCCGGAAGTTTACACAAATACTTAGATAACTACGAAGAATGGCTAATTAAGTTAGAAAGAGATCGAAATTGTATTCCTAACGAAGAACGAGTTCCAGCTGAAACTTACTACCTTGTAAACGAAAGCAATAGAATTATAGGAATGATAAATATACGTCTAGTACTTAATGAAAGACTAAGAAAATGTGGTGGCCATATTGGCTATGGAATAAGACCAAGCGAAAGACAAAAAGGCTACAATAAAATAAATCTTTATTTAGGACTATTACGTTGTCAAGAACTTGGTATTGAAGAAGTCATCTTAGATTGTGATGCTATTAATCTAGGATCATCTCGTACAATGGAAGCCCTAGGTGGAATAAGAATAGATGAATACTATAGTGAAGAAGAACAATCATTAATATGGAGATACCAAATAAATGTCAATAACGCAATAAATAGCTATAAAGAAATATATGAACCTAAAATATTAAGAAAATAAAAAGTAAGGAGGTGACAACATGGTCATTCAAAAAGCAACCAAAGAAGATTTCCTTGGTATACACAAAATATTTCAGGAAGTGCACGATCACCACCTAAATGGTACTATAAATACATTTAAAGATATTGATCCATTTACAAAAGAAGAATTACTAGAATCCTTAAAAGATAAAAATACATTTATTTTAATAGCTAAAGAAAAAGAAATAGAAGGTTTCATTCTAGCAACAATAATAGAAAAAGAAGGAAGACATACTAAATTAAAAAAAACACTACATATAAATACAATAGGTACCAAAAAAGATTCACAAAACAAAGGAATAGGGACATTACTAATAAATGAAATAAAAAAGATTGCTAAAGAAAATAAATGTGATAACATTAATTTAAGTGTATGGGCATTTAATGATAATGCCATTAAATTTTACAAACACATAGGATTTAACAATAAAATAATAAATATGGAAATAACATTGTAGAAAAAATAAAAGGAGGCTGAATATGAACGCAATAGAAGTAAAAGGCCTATCCAAAAAATTCAGAGTAAAACAAAAAGAAAAAGGTCTAATGGGAAGCTTAAAATCAATATTTAAACCAAAATATAAAGAAAAACTCGCCGTAAATAAAATAACCTTTACTATTGAAAAAGGAGAGATACTAGCATTCATTGGTCCCAATGGAGCCGGTAAATCAACTACTATAAAAATGTTAACTGGTATCTTATTTCCTACAAAAGGAGAAATATCAGTAATGGGAATAAATCCTCAAAAAAATCGAAAAGAATTATCTTATAAAATAGGTACAGTATTCGGTCAAAAAGAACAACTATGGATCCATTTAACACCATACGATAACTTCAAATTCTTTGGTGCCATCTACGACATCCCTGAATCAGTAGTAGAAAAACGTATTGAAGAGTATAAAACTATCTTCGAATTAGATGAATTTATAAATACCCCAGTAAGAGGATTATCCTTAGGTCAAAGAATGATCTGTGAAATAGTTGCATCTTTAATTCACGAACCAGAAATTCTTTTCTTAGATGAACCAACCATCGGTTTAGACCCAGTAGTTAAAGAAAAGATAAGAGTATTCATCAAAAGATTAAATAAAGAAAAGAAAACTACTATCTTCCTAACTAGTCATGATGTAGGAGACATCGAAAAATTATGTAAAAGAGTTATCATCGTAAACGATGGTACAATAGTATTAGATGATTCAATGGAAAACTTAAAATATCACTACTTAAACAAGAAAATTGTTGAAGCAAAAATGAATACTAAAATCAATTTAGATGATGTAGAAGGAATTACTATCTTAAAAGACAAAGACTATAACTTAAAATTAGAAGTAGACTTAACTAAAAAAACTATCAGTGATGCTATAAAACTATTAGATCCAGATAAAATAATTGACATCAATATTTCAAATACACCATTAGAAACAATTATAAGTTCTATCTATAAAGGAAATAAAAAATGAAAAAATACTTATATATAATGAAAACTACATTCAAAGACACCTTACAATATTCATCAAGCTTAATATTTAGGTTTATCGGCTTTGCTGTAGTTATGTCAGTATTAATTAGTTTATGGAACTTCTTATATAGTGAACCAGGTAGTACCATTAACGGCTATACATTTAACCAAATGATTTGGTACTTATTATTAGCCGAAATAATCACCTTCGGTAGCGGTAGTAAAGTAGCTACTAATGAAATCAGAAATACTATTAAAAGCGGAAACATTGCTTACCAAGTAACAAAACCATATAACTATATCAGTTTTACTATCTGTAAATTCTTAGCAGATACTATAATAAGATTCTTCTTATTCTTAATAGTTGCTGTTATATTAGGTTTAATCTTTGCAGGTCCAATAGAAAACTTTAACTTAATCTCGTTAATACCAGCTACTACAGTATTCTTACTAGCTATTCTTATAACAGGTATGATAAAGATATTAGTCAGCTTATCTGCCTTCTGGGTAGAAGACTCTAATCCATTCCAAATGGTATATAGTAAGATAGTTTTAATATTTGGCGTATTATTCCCATTAGAAATGTTTCCAAAAATCATTCAAACTATTATAAAATTCACTCCAGTATATGGAGTAAGCTATGGACCTGCTAAACTGATTATTAATTTCAACTCTAGTATTTTAACAAACGTATTATTATCTCAAGTAATTACAATTATAGTGGTAACAATATTATTAAAAATCGTATACGAAAGAGGGGTGAAGAAATTAAATGTTAACGGCGGTTAAAGGAAACTTAAAAATAATGTTTCTTAGTATCAAGTACAACTTAATGAAATGTATGGAAAACAACGTAGCATTTGCTACCTCCATAATAATGATGATTTTCAATAATGCTACATTCATTATCCAGTGGTTAACTATATTTGCAATAAAAGAATCAATAGGTGGATATACTTTGAATAACGTCATGTTATTCTGGGCTATCTCTAGTGGAGCTTATGGCCTAGCACATATCTTCTTTAATGGCGTAAACAAACTACCAGAATATATCGAAGAAGGTAAATTAGATGCCTTCCTAACAGTACCTAAAAATCCATTATGTTATGTAGCAACATCCAGTACTGAGCCATCAGCTTGGGGAGATTTAATATATGGCTACATCGCTTTAATAATATTTAACTTTAGTATTAAAAACATTTTATTATATACATTGTTAATTATATCAGGAGCATTGATTTATGCTAGTACAATCTGTATCTTCAATACATTAACATTCGTATTCTATAAATCTAGTGATTTCACAGAAGTTATAAAATCAGCATTATTAAATTCATCTTTATATCCAGATGTAATATTTGAAAGAGCAGTTAAAATTATCTTCTTCACCTTAGTACCTAGTGGATTTGCTTGTTGGCTACCAGTACATTTAATTATGAGTTTTAATCCAATTAATTTATTAATATTAATCGTAACTACCATTATCTACGTATCATTAGCATTCATCTTATTCCATAAAGGATTAAAACACTATTCTTCAAGTAACTTGATGGGAGCAAGAAGTTAATATATATAAGAAAAGAGGGCAAAATATGATATTTTTAAAAAAAGCTAATCTCGAAGATATCGAAGAAGAATACAATTTTCTAAGTAAAATGCCTAGTATAAACGGTTTTGAAAACGAATATGAAAACCTTCCTAGAGAAAATTTTGAACAACATATCAAAGCATTAATTGATCACTCAGAAGGAAAAAAACTAAAAGAAGGATACGTACCAGATACATACTTTTTCCTATGGGATGATAATAAAATAGTTGGAGTATTCAAACTAAGACATTACTTAAATGATTGGTTAAGAAAAAATGCAGGACACCTAGGTTACGGAATATTACCAGAAGAAAATGGTAAAGGTTATGCGACTAAAGGTCTAGCTCTTATGAAAAAAGAAGCAGCTAAGATAATAAAAGAAAACGAAATTTATTTATCTGTTCATAAAGACAACAAAGCATCATTAAAAGTTCAACAAAAAAATGGTGCTTACATAGTAAAAGAAACTGAAAATGAATACTTAACAAGAATAAAAATAAGATAAAAAGACTTTGATAAAAGTTAATTTTATAGTTCTAAAAAAAAAATTTATAAAGTAAATGTAAAACTAAAAAACAAAAGTATTTATTAAATGTAAAGTTTAAGAAAAACAAGAGTTTATGTCTCTTGTTTTTACTTTTTATGATAAAATATCTTTGTGACATAATATGCGAAGGAGGAATCATTGTGCACAAATATGTATATTTATTTACTGAAGGTAATGCAGATATGCGAAACTTATTAGGTGGTAAAGGTGCAAACTTAGCAGAAATGACAAATATTGGTCTTCCTGTTCCTCAAGGTTTTACAATTACTACTGAAGCATGTACTCAATACTATGAAGATGGTAGAGAAATCAACGAAGAAATACAATCTCAAATTAATGAGTACATCGTAAAAATGGAAGAAATTACTGGAAAGAAATTCGGAGATAAAGAAAATCCTTTATTAGTTTCAGTAAGATCAGGTGCTAGAGCTTCAATGCCTGGTATGATGGATACAATCCTTAACTTAGGTTTAAACGAAGAAGTTGTTGAAGTATTAGCAGAAAAATCAAATAACCCAAGATGGGCTTGGGATTGCTACAGAAGATTTATTCAAATGTATTCAGATGTAGTTATGGAAGTCGGCAAAAAATACTTTGAAGAATTAATCGACAAAATGAAAGAAGAAAAAGGTGTTAAACAAGACGTTGAATTAACAGCTGAAGATTTAAAAGAATTAGCTGCACAATTTAAAGCCGAATACAAAGCAAAAATAGGTACTGACTTCCCAAGCGATCCAAAAGAACAATTAATGGGAGCTATTAAAGCAGTATTCCGTTCATGGGATAACCCAAGAGCAAATGTATATAGAAGAGATAACGACATTCCTTATTCATGGGGAACTGCTGTTAACGTTCAATCAATGGCATTCGGTAACATGGGTGATGATTGTGGTACAGGTGTTGCATTTACTCGTGACCCAGCTACTGGAGAAAAAGGCCTATTTGGTGAATTCTTAACAAACGCTCAAGGTGAAGACGTTGTTGCAGGTGTTCGTACACCAATGAAAATAGCTGAAATGGAACAAAAATTTCCAGAAGCATTTGAACAATTTAAAGAAGTATGCAAAACTCTAGAAGAACATTATAGAGACATGCAAGACATGGAATTTACTGTAGAACATGGTAAATTATATATGCTACAAACTAGAAATGGTAAAAGAACTGCTCAAGCAGCATTAAAAATTGCTTGTGATTTAGTAGATGAAGGAATGCGTACAGAAGAAGAAGCTGTAGCAATGATTGATCCAAGAAACCTAGATACATTACTACATCCTCAATTTGATGTTAAAGTATTAAAAGAAGCTAAACCAATAGGAAAAGGTTTAGGAGCATCTCCAGGTGCTGCATGTGGCCAAATCGTATTTACAGCAGAAGATGCAGAAAAATGGGCAGCAAATGGTAAAAAAGTAGTTCTAGTTAGACTTGAAACATCTCCAGAAGATATAACTGGTATGAAAGCATCTCAGGGTATCTTAACAGTACGTGGTGGTATGACTTCACATGCTGCAGTAGTAGCACGTGGTATGGGTACTTGCTGTGTTTCTGGATGTGGCGAAATCATAATGGATGAAGCAAACAAGAAATTTACATTAGCAGGTAAAACATTCAACGAAGGAGATGAAATATCTATCGATGGTACAACTGGTAACATTTATGATGGCATTATTCCTACAGTTCCTGCAACTATAGCCGGAGAATTTGGTCGTGTTATGGAATGGGCAGACAAATATAGAACATTAGGAGTTAGAACAAATGCTGACAATCCAACTGATACTGCAAAAGCAATCGAATTAGGAGCAGAAGGCATTGGATTATGTCGTACAGAACACATGTTCTTCGAAGAAGAAAGAATACCAGCAATAAGAAAAATGATTCTTGCTGATACTGTAGAAGAAAGAGAAAAAGCTTTAGAAGCATTAATTCCTTTCCAAAAGGGTGACTTCAAAGCTATGTACAAAGAATTAAAAGGATTACCAATGACAGTTCGTTACTTAGATCCACCTCTACATGAATTCTTACCTAAAGAAGAAGCAGATATCAAAGCCCTAGCTAAAGATATGGGTGTTACCGTTAAACATTTAAAAAACAAATGTGATGAATTACATGAATTCAATCCAATGATGGGACATAGAGGATGCCGTCTAGCTGTTACTTATCCAGAAATCGCTAGAATGCAAACAAGAGCTTTAATGGAAGCAGCTATTGAAGTAAAAGAAGAAGAAGGATACGATATTGTTCCTGAAATAATGATTCCACTAGTAGGAGAAGTTAAAGAATTAAAATTCGTTAAAGACATAGTAGTAGAAACAGCAGAACAAGTTAAGAAAGAAAAAGGTTCAGACATGGAATACCATATTGGTACTATGATAGAAATTCCAAGAGCAGCAATTACTGCAGATGCTATTGCAAAAGAAGCAGAATTCTTCTCATTCGGAACTAACGACTTAACTCAAATGACATTCGGTTTCTCACGTGATGATGCAGGTAAGTTCCTTGGATCATACTATGAAACTAAAATATATGAACAAGATCCATTCGCAAGAATTGATCAAACAGGTGTAGGAGAACTTGTTAAAATTGCAGTAGAAAAAGGAAAATCTACAAGACCAAATATTAAACTTGGTATTTGTGGAGAGCACGGTGGAGATCCATCAAGTGTTGAATTCTGCCATAATGCTGGATTAACATATGTTTCTTGCTCACCATTTAGAGTTCCTATTGCTAGATTAGCTGCTGCACAAGCCGCAATCAAAGCAAAAAATAATAAATAATAAAATATATATACAAAAGACTAAGAATTTCAACACAGCTTAGTCTTTTTTTATCTAAAGATGGTAAAAAAGCACACTATATGGTATAATATAAATAGTTTTAAGGTGATATAAATGTTAGATAATAAATTAGGAATAACAAATGAAATCGAACTTGCTCATGAAGAAGAAAGAATAACTAAATTAAAAGCGTTAGAGTTATTTGATACTAACAAAATTAATGAATTTGAAGTTGGAACTATCAAAGGATTATCAAGTATACATAAATACTTATTTTCTGATATTTATGAATTTGCCGGGGAGATTAGAGATGTCAATATTGCTAAAGGTAATTTTAGATTTGCACCTTCTATGTATTTAAAAGAAGCATTAAACAAAATTGATAATATGCCTGAAGATACATTTGATAATATTATAAAAAAATATATTGAAATGAATGTAGCTCATCCATTTAGAGAAGGTAATGGTAGAAGTACAAGAATTTGGCTTGATATGATTTTAAAAAAAGAATTAGGTAAAGTAGTTGATTGGAGTAAAGTAGATAAAGAAGAATATTTGTTAGCTATGGAAAGAAGCCCTATCAAAGATACTGAAATTAACATACTACTTAAAAATTCACTTACTGATAAAGTTAATAATAGAGAAGTATATATGAAAGGTATAGATACAAGTTATAAATACGAAGGATATAATAACTATACAATGGCCGAATTAGACAGTTAATTTAATAAATAATGAAAAGATAATTTAGAGCTATTGTACTATACAGCTTTCTCGTGCATCAAGTGACTTAAGAGTAATCAAAGAAAAAAAGAAGTAAAAATAAAACAAAGACTAAGATAACACAAAAGAAATCTTAGTCTTTTTTATATATAAAATAGTAATTATAATTAATAAATTAGATAATATATACAAAGTTTTTAATATATAACACTTATTGAATATATTAAAAAGTCCCAGAACATATTTAGATACAATAATAAAAACAATAGATTGGAAATCATAATACTATTGATTTTATAAAGATAGAATACTAAAATATAATAAAGGAGATAATACCAATGAATATAGAAAAAATAAATCCAAATATAAAATATATATACCATTACACATTAAAGGAAAATGTTGGGAAAATACTGAATGATAAAGAAATAAAATCAAAGGACAAATATGTCTTTTTTACTAAAAGCCTAGAGGACTCTATCACCGCCTTTGATAGAGAAATGATGCAAGAAGGCAAATTATATATTGATGTAGATGGAATATTAAGAAAAAGAGGAAAATGTAATAAAGATGATTACTGCATCTTAAAAATTCCCTATATAAACGATAACCAATTCTACAAATTTAGTTTTGCTAACCAAAGCAAAGAATCAATTTATACAATATCAATAAGTCATAAAGGATCATATCAATTCAAAGAAGCAAAAATATTAGAATTTCCTAAAACAAGAAAACTAAATCTATTTAACAAAGCCGCTATTGCTGCTGTTGTAGCAGGCATACTATTTCCTTATAATGTTTTTGCTGCCAGTTGGTTAGATAGTGAAAATTATGATATTAGTTGGTATACAAACGAAACATTAACTGAATACAAAATAACAACACCAAACCAATTAGCAGGACTTGCGTATTTAGTAAATAAAGAAAATGAAACATTCGAATCTCAAAACCTTATAATTAGTGAAGAAATAGACTTAACAGCCAATACTTGGGAAACAATAAAAAGTACTTTCAAAGGAAACATTTTGACTGGCGGTACATGTGGAATTCACAGAATAATATTGAAAAATTTTGATGGTAAACTTATAGAAAATCAAAATTTAGATATAGTAGAATACTCATATGAAATCTCACAAAATGAAAAAGACTTAATAAATGTCATTATTGGAGCACCTTACACAGTTGAAAAAATAAAAGAAATAACCGGAGCCGAAAAAGTGCTAATAAACAATTTAGAAACAACAGATAATCAATCGTTACTAGGTTTAACTGAAAATGATAAAATAAAAGTATTCACCAGAGAGCAAAATAATTTATTTATCAAAGATCAAAAAGGAATAATTACATCATTCATAATAGAAAGTGGAGATTCCATCGAATACATAAAAAGTCAATACTCTGAAAAAGTAAATATTCCTACAAATAAAATAGTTTTCAAATACAATGAAAAAGAGTTAAATGATAAACCTACGTTTGCAGATTATAATATCCAAAGAAACACAACAATAAATGCTTATATTATATTTGATATTAATACTAAAGTGGAACAAGGTAAAGGAGAAATAATAAGTTCTCAAAAAACAGCATTAACAGGAGAAAAAATAACAATTTCAATAAAACCAAACCCAGGATATGAATTAAATAAATTAATAGTAAATGGAATTGATAAAACAAACGAAGTTCAAAACAATGAAATAATCATAGAATGTGGTGAAGAAGACATTAATATAAAAGCTAGTTACGAATTAAAAGAAGAACAAATTATTAATCCAGATACAGGAGATAATATAATTAAATATATTATATTATTAATTACTTTTAATACAGGAATAATCCTATGTAATCTAAAAAAGATAATAAAAAAAAGTTAAAATAGTTTAAAGGTGAAAAAAGTAAAAGACAAAATCAAGAAGATTTTGCCTTTTCTTATGATATAATAAAATATATAAATAAAAGAAAAATGAATTTGTAAGGGATGATTAGATTGAAAAAAATTTTTATACTACTTATTATGTTAATATTTTTTATAACAGGATGTAATTCTACATCAGAAGATATTGATATTCCTAAAGGATATACCGATAAAAAAGAATATTTTGATAAAAATGGATTTCAAGACTATACAGATTATGCAAAATATACTTATCCAGAAAAAGATATAATAGCAAAAAATAGTGACTATAAAATTATATCCCAAGATGACATCGAAAATATAAAAGGATACTTTGAAAACTTTAAAAACGTCATGGAATCATCCAATAGACTTGATGAATATGATTTTAATGATGAAGTAATTAATGAAGGTGATTACATTAGAATTAAAACTAAAGAAGGAGAAAAAATCGGTGATTCAGAATACACAAAATATGATAATTATTCAATATATTATTTTGATATAGAATCACTAACATTGTATTATATACATACTAATATATAGTGTAATATTCGCTAAAGACCAAATCTAAAAGATTTGTCTTTTCTTATGATATAATAAATTATATAAAGAAAATATAGTACAGGTGATTAAAATAAGTGAAATTAAATTAATAAATGGTTCATGCGCTGAACAAAAAGTAGATGCTATAGTAAATGCTGCTAACAGGAATCTCTGGGCAGGCGGAGGAATATGTGGAGCAATATTCAAAAAAGCAAGTTATAAAGAATTAACTCAAGCATGTAGCAAAATTAAAACACCATTAAAAGATGGTAATGCAGTTATAACACCATCTTTTAATATTAGTAATTGCAAATATATAATACATGCTGTAGGTCCAGATTTTGGAAAAACACCATCAGCGTTTAAAGAGTTATACGACGCATATTATAACTCATTAATTGTACTAAGAGAAAACAATTTACATTCTATATCATTCCCATTAATAAGTTCAGGAATATTTGGCTATGGATTAGATAACCCAGTAGAAGAATCGACCAAACAATGTTTAAGAGCATATAATAAATTTATTAATGATTACCCAGATTATGAAATTAACGTTTTACTATGTGCTTATAATAAGAAAGAATATATAATTGCTAAAGAAATACTAAATATATAAAAACATTGATAATATAAGCAAAATATAACAAATAAAAAAAGATTCAAAATAAATAATTATCAAAATCAAATGAAGCAACCAATAGTTGCTAAAATGTTAAGCAAAATATGTTGCATAAACATAAAACCATAGTATAATTAGAGTAGTTGCATAAAAAAGAAAAATAATATAAGAAATTAAGGTGGTAACATGTTTAATGTATTAGATTATCTAGAAAATTCTGCAGCAAAATATAAAAATAAAATAGCTGTAATTGAAGAAGAAAAAAATATCTCATATGAAGAACTATATCATATGAGTAAAAGAGTAGGATCATACTTTGCAACTAAAAATATTTCCAATGAATTAATAGTAGTATTTATGGATAAAGGAATAGACACACTAATATCTTTCTTCGGAAGTGTATATGCAAATTGCTATTATAGTCTAATAAATCCAGAGCTACCAGAAGTAAGAATTAATAATATAAAAGAAACAACAAACGTAAAATATATAATTACTAATGATGAATATGAGGAAATAGCTAAAAAGTATTTTGAAGATTTAGAAATAATAAATATTAAAACTTTGAAAGAAAACGAAATAAACGAAGAAGCACTTTCTATATCTAGAAATAATCATATTGATTGTGATCCACTATATGTAAATTTTACTTCAGGTTCAACCGGTATTCCAAAGGGAGTGGTTGTATCACATCGTTCTGTTATAGACTTTATTGATAAATTTACTGAACTATTTCACTTTAAGAGTAATGATATAATAGGAAATCAAGCTCCTTTTGATTTTGATGTTTCAGTAAAAGATATTTACTCATCAATAAAGATAGGAGCAACATTAGTCATTATTCCTAAAAAGTATTTTTCTAGTCCATCAAAACTATTAGATTATATTTGTGATAATAAAGTTACAACACTAACATGGGCTGTTTCAGCATTATGTTTAATTACAACATTCCATGGATTAGAATACAAAACCCCTATAACAGTAAATAAAGTTATATTTAGTGGTGAAGTAATGCCATTAAAGCATTTGAAACAATGGATGGAACATCTTCCAAAAGCAACATTTATAAATGTGTATGGTCCAACAGAAATTACATGCAATTGCACATATCATATAATAGATAGAAATAGAGATTACACAGATAAGATTCCGATAGGAATTCCATTTCCTAATGAAAGAATTTATCTATTAAATAATGAAAATAAACTAATTACAACCCCTAATGAAACAGGTGAGATTTGTGTAGGGGGAACATGTCTAGGTTTAGGATACTTTAATAATAAAGAACAAACAGAAAAAGCATTTATTCAAAACCCAACAAATGAAAAGTATATTGATCTAATTTATAGAACCGGAGACTTAGGATACTATAACGAACAAAAAGAACTAATGTTTAGTGGCAGAAAAGACTTCCAAATAAAATATCAAGGACATCGTATAGAACTTGAAGAAATAGATAAAGCATTAATGAATATTGAAAACATCATTAGAAGTTGTACTATATTTGAGGAGGAAAAGAGTAAATTATACGGTTTTTATATAGGAGACATTGATTCAAAAGAATTACACCATAAACTAAAAGAAATACTACCTATATACATGATACCTACTAAATTAATAAAGATGAATGAATTCCCAATGACCAAAAACGGAAAAATAGATCGTAAAAAATTAATGGAATGTAAAGGTGAAAAAAATGATTAATTTTGAAAAAATAGCCAAAGAATACGGAACACCAACATTCATATATGATATTTCAACATTAAAAAAGAGAATATCATATCTAAAAGAAAATTTACCAGAAAACATTAATCTTGTATATGCTGTTAAAGCAAACACATTTATAATCAAAGAATTAGAAAAAGACGTAGAAAGATTCGAAATATGTTCAAAAGGTGAATTCGATATATGTAATAAACTTAATATCGATTACAAAAAAATGGTCATCTCCGGTGTCAACAAAGATGACGCATCAATAGATGAAATGATTTCAAACTATAAAGAAATAGGCAAATATACTATAGAATCAGTTAATCAATATAAACTTTTAAAAGAAAAGTGTGAAAAATATAATAGAAATATTAACGTTTTAATAAGACTTACATCAGGAAACCAATTTGGTGTAAATGAAGAAGAAGCAATCGATATATTAAAAGAAAATAATGAATTTATTAATATATCAGGATTTGAATACTTTTCCGGTACTCAAAAACATTCAATAAAAAAGATTAACAAAGAAATTGATTACTTAGTAGAATTCGTTAATAAAGTTGAACAAGAACTAAATATATCAATCGAAGAAATAGAATATGGACCAGGATTCCCAGTTTACTATTTCCAAGATGATGAATTTGCTGAAGATGAATTTCTAAAAGAAGTTTGTATAGCCTTAGAAAAAATGAAGAACAAAAAAATATCTTTAGAATTAGGACGTAGTATAGCAGCCAGCTGTGGTTACTACTTAACAAAAGTAGTTGATATGAAAACTAATAAAAACGGCAATCACATAATTTTAGATGGCGGAATAAATCATCTAGTATACTATGGTCAAACAATGGCAATGCGTATTCCAAAATACAAACTATTACCCGAGAAAGAAGATACAGAAGAAACTTATAACCTATATGGTTCATTATGTACAATAAACGATATAATAATTAAAAGTTTAAAAACTAGAAAACTACAAACAGGTGATTTATTCGTTTTTGAAAACGTCGGAGCATACTCTATAACAGAAGGAATTGCACTATTCCTTAGTAGAGACATGCCCAAAGTTATATTATACGACGAAACAAATGAATCAAAATTAATAAGAAATACAATAAAATCAAGTGAAATTAATTGTCCAAAGTATTAGAAGGAGTGAGTTATATGGAAAAATTAATTGAAATATTAGAGGAACTAAACCCAGATGTTGATTACAACACAACAGAAAACTTAATAGATGGAAGATATTTAGATTCACTAACAATCTTATCATTAGTAGCAGAAATAGAAGATGAATTTGATGTAGAAATACCAACAGTAGAAATAATACCTGGAAATTTTAATTCAGCAAAGAAAATTTGGGAACTAATTAAAAAACTAAAAGAGGAAGAATAATGTCATATTTGCATCCTGCTTATTCTTTCCTTTTTTTACCTATTCTTATAGTTATATATAATATCTTACCAAAAAAGGTTAGACCATATTTATTATTAATTAGTAGTTTAGGTTTTTTTGCTTTCATAAGTAAAGGTCTAATAATATTTCTAATACTATCTATAATATCAATTTATCTAGTAGCTAGATATCTTACTAAAATAGATAAAAAAAGAGACCAAGTATTAGAAAATGCAGAGAAAGAACAAAAAAAAGAAATAAAAGAACAATATAAGAAAAAAAAGAAAATAATACTTATAATCGGTATTCTATTTAATATAGCATTCCTATTTTTCTTCAAATATCTAAATTTTTTTGGTTCTATAGCCAATGACATATTAAATTTATTTAATATAAATTGTCATTATACAATAATAAAAATTGCTGCACCAATAGGGATTTCATATTATACATTACAAGCAGTATCCTATATATTAGATGTATACAACGAAAAAATAGAAGCATCAAAAAACTTCTTCAAAGTCGCTTTATATTTATCATTCTTTCCTCAAATAATGGAAGGACCAATAGCTAAATACGAAGATACAGCTGACGATTTATTTGAAGGTAATAAAGTTACTTATAAAAATTTCTGTTTTGGTTATCAAAGAATTCTATATGGTTTTTTCAAAAAATATGTTATAGCAGATCGTATTAATATCATAGTCAAAACAATCTTCGAAGGATATGCGCTATACAGCGGCATTCCGATTTGGCTAGGTGTAATTTGTTACACTATTATGCTTTATATGGAATTTTCTGGAACGATGGATGTTGTAATCGGAACAGGTGAAATGTTTGGTATAAAAATACCTGAAAACTTTAGACAACCATTCTTTGCTAAAAACATCTCAGAATTTTGGACTAGATGGCACATAAGTTTAGGAACATGGTTTAAAAACTATATTTTCTTTCCTGTTTCACTATCAAAACCAGTAAAAAAACTAACACTTAAAACAAGAAAAATTCTTGGAAATAGATTTGGCCAACTAATAGGTGGAGCTATAGCACTATTTGCAGTATGGTTCTTAAACGGGTTATGGCATGGTGCAGGATGGACATTCCTATTCTACGGTATGTACCAATTTACACTAATATTATTAGGTAATATATTCGAACCAACAATAAACAAAATTTGTGCAAAAATCCATCTAAATCGTCAAAACAAAGTATACAGAATATTCCAATCTATAAAAATGACATTCTTTGTCTTTATAGGAGAGTTATTCTTTAGAGCACCATCTTTAAAAGTTGGATTCGAAATGTTATATAAAATGTTTTGTAACATAAAACTATCATCATTAACAAATGGTGAATTATTACATTTAGGTGTAGATTTATGTGACTATGGAATAGTCATAATAGCTCTTATAGTAATATTTATAATAAGTCTATTAAAAGAAAAAAACATTAATATAAGAGAAGAAATAAGTAAGAAGAATATCTTTATTAGATGGAGTCTATACTACATATTAATAATTTCAATAATAATATTTGGAGCTTATGGACCAGGTTACATTCCAGTAGATCCAATATATGCAGATTTTTAGGTGATCATAATGAAAAATATTTTAAAAAGCATAATATTTGTAACAATATTTATCCTAATCCTAGTAATTTTAACTTTTATACTATTGCCTAGTAAAGACATATTAGAATTTGGTGTATACAATATTTCAAAATATGAGATACTTGGTGAGAAAAGAGATACAATCGATGTCGTAGCAATAGGAGATAGTCTTGTATATAGTTCATTATCTCCTATGGAAATATGGAACGAATATGGATATACAGCTTTTGATAGTGCCGAGCCAGCTCAAATAATAGAAAATACATACAAAAGTGTCGATATAGCTATAAAAAGTCAACATCCAAAAATAATACTATTAGAAGCAAATGTAATTCTAAGAGATCCAAAAAATCAAAACAAATACACTAGACTATATAGAGAAAATAAAGACTTTAATCCATTAGGTCTACACCATAATAACTGGAAAAACTATATTACATATGGAGATAAGTCAGAATGGATAAATGTGTACAAAGGTTTCAAATTCATTACCAAAATAGAGCCTTCAAAAAACAAAGCATATATGAAACCATCAAAAGAATTAAGAGTAATACCAAACAACAACCTAAAAGTATTCAATAAAATCGTATCACTATGTCAAAAAAACGATGTTAAGCTAGTTTTAATAAGCTTTCCAACTCAAACATCTTGGGGATACAAAAAACATAACACAATAGCTAAAATTGCCTCAGAAAACAATTTAGAATTTATTGATTTAAATCTAATAGATTTAGGAATTGATTGGCAAATAGATACTAAAGATAATGGTTCACATTTGAACTATCGCGGAGCTCTAAAAGCAACAAAATATATAGGAGAATACCTAAGCAAACTAGAAATGTTAGAAGATAAAAGAAAAAATCCAGAATACGAATCCTGGAATAAAGCTTATGAAAAATATATAAAAACGGAAGCAATGGCATAGTCACCATCATGAGATATAGATAAAGAAATATTACTAAAATTGTAATCTTCTTTAATCTTACCTTGAAAGATAAAATAAGGTGCACCATTCATATTGTGACTTACTATAATATCCTTTAAGGAATAATCACTTATTCCTTTTTTTATTGCTTTTAAAAATGCCTCCTTAGCAGCATAAATACCAGCTATAGAAGCTAAAGAATAATCACACTTTTTCAAATAATATAATTCAATATCATTAAAATTATCATTTAAAAACTTATTATTCTTAGAAATACTTTTAAATCTATTAATTTCAACTAAATCAATACCATTAGATATCAATCTAACCACCTCAAATAAATAATAACACATTTATAATTAGAAAGGATAACTTAATATCAAAAATAAAAAACATATTTATTGATAAGAAATAGTTTTTATATTATAATAAAAACAAGATAAAGGGTGATTATAATGATAAAAGCCATATGCTTAGGAAGAGTTACATATGATATAAATTTAGTCGTAGACAAGTTACCATCAGATGGCTCCAAAAATGAGTTTTTTGAAAAAAACGGCAATGTTGGAGGAGAAGCAGCACTAGTATCATGTTGTTTTTCAAAATGGGGTATTAATACTACATTCGCCGGTGTATTAGGAAATGATGTTAACGGAACAAGAATTAGGAAAATATTTGATAAATTACACATTGATACAAGATACATAGAACCATCTTTTGATAACGATACACCTATGACAATAGTATTAATTAATAAAAGTACTCAAAACTACACTGTAATTAACATATCTGATAAATACGTAGGATTAAAAAAATGTGATTTCGATTTTACACCTGATTTAATCTTCGTAGATGGATACGATGCAGTACAAGCTAAGAACTTATTAGAAAGATACCCTAAAAGTCTTTCAGTAATCGATGCAAGCTTAGTAACTAGTTCAGTAATTGACTTAGTAAAAAAAGCCAAATACGCTGTATGTAGTAGAGAATTTGCCGAATCAGTATCCGGAGAAAAAATCGACTTTCAAGTGCCATCTAGTATCATTAAAGCATATCAAAAATTAAAAAAGAAATATCTAAATACAGAAATAATAATAACGTTAGGTGAAAGAGGAGCCTTATATTGCATAAATAATCAAATAAAAATAACTCCATCATTAAAAGTTAAAGTTGAAGATACACATGGCTGTGGACCTATTTTTAGAGCAGCCATTGCTCATACATTAATAGGTGGTGGAGATATCGAAAAAGCAGTGAAAATTGGTTGTATTGCAGGAAGCCTAGCTGCAACAAAAGTAGGTGCTCTAGATTCAATTCCTACGCTAGAAGAAATAAAAAATATATATGAGCAAAACTATTAAAGATCCATTTACTTATTTCTTTCCCCAACTTGATATACATGGAGAAACAACTTTAACATGTAATGCAGTAATAAATTCTTTTATAAAAGATAACATTAAATTAAAAAGAAAAAATATTATAATCATTCATGGCAAAGGAAGCGGAGCCTTAAGAAAAGCTACACATGAATATTTAAAGCACAACAAAAATGTAGAAAAGTATTATATTGATGGTCTTAATGATGGTCAAACAATAGTTGAACTAAAATTATAGATAGTTTTTAAACAAAAACATTAAAAAATGTTTAAAAACTCTTGCAAAACATCCCCATAATTGCTATAATAATGCACAAACCATTGAAAATTGAGCACAAAAAGTGAGCAAAATTTGACGGTTTTCTCTAGTAGTGTTAGAATTAAAGCACGAAAAGGAAATAGGGGGTATAATTATGAAAGGATATGTTTTAGATTATATTAACGAAAATGAATTTAAAAAACTAGAAAGAGCATTAAAAAAATATAATATGCTAGCTTATAAAAAATTAAATTTTGAATATTATCCTGCATTAAGAAATGGTAAATTCGTTGGTAAAATGACTAGTCAAAATAAAAAAGCTGGTACTGAAACATACGAACTTAAATTACCAAGTGATAACATGTTTACTCAAGTTCATGGTGACGTTAAATTAATATATACTGTATATGTAAAAGAACAAACAATTATGTTAAATACTATTACTCCATCTGATATATTATTAGAAGGACACAAATCTGAATTAACAACATATAAAGGTATTATGATATCAAAACAAAACGCATCTAAAGATATGTTTAAAATAGACTTATTAAAAATGTTACAAGACAAATAAGAGTATAAAATACTCTTTTTTTATGTCTAAATTTGCCAAAATAAACATAATATAATAAGATATAAAACCAAAGAAGGGGTAATATGATAAAAAAATATACATTAGAATCCTTAAATATCTATATATTAATACTTAGTTCAATAATATATATAATAGGTTTATTTACAATCGATTTATTTCCTAAAACAACCAAAGCATTAATAATAGTAGGTATATTAACAATGATAATCATATCATTATATTGTTATTTAAATAAGAAAAATACAATATATAATATCGGAATATTTCTAACATTACTATTAAATGTAGTAATAATATATAATATAATTAACTTAAATAATAGATACGATTACATAACAAATGTCATAACAAAAAAGTATGAATATAAAGAATATGACATATATGTTCTTAAAAAAAATCCCAAATATAATGAACTAGAAAAACTAAATAACAAAACAATTGGTATATTAAATGAAAACAATGAAAACTTTTGCAATCAAATAAACAATGATATAGAAATAAAATGCTTATACTATAGTTCATTAGATGAAATAGAAGAATCAATTAAAACAGGAATAATCCAATCTTTTGCACTATCAAAAGAAGAACAACTAATATTAAATCAAAGTAGCTTAGATATAAAAAAACAAAGTAGAATAATAAAAACTATCAAAATAAAAGATTCTATTAATTAGAATCTTTTATCGTTTTAAATTCTTAACAGCTGTATCCAAATCGGTTATAGATAAATTAGCCATTAAATCAATATTATTATTTTTATAAGGTAAAGCACAAGATTCATATATAGAATATAAAGAATTATTAATAACCGTGGTTTGTTCAATCATATTAGGTGCTTCTATAGTAACATAATTTAAAGAAGGATCGTTATAATCCAAAATATTTTCATCATATTTATAAATTTGTAAAATAGAAGGCATATTTTTACCAAAAGAACGACTAAATATTATATAATCGAGACCATCAACATTATAAATAGTAACACCTTGTACCTTATCAGGTATAGAAAATTTTCTAACATAACCAAGAGTTAAAACACGCGTATTCGAATCAATTGATATATCATACTCCTTAATAAAACCCAAACCATTCAAACTAAAATTTCCCACAAATAAATGATTATTATATACAGATAAAAAAGAAATAGAATTTAAAAATGGATTTCTATAATTAATCAATCCACTACCTACATCAACATCAGAGTATTTCGGGAAAACATTGGAATTATGTAATATAGAATCAAAATCAAAAGCACTAACACAGCCATCAAGAGAAGCAACCCACACCAAGTTATTTTCTTTATCATAAGATAAACCACCAACATGCGATTTATTATCCAAATAAGCAGTATTCACAATAGAACCATCATTATTTAAAGTATATACGCAAGAATTACTATTTTTAGAATAATCATAAGAAGAAATCAAAAAATATTCGCCAGTATAACATAAACCTTGAGGAACCATTTCATCAACAATCGGTATTTTAACATCAGACATTTGAATCAAACTATCTCCCTCTGCAATTGTTGAAGAAGAAACATCATAAAGTGCACATAATGAAAAATTAGAATTTAAAACATCAGTACCATAAGAAGAACAAACAATTGCTCCCGTAAGTAAACTTAAAAAAGCAACTTTATTTTTCATTTTCATAATAATCACCATAGAAAAAGTATATCAAAAAAAATCACAAAAAACATTATTAGACCTTTTATTTTAAAAAAAATATGATATATTATTATTGTTAATTTGGAGTGATAAAAAATGGTGAAAAAAAAGTCAAAAACACAAAAGTATAAGAAAAATCAAAAGAAAAAAATACAAAAAGTACAAACATCTAAGAAAAATAATCAAAATAAAATACCAAAGGAAACAAAAAAACAAAATAGTAATCAACTAGTATCAAAAGAGAATGTAAAATACAATGTAGTTTTAAATAAAATAGTTCAAAATAATACAAAAAAACAGCAAAATAATCAAACAAATACAGAAAATAAAAAAACAAGCAATAATATAATATCTAAAATTAAAAACAAAATAACTATTCTTTGTAAAAAACAAGAAAAAAAGCAATCACCAAAATCATATAATTCAAAAAGAAAAAAAGTATCACATAAAATTGAAAAAGAAATTAAAAAGTCATTGCCTTCACTAAAAACAGAACAAGATCTAAAGAAAAAAAACATTTTCATTAGACTTTTTTACGAAATTAAAAATAACACACACATAATATTTAATACCATACTAATAATTACTTTCATAACATTATTAATAGGGCTCATAAGAATTAATGTTTTTAAAACAGGTACTATAGTATATATAAGTTGTATAATAATCTTCCTAATGATTGTTGCAATATCATACAATAAATACATAAGTGGAAAAATTTTTACTATTATAATAACAGCAGGAATGTTCGTTGGTATATACTACATGCAATATACATACGACTATATAAGAAATTTAAATTCTAATATATACGAATATAAAACATATTATGTTGTTGCATTCGACACAACAATAAATAGAAGCATATATACAATAAATAATAAAAAAGTAGGATTACTAAAAGAAAACTGCATTAATATTGAAAGAAAACTAAATACCAAGTTAGATAAAGTAAATTATATAGAATACGAAAATATAAACGATTTATTTGAAGATTTTTACAACAGTAAATTTAAAGCAATATTAGTTAATGAAAATCAATACAATTATTTAAAAAATAAAATAGAACCAAATAGTAGAGATATAAAAATACTATACGAATTTAAAGTAAATGCTAAAAAGTAGTTTTTAAAAAACTACTTTTTTAAATACTTTACACATAATATAAATAAGCAACAAATAAATCGAACAAATGATTGATTAAAAAGAAATACGAATTTATAATATATATAGAATAAAGGTAGAGTATTATTCTTAGAAAGAAGGTAAATATGAATAGTATAGAAGCATGGGAAATTTTTAAAAACACTGGAAATATAATCGATTATCTAGTATATATAAAAATTAAAAATTTTGAAATTAAAAAAAATTAATATATTTAATTCAAAACTTCTGATATAATACAAAAGAAGGTGATAAAATGAAAATAAAAAGAATAGTAGCTTATATAATAGATTTCTTCATCGTAAGTATTATATCATCATTGATATTCTGTTTACCATTTTTTAATAAATATAATAATGAATATCAAGAAATTACATCAGAATACCTAAAATTAATAGCTAATAGCGGCTCAGAAGAAATAGACTACGATATAGAAAGTCAACTATTATACGATATGAGTAAATCCAGTCAACCACTATCAATAATCAATTGTGGAACGATAATACTATATTTTGGAATACTTTCATTCATATTAAATGGACAAACGCTTGGTAAAAAGATAATGAAAATAAAAGTAGCACCATTAGAAGGAAATAAGCTTAATCCCAATTTATATATGATAAGAGAAATAATTGTAACGAATCTTATTCCCAAAATATTATCCATAATAGCATTAGCGTTCTTAAGTAAATCAAACTGGTTAATAGCTCAAAATATTATAGGATACTTGTCAAACATAACTCTTTTCCTAATTATTGGCTTTATGATCTTTAGAGATGATGAAAGAGGATTACACGACATCATATGTAAAACAAACGTTATCGAAGTAAAATAAAACTACAAAAATAGTTTTATTTTTCAGAGTGTTGACAAACTACTTATCTCAAAAAATTAGAAAATTTAGTTTTGTAATAGTGGGAGTAGTTTATCAAATTTAGAGTAATTTTAGGTTTTAAGAGTCTAAAAATTGCTCTTTTTATATATTAAAGTGGGGATTATAAAAAGCCGTATGACAAAGCCGGTTTTAAATACCGACTTTGTCAACGGCCTGTAAAATAAAACTACAAAAATAGTTTTATTTTTTTTTAAAAGTTTCTTTTCATAAACAAACATTTATATTATAATAAAAAAGAATAGGAGTATACTTTATGGAAATCAAAAGAAATAAAAACTTCATAAATACATATGAAAACGAAATCAAACCATATAGAGAAAAGTATTACAAAGACATTCTAAAATATTCAAAAGATGAAAAAAAATACCCAATCATTTCAATATATTTAATACCAATAATAACTTCAATAGTTACATTGCTAATTACAAATTTTAATATAACGGGATATATAATTTCATTCATAGAAATATTCATAATAAACTATTTAATAAAAATAGTTTTAAAATATCTAAAAATAGAACAAAATAATGAATATTTAGAAATCTTAAAGAAAAAAGGCTATTACTCGATTGAAGACTATGAAAAAAAACTAAAAAGTATAATAACTGGACCAAATGGATATTATCAAAAGTTGTTAAATGAATTAATAGAAAAATATAAAATAAATGAAACAACAAGAAAAGTTACAACAACATCAGGAGAAGAATACTATTATTGGACAAATACAAATCGCGATAAAATAATGCTACTAAATACAAAATATAATAAAAAACCAGAAATAAAAGCAATACATATATCTAACATAAGATATTATCGAATAGACAATGAAAAAAAATCTATTATAATAAATACATCAACAGAAATATATTCATTTAAAATAGAAAGCTCAAAAATATTCAACGAAATAATAAAAGAGAAAAAACTAGAAAATATTACAGCTTTTAATCCAGCAACATATATAGATGATTTTGAAATATATATGCATAGTATAAAAAGCGAAGATAATAAAAAAAATCTCGAAAATTCACAAAGAATAACTAAAAGCGTTAATTACATTATAATATTTTCAATAATCTATTTAATAATAAGTTTATTAATATTTATATTAAAAAAATATCTTTTATTATTAAATATACTAAATGTGATAAGTATATGTATAATAAGTATAAACCTACAAATAGCGCTATCCACTAATAGAAAATACAATAAAACAGATACAGAATACATAAAAGAATTAAACACAAATCCAGAATGTATAACTAGATTTGAAGAATTGAAATATGTTTTGGGAATAAAACCAACATATGACAACGTATACACCCCAGAAGGAGTAGAATATAAAACATGGCTAGCAAATGGATATTTTCACGTTTTCTTAAACTTAATATATTTTAATACAGTATATATGTCAGTTAAAATATCGGATGTAGCATATTATAAAAAAGAAGATAATGAATGTATTGTAAAATTAAAAGATAAAACCTTAGTATTTACAAGTGATTCCGAAGAGGTTTTTAGAAAAATACTACCAAATAAAGATTATTATTGGTTAAAAGGTTATCAAAAAAAATAAAATGTGATATAATAAAAAAGATAAAAGGATGTGACCAAATATGGTAAGAGAATGTACAGGAAAAGAAGTAAATAGTGAATTCTTAAGAATAATCGATCAAAGAATATCAAATTTTGTAAATAGCAAAAGTATATCAGAAGAATTAATAACAGATTATAGCGCAGTAATAGAAGCATACGATCCAGTAGAGAAACAAACAAAAATGATTTATGCAGACAAAGAAGATGAATACAAAAGCATATGCGACTTTAGAAATTATATAAATTTTAATAGAACAACAAGCGATAATGTTTACGAAATACCAGGAATAAAAATAAAAAATGAAGACAACCCAAGCGAAGAAACAAAAATTACTATTTATTTACCAATTGAAAATATTAAAAACATTGTCAAAATATTAATTGAAAAGAAAGATTTATTTAATGGTATAGAATTTCCACAGGAATTATATCAAATATATTACGATAATATAATACCAGGAACAGAATACGAAGGAATCTATGCTCCACTACCTAAAAAATTAAGCGAAACAGATGAAGAATACGAAGCAGGAATGGAACAACATTATAGAGAACATGGCATAAATAGAGAAGAACTAGAAACTTACAGGAAACCATATCCTCATGAAAATGTAGACTATAGAGATTCGATAGGACCAATAATGACTGATACACCAAGAGAAAGCTACATTAGACGAGTAGCTACAGCTATTCCAAGAGAAATAGCTGAACCAGAAGAAGAAACTCGTGAAGGCGAAAGAAGAAGAGTTGTAGATATAGATTTAACAATCGGTCAAATATTACGTCAAGCATACCTAGGAATAAAAGGAGTAAAAGAATCAAAAGACTCTATTAAAAAAATAGCATCAATGGTAGGAGGAACAATAATAGTAGGTTTTTCTTTGGTTAATTTTCCAATAATAACACTTGGATTGCTAGGTAGTTCCGCGGCAATCGCTGGTCTAGGTCTAGGATATAAAAACAGTAAAAATCGTGGAAAACTAATAAAAGCAATTAAGAAAAAATTTAAAGACTTTTTCAAAGGTAAACCATTAGAAGAAGTTCCAGAAAATGGCGAAGAAACCCAAACATTAGGAGAGGGCGACAGCTCACCTGCATTTGAAGAAGAGTATGATTACGATGATTATGATGAAGAGTTAGACGAAGAAGACCTAGGACATCCTGGCGAAGGAACAACCACAACTGAAGAAGGTGAAGGCTCATCTACATCAGAAGAAGATGAAGAAGAACTAGGGCATTCAGGAGAAGGAACAACTCCACCAGGAGGAAGTGAAGAAACACCTATATCAGAAGATACATATACACCAGAAGAGCCAAGCCAATCAATTTCTGATGATCTCGAAGTTTTATTTGGTGAATTGGAATTTGAATTTAATGAAATTAAAGGAATTGAAGCAATAATAAAAAAAGAAAGATACATACTAGAGAGTATGGCAGATGACAATCCACATAAATCAGAAGTACTAGAAAATTTACAAAAAATGGAAAATGAATTAAGAGATTATTATTTAAGATGCTACGATATGATTCAACAATATGTTGCTGGAAAATCAAAAACTATAGGAGGACCAACACAATGATTATAGAAGAAGAAACAACAATAATACTAGATAATGGAGTTCGCTATCTATTACTTGAAGAACTTGGAGAGATAGACGGATACCCAGGAAAAACATACTACTATGCTGCTGGAATAACAAAAAACGATAAAATAAACACTAATGATATTTGTTTCGTCGAAATAGAAAAAGAAAACAACGAAATATACGCAACAAAAGTAAAAAAAGATTCTGAATTATACGAGATCTTAGCATCACTTGAAGCCGTATCATTAGCAATAGGAGAAAATCCACAACTTATAAACGAATTAGAACAAAGAATAGAAGAACTTTCAGAATAAAAAATAAAGAATGTAGCTTAATGCTACATTTTTTTGTATAATAAAAAAGGTGATTTATAAATGAAAAAAGCAGAGCTACTAATACCTGTTGGAAATCAAGAATGCTTAATAGCAGCAATTCATAATGGAGCCGATGCAGTATACCTTGGTGGAAAAAAATTTGGAGCAAGAGCATATTCAAACAATTTCAATGAAGAAGAAATGGTAAAAGCAATAAAATTATGTCATCTATACGGAGTAAAAATATATGTAACAGTAAACACAATGATTTATAATGAAGAAATAAAAGAAGTATTAAACTATCTAAATTTTCTTTACATTAATAATGTTGATGCCGTAATAATGCAAGATAATGGGTTAATAGAACTAGCAAGAAAATTAATACCTAATTTAGAAATACACGTTTCAACACAGGCTCATAATCATAACTCTCCAGCAATACAGCACTACAAAGAAATAGGATGTACTAGAGTAGTATTTGATCGAGAATCATCACTAGAATCAATAGCTAATATAACTGTAGACATAGAAAAAGAAGTCTTTATATATGGAGCACTATGTATTTGCTACTCAGGAAACTGCTTATTTAGCGCCTTAAACGGCGGTAGAAGTGCTAATAGAGGAATGTGTGTAGGTTCATGTCGTCTACCATATACTTTATACAAAAATAACCAAAAACAAAAAGAAGGATACTTACTAAGTACAAAAGACTTAAATACACTTCCTAATCTTAAAGAAATACTAGATAAAAAGATTGATTCTTTAAAAGTAGAAGGTCGTATGAAAAGCAAAGAATACGTAGCAATAGTAACAAAAACATTCCGTAAACTAATTGATGACTACTACAACAAAAAAGAAATAATCTTTACACAAGAAGATAATGAAAAACTATTACAAACATATAATAGAGAATTTACAAAAGGATACCTATTTAATGAAGATAATATAATAAATAATAAAACATCAAATCACCAAGGAATAAAAATAGGTACAGTAATTGGCGTAAATAACAAAAAAATAACTATTAAGTTAGATAAAGATTTATATCAAAACGATGCAATTAGATTTGATAAACCAAATAAAGGTATGTATGTAAATACCCTATATAATAATAAAGGACTACTAGTATCAAATATAGCCAAAGGAAACATATGCCAAGTAGACAATAAAGAAAGAATTATGATTAAAGACCTACTAGGCAGTAACGTTCTAAAAACAATAGATACAAAACTTAATGAAGAACTAAATCAAATAACAGAAAAGAAAATACCTATCAATATAACATTTAAAGCCAAAATAGACGCAAATAGCACACTTTCCATAACAGATAATACAAATACCATAGAAATAGAAGGAACAATAACAGAAGAAGCTAAATCATCCCCTATAACAAAAGAACGTATTATAGAACAAATTACTAAACTAGGATCAACACCATTTACACCAAATCAAATATTAGTAGATATAGATAGAAATATATTTATTAATATAAAAGAACTAAACGAACTAAGAAGACAAGCAGTAGAAAAACTAATAAATAAAAAAGAAGGACATTCCAAATCAGAAATACACCTTAGCATTCCATCTCCAATAGAAAAAATAAGTAATAATCCTAAAATAAGTATCTTAGTAAGAAACGAAGAACAATTAAATATAGCACTAAGAAATAATATAGACTATATATATGTAACAGAAGAAAAAATATACCAAAAATATAAAACATATAAAAATATTTATTTAAGACTAAACAGAGTAATAGAAAATCACCCAGACTATGAAAACGAAAGACTTCTATGTACAGAATTTGGTTCTATAATAAAATATAATAAAAATAATAGCATAAGAACAGATTATTATCTAAATGTTGCAAACGATTATACCATAAACAAACTTATTAAATTAAACAGTAATTCTATTACTTTGAGTGTAGAATTATCAATAGAACAACTAAAAAATATAAAAAATAAAGAAAAATCAGAAATATTAATATATGGAACACCAGAATGTATGATTATTAAAAATAATATATTTAATATAAAAGAAGAAAATGCCTACTTATTAGATAATAAGAACAATAAATATCCTATAATATATGATAATTATACTCATATCTTCAATCATACCAAAATTAATTTAATAGATAAAATTCCTATATTAAAAAACTTTGGCACATATAGAATAGAATTATTAAACGAAAATATAATAGAAACACAAACAATTATAAATAAAATAAAAGATATGTTATAATAAAAATAGGTGATAGTATGATAGATTTAAAAACTTGTAAAACAAAAGATCTAGACGATATATTCTATGCAACAAAAGAAAGTCAAGGAACTGAAAATGCTATATCAGCAATTAAATATGTTTTATTCGATGATGATTCTGTATTAGAAGGAAAAAAACCTGAAGATAATAAATACTTATATATATCATCTACAAATAATGCCCGAAAAAAAGCTATGTTAATGCAACAAGACGATATAACACATATTTTAATAAAGTATTGCATGTCTACGTTTGGCTTAAGAGGAAAAGATTTTATTGTAAACGAAGAAGAATTACTATTAAATCTTCAACGTATAGAAAGACTAGAACTAAGTGCTTATGAAATGATTGAACAAATAGCCTATGCAGCAATAGGAAATATTTATAATGCCATAGATCTTCTATATGGCAATCAAAATATTTTTAACGAAATAGTAGATTACATGTTATCAGAAAGATATATCTCAGAGTACAAAGATTCACTTGACAATTTTTCAGGAATTATTGATAATAATAACATTGATTCAGAAAAACGTTTTGCTTTTTATGATGCATATTGCAATATAGACAAAACATTCGAAGAAATAAAAAGAAACAATCCAGATTATATAAAATAGAAAAGAGTAGAGTTTATGAAAAAAAATAAAAAAGAACTTGATATAAAAGAAAATTTAAAAGATTTAGGCAAAAAAAGTAATGGATTTTTATCAGAATTTAAGAAATTTATTGCTCGTGGAAACGTAATGGATCTTGCCGTTGGTGTAATTGTTGGAACAGCATTTACAAGTATAGTAACAAGTCTATCGAATAATATTTTACTCCCTTTAATAGGAATTGTTATTGGTGGATTTAATTTTAAAGAACTTTCACTTGAATTTACAGCTTGGGGAAATCCAGTCACATTAAATTATGGTTTATTTATTCAAAGTACTGTAGACTTCCTAATAACAGCATTTTGTGTTTTCGTAATAGTAAAAGTATTAAACAACTTATTTAGTAAAAAAGAAAAAAAAGAAGAACCCAAAGCTCCTGTTAAATCAGATGAAGTTAAGTTATTAGAAGAAATTAGAGATTTATTAAAAGAATCAAATAAATAAAAAGTAGATAGAGTAATATGAACTGAACCCCAAAAGTTGGACAGTTTATAAATAGTTTCTAATTAGAGGATTGTAACCTGTAATTCACGGGAGACAGTCCTTTTAATTTTACTTTAATTCTATCGTAATTATAATAATAAATATAGTCATCAATCGCTTTTATCAAATCATCTAATGTTTTATAATTATCCTCTTGGTCATAAAACATTTCTGTTTTAAGTATACCAAAGAAATTTTCCATCATTCCATTATCCATACTATTTCCTTTTCTAGACATACTTTGTTTTATACCATTATTTTTTAATCTTTGCTGATAAGATTGATGTTGATATTGCCATCCTTGATCTGAATGAAATATTAATCCTTCTAAATTATTATTTTTATTAAATGCTTTATTTAGCATATCATTAATTTGTTCTAAGTTTGGTGATTTAGAAGTATTATAAGAAATTACTTCGCCATTATATCCATCTAATATTGGTGATAAATAACATTTTTCACCACGAAGATTAAATTCAGTAACATCTGTATACCATTTTTCATTTGGTTTGTCTGCATAAAAATTTCTATCGATTAAATTATCGGTAATTTTACCTATAGTTCCTTTATATGATGAATATTTTCTTTTATTTCTTTTTAACGGTTTTAAACCTAATTTAACCATTATTCTATAGACTTTTTTATGGTTAACATTATAACCTTAATTTCTTAATTCTAATGTGATTCTACGATAACCATATCTTTCTTTATTATTAATAAATATTTCCTTTATTTTATCATTATTTCCTTATTTTTATCATCTTTATCTATTTTAGATAAAGTATAATAATATACTGATTTAGCTAAACCAGATATTTTCAGAAGAATCACTAATGGATATATTAGCCGAAGTTCACTTACAACATTTACTTTTTCTTCTGTTGTTGATTCTTCCTTGCTTGAACAACGGCTCTCAATTTTTTTGAGTATTCTAGCTCCGCTTTTAAATATAAATTTTCTTCTTCCAATCTTTTTATTTTTTCTTTATCTGTTTCATTTTCTTTTTTCTTTGTTACTTTAGGCATAGTTGACCGTCCTCGCTTTCGTTCAACTATATTATAACCATTTTCTATATAATTTTTAATCCAATTTTGTAACATTCCATAACTTAGTAAACTCATATCCAAAGCAACAGACCATACGGCCTCACCATTAATTAAAACTCTATCAATAGCTTCTTGTTTTTCGAATCTTGTATGATTTTTATTTTTACCAGCTCTTAAAATATCTATTCCGTGTTTATCAATTAGTGCAATTAGATAATTTATTAGACATTTTCTAACTTTATACTTATTTGATAAACTGCATATGGACATTCCATTCTTTTTATCATTATACAAATTTATTTTATCTTCATAAGTTAATTTTGACATATAAAAACCTCGTTTCTATTTTGTCCAAGAAACGGGGTTCATATCAATACTCAAATCTACTTTTTTATTTAATAATTAAACTTTTTCTACTAATTTAATAGATTTATCTACTAAGTAATTAATATTTTCATCTCTACATACTGTATCTTTTTTAGTATGAATTTTATCTATATATTCAAAATGCTTTCCTCTAATTACTGAACAAACACCTACACCATTAGTAAAATTAGCTTGATCAGATGGATAAATAGCTCCTTTAGTAATCATATCAGTAATAACATTATTATCACTAGTATAAACATCTTTTAACAAATCTACATTTTTAATAGCTTTTTTATTAAAAATAAACATAATTTTATCTCCATCAGAAACACAATCAAAATTAATTAGTAGCTTTTCTTTCATAACATCCTTATGCTTAGAAGCAAAAGATGCAGAACCTATAAGTCCAGATTCTTCTAAATCAAACAAGATAAAAGCAACTTTATCTTTTAAATTATCAGGTATTTTATTAATCATTTCTAGAATAGTTAATACACCAGATGTGTTATCATTAACAGTAGATTTATTTGCTGGACCAAACATTATTAAACAAACAAATAATATTATAATAAAATCATATATAAGTTCTAATAATAACTCATTAATTGGAAACAAAAATGAAATTCCAATAGTAATAAAAGCAGAAACAAATACAATTAAGAATAATAATAAAATTTGATATAAAACATAAATAAAAATATTTGTAGGTGTAATAAAATTAGGAACAGGTAATACAGCACAAGTATCATAATGAGCCGTAAATAAAACCTTAGCTTTACTAACATCACCAATAACTATATTTCTACTACCAAAATATCCTTTTTCAATTGATATGTCATATTTAGAATCTTTTAATTCCTCTTTAACATAACTAATAAACTCATTTTTTTGTTTTTTATTTTTTCTAACCATATACTTATTTAAAATAGTATCTTTATACTTCATATAAACTTCCTCCAAAAAAAGAGCAATCATTGCTCTTAATAATATATTAACATTCCAAAAATAGATATCAAAGAACCTAAAATCATAACAAGAGCCATAATCCAACCAACAATTTTCATTACTAATTTTCTTTTTTGATTGGCAGTCATTTTTTTCTTTTTAGGTTTAATTTTTTCTTCGACTTCATCTTTAATTTTTTTTGCCATTTAAAATCACCTCTAACTATATAAACTAAATATAATTTATCATATTTTTCACCTTAAGTAAATAAATTTAATCAGGTGAAAAATATGATAAGAATAATATCGAAGTATAAAAATATCTATATATTTCTAATAACACTAGCTATAATCGGTGCAATAAGTGGTTATCTATATTATCAGATTCAACCAACTAAAACTAAAGAAGAAATAAAAACAAACGTCAACATCAAAGAAAGCATAAATTCAAGAGTAAATAACTTATCTAAAAACTTAAAAAATAATATAAAAATATTCTTTTATTCACTATTAATAATACCTATAATAATAAATATCTTTAATATATTTTATAAGCCTTTCGAAATAGGTTTTATTTTTAATTTATTATCAAAATATAATATTAAACTATCATTAATATATACAAACATATACTTAAATATTCCTTTTATAATAAGTATCATCCTAACTAGAATAAGTATAACTTTCATATATAATATAATAAAATACATTATAATAAGAGATAATAAATCAAAAGTATTAATAAAAAATACATTTAAAAAATACATTATAATAATAATTATTTCAATACTATACGATATATTAATTATCATCACTAGTCCTTATATAAACAGATATTTAATGACATTTATTAAATAATAATGTTATAATTAATAATAGAGGTGATGATATGGAAGCACTAGCTATCAGCGCAGCAAATTTAAATACCATAGAAGAAAACTTAGGAGCAGTTGCCAAAGAATTATCTGGAGTCATAAATAATGTTTCAACAGTAAATGATCAAGTAAATAAAGTAGAATCAAAAGTAGAAACACTTAATGACGAAGTAAAAAGCCTAGTTAAAGAAATAAGAGAAACTACTATAATAACAAACGCTCGTCAATCTATTATGTATAACAACTCAGAAATAGAAAAAAAATATGGATACTACGATAAAGTAAGAAGAACAACTGAATCCCTATTAGATGCTATTGAAAACTCATCAATAAGAAAAAATTCTCTTCAAGAACTAAATCAAGAAATTATTTTAAATAATCCAAATTACTGGTTATCTTCTGCTTTAGCTGCATTATCATCATGGTTATTAAACGATCGTACAAATACCGAAAAAGAATTAAATAACGCATTAAAAAAAGATAATAAAAAAACAAGTCTTTTCTTCTGTTTGATAAATTTAAAATTACAAAGAACTCAAACATCTTTAAATTGGTTAAATAAATATCTATCTCTTCAAAATCCAACTAAATTAGATAAAGATTTTATAACTATCCTTGATTTAATTGCAACAGGTACTTTTGGTGATGAAGCCAAAAATACAGTATTAAAAAAAATAAATTTCTGGTTTAATAGTCTTAACTCTGAAAAAGAAATACAAAACGAACAAAAAAGCATATGGAGCAATTTTTTAAAAACAAAACAAGATACCGATATAAGAATGCCAAATTTAGAAAACTATTCCCCAGATGTATTCAAACTAAAAAACAACTTAGCAATAACATCAACTTATATAAATGTCCTTAATCATTTAGAAAACATTATAAAAAGCGACACATCAAATAAAGGAATAAACGAAATAATAAATAATTTAATATACGAATACGAATCAAATGAACAAATATATCAAAAAGACAATTTAAAAAATAATCTTATTATAGAATGTAATGGTAATAGAGAAGAAGCCGAAAAACTATTTAAAAAACAAGAAAGTATTTATAACAATGAAACCAATCTTCTAACCCTTTTAAGCAACATTATAATATATAAAAATTCATACAGTATTAGTAATGAAACACAAAAAATAGCTTTATCACTAATGAAAGAATACATCCAAAACGCTATTGAAGAAATGAATGAAGAAATAAGTAAAGATAACATCAATATATCAATAGACAAATTTAAAACAACAACCAAAGATGGAAGTAATTTAAAAGAAGCAAAACAAGACTTAGAAGCTTATCTAAGTACGATATTTAATGAAGAAGATAAAGATTTAATAATTACTCTTTTAATAATAAATATTCTAGGAATAATAGGAATATTCATAACTTTAAACAGCAAAATTCTTTGTACATTATTAATAATAATAATTCTATTAGGAAATTTCATTTTACTATTTAAATTAAATCAAAGAAATAGGCTAAGAACAAGAGAAAAAAATAAATTGAGAATCAATATAGGAAATATCCTTGAAAGAGTCTTAGCAGAAACAACAGATTACAACAACTTAATGTTAGAAGACAACGAACATTATATAGAATTAAAAACATATCTAAACAATCTAGAAGCTGAAAACTACACAAAAAGTAACGACGAAAGAAATATTAATATAGGAGAATAACTATGAACGAAGAACAATTTAAAAAACTAGATATAGGCAATGAAATAAAAATAAAACCAGCTATTATTAATCTTCCAGAAAAAAAAGATAAAGATAATAAAAATGATGAAAAAATAATAGTCGAACTTCCAACATGGAACATAGAACCACCTATAGAAATAAAAAGAGGCGAACAATGACATACGAAGAATGGTTAAATACAATTGAAGAATTAAAACACCCAAACCTAAGCATAGATAATCTAAATAAAATAAAAAACACCTCCTTAAATGAAAATATTAATCCTTTATTAATTCCTAAAATAGAAAATTTAGTTAAAGAAAGATTAAACAACAGCATAAATAAAATAATTTTAAATCTTAGTGAAATATTTAGCGATATAAACTACTTAGATCTAACACTACTAAATTTTAAAAAAGAAATAAACTATATATTAGAGATAATCTCTATAAAACAATTACCAGAAGAAAAACAAAAAGAATTAAAAGACATGATAAAAGCCGAAAGTAATAATGTAATAGAAATTCTAAATAAAGAAGCACAAAAGCTTGATTACACAGGTTCCTTATCATCAATAATAAATAACTATAGAATAAAATGGAGTGAATAAAATGAATTACAATGAAGCAAAAGAATACTTAAAAAGATATTTAAAAGCAAGAATACCAGTTATTATAATTAATACAGCAGAAAAAAATCGTTCATTAAGATTAATTAAAGAAATTGCCAATGAAGCAAATATGAATTTTAATTTATATCAAATGTCTCAAGGAATATCTGATTTAAAAACAAATACAATAAAAAGCGAAGATAAAACAATAATGAGTGCCATTGATTACATTGTAAACGAAATAAGACACCAAGAAAATAGTAATTTTATCATAAGTGATATATCAGATATATACGAATCAACCACCATTTCAAGGTACCTTGTAGATGTAATAGAAAAAGCAGAAACCATGTCTGGAGTAATAGTTTTAGTTACAAACGAACCAATTTGGTCAAATATTCAAAGATTAGGAATAACAATCAAACTAAACTACCCTACAGAATCAGAATTAAAAGAAACAATAATGAACACTATTTCTCCTTATAAAAACCAAATTGAAATAGAATGGGATGAAATAGACTATGTAAATGCTGCAACATATCTTCAAGGATTAAGTGAAATGGAAGTAAAAAATATTATCTCATCATTAATTGTAAAAGGTTCAATAAAAAAAGAAGATTTAAAAGAACTAAAATATGCAAAACAAACTTTATTTAATGAAATAGCAGGGTTAGAAGCTATTGAAGTAGATGATGACTTTCAAATAGCTGGACTAGATAATTTAAAAGAATGGTTATATGAAAAGAAAACTTTAATGGATCCAGCAAAAAAAGAAGAGCTATCAAAAAGAGGAATTGCTGCTCCTCGAGGAATTCTACTAACTGGAGTACCAGGTTGCGGAAAAAGTCTTTGTTCAAAAGCAACAGCAAGTATCTTTAATATTCCCTTATATAGACTTGATTTAGCAACTGTTCAAGGTCAATACGTTGGTCAATCAGAAAAACAACTCAAAGAAGCTCTAGATACAGCAGAATACGTTTCCCCTTGTGTTCTTTGGATTGATGAAATAGAAAAAGGATTAAACGATTCAAATTCTAGTGTTACATCAAAAATGATTGGCCAATTCCTATTTTGGTTACAAGAATGTGAAAAGCCCGTATTCGTAATAGCATCAGCTAATAGCGTTGAATCACTACCACCAGAACTAATAAGAAAAGGACGTTTTGATGAAATATTCTTCGTTGATTTACCAAACGCATCCGAAAGAAAACAACTACTAAAATTATATTCAAATAAATATTTAAAAGTAGAAATAAGTGAAGAACTAAAAAACAAACTAGTCTCAATAACCGAAGGATTCGCAAGCGCTGATATTGAGGCAACAATTCGTAATATAGCATATAAATTAATTGCCAATAAAGATATCGAATTAACAGAAAGACTTATAATAGAAGAATTATCAAAAGTAGTATCACTATCCAAAACAAATCCAGAAAAAATAGAAAAAATACGAAAATGGGGACAAGAAAGAGCAACCAAAGCATCAAAAGATATATAGGTGATAAAATGAAAGAAAAAAAAGACATCAAATATCTTGTCAAAAGTAACAATTACATAGGACTATTATTCTTCGCGCTAGTACTAGCATCACTATTATATATATTAAAAAAAGAAGAAACAACATTTCAAAACATCGAACCAACTATGAATGAAATAACAAACTTACAAGAACAACCTAAAGAAATAACAGAGCCAACAAAAGAAATATCAGATCTCCAAAACTATCTAAATACCGGAGATCCAAACACATTTAATATATATCAATCACATTATATATTAAATGAAAAAATAACAAAAGATAACCTTAATAACGAAACTCTTCTATATATGGCATATAAATATATAGAAAAAACAACCGACTTCACAAACTATATAAACTACCTGGGTTGTGATGAAGCTCAAATCATAGGACTAGATAATCAAATAACACAATGTGGTGGAACCAAAATAAATGCTACTACTTATACGATGAACAGATATATTACAAAAGAATTATTAAATAAAACAATCAAAAAAATATTTAACATAAATCTAACTCAATATACAAACTTTTATACAAGTGAAGATAATCTATGTTACTATTTAAAAGACGAATTTTTATGTGTTTCCCATCAAACAAATAAAATAACAAATTATGGCGAAAAAGAATTTCAAAAAGCATACAAATATAATAATAAAATAGAAATTATAGAAAAATATCATTTCATAAATAATGGAATATATTACAAAGGTTTTAATAGCCAAGAAATAGGTGAAGGATATTATAAAAGTACCTTCAATAAAATAAATGGTTCATATTACTGGGAAAGCACAGAGTATTACGAAATAAACTAGTTATTTTAACTAGTTTTTTCTTGATATTTCCTTGACATATCAAGTGTCTAGCAATATAATTAAGATGTAAAATATAAAAGAAAGGAATTGGTAAAAATGCGTAAATTAAATGAATTATTTCAAGAATTAGGAATATCTAAAGTAAGATTAGCAAAATATTTAGGAGTTTCAAGACAAATGGTCTATAACTATCTAGAACTAAATGATATAAATAAATGGCCAAAAGAAAAAAAATTATTACTATTTAAATTATTAGATATAAATGATAGTAACGCAATAGAAGATATTCAAGTAACAACAGACTACTTAATGAATGTTGAAAGTAGATTAAATCAAGGAGTAAAAAGTACGGCTGAAATGGATAATGGTTTAAACTTCAAAGGTTTAAATAAAGAATCACAAGTACTCCTAAGCGATATAACTTATCTTCTAAAAGAAAAATTAAGTGATGAGACAAAAGAAGAAAACTACTATGCTATTTTATATCTATATCATCTACTACAATCTTTAGATAATGTTCCAGAAATTAAATATATATTTGGTTATATGAGTAAAACAACAGGATTTACCAATCCAGAAGAATATAAATTTCAAGAAGATAAACAATTTATTTTTGAAGGTATCCTATACTCAGCTTTAACATTATACAACAACGGAGGAGCATCTCGTTCTAAGTTAGCCGAATCACATAAACGTTTTGTACAAGAAATAGAACAAAAAAATGAAGAAAAACTTTCTCGTACACAACAACTAAATACAATAAAAATTCAAGCACTTAAAGAACTAGGATTCACAGAAATAAACGAAAGCAATGCTGCCGAAGTATTTGAAAAAATAGCAGAAATTCAATCAAGAAAGGTTTAGCAATAAACCTTTTTTATAATAAAAGGAGTATATATGAAAAAGAAAATAATAATATTATCTAGCTTACTATTATTAATTAGTGGATGTAAAGAAAAAGAAATAGAATGTGAAGAGCAAAAAGAAGAAACACTAATAAAATATAATAATACAAAAATAACCGAAAAAGATGCTCTAGAAGAAACAAAAGAATATATCTTTCCAGTTATATTTGAAAAAGTAATAGGAGATATTTTAACAGAAGAAATGAAGGATAAACTCGAAGATGGAAATAACTACGCAGAAGAAACAATAGAAGAACTAAAAACTTACTATGAAGATGAACTTGAAAAAGCAATAATATCCTATACATCATATAAAACAATAGAAGAATATAAAAGATCAATTTTAATAAGTTATTTACAAGAAGAATATTTTAAAGAATATATTAGCAATAAAGAAAAAATAGATTACAACGAAATTACCGATGATAATTTAACTAATTATTATAAAAAATATTATGTTGAGAGTATAAACGACTTATTAAAAAAATATAATGTAACATTCGAAAATAAAGATTATAAAAAGATGTATGAAAAATATATAGAAGAAAAAGAAACTTACTATAATAATAACTAAAGCACATTTTGTGCTTTTTTAATAATTTAAAGTGTCCTATTAGCATAATAAGAATAGAGAAGGGGAAGATAAAGAAATTAAAGAAAACATTCTTAAAAATAGCTAAAAACGCCCAAAAATATATAACATAAATAAAATTAATAAGTATGAAAAAATAATAATTAAAAAATAAAAAGATCAAACTCATAAACATAACATTTGTTCGCTAGCAAAAATTAAAAAACTCCCCCTATTCAAAAATGCAAAAATTAATAGGGGACTCGAATTAAAAAAATACAAATAAAACATTCAAAAAAAAGATACAATTATTCAATGAGATAATGAAACTAATCATATAATTAAATCTCGAATCCTAATTTGAAATAACCACAGTCCATAGATTGATAATTTATCAATTATTTAAATGTCGATTCCAATTTCATAATACAGATTACGAAATATTAATTCCACGAGATGATAAATTGTTCATCTTTTAAAATCTCGATGCCGATTTAAAACAATAAATAAGAAACGAGACGATGAAGTATTCATCAAAAGAAATCTCGATTCCTAATTTAAAAGTTTAAATAGAAATCAAGCTAAAGAACTAATAAGCTAACAGAAATTCGTTTCCAATAAATGCCAAACCAAAAACGAACAAATGTATAACATATAAGAAAATAATAATTTTAAATTTTTTCTTAAATTAAAGATTAATTAAATAATAATTATATAATATATATTAATAAAATAAAACTAAAGAAAAATAACATAATAAAGAAATAAATTAACAAAATAATTTTCTATATATAAATGAATTTTTAAATTAAATATTTAACTTCGTATAATATATATTATGTTAACCAATTAAATATTTTATAAAAAATAAATACTATTATTCATAATAATTATATTTATAAAGTTTAAAAAAGCTCATATTAAAAACTTCTATAAAGATATGATAATTATTATAATTCCAAATATAATCCCCATAATAAGCCATTTATAACATTTATAAGAGATTCCTTCTTTTAAAATTTTTAAAACACTAAGACTAATCATAATACCACCAGTAATTATTAGAATAATACTCATAATAAAATCATTAATAAAATTATTTAAAAAAATAATACTAAATAAAGCACCAAAAACTTCCCCCATAGAACTAATAATAGTCATAAAAAAAGCTTTCCCCCTACTTCCAGTACTATAATAAATAGGTAAACTAATACATATTCCTTCCGGAATATTATGAATCATAATAATAAAACTCATCTTCAAACCTAAAGAAAGATTATTACTACTAGTTAAAGCACAAATAACTCCTTCAGGAACATTATGAACAAATAAACTAAGCATACTAAGAATACCTATCTTATATAAGCTACTCTCCCCTACAATATTTCTATCAATAACAAAAACAATTATATAACCAATCAATAATAAAATTAAACCATACACAAAAATACCAAATATACTAAAATCATTATTAACCAATAATAAACCATCAGGAATTAATTCTATAATAGAGATTAAAAACATAACTATAAAAGATAACCCCATTGAAAAAGAGATTAACTTATTTTTATATTTTACATCAATAAATAATAGTATATTTCCTAATATAGTAGCAAATCCAGCTATAAAAGTTATAATTAAAGGATAAATATTTTTCATAGTAAATTATATTCAATAAATTACCAACTATTACCATAATATATTATTAAATATAGCTAATAATAGTATTAGGAGGTTAGATTATGAGCAGAAAAGAAAATAATCAAAAATCTTCTAGTAGATGTAATAATAATGCTAGAAGCAAAGAAAGATCTAATGCTAGATCAAATGAACAAAAACAATCTGGATCAAAAAGCCAAAATAAGTAATCAAAATAAAAAGAACTATTTTTTAGTTCTTTTATTTTTTTACCAAACAAGTAACTGCTTCTCTATCTTTTGTCTCACTATTAACATAATAGCAAGTACATAAATTTTCCCTGCAGCTACCACAATCAACAGCAGTAGCACATTTCGTTAATCTAATTTTCTCGCTATTTTGAGGGCTAACTGAACCAGGGTTATTAACAACTTTTTCTAAACCTGCAACTTTAGTTGCTCCTTGCTTATTTAAATTAGTATATGAACTAGGAATAATTATAGTAAAGCCATCATCGCACTTAGTTTCATACAAATTAGTAAGTTTTTCGTTAAGTACTTTAAATTCAGCCAATTGAGCGATACATGAATTTAAATTTATATTATCACAATAATATTTATTATCTAAGTAAGTAAACCAACTACCAACTATATCCAAACTATAATTCTGTATTTCTTTTCTTTTAGCATCTTCTTTTTTATATTCCTCAAGTAATTCTATTACAGGTTCTAGTTCACTTACACTTCCACTAACATAATACTTAGTCAAACTATTCGTAACAATCTCCGTATAATCTGAAGTTTTAAAATCAATAATTTTTTTACCTCCAAAAATAATTCCTACAATCAATAATATTATTAGTATAATAGGTAAAGCCTTTTTCATAAATCCTCCTTATAAATTTTATTTCTTGGATGACATTGATAATCACTCTTTATTTTCTCATTTACTAAATGAGCATATATTTGTGTAGTAGATATATCTTCGTGTCCAAGTAATTCTTGTATAATTCTCAAATCTGCCCCATTTTTTAATAAATGAGTAGCAAAAGAATGTCTAAGTACATGAGGAGATACATTTTTCTCTATTCCAGCTCTTTTACATTCTTTCTTTAATATTTTAAAAAATCCTTGCCTACTTATATTAGTCAAACTATTAGAAATAAACAAATAATCGGATACTTTATCTTTTAAAATAATATTTCTATATTCCGTAACATAAATAGTCAAATATTTTAAAGCTAAATCAGTAACAGGAACTATTCTTTCCTTTTTGCCTTTCCCCATAACTCTTATAAAACAATTTTGAACATCAACATCAATTAATTTTAAATTACACAATTCAGTTATTCTAAGCCCTGTTGCATAAAGTAATTCTAACATTGCTTTATTTCGATAGTCATAAGGGGTTAATAAGTTTATATTAAGTAACTTATTTACTTCATCTTCAGTTAAATAAGTTGGTAATTTCCTAGCATTCTTAGGACTAGAAATATTACTACAAGGATTTTCCTTTATAATATTATCATTAACTAAAAAAGTATAAAAAGAATTAATAACTGTTGTATAATGAGAAATAGTTCTAGAATTCTTATCTTGTATTGTAGCAATATATTTTTTTAAATCATCATAAGTATTATTAACGACATTTCCTTTAAAGAAAATATCAAAGTCTTTAAGATCATTTAAATAACTCTTTAAAGTATTATTAGATAACTTTCTTTCGAATTCTAAATACTTTAAATACTTATTAATATATTCACTAGGAACATATTCATCTTTCATATTACCACCCTACTATTAAAATTATATAAAATTTCTCATAAAAAGTAAATTACTAAAAAAGATAATCTTTCGATTACCTTTAACAACCCCCAGCACCTACCCACATATCTTCAGAATAAGTATTTATTATCTCTTCTTTTAATTTACCATTATTAATAGAAAGTTTAAATTCAGTAAAAATATCACAACTTCCAACAACATAATAAATATAATTATCTCCAATATCAAGATAAGAATCAGTATAAATCATATATGAAGTTTTAGTTTCACCAGTAACATCATCATCAATTGTAGTTTCAACCGCTTTAGTATAATTCATTTTTAAAGTATATTCTTTATCTACATATATACCTTGTAAACTAAAGTAAGAAAGTTGATTTATAATCTCCTTTAAAACAACTCCATCACTATTCAAAATATATGCAATATTTTCATAAGTGTTTCTATGATTAAAAATATTATTATCCGATATAATATCATTGTTATTTCCTAAAAATAACACTAAGTACTCATCTTTTTCATCTTCCGACTTAAATGTTTTAGAAACATATAAATTATCGTTAAAATAATTATCTATAACACTAGAATCAGTAAAAACAGAAACAATAGATATATCAATAGATTTATTTCCAGCTAAAAATACTTCTCGTCTTAAAACATAATAATCTTTTGAATCATTATCATCAAAATCAGCTTCTACATATGATTCTTTATCCAAATAATAATAAAATATTAATGGAACTTTATGTCCATTTAAAACAGCCTCTTTATTAACTTCTTTATAGAATGTATATTTATCATTTTTTACTGGAGGCAATAATTCTTTGTTTTCATCCAAATTATCTTTTAAATCAAGATTTTCTTTACTTTGATTATCTTTTTCTAAAGTGTTATCATTTTTTGCATGCATTAAATACAAATTCCATCCACCAAAACCAATAATACCTATCAATATCAGGAATAACAATACAATCAAAAAAACATTACTTTTCCTTTTTTTAGGCATGACATCTTTAGGGATAGTTACACCATTGTTTCCATTTTCTTCTAAAACTTCATTAGATCTACTAGGTCTAATAACATTATTATTCACTTCCAACACCTCACTACTATTAAATAATAACACAAAATACCTAAAAAAAATAAAAAAATATCAAATTTTCTTATATTTTGTTATAATTAATTATAGGTGATCAATATGGAAGTACTTGCAGACAAACTAAGACCACAATGTATCAACGACATAATTGGTCAAAAACATCTTGTTGGTGAAAATAAAATAATCAGAAATTTAGTAGAAAATAATCACATTGTAAGTATGATATTATATGGAAAACCAGGTATAGGAAAAACTTCAATAGCTTGTGCCATTGCTCAAGAAATAAAAAAACCATACCGTATGTTAAATGCAACCATAAATAACAAGCAAGACTTTGATATAGTAATTGAAGAAGCTAAAATGAACGGTGAAATGATTGTTATAATGGATGAAATACATCGTCTAAATAAAGACAAACAAGACTTATTACTTCCATATATTGAAAATGGTTTAATAATTCTTATAGGAATGACAACATCGAATCCATATCATAAAATAAATCCAGCAATTAGAAGTCGTTGTCAAATATTCGAATTAAAAGAACTTACAATAGAAGATATAAAAGAAGGACTAGACAGAGCATCAAAGCATTTAAAAGGTCTTATAATAGACGAAGATGCCAAAAATACAATTGCTCGTTTATCATCAGGTGATTTAAGGAACGCCATAAATTTACTGGAAGTATCATATTATGCTACTAAAGATAAACATATAACATTAGAAGTCGTTGAAAAAATAAATGCCAAAGCTGTCTTTTTTTCAGATGCTAATGAAGATGCCCACTACGATGTATTATCAGGACTTCAAAAATCAATAAGAGGATCAGATGTTGATGCATCACTACACTACTTAGCTAGATTAATTACCGAAGGAGATTTAGATAGTATATATAGAAGATTAAGCGTTATCGCTTATGAAGATATAGGGCTTGCAAATCCAGGAATAGGACCTAAAGTAATTGCAGCTATCGAAGCGGCAGAACTTGTTGGACTACCAGAAGCTAGAATACCATTAGGAACTATTGTTACAGAAATGGCCTTAAGCCCTAAAAGTAATAGCGCCCACATTGCCCTAGATGCTGCACTATCAGATATAGAATCAGGAACAACGGGAAACTTACCAGAACACATAAAAACAAATTCGCCACTATATAAGTACCCTCACGACTATCCAAATGCTTGGGTAAATCAACAATATCTTCCAGATAACATAAAAAATAAAAAATACTATAAACCTAAAAACAATAAATACGAATTAAATTTAAATAAAATACATTCAGAAATGAAAGGTGGAAAATAAAATGAAAATAGCCCTAATAGGAACTGGAGTTTATGGACTTGCAATTGCCATGGCCATAAGTAAAAACCATAAAGATATAACAATGTGGACAGAATCAGATGAAAGATACGAAAAATACATAAAAGATGGTAAAGTACTAAAAGACATAATACCTAACATAGAAGCACCCAAAAACATAAAACTTACCATATCATACGAAAAAGCCGTAAAAGATGCTGATATAGTATTTATAACATCAACTGCAGCATTCGTAGGAAGCATATGCAAAAATATCAATCCATTTATTACTAAAAAAACTGTTGTATGTATCGCTTCAAAAGGAATAGAAAACACATCGTGTGCCTTCTTAAGTGATATCGCCTACGAAAACTTAAAAACAAAACATATAGCGATAATTTCAGGCCCCTCATTTGCAATTGATATGGCCTCAAACAACCCAGTTGGATTATCACTAGCATCTCATAGTAGAAAAGCAACAAAACTAATAAAAAATGCTTTAGAAAACGATACATTAAAACTAAGACCAACTAATGATCTTATAGGTGTCCAAATATGTGGCTCAGTAAAAAATATTATAGCAGTAGCAGCTGGAATGTTAGATGGAATGAATTATCCAGAATCTACTCAAAGTTTTTTAATAACTGAAGCTTTAAATGATATAAAAAATCTAATAGGAGCCTTAGGAGGAAATCCCAGAACCATTACATCATTTGCTGGTGTTGGAGACTTACTACTAACATGTACATCAACCAAAAGTAGAAACTTCTCCTTCGGAAGAATAATTGGTCAAGGTGCAACCAAAGAAGAAAAAGAAGAACATCTAAAAAATAACACAGTCGAAGGATACTACACATTAAAAAGCATTTACAAACTAATTAAAAATAAAAAAATAAAAATGCCTATAATAGATTTAATTTACAAAATAGTAATGAATGATGAAGATCCACAATTACTTATTTCATTCTTAGTAAACAAAAAATAAAGTATAAATTCATACTTTATTTTTTTATAAAAAAGACTACTATTCAGTAGTCTTATCCTCATCATGTTCATCTTCATATAAATCTAAATAATCATTTATAGTTTCTTTAATCTTATTAGCTTCCTCTTCATCCTTAGCATTAGATAGTAAAAAATCTAAATAAGTCGTTTTTTCACAAAAAGTTAAATCAGGATTAGTAAGAGTACTATCTTTCATAACTTCAGAAACATTTTCTAATTCTTCATTTTCATTCATGATAACCACTTCCATTATTAATTATATCATTAAAAACATAACTTGCGATACAAAAACCAGCAGCATTAGGCACAAAACTTACAGAACCAGGAGTTCTAGACTGAATCTTCCTAGGTAATTCTTGAGAACACAAAACAGGTAATTTATACTTAATGCCATTATCTCTCATCATCTTACGAATAACTTTAGCAACAGGATCATTCTGCGTTTTCCATATATTAGTAATCTCTAATTTAGTAGGATCAACTCTATTACCAGTACCCATACTACTAATAATTCTTATATTATATTGTAAAGCTTTCTTTATTAATAATAACTTTGTTGACATAGTATCACAACAATCAATAATATAATCAAACTTAGAATAATCTAAAACGTCAATATTAGCTTCATTTAAAAACATTTCATAAGAATCAACACTTATATCATGATTAATCAATTTAGCTCTTAAAGAAGCTTCATTTACTTTAGAACAACCTATATTATTAATATTACACAATAATTGTCTATTTAAATTAGATTTACTAAATACATCACCATCTACTATAGTTAATCTCTTAATCCCCATTCTAACTAAAGCTTCAAAACAAGCCCCACCTACTCCACCAACACCAACAATTAAAATATTACTATTACAAAAAGCATTCAGCTCATCATCACTAAAAAGTAATTTACAACGTTCCAACATAAAATCACCCAATAAAGTATATCATATTTTAAAACACAAAAAAACTCAAGGGATACCTACCTGTGATAAAAAACCTGCACTAAACAGGTGGGCATCACATGAACTGCTTTAGGATCCCTACACTTAAAAAGCAAGGTCTTCAACACCACAGTCAATTAGATTCCCAATAAATCACTTACTCGGTTTTTATGAAAAGTAAGCACTTACCTTGAGTAATTAAAGTATAACATAAAAAAAGGAATAATACTAGTACTATTCACTTCCTTTACACATTTACCCAACAGGTGGAATAAAATTAGGTTTAATTGTTCCATTATTACTAACTTGACCATTTGAAGAAACATTCGGCATCATCATATCTGGTTTAGAATTATCATAAAAATTAGTAATAACTTGAGATTGAACTTCGTTAGTAGGCTGAGAAACAACATTACCTGTATCATTAGCAGATTTTGCATTTACCTGAGAAACAGCTACACCTCCACCACTCTGTTGATTACCAGAATTATTAGAATTAGCAGCCGTTCCATGAACTTTCCAACAATTATTAACATCACATGAATTAGAATTAGGTGCAGGGTTAGGCATTTCCATTTTTATAACCATTGGTAGCTTAAATGCTCCACCAAATCCAACACAATTACCTGGCTGTAAAATTTTCTGCTTTTCAATAACATCAGCAGAAATATTAGGTAACATCGTTCTAATATATTCAATATCCTTAGGATGTGTCATTTTAAATATTAAGAAATTACTACATTGAGCAATAACTGTTTCTGATATTTCTACAGGTCTTTGCGAAATTATATTAAGTAAAACTCCATACTTACGACCTTCTTTAGCAATTCTATCAAATATATTATATCCAATTAAGAAAACATCTGCATCCTTTTGAACATATCTATGAGCTTCTTCCAAAAACAAATGAAACGGAATTTGTGCTCTTTGTTTTCTAGTCTTACAAAAATCAAAGAATATTCTAGCAATAATTTTAACAATAATCTTCGCTTGAGTATCATCAATATCTTCCAAATTAATATTAATAACTTGTGCTTTCTTATTACCAACAGCAACTAACGAAGCAATATATGTTTCATAAGAAATATAAGTATCACATTTATATATATTAGCAATTTTACTATTTATCAAAGAATTTAATCTAACTTTTAATAACATAGAATCATCATATAATTGTTCATTACTTTGGAAACCTTCACTTATTAAAGTAAACTCTAAAGCCGCAGCAAAATCTCTCATTGAATAAAAAGCATTAACTGGTTCTTCAGTCATTTCCAAATCTTCATCAATATGTTTTAAAATATAATCAGTAATTAAAACAGATTCTCCAAAATTACCATTACTATCTATTTCAAAACACTCAGATAACGTTCTAGTATAACCCAATCCTTGAATAACACTATCAAAATTAAAATCGTTAGTATGGCATACTTCTAATACCTTAAATATTTCATTTTTCTTATTAGCAGTAATTTGATTACTATATAAAATAGCAATTAATGCTTTCGCTATTAAATGATCTTTATATCTATTAGCTACTTCATCATCTTTACTAAATATTCTAGTTAACTTTAAAGACCTTTCTATGATAGGAATTTGACTATGTTTATCTGCTTGTAACATAATAGTTAAATCATCCATGTTTAATAAATGAAAAGGAATCTTTAATTCGTAATCAGATTCTTCTTGAATATTAGTTGTAATAAATTTATAACTATAATTAGGATTAATCTTACCTAAATCTCTAAAAGCAGTCTTATATTCACCATAAGCATCAAAAATGAAAATATTAGCATTATAAGAAACTAAATTAGGATTAGAAAAGATATTTTGAACTAATCTTGCAACCCCACATGACTTACCTGAACCAGTATTTCCAAATACTGCCATATGATTAGCAAATAGATTATTAATATCAGCAAAAACATCATAATCAGTATAAATAGAGCTTCTTCCTAATTTAAATGTTGTCTCATCATAAACCCCAACAATAGCACTAAGTTCTTGATCATTAATAGTTCTTATTTTACTAGATAAAACAGGCTTTCTAATAACACCTGATACATATCTCCCATTCATAAATTCCCCAAGAAATCTTATTTTAATTATTTCATCAGTAACTTCTTCTACTTCACCCAAAATAGCTTGATTTGGAGCTTCAAAAACTACATGGACATTCATTAAATCTCCCATTTCTTCAGCTTTAGCTATAGTAGTAACGTGAGCTACGTTTCCAGAAATAAATTTAATATTACCAAACATAACCAACACCTCTTTTATTATATACAACTATATCTTAACACAAAACAAAAATAAATTAAATAAAAAAGAACTATTTTTCCTAGTTCTTTAATTTAACTTTATCATTCTGTATAATAGAATTTCTAAATATAGAATTCCTTATTTTATTAATATATTGACCATATAAATCAGGATTGAATTCCTTAATAACATTTACAGCTCTATCAAACCTCAAACTATTAATGCCACTAACATTTAAATAATGAGTTTTACTTATGTAATCACCATTTATAAACTCTCTTATTATAAAAGAATGATGTTTTAACATTAATTCATCAACATACTGACGTCTAATTAATATACTACACGCTAACTCATCATATAATTTCTTTTGAACTAATAACACATCACTTTTCAAAGAAGGATACAAAATATTTAAAGAAGCACACATATATTTAAAATCATCTAAACTAAAATTCTCTTCCTGATACATTAGTAAAGAACCATTATCAGAAATAACATTAATCATTTCCTTTATATGTATTAACCCATAAGAAGCAAAATATTGATTAAATACACCATCTAAATAGTTTTTCCATTCTTTTATAGAAATGTATTTATAACCAACCATTTTTCTAATAAATTCCAAATATGCTTTATGAATAATATCTCTATTATGAATATCTGCATATATATCTTTTTTCCATTCAAGTAAAATTAAATCAAAAGTATTCTTCTTTACTTCATCACTATCAAAGAATATATTTCTACCAAAATACTTTTTATCCCTAGAATAAAACCACTTAACAACATCATAAAAAGTATCTTGATATTCTTCACTAACATTTAAATAAATAAAATAATTTATAGTTACAGAAATAGGTCTTTTCAACTCTTCAAGTAAATAATCATAATTACTTAATACATACTCTTTCTTTCGATTATAATTATCAAAAGAAAGAGCAAATTCATTTACTTCTCCTTTCCATTCTTCTCCCTTTATACTTAAACTTTTAGATTTACCTAAATATTCACGAAAACAATCAAAATTACAAAAAGAATCTCTATCATTATTTAAAATAATATATAATAATTCCCTGTTCAATAAAGAATATTTAGAATAATAAAAAGAACTAAAATTACTGCCAACAGTACTATTATAAAACTCTATAAACTCATCTAAAGTAAAATATAAATGACTACTAGTATATTCTTTATAAGTAAGTAAAACACTCTTTCTTAAAACATCTCTATCAAAACTATTATCAATAATTAACATTATATTTTTAAATAATAAAGATAAATTTGATACATCAAATAATCTAATATTTTCATAATCCTTAATAAAGAAAGAAATATCATCGAAAGTAATACCAAGTAATCTAAAATTATTAAGTAAAAACTTAATATCATAACAGCACATAAAAGAAACAGCTTTTTTCTTTCTTAAAACATTCTCCTTCTCATTATAAATATCTAAAAAACAATTATATAAATCATATATAGTTAAACATTTATTTAAAGCACTATAAGAAATAATATCATCATTAATAACATTTTCTATTAAAGAAGAAGAAAAAAGCTTTAAAACGCCTTTAAATACATCAATATTACTAGATTGTAATAAATAATAAATAATAATATTTCTAACATCAAAATCTAAACAAACTTCATCCATTTCATAAAGTATCAATTCTCTACTACAAGTAAAATCAAGTAATTCAAAATCATCCATAAAATGATCAGAATAACAAAGTAATAAATCATTAATATCATCACTAGAAAAACTATCTTTACTCAATATATTCCTAAGTAATACTACTTCATCACTCTCTCCATATAAAAAATAAAGATTACTAAAAGCTCTTTTCTTCAACAATATAATCTTTTTAAAAACATATTCACTTAAAAAAGACTTTATATCATTCATATATCTCCTCCTAAAGTCAAATTAATATAACAAAAAAGTATATTAAAGTAAATAAAAAGAATTAGAAAAATCTAATTCTTTTACTTTTTACCAACATGTTTAACACCATCTAATTCATCTAAATATTCTTTAGTAATCTCTCCCTTTAAAACTTTATTCAAAGCTCCTTTATACAAAGAATAATAATTAGATAATCCTTTAATCCTTAAAAACCTTAAAGCAAGCTCTTTTTCTTCAAGACTAACTTCATGCATAATATCATCAATTTTAATAATAAGTCTTTCATTAAATATCTCTTGATTAGTAACTAGTCTACTAGATTTAACCATTTTTTCAAAACTTCTAAATTGTCTAATATTAATACTATTCAACTTTTTAGAATTAACTACTAAAACAGTAAATTTATCAAAAGGCAAATTAGTTAACAAACAATAATCTAAAAAAGTAAAAGGTCTAACTATACCATTATCATTTACACCTTCAACTAAAGCTTTTAAAACATAATCAACCATTTTCATAAGTACAGCATATCTTTGAGATTTTAACATATCAAACTTATTAATAAACTGAATGTATAAATTATAATCATTCTCCATAACATTATTCAAAATCTTATCAAATTGAGTTTCACTAAGTCCTTCTTCTTCCAAAAAAGCTTCTTTACTTTTGTAATCCTTATTTAAAAATCTTTCTAAAAGGATAGAACACTTTCTTGCTTCTTCCATTTTTTTATCAAGGTTTCTCAAATCTAAAACTCTATTCTTATCATTTGTATATACATCATATAAAATAACTAATTTATTTTCCAATTCAGGATGTTTACTCTTAAACGCATCAAAACAAAGATCGAAATCATCAACTAAACCAATTTCTTCAGCTTTTAAATATATATTATCCACTTGATTGACTAATGACAAAAGTATCATCATTCTATCATAACCAATTCTATAATAGTAATCCTTTTCCAATAGTTTCATTTGATTATTCCAAGAACTTTTAGAAATATATCTTTTACCTAAAAATTTACATACAATATCATAGTATTCTTTATATATAGCATTACGATTAACAAAATCTAAAGTAATCTTTTCTCTACAATTATCCAAAATATCTTTATAAGTATTTTGTTGTTCTTCGACACTAGATTTTAAAACATTTCTTCCGAAGTATTCATAATCATTCTCACAAATCCAAGAAACTATTTCTTTAAAAAAAACAATATCTTCAACATTAACATTTAATAAAACAAAATAATCAAAAGTAAATCTAATAGGTTTCTTTAATTCTTCTAATAAATATGAATATTCTTTTAGAACTCTTTCTTTATTATGATAGTTTTTAACATCTAATTTACACCAATAATCGATAAATGATTTATACCTATTAGTATCGCTTAAAAAAGAACTATGTTTACTAAAAATATCGTATATACCAGAAGAGCCTTGAACCATAAATCTAAAACTAATGCTTTTCATTATTGTATAAAACAAATCTACTGACAATAAAACAGGACCATCACTATTTATATAAAAAGAACTAAAATCATCTTTAAAAGTATCATTATAATAAGAAATAAAATCTTCATCTAAGAAATTAATATGTAATTTAGAATACTTATCGTATTCACTAATTACTTTATTATATAATTTTTCATCACCCAAAGTTCTATGTTTAATACTAAATTGATTATTAAGTATTCTCCGACATTCTTTTTCATTTAATGATATATTCTTTTGATCAGCCAAAGAAAAAAAGTCATCAATATCATCAAAAGTAATACCTATTTTTTTAAATTTATCTGAAAAGAAAGAGTAATCAATTAATCCCATTAAAGCAATAACTTTCATCTTTTTTTCTTCTATATTAGAAATATTACATATATCATTAACTAAAATATATAAGTCATATAAAGACTCACCAATATGCAAATCAACAACACTCTCAATAGAATCACTTCTTTTAAAGAAACAATCATAAGGAATACATTGTAAAACCCTTAAATTAAAGTCAAAATCCTTTATACTTAATAAATAATATAAAATTAAATTAGTAATATTAAAAGTAGTCCCAAATTGTTCAAAATCATAGTATAATTCCTTATTATTTAATACTAATTCCAATATTTCTTCATTACTTAATAAATGATCAGAATAACAAAGTAATAAATCATTAATATCATCTAATGAATAAACACTCTTACCTATTATATCTTTATAAGTATTATAATCCTCATTACTATCAAAATAATAATATTTTTTCAAATCTTTCTGAGTAGCAATTTTAGCACAAAAAGAAATACGCAAACGTTGTATGATTTCTTCAAAATCCATAAAATCATCACCTATCATTGTATAAATGATAACATAACAAAACATTCCGTGCAAATTAAAAAAGATTTATATTTTAAATCTTTTTTAAATTTTTACTATTAATAAAATTTAAATGTTTCAAATAATGAAATTTACTTCTATAGATAATGCCAGTATCAGAATCCTTAATAGCACCAAAATCATCAATATATTCATCATCACTCTTAGTTACTAAAGTAGGATCAAAAACTTTTATTTTTTCTTCTTGAATATCTAATCCCCAATTTTCAAAAGTTATATTAGCAAGTTGTTGTTCCAAAGGAACATAATTAGGATTATCAACTATTTTATAGCACCCATTACTCATATAAATAGATTCCATATCAACAATAGCATATTTACTTGGAACATCTTGCATAACAAATCTATCTGCTATACTAATAAGTTCACTTTGTGCAGAGAGCCCCTTACCTTTTACAGATATATTAATACATCCTTCATGATAATGATAACAAGAATACTCTCTTTTAATTTGTTCAAGTATTTCTTTATTTTCATCAGATAAGCAATCAATCTCTAATTCAATCCAAGCATCCTTATCTATACTATCACTACACATAAAAGTATAAATATTCTTACTCCATAATATTTGGCAAGCTGGAACACATTCTTCAATTATCCATCTACGAGGTTCTACCTCTACCATTTCTTGTGAAACTCGTGGAGCACCTTCATATTGTTTATTATTAGCAAGCTTTTTCCCACTAATAACAGCTGCTGTATCATTTAATTTAGAAGATAACCTTCTATACAATATAGAAACCTTTAACTTAGCTTTATCAAGTATAGTTGCTTTTCTCCCTAATCTTTCATCTAATAACATTTCATCTAAATTCATTTCAAAATCCCCTTACATCTATAATTATAACCCCAAAATAAAAAAACAGGCAAATTTACATCCTGTTTTCATCTTTTATTTAATTCATCAGTTATTATTTCTTTCGTCATAACTGGATTAGCTTTACCTCTCGTATTTTTCATAACTTGACCAACAAAGTAATCAAATAAATTTGTCTTACCAGCTTTATACTGTTCGATTTGCGTACTACTATTATCCATTATTTCACAAATAATACGAGTAAGTTCATCTTTATCACTAATTTGCGCATTCTCTTTACTAATAAAGTTTTTAGGTTCTTTATTATTTTCAATAGCTTTAAAGAAAACTTCTTTAGCTTGCTTACTAGATAAAATACCAGTTGCTAAAGCATCTGTAATTTGTTTTAACATTGAAGGAGTAATATAAAACTCCGAAATACTTTTATCTTCTTTATTTAATTCACCAACTATATTAACAGTAACCCAGTTAGAAGCGACTTTAGCATCAATTCCTAATTCAACACATTCTTCATAATAATCAGAAATTGCTTTTTCTTTAACCAATACACCTGCATCATAAGAAGATAATCCAAATTTATCAATATATTTTTTCTTTCTATCCATAGCAAGTTCAGGTATAGAATTTCTAATTTCTTCTAACCATTCTTTACTAATCTTGTATTTAGGAATATTAGGTTCAACAAAATATTTATAATCAATTGCATCTGCTTTACTTCTCATATGAATAGTAGACTGACTCTCCTCATCCCAACGTCTAGTTTCTTGTTCAATAACACCGCCATTTTCTAGTAATTCAGTTTGTCTTTCTATTTCATAATTAATTGAATCTCTAACACCACCAAAAGAGTTTACGTTCTTAATTTCAACTTTAGTTCCCCAATTATTAGGATCAGACTCATCTAAAGATGCATCCATTAACGAAACGTTAACATCACACCTAATTTGACCTTTCTTAGTATCAGCCTCAGATACACCAGCATATTGATAAACACTTCTCATATGCTCTAAAAACGCAACAGCTTCACTTGCACTATGAAAATCAGGTTCAGTAACTAATTCCATCAAAGGAACACCTGCTCTATTATAATCAATATTACTAGTTGAATAAAAATGATCTAAAGAAGCAGCATCTTCTTCTAAATGGAAATTATTAACTCTTACCTTTTTTATTTCATCACCACATTCAAATTCAACCTCACCATAAATACCAGCAGGAATTGGTTTAGTTTCTTGAGTAATTTGAAAACCCTTTGGTAAATCAGGATAATAATAATTTTTTCTTTCAAAATAGAAAAACTCAGGTTGACTACATTTCAAAATCATACTAATCATTAAAGCTTTTTTTACAGCTTCTTTATTTACAACAGGTAATATACCAGGAAAAGCCATATCTACAGCAGATATATTACAGTTAGGAGTAGACTCATACGAGTTACGAGAACTACTAAATACTTTAGAATTAGTTTCACTCATCTCACAATGCATTTCTAATCCTATTTTAGCTAAATACTTAGTCATTATTTTACCTCCTTAACTACTTGGCCTTTATAATCCATTGCACTTTCAAGTGCATAAGCAATATTCAAAACTTTTTCATCTTCATAACAATTACCAGTTATATTAATACCTACAGGTAAGTTAGAAACAAAACCATTAGGTATAGTTATAGAAGGAAAACCGCCAAAATTACCTACCTGTAAATGTTCATCTAAAGACATTGTATTTATATCTTGTTTTAAATCTAATTCAGTAAACTTCTTAGCAGGTCCTACACCAACAGGACATAAAACTGCATCATATTTCTTATATAAATTTTTCCAAGTATCAACAATCATTCTTCGAGCTCTTTGAGCATTTTTAAAGTATCTTTCTTGGTTTTCTTTTTGTAATACATAAGAACCAATTACAAATCTTCTTTTTATTAATGGCGAAAAACCTTTAGTTCTATGATCTTTAATCATATCAATGTAATTATCTCCTTCACCTCTAGGTCCAAAGATAATACCTGTTAAGTTACTCATATTACTAGTAGCTTCAGCACTATGAATAACTCTATATACACTAAAAACTGCGTTAAGTAGTTTTCTATCTACCGAAACTTCATCTACTTCCATACCAATATTTCTCGCAAGTTCAATAGTTTTCTTAAAATTTTCTAAATGTTCTTTAAGTTCATGTGAAGCATTAGGATAGTTTTCTATATCACATATTTCTTTTACATAACATAACTTCATACCTTTAACATCACCAGTACAAGATCCAAGTAAATCCATCTTACTAGAATCCCAAGAAGTCATATCATTAGGATCAATTCCTTTCATAGTATTAACTACTATTGCAGCATCTCTAACAGAACGAGTTAAAACACCACAATGATCTAAACTAGAAGCAAAAGGAAATAACCCATATCTTGAAATCATTCCGTATGTAGGTTTATATCCAACAATACCACAATAAGCAGCTGGTTTACGAATAGAATCTCCAGTATCAGAACCTAATGCATAAGGATATACTCCAGCTGCAACAGCAGCAGCTGATCCAGAAGAAGATCCAGCACAAATACGAGTTCTATCCCAAGGATTTAATTGAACACCAGTATGACCAGTAGTACCAGTTCCACCCATACCAAATTCATCCATTGCTGTTTTATTTACTTTAATAGCTCCCGCTTTATTTAAATTAACAATAGCAGTAGCATCAAAAAAAGGTACATAATCTTTTAAAGTATTAGAACTTCCTGTTGAAAGAATACCCTTAGTAGAATAATTATCTTTAACACCATAAGGAATTCCAGATAGTAAATTATCAGTTACTTCACATCCTTTAGCATCATCCAAAATAGTAACGAAAGCATTACATTTATCTTGAATTTCATGACTACGTTCTAAAGATTCTTTAACTAACTCATCACTAGTTACATCACCTTTAACTAACATTTCATGTAATTCTTCAATTGATTTATCCATATATTTCATCATCTTCACCTCTATCCTACTACCTTAGGTACAACTATTTCTCTATCTTCAGTATCATCACTATTAGCAAGCAAATCTTCAATTGGTACAGAATCAACTGCAACATCTTCTCTTAATTCATAAACGAAATCATCTAAACAATGTGTCATAGGTTCGGCATCCTTAATACCATCTATTTCATTAATTAAATCAATATTAGCATCAATAGCTTCAAATTCATCTAATACCATAGCATTTTCTTCTGAACTAAGACCAATCAAAAGTTTATCTGCTAAGTCATCAACTAATTCTTTTGTAAATACTTTACTCATCTTTTTTCACCTCTATTTTAATTCCTAACTCTTTAAGTTGTTCCCTAGTTAATTCGCTTGGACTTCCCATCATTTGATCAGCTCCAGAAGCACTAGGTGGAAACGCTTGAACTTCTCTTAAATTAGGTTCATCTTTAATTAACATAAGTATTCTATCAATTCCAGGAGCCATTCCTCCATGTGGAGGGCATCCATACTTAAACGCTGTAAATATAGATTTAAATCTTGTTTCAATTTCATCCCTAGTATAGCCAACTACTTCAAAACCTTTAGCTAAACTTTCTAAATCATGATTTCTAATAGCTCCAGAAGCCATCTCATTACCATTACAAACAAAATCATATTGATAAGCTAAAATGTCACCAACATCTTCATATTTATCATAATCAGATATTCCACCATGAGGTAAACTAAATGGATTATGACAGAATTCATATTTTTTCTTTTCATCATCCCATTCAAACATTGGGAAATCATTTACAATACATAATTCTAATTTATTAGTATCAATTAATTCTAATTTTCTACCTAATTCAGTTCTAATTAAACCAGCAAATTTTTGTGCTTGTTTAACTCTCTTATTAGCAATAAAAAACATTACAGAATTAGTTTTCATATTAAACTTTTTAATTAAATTATCTCTTTCTTCATTACTTAAGAATTTATCAATAGGTCCTTTAAATGTTCCATCTTCCATTAAAGTAAGATATCCAATACCAGGCATACCAATAGATGATGCAAAATCAACAACTTCATTAAACCAAGAATTTGGTTTATCTCCAATATCATCTACTACAATAACTTTTATAGTACTTTTCTTAAAAGGGCCAAAAGTAATATCTTTAAGTACTTCAGTAGCATCTTTTATAATAAGTGGATTTCTTAAATCAGGTTTATCTGTTCCATACATATCCATCGCATCTTTATAAGCAATCCTCCTAAAAGGTTTAGGACTTACCTTTTTATTAGTAAAAGTAGTAAATACATCATAAAAAATATCTTCTCCAACTTCTAAAACTTCATCTTCAGTAACAAAAGACATTTCTAAATCTAATTGATAAAATTCTAAAGTTCTATCAGCTCTTGCATCTTCATCTCTAAAACAAGGAGCAATTTGAAAATACTTTTCAACACCACCAACCATTAATAACTCTTTATATATTTGAGGAGCTTGTGGCAAAGCATAAAACTTTCCTTTAAAGTTTCTTGAAGGAACAACAAAATCTCTTGCTCCTTCAGGACTAGAAGCTGTAAGAATAGGTGTTTGAACTTCCATAAAACCATTATCATACATTTTATTTCTTAAAAAATGTAAAACATCACTTCTTAGCTTAAAATTATCTTTAACTTTATTATTTCTCATATCAAGATATCTATATTTTAACCTTATATCTTCGCTAGCTTCTTTAGAAGAAACAATTTGAAAAGGAAGTTCATGTAATGAAGATCCCAACACTTCCAAAGTATCTACTAACAACTCAACTTCACCAGTTTTTAGATTATTATTTATAGTATCCTCGCTTCTCTTTCTAATAATCCCAGACAATTTAACTACTGATTCTTTAGCAAGACCAACAAATAATGAATCATCATTTGATACCGCTTGTAGTTTTTCAGTATTATCTCTTAAATCTAAAAACAATACTCCACCATGATCTCTTATATTTTCAATCCATCCACTAACTACTACAGTTTTTCCTACTAATGTAGAATCTATATCACAACAATGATGTGTTCTAAAAATATTTTGCTTCATATCAATCTACTTCCTTTCTTTCTTATTTTTATTTATATTAATATTCGCAATTTCCTGGAGTTCTTGGATAAGGAATAACATCTCTTATATTTTCAACACCAGTTAGATATATAAGTAATCTTTCAAATCCCATTCCAAACCCAGAATGAATACATCCTCCAAATTTTCTTAAATTTAGGTACCAATCCATACCATCAGTTGCCATACCTAATTCATTCATTCTATTAACTAATTTATCATAATTTTCTTCTCTTTGTGAACCGCCCATTAATTCACCAGCACCAGGTACTTCTAAATCAACAGCAGCTACTGTTTTACCATCATCATTTTGTTTCATATAGAATGCCTTAATATCTTTAGGCCAATTTTTTATAAATACCGGTCCATTAAAATACTCAGTAATATATTTTTCGTGTTCCTTAGCAATATCTTCCCCATATTCAGGTTCAAATTCCCATTTAACATCAGCTTCTTTAAGAATCTTAATTACTTCATCATGATCAATTCTTACAAATGAACTATTTACTAAATTAGTTAATTTTTCTTTCAATCCCTTTTCAACAAATTGATCAAAGAAATCTATTTCCAAGGAAGCATTATCAAGTACATATTGAACAACATACTTAAGCATATCCTCCATAACATCCATATCACCATTTAAATCAGTAAATGCCATTTCAGGCTCAATCATCCAAAATTCATTTGCATGCGTTTTAGTATTAGAATTTTCAGCTCTAAAAGTCGGACCAAATGTATAAGTCTTTTTATAAGCTAAAGCAAATGTTTCAGCTTCAAGTTGACCACTAACAGTTAAATTAGCCATCTTACCAAAGAAATCCTTTGAATAATCAGGTTTACCATTAACTCTTTCTAAATCCAAAGTAGTAACTTGAAACATTTCTCCTGCTCCTTCACAATCACTAGCAGTAATAAGAGGTGCATGAAAATACACATAATTTCTTTCTTGAAAATATTTATGTATAGCATAAGCAGCAATACTTCTAACTCTAAATACTGCTTGAAAAAGATTAGTTCTAGGTCTTAAATAAGCTTGTTCTCTTAAAAATTCTCTAGTATGTCTCTTAGGTTGAATAGGATAATCAGCAGGACAATCTCCTAACAAAGTTACAACACTAGCTTTTAATTCAACATCTTGATTACCAGAACTTTCAACTAATATCCCTTTAACTTCAATAGCACAACCTACTAACATTTTTTGTATATCTAAAAAATTATCAAGTCCATTATCATAAACAACTTGTAAATGTTGTTGTGTAGTACCATCACTAAAATCAATAAAACCAAATTCCTTTTGCTTACGATGATTTCTTATCCATCCCTGAATAATAACTTCATCTCCAATATGAGCATTATTAAATAAATCTTTTAAATCCATAATATTCATCCCTATCTACAATTTATATCTAAATAATCATCAATCTCTGCTTCTTTAACCATTGTTACTTCCTTAGTATGATTATCTTTAACTTGAATTTCTCCACCTACTAAATCTTCACTATTAAGTATTACTAAAAATTTTGCATTTAATCTATCTGCCTGTTTAAATTGACCTTTTAAAGCTCTTCCCATATATTCAGTTTCAACACGTAATCCTTGTAATCTTAAATCTTGCGTTAAAGCCATCGCATACTCTTTTTCAGTATCATTTACATATAAAATAAATGCATCTAACTCATTATTAATAGGTACTTCAATATTTTCTTTATCCAAAGCCATAACAAGCCTACCCAGTCCACAAGCAAATCCAATACCAGGTGTAGATGGACCTCCTAAATTACTAACCAAAGTATCATATCTACCACCACCAGCTAAGACATTATTAGAACCAAAATCCTTAACTGTAGCTTCAATTTCAAATACAGTATGACAATAATAATCTAATCCTCTAACTATTTTAGGATCAACTTCATAATCAATATCTAAAACATCTAAATAATTTTGAACATCCATAAATCTATTTTTAGATTCTTCATTTAAGTAATCTAACATTACTGGAGCATTCTTAATTATGTCATTTTCAGCATCAAATTTACAATCTAAGATACGTAATGGATTCTTTTTTAATCTCTCATTACAATCAGGACACAATTCACTTATATGAGGCTCAAAATAATCAATTAAAGCGTTTCTATAATTATCTCTAGATAGAGTATCACCTAAACTATTAATTTTAACTTTTATACCTTTTAACCCCAATAATTTAAAAATATTAACAGCAACAGAAATAACTTCTGCATCAATAGCGGGATCATCACTACCAAGAACCTCAACCCCAAACTGCGTAAGTTCTCTATCTCTTCCAGATTGTGGTCTCTCATATCGATACATTGTTCCATTATAGTATAGTTTTACAGGTTGTATAGTATCTCCATACATTTTATTTTCAATAAAACTTCTAACAACACCAGCTGTTCCTTCTGGTCTTAAAGTCATATTTCTATCCCCACGATCAACAAAATCATAAGTTTCTTTAGACACTATATCTGTTGTATCTCCAACACCTCTATGAAACAATTCCGTACTTTCAAAAATAGGTGTTCTAATCATTCCATAATTATATCTTTCCATTACTTCATCAACAACACGACTAACATATTGCCATTTTTTCATTTGTTCACCATACAAATCATAAGTTCCCTTAGGTTTAGTTATCATTATATCTCCTCCATAAATAAAAAAGGTACCTAAATAACGTAAGGACGAAAAATTCCGCGGTGCCACCTTACTTTACTTAGGTACTCTCATATTTTTATTTTATCGCTCTTAATGCGTTCTTAATATCAGAAAGTTGTTTTTCATATATAATCCAATAAGGCATTTCCACCATATAGCCCTCTCTTTTATTTTCAATATATACTACTCGTCTTTCAATAAGAAAAGTCTAAAAGTATTTTACTATCAAAATAATAATTAGTCAATAAATAGATTTAATTTATTCATATGACTAGCTATAATATTAACACTTTTTAGTAATATTAACAAAAAAAGCAAGAAAACTTGCTTTTAATCATTAGCATCCCATATATTAGTATTTACAGCTTTAGTATCATAATCATACTTCAATTCTCTTCCCTTATATATTCTTAATAATAAAACTCCTTTATTCTCAGCATATAATTGAAAAGCAGGATGAGAAAAATCATCATAATGCATTTCTGAAAAATATAGTTTAATTTTATATCTCTCTGTTTTACCATAATCCATAAAGTGTAAAACACTATCTTCACTAGTTAAATACATCACAAAAGTATCTCTAGCCAAAACTTCTGTTACTTTTTCAATATTTAAAAACTCATTACCATCAATTCTAAATATTCTATAATCTACAAAAGTATCATCACCAATTGTCCTATCTCGTCCAGTCTTAAAATAATAAGTATGATTATTGTTTTTCCATACATCGTAAATAGGATCTACACTTTCAGCCGAAACAGTAGACTTTTTATATAAATCATATATAAACCATATACCATCTTTACACAAAATATAGTAATCAGTATCTTCATCATAACTAATAGAATCATAAACATAATCTAATTCTTTAATTATTTCACCATCTTTATCTATCTTAATTAATCCCCACTTACCAGTATCCATACTTTTTACTATATATCGATTATTTTCACCATAACCAATATCATAATCTTCATCCAAAGTACTCATTTTAACATCAGCAAATTTAGCAATAATTTCTGGCTTATGTTCATCATCTTCTAAAAATCTATACAAATAAATAATTCTAGAATAATTTAAATCACCATATTCAGATTCTTGTTTTAATGAATCATCCACAAAGGCAAAAGTCTCATAAATCATCCCCAAAGTATAAGGATCATGTTTCGTCAAAGCATCTTTATTAGTTGTATTATACTGATCATATCCACCAAAAGCTTTATTACATCCTAAAACAGTATTTATACATTTATAAGTTCCTAATAGTTCACCTTTTCTACTATAATAATAAAGTAATCCTTTATATTTATCATATCTCTTTATATTTTCAGGAACTTCATAATCAGTATCTACAACAGGCAAATCAGGTAAAGCCTCAGGATTTTTAAGTCCAATCCAAAAAGGAACCATTTCTTTCTTTGTTATAGAAACTCTGTTATAAGCCCTATAAACATATCCAAAAGAAATATATTCATTAACAACACCATCATCATACTTTCTTTCAATATGTAAAGCCAATATAGGTGTCTTACCTTCAGTATATCTAACATAATTTATAATAAACAATATTCCCCATAAAATCAAAACGATTAACACAATTAATTCTATTTTTTTCTCTTTAGACATCTTCTTTGGCGTTTGATACATTTTATACCACCTCTATTATATATAATATCACATTTTATAATATTAAAAAATAACAAATAATTAAAAAGGATAAACGCATCTATCCTTCATTAACTATTGAACTACTAATTAAATAAAAAGATTCATCTTCTTTTAAGAAAATATGTTCATATAAAACACCATCCTGTTTAATAGTTTTATCAGATAAAGAAGGTTTTTCTTTTCCTTTATAATTACTACAAAATTCTTCTCCAAAATAATTAATACATCTATTAATATCACGCAAATCAATTTGTAAATAATACTCTCGAATAGCTATTTGATTATTAGATTTATAAGCACTATCATAACTAGAATATCCAAATACAGTATTAGTATAATCATCAATTAAACAGTAGTATCTTTTACCATCATTTTTACAATCATATCCATGATAATTAAAATCATCAAAATTTATTTCATTGTCAGAAATAAAATATTTCTTTTGATAATTACTAAAAACACTATTATCAATAATTCTAATTTTACAATCAGTACTACTAGTGAATTTAATTGTTTTAGTAACTTGACAAACTATCTTTTCATGTTCATAAATTTTTTCATTATAATCATTTTTAGTAAGATTATCTATAACAAAATGAACAATCTCCTCACTAGTCAAATCTTCACTAAGAAATTCTGCTTTTCTTAAATCAGTTTTATCTTTTATTCTGTCATAAAGAACTACTGCCGTAGGATCTTTTTCATCTAACTTAGTGGTAGTTAACAATTCATATCCATATTTAGCATTTCCAACAACCAAAAAAGTAATTGTTAATACAACAAGAACTACTAAAACAACGACAAAAGTTTTAACTACATCTTTCATAAGTACCACCTTATTTAATATCAGTATCTATAATTATTGTTGTAGGGCCATCATTAATAATTTCTACCTTCATATCAGCTCCAAAAATACCGCCCTTAGTAGGAACAATCTCATTAAGCAATTCATTAAACTTTTCATACATAGGTTTAGCCTTTTCTCCTCCTAAAGCTCTAATATAAGAAGGACGATTACCCTTTCTCGTATCACCATATAAAGTAAATTGTGAAATAGATAAAATTTCTCCTTTTTCATCGATAACACTTCTATTCATAACATCATTCTCATCTTCAAAGACTCTTAGATTTGTTATCTTCCTAACACAATACTTTATATCTTCCAAAGTATCAGTATCAGTAAACCCAACTAAAACATTTAATCCTCTTCCAATCTCATTTACTAAAGCTCCATTAACCACTACTTTTGATCTATTTACTTTTTGAACAACACATCTCATAATTTACTTTTCCTTTCAACTTCAATTAAGAAAGGCAATGACTTCAAATCACTAATAAAGTTTTCCAATTGTGTAGAACTAGTCGTTTTAATTGTAAGTGCAAAAGTAGTACTATCTAATTCTTCTATAGTTTTAACAGATTCAATATAAACATCTTTTTGAGAAGCTTTTGTAATAATATCAAGTAACTGATTTTTACCTCTAACAACCTTAATAGTTATATCTGTAAGATAAGAAGAATCACTATTCATATTCCATTCAACATCAATTAATCTCGTACTATTCTTTATATTTGGACAATCCTTTTTGTGGACAGCTATACCTTCTCCTTTAGTAATATAACCAATAATAGGATCACCCTTAACAGGTTTACAACAAGTTGCTATTGTAACTAAAATATCATCAGTACCAGCAACAATTATATCACCTTTTGAAGCCTTATTACTTATACTACCTCTATTATTAACTTTACTTAGATAGATATCCATAACATCTTTTTTATCTTCAAATAATAAATCAATAATATAACCAGCTGTATATCTTAAAGATCCAATAGATAAATATAAATCATCTAAATCATTTGTATGAGTGTCCCTAAACACTTTATTTAGATTATCATCAGTCAATACATCAGAAAAAGATAATTTTCTTCTTCTAATTTCTTTTTCCAACATTTCCTTACCACTATTAATATAATTAGTTCTATCTTGTTTACTAAAATATGATTTGATTTTACTTTTAGCCTGGCTCGTTTTAACAAAATTCAACCAATCTTTATTTGGATTAGCTTCTTTTCCAGTGTTAATTTTTACAATATCTCCATCTTGCAATTCATAATCTAAAGGAACAATTTGATCATTGACAATAGCTCCTATAGTTCTATCGCCAACACCACTATGAATACGATATGCAAAATCTATAGGAGTTGCACCTTTAGGTAATTCTAAAACATCTCCTTTTGGAGTATAACAATAAATTAAATCAGTAAGTAATTCATTATTTAAATTATTAGCAAACTCAACATCACTTTCTACACCATTATTAGCTTCAATAATATTTCTAAACATTTCAAGTTTATGTTCCATCATACTCTGTACTTTAACAGAACCTTTTTCTTTATAAGACCAATGCGAAGCAATACCTTTTTCTGCAATTTCATCCATTTCATAGGTTCTTACTTGTACTTCAAAAAGTTGCCCTTCTACACCAAAAACAGTCGTATGCAAACTCTGATACATGTTTTCTTTGGGATTAGCAACATAATCCTTAAATCTTCTAGGCATAGGTCTAAATTTACTATGTATCAACCCTATAGTTAAATAACACTCTTGTACAGTGTCAACAAATACTCTTAAAGCTAAAATATCATAAATATCACTAAACCTCTTACCATTATCCATTTTATTATAAAGACTGTGAACAGATTTAACTCTGCCCTTTATTTTAAAAGGAATACCATTTTCTGTAAGAATATCAGAAATACTTTGTTTCATCTCTAGTAAATACTCATTTAATTGTTCTCTAGAAGCATCAAGTTTTTCCAAAATATCGTTATATACATCCGGTTTAGTATATCGTAGGCATAAATCCTCTAATTCACTCTTAATACTATTAATACCTAATCTATGAGCAATCGGAATTAAAACAGCAGTCGTTTCATTAGCTTTTTGCTTCTGCTCATCAACAGTTAAAGCATCAAGAGTTCTCATATTATGTAATCTATCAGCTAATTTTATAAATAAAACTCTAACATCTTCAGAAAGTCCAATTAATACTTTTCTTAAATAAGCAGCAGAAGAATCTTTATCATCAGATAATTCTAGTCTATTAATTTTACTCAAACTATTTACAATAGTAGCAATTTCTTCACCAAAATCCTCTCTTATTTCATCTAAAGTCGCATCTGTATGATTTATCGTTTCATGTAAAAGAGCCGAAGCAAGAGTAATATAATCAACATTTAAATCACATAAAATATTAGCAACTTCTAAAGGATGTGTTATATAATCATCACCATTACGTCTTTTTTTACCCGCATGTTTAGCTAAAGCAAAACTATAAGCATTATTAATTACATCCAACTCATCTTGTTTTTTTACTATTTTTTTAATTTTTTCATATAATTCATCATAAGTAACAGGTTTTTCATTATTTTGTGTCATCACCAAAGTCATCTCCTATCATCACATTATGATTTCAACTTAGGTAAGATAATATCACCATCACCAAGTTGTCCATCATTTTTTGCATCTATATTCATATATTTATTATGATAATAACTAACTATTAAATTATTATCAGTATGTAAAATATCATCAACCATATCACATAATTCTAAACCAATAGATAAAGACCACTTATTAAATCGTAAATAATCCCAAATATCTTTTTCTGAAATATTTTTAAACCCAGCTTGTCTTAACAATCTTTTCTTACTTCTTAAAGCCGGTTTAATTCTATCGTAAAGTTCTTCTTGTGAATTCATAATAATTTCTTCCATATTAATCACCTTAACATAATACTTCAACACTTACATTATATAACAAAAAGAAAAACTTATAAAGGAGAAAAGCCTACGAAAAATAAATTTATAAAATCAACTATTATTCTCCTTATAGGAGGATGTCTTACTAAAATACTTGGTTTAATAATAAAAATAATATATACAAGAAATATCGGATTAGAAGGCGTTACAATCAATTCATTAATAGCACCAACATACTCTCTTCTAATAACATTAGCAAACTTTAATATGATAGTATCAATAAGTAAAAGAATAAGTTCAAATATATCTTCTAAAAAAGTACTAATAAATTCATGTTATATAATGTTTATTTTAGACTTAATACTTATAATAATAATGTTTCTATCTTCAAAATATATTAGTATTAATCTTCTAAAAAACCCTAGTACTTATTATCCACTTCTAGCTTGTTCTCTAACACTACCCTTTATATCTATAGGATACATTATTAAAGGATATTTCTATGGTAAACAAAATATGACACCACATATGATAAGTAACGTTTTAGAACAATTATTTCGTCTTATAATAATATCTACCTTTATTCCAAAAATAACTAAATATGGAAGTATATTAACAATTACTATATATATATTATTTAATATAATAAGTGAATCAGTATCTATCATAATATTTTTATTCTTTCTTCCTAAAAACATAAAAATTAAAAAAGAAGATTTGCAATTCAATTATAATGAAATAAAAGAAATATTAGGAATATCTATTCCCTCAATAGCAGGTCGTCTACTAGGTAATTTAGGCTTCTTTCTAGAACCAATAGTACTAACAAATATATTATCATATAAAGGTTTATCTATTAACTACATAACAACAGAATATGCAATATATAATACATATACCATATCAACACTTTTATTCCCATCATTTTTTATAACAGCAATATCAAATTCTCTTCTACCAGAAGTATCAAATTATTATAGCAAAAACAAAATAAGCATAGTAAAAAAAAGAATTAAACAATCATTAATAATATCACTTATAATAGGTTTACTTTGTACTATAACAATAACCATTTTAAAAGAACCTCTACTAAAAATATTATATAATACCAAAGAAGGAATAGAATACATAAATATCCTAGCCCCATTCTTCATTCTCTTTTACCTAGAATCACCATTAGTTAGCGCTTTAACAGGTATAAACAAAATAAAACATTGCACTATAATAAGTACAACTGGTATCATAATAAAACTCTTAGCAATAATAATTCTAGGATTACTAAACTTTAAAATATATTCACTTATAATAGCAGAAATAATAAATATAATATATGTTACTACATTAAACTATATAACCTTAAAAAAAGCACTATAAGTGCTTTTTAAGACTTCCTAATAATATAAATATGATTATTTTTAAAAAGAGCATAAAATATATTATCCAAAGAAATATTATTCCTTATAAGCACATCCTCTAACCACTTATAAGATTTATTAATATATTTTAATGTATCTTTTTGTACTACACCTTCAACAATAATAGGTAAAGGTAAATTACTTTTAAGTTTAAATGGTTTATATTTAAAAATAGATAATTCCCCATTAGTTTCTAGTAAAGCATATTCAACTTCTTCAATAGAAGAAATACCCTTTTTTCTTAATTCCAATAACAAATCATCAATAGAATATCTTTGACTCACTAAATTCTTATATACAATCTTACCATCATTAATTATAACAGTCGGCTTCCCACCAAAAACTTTATTAACTATTCTTAATTTAACGCTTAAATATCCTAAAACAATCTCTAATACAACTAAAACTGCAATCGGTGCAATAGCAAGCCAAATACTTTGATTAGTTTTTTCAATACTTAAAGCAACCAATTCAGCTATCAAAATAGACACAATAAGATCTATTATTCCCAATTGGCCAACTTCTCTCTTACCCATAATTCTATAAGCAAATACAATAAAAAAATAAAAAAACACAGTTCTAAAAATAGTATCAAACATAAAATCACCTAATAATATTATGGTACTAAATAATTATTTTTAAACATAATATTAATTAGGTGATTAAATGAATATAATAAAACAATATTCTTATATACTAAAATTTATTATTTTTATACTATTAGCAACAACAACTCTAACTATAATAAATTTAATTTATCCTTTAAATAAAACTACTAATCAAATAGTAAGTCTAATTATAATAACAATCTACTCATTAATAATAGGAATAAAAAAAGGAATAAAATGTGAAGAAAAAGCATATATAGAAGGTCTTAAACTAGGAACAATTAATATAATAGTATTATATATATTAAGTATAATTACCTTAGACTTTAGAATTACTATAAAAAGAACAATATATTACTTAATAATTATCGGAATAACAACATTAGGAAGTATTATTGGAATAAATAAAAAAAATACTAGATAAAAAGACACAAAAGTGTCTTTTTAAATCAAACTTTATTCCCATTTTCATCAAAAGCATAAATATAATTAACGTTATTATAAATAAACATATTATTGCCTGTAATTTCTAATACCTGGTCGTTATTAAAAACGATCTTATCATATCCTACATCGAATTTATACAAAACATCATTATAAATGATAGTACCATCTCTTTTAATAATCAACTCATTAACTAAGATATCATCATTCTCACCTTTATACGAACCAGTATAAGTACCAAAAGATATCCTGCGCCCTTTTACAGCAATAGCATCAACATTTTGATATTTATCTTCATCCCCAGATGAAACATACTCTTTAGAAGAATTTTCGCTCTTTAGTTTATCAATCGCAGTATTAATATCTTTTTCATAAGTGGTATATCTTCCTATAATAGTCTTCATATCAACTTCAAAATTACTAGTATTAACTTGATAGAAAACTAATTTATATTTACCATCTACATAAGCTTTATTATATTCCTCTAATAATCTATCAGTAGTAACTTTAATATCAGAATCAAAAGCTTTACCATTAATAACCTTATCTAAACTAGTATAAGCTCCATAATCACCATTAGAAGAAATAAAAATATACCAACCAACACTTTTATCAACTACAGAATATAACATATGTAAAGAATATAAATGATAATACTTAGTACTAAAGACTTCTTTATCAGAAATATAAAAAATTTTCAAAGTATCATTATTACTCTTATCTTGGTATTTAACCAACATTTCAGGTGTTCCATTAAAATCTAAATCAACTAAAGAAATATCATATTGTATATAATCAGACATCTCTTTTTGAATAAAAAGAGCATAAGAATCTCCCCAAGTAGTACCAGTTTCAAAAGATAAAGTACCATCTTCATTAATTAAAGAACCCCCATTATTATATTTCTTTTGCATAGAAACAAATAAAACAATAATTATACATAGAACTAATACTCCAAAAAACATAATAATAGTCTTTTTACTCTTATTAGGATTTTTTAAATTATTAACAAATACTTTTGCTTTATTAGCAATACTTTTATCATTTAGAATAGGTTCCAAAAGTTCTACACTATTACTACTTTGAGTATCTTTTTGATTATTAACATCACCATTCATACTATCACTATCCTCCTATTATATAATATCACATAATAATAAAATTTAAACAAAAAAGATACTAATTAGTTGTATCTTTCTCAATAGGTGTCTCTTTATAAGGTAAACCCTTTTCACCATAATAATCTTTTATAAATTCTTCTCTAAATTCTAACATTCTATCATTTTTAATAGCTTCTCTCATCTCTTCAGTTAAATGTATTAAGTATCTTATATTATGAATAGAAATTAATCTAGCTCCTAAGGTTTCATTAGCAACTATTAAATGTCTTATATAAGCTTTACTATATTTACTTCTACAAGTATAACAATCACAAAAATCAGATAAAGGAGAAAAATCTTCTTTATACTTAGCATTCTTTATATTAATTTTTCCATATTTAGTAAGAACATGACCATGACGAGCTAATCTAGTTGGACTTACACAATCAAAAATATCTACACCACGGCATACATTTTCTACCAAATCAATAGGATCTCCAACTCCCATTAAATACCTAACTTTATCTTTAGGCAAATACTTAGTAGAATAACCTACCATTTTGTACATTGTTGGTTTATCTTCACCAACAGAAGTCCCACCAATTGAATAACCATCAAACCCCATTTTAGAAAGTTCTACAGCACAATGTTTTCTTAAATCTTCATATTCTCCACCTTGAACAATACCAAATAATGACTGTCTTTCATTATTAAAAACATCTTTCCCACGTTTAGCCCATCTTAGTGTACGATCAACACTATTCTTTACATATTCATAACTAGCTGGCCAACCAATACATTCATCAAAACTCATAGCAATATCACTATCTAATTTATTTTGAATTTCGATTGATTTTTCAGGTGTAAGCAACAAATTATCTCCATTTAAATGATTTTTAAATTTAACTCCTTCTTCACTAATATCTTTAGGAGAAGCTAAACTAAACACTTGAAATCCCCCACTATCAGTTAATATAGGACCATCCCAATTCATAAATTGATGCAATCCACCAGCTTTATTAACAACATCCTCGCCAGGTCTCAACCACAAATGATACGTATTAGAAAGAATAATTCCAGCTCTACAATCCTTAAGTTCTTCAACAGACAATGTTTTAACAGTAGCAGCAGTCCCTACTGGCATAAACATAGGTGTTTCAAAAGTGCCATAATTTGTTTCAATCTTTCCAAGTCTAGCATTAGTTTTACTATCTTCTTTTAATAGGTTATATTTAATCTTCATAAAATCCCGCCTTAAACAAATAGATTATAACATAAATAATATTATATTAAAACTTGCTTTTTTATAAAAAAGAATTATAATAATCCTCGCAAAAAGGGGAAATTAAAATGATATCAAATGAAATAAGTGCCGACGGAATAAAACAAAAACTATATCAAAAAGCAAGAAGTTTCAAAAATTTCGAAAATTTAAATGAAGATGATTTAGTTAGAATATCTAAAAAAGTATATTATAAACAAGAAAGCAATCAAGAACCAACACTATTAAATCTCGTTTCAAATAAATTATCAAAATATTTAAATACATTAAGATATTTAACAAATCCACAAATTCACATAGAATTACCAAATTACGATGAAAGAATAATATATTTAATAATGAGTTCTGACCCAGACTTAGTAATATATAAAGAATTTTTAAAAAGAAATATAACAACTATTAAAGAAATAAATAGCGAGCAAGATATCCGTAAAAAAGAAGAATTAATTGAAAAACGCAGTATTGAAATAATGGAATATCAAGCAAAAGTAAGAAGTTTAATAGGTTTTTATGATAGTCAACTATTAAAATTTGAAGAAATATATTTTAAGAAATTTACAAGTAAATATGAATTAATTACTGATGTAAGACAAGACTACACAACAAAACTACTAGCTATCGTACCTTTATTCAAAAATCTATCTCCATTAAGTCAAAAAAGATATAAAGAATTACAAGAAAAAGCAACAATATGGCTTAATGAAACACACGCAATAAATAATTTACACACAGTTGCATATAGTTGCAATATCCAAAAAGAAACTATAGGTTTAAATAGTATATTAGAACAATTAGTATTTTTCATACTAGTTGCCGATCCTAATTTAAAATGTCTTCAAATATACGAAGAAGAATCAAAAATGAGCGAAGTACAAAGAAGAATAGAAGAAGAATTTGGTTATTATAACATTAACTTAATATTATTAGAAAAAATATACCATCAAGCTTTTTGTCCTGATAAAGAATTAAGTCCATGGACATTAAAAAAACAATAGAAACAAATTTCTATTGTTTTTATTTAGCTAATTTTTTAACACTATTTTTATTCTTTAATCCTAAAAACAATTTTTTACCAACAAATTTAACAGCTACAATAATATATGCACATGATAATAATAAATCAACACAGTTTAAGACTTTAGCAACCGGTAAATCAGGATAATTACTTAAATCAATTTCAATAGTACCAGCAACATACTCAGAATCCACCTTATCAATAAAATCATCACCAAATACAGAATAATCATATAAAAAACTTACATCGCAATGTTTCATATCATTACTAGCTCCCGTATCAGTACATACATTAGTAACTTGTTTCATTACAGGAGTATATCCATCTTCTAAAGAAGATTCAACTTCCACAATTTCATCTAAAGTAACATCATCATAACTCAATTTTTCATTAGTAGAATATTGTGGACCACCAGACTTCCATACATACCAATTAGTATCATTTAAATCAATATGTTCTCCATTCTTATTCAAAGAATCATTAATCAAACTTAAAGTATGACCATTTCCATAAATTCCTATTTTAGAAAAACCATTTCCCAAACATTTTTGTTCGAATACTTCCATTAATCTATAATAATCATTACCACTAAAATACTCTTCAAAATCTAAAAATACAGAAATATTCTCCCTATTAAGTTCAATTCCATTATTTTCCATTTCCTTATTTAAAACAGAAAAATATTCATCTAATCTTTCTTCATAGACAGATACTTTCATATCTGAAGAAACACAAAAATATAAACCTAAACTTATATCATTATTCACAACATTAATTATCTGATTAGTACATTCTTCTATATATGAACCACTATTATCAATATAATTACGAGGATCTCTAGCTACTTCAACTATAACATAATCAGAAGTTTCCTTAACTCTATTCCAATCTATATTAACTTGATAATTACTTATGTCAATTCCTCTTGCAACAGCATAGCTATAAGTAACATTATTACTTACTGTATCAACTGTCTTATACAAATTAGGAATTAATATTACATCCCCAACATTTAACTCACTTTTGTCATTATTATAAAAAATCAAATCATTTTCACTAAGACCAAATTGTAAAGCTAAAGAATGATAAGTATCTCCAAGTTGAACTCTATAAGAAGAACTATATACTAATTTGTGAGATGAATTTAAACCCTTTTTTAATATTATATTTGATAAATCTTCCTTAGCTGTAATACTACCTTGTAAATCTTTATGAATAGTATAAGTACCATCAAATTTAATTTGACTACTATCTTGAACTAAAAAACAATCATAATTACTTAAGTCATATATGAAACGATTACAATCCACTAAATTTGAATCTTTACCATACATTCCTAAATACATATCACTTCTCTCAGCTTTACTAACAAAAGCTTCTATAATTTCTTTCCTTTGAGCATTATTAAGATTTTTATTTTCCATAACACCATCAATATTACAATAAACAGGTAAATCAATCTTATAATCTTTAACAATTGCTTGTAAATAATCAACATCTTTATATATTTGAGCTAAATCGTAAGCTTTAGTATCTAATATTAAACCGACACTAATATCTAATTCATCACACTTTTCTAGTTTAGCTTTTACAGCACTAATATTCATTAAAATCACTTGTACTAACATGTAACACAACAAAATTATTAGTATGAACTACAGTATTATATTTTATCCCAATATTTTCATATCCAACAGTATTCTCATTCGATTTATCACTAGATTCTTATACTATATTAGTTTTTATTAAAGCCCCAGTTTTTAAAAAAGCTGCTGGTGTCCCTAACAAAAATAGTATTTTTTCCAAAATGCTAAAAAACTTTTTACTCTTTTTCATAAATACTCCCCTTTTTATATCTTTTATAATAAAAAATGAAAAAATTATGCAACAAAAAATGCCATATAAAAAACGACACTTTACATTTTTTTGTCGTTTTTTAAATCATTAGTAATAAACATTGCATCTCCAAAACTAAAAAATCTATATTTTTCTAAAACAGCAATTCTATAAGCGTTTAATATATTTTCTCTACTAGATAATGCAGAAACTAACATAACCAAAGTACTTTTAGGTAAATGAAAATTAGTTATTAAACAATCGATAGCTTTAAATTCATAACCAGGATATATAAATATATCAGTATTACCAGAACAAGCTTTAAAAACACCATTATTATTAGTAGCAATTGTTTCTAAAGTTCTAGTACTTGTAGTACCAACAGCAATTATACGCCTTCCATCTTTTTTTGCATCATTTAAAATACTAGCAGTTGTATCATTCATAACATAATACTCACTATGCATATGATGATCTAATATATTAGAAACTTCAACAGGCCTAAAAGTCCCCAATCCAACATGCAAAGTTACATATGTAATAATAACACCTTTATCTTCTATTTTCTTTAATAATTGAGGAGTAAAATGTAGACCAGCAGTTGGAGCAGCAGCACTACCAATATTTTTTGCATATACAGTTTGATATCTACTATTCTCTTCAAGTTTTTCATGTATATAAGGTGGCAAAGGCATACTTCCAAGTCTATCCAATATTTCCATTAAAATCCCCTCATATAATAACTGAACATGAACCAAACCTTCTGTAAACTTTTCTACTACTTTAGCTTTTAATTCCCCATTACCAAAAGAAATAATAGTCCCTATCTTCAATCTTTTAGCAGGCTTAGATAAACATTCCCATTTATTAGAACCCAAATCCTTAAGTAACAAAAGTTCTATAACAGCACCAGTTTCTTCCTTAATGCCAATCAATCTTGCAGGAATAACCTTAGTATCATTAAGAACTAAAACATCACCTTTATGTAAATAATCAATAATGTTAGTAAAATGCTCGTGTTTTAATTCTCCAGTAACTTTGTCCATAACCAATAATCTTGAAGAATCTCTCACTTTTAAAGGAGTTTGTGCAATTAATTCATTAGGCAATTCATAATCAAAATCATTTACATTCATCTTAATACACCCCAATCAATACCATTAAATTATAAATACTTTTTTAAAAAAAGTCTACACAAAAAAAGAATGACTAAAAATCATTCTATTGATAGTTTAAATTTATTAAGTAAAGGTGTTAAAAAACTAATAACAAGTATTCCAAAATAAACACCAATATTAAATCTAACTAAATTAATCATTACTGCAGCAACGATTCCTACTAAAATAGCATAAATAATCCTACCACTTCTAACAACCGGAGTTGCAGTCGATAAAGAAGCAACAAAAACTGCAATAAACACAAATCCGCTATTAAAAGTATTAACTAGTAATTCATTAAATGTTACAACCTTACCAAAATATAAAAGTACACTCACTAAAGCATAGCTTACTAAACAAATAATAGGAATATCCTTCTTATAATAAGAATTAAATAATAATATGATATAACCAACTATGGCAAGCAAAGTTGATGTAACCCCTATCTCACCAACACCCATACCTAAGAATAATTTAGCTGGGTCACTTTCAACAACTTTCAAAGTAACTTCATGATAATTCATATTACTATATAAACTCATTAAACTTAAAACTAAAAACAATATACATTTATATAAAGCAACCCTATTAACACATACTTTTTGATCAAGAAACTTCATAACAACATCTAAAACTACTATTAAAGGAATAGTAATATATAGTTTATTAGCAGGTCCTGTAACCAAATAACACAATGTATTAATATAAGGAATAATTGAATTAATAATATTATTATTATCTTCATCTTTTTTTATACATAAATAATAATATGTCTCAAATACATAACTAAGTATTACAATTATAATAGGAATAATTAAATATTGTAGTGATAAAAACAAACTTAACTCCCCAGACTTATAAACCATTAGCCCATTTTTATAAAAAGAAAATATTATAATAGGAAGTATACTAACTAAGTATAACATATTAATACCAAATATCTTATTTTTCTTTACAAACCCTTTTTTCATACTTCTTCTTTCTCCCTACTAATTAAATTTCTATTTGCCGGACAAACAAAATTACATAATCCACACCTAATACAAGTAGAATCTAATTTCTTATTTAGAGGATTAAGTCCCATAGGACAAACATCAACACACTTACCACATTTAATACACTTAGATGGAACAGAATCATCTTTTTCAAATATAAATACTGTTTTAACATTATCAGTAACAGTAAGAGCCTCTATATTAGAACACTTAACTTTTCTCATAAAATTATTTAAATAAATATCTTTATTATCAATAATCGGATTGATTGTATCTAATATAACTTCTTTTAAATTAGCACCATACTTTGTATTAATAACATAAGCTTTTGTAGGATCATCTAACATAACAGTAATATATCTTTGACTAACAGGTAACCTATCCTTTAAAGCGACAAATATTTTATATAAAGACAAAGTATCCAAAAATAATATTTCTTCTAATTTATATTCATTAAAATACTTTTTAGCAATAACACCATTAGTATTATAAGGAAAAACTTCATTAATTACTATAAAATTAATATTAGGGTAACTACTAATCAAAGTTTTAACAGCATAAACATTATTATCATCATATTTATTTAATAAAAGATAAGCATCTAAGTTAAATCTTCTAGATAATAAATTAATTGTTTCTAATAAGTTTTTAACATTATCTTGAAATAAGTAATTATTATTAAATTGATAAGGCTCAATATCCATTCCATTAACAACTAAAACCTTACTATTAGCTTTTAACTTATTTACTATTAATCTATTTTCAAAAGAAATTCCTAATTCCTGACATACACTAATTATTTCATCTTTCTTAATATCTTCAATTATCGATACTGAAGCTTCGCTATTTAATGTTGAATCATTTTTATCATTAGTAATAACTAATGAATCTTGTTTTCTTTCAATAGTACCAGAAACAGTTGCATAAGTTTTAATACCAGTAGGAGATTCAACTAACAATTGATTAATATAAACATAATCATTAGTATCAACATATATAGAATCTCCTTCTCTAAAAAAGACTTCAACAGTATTTGGAATAAAATATTCTTTCTTTTCAATATCTATTTTCTTTTCATCATTATTAAACTTATAAGTCAGTTTCAAATAAAACACCACATTTCTATTCTTTATTATATTTACTATCCAAGTATTCTTTTAATTCGATAGCTACATTAGTTGGTAATATTTCCTCTACTTCTTGAAGTGTTGCTTCTCTCATTTTCGCTATACTACCAAATTTTTTTATTAATTGTTTCTTTCTAACAGGCCCAATCCCTTCAATATCATCTAAAACACTACTTATACTGCCTTTACTTCTAAGTGTTCTATGATAATTTATAGTGAATCTATGTACTTCATCTTGCATTCTTGTCAAATAATGAAATACGTTACTCATTCTATCTATATTAATAACACTTAAATCAGAAGAAATCAAGTCATTAGTTCTATGTTTATCATTCTTTTTTAAACCAACAACCATTATATTAAGATGTAAAAGTTCTAATATTTCTTTTGCAGCTCTAATTTGATTCTCTCCTCCATCTACAATAATCAACTCTGGAAGACTTGTTTTATCAACTAAAGCTCTCTGATACCTTCTATATAATATTTCCTTCATCGTATTATAATCATCATTTACATCAACTGAAACTTTATATTTACGATATTCATTTTTAGCAGGCTTACCATCAATAAATACTACCATACCAGAAACAGCAAAACTACCAAAAAGATTTGAATTATCAAAAACATCAATTCTATAAATAGAATCCAAACCTAATATCTTAGCTAATTCATCATTAGCTTTACTAGTCATAACTTCATCTTTTTTTATTTCTTCAAATCTATTATTCAAATTAAGCTTAGCATTATCAAAAGCCATCTCTAATAAATCTTTTTTAACACCTTTCTGCGGAATAATAAAGTTAGTATTAACTACAGATTTTAAATTTTCTATATTTAATGAATCAGGAATTAAAATTTCTTTTGGGATCTCATTTCTACTATAAAATTTAGCAATATAATACTCAATATCATCATTAATATCTAAATTAATTGGAAATATTTCATTCTTATGATTTAATAACTTACCATTTCTAATAAATAATATTTCAATAGATAAATAACCATTATCAACAAAATAAGAAATAACATCTCTATTAACAAAATCATGCAATTCGACTTTTTGTTTATCTAAAACAATATCAATATACTCTAATTCTTTCTTTAAATCCAAAGCCATTTCAAAGTTTAAATTTTCACTATACTTAGTAATTTTATCCATAATCTTATTTCTAAGTATTTCATCATTACCTCTTAAAAAAGATAGTATTTCATTTTCCATATCAACTATTTTATCTTTATCTATTTTATTACTACAATAACCTAAACATTCACCAATATGATAATATAAACATACTTCTTTAGGATTACCTTCGCACTTTTTTAGAGGATATAATCTATTAAGCAAGTTTACTATTCTTCTAGCAGCATAAGCATTAGGATATGGACCAAATAGTTTTTTTCCATCTTTCTTCCTAATATTTAGATATCTTGATACTTTAAGTTTAGGATATGGATCACTAATATACTCAATATAAGGATAACTCTTATCATCAGTAAGCATAATATTATACTTAGGATTAAATTCCTTAATTAAATTAATTTCTATTATAAATGCTTCAAGTTCAGAAGAAGCTACAATATATTGAAAGTCCTCAATTAAACTAACCATTTTCGCCGTTTTACCAGTATGAACCCTATTAAAATAAGAAGAAAGTCTTTTATTCAAATCTTTAGCTTTTCCAACATAAATAATATTCCCATTCTTATCTTTCATTTGATAAGAACCAGGTTTATGAGGTACTAAAGCTAATTTATCTTTAAATTTCATCATCTACCTCCTTATTTAACAAATAATTATAAAGAGCTAAACACCCTTCATTAATTTCATTATAAGCAGTATCAAAATCTCCACTATACCACGGATCATCTATATCTTTATTACTACCAGTAAATTCCAATAATAAATGAATTTTATTATCAACATCAGGTCCAACTATTTGTATAACATCTCTTTTATTTCTCTGTTCCATTACAATAATATAATTATATAAATTATAATCTTCTCTTTTTATTTGAGTAGCCTTATGACTTTCACAAGTAACTCCCTCACTAACAAGTTTTTGTCTTGCTTGAGGATACATTTCATGACCAAGTTCTTCTATACTAGTAGCTCTTGATGCACAAGTAAACATATAACGTTTACTATTCTTATATATAAGATCTTTAAAAATCATTTCAGCCATAGGACTTCTACAAATATTTCCATAGCATACAAACAGAATGTTATACATACTATCACCTTACAATATTATAACATAAAGAATAATTATTATTTCATATATCTATCTTTTTTTGGCTTTTTTCTTTTCATCAGAAGTGGTATAAGAAGTTACGTTACTATGAACCATTTCTGCAAAAAGAGAGTTTGATATTACTTCATTCATATCTTCACCATCCAAAAGCGAATCAACAAATTGTAATTCATCATTTTCATCATACCTTTTAACAATTTTCAATCCTTCTTTTAAAGAAATCAACTTTTCTTTTTCATTACTCATAATGTAACTCCTCCACTCTTTTTAAGATTCTCTAATTCTAAAACATACTCTTCCATCTTAATAATAGCATCATTTCTTCTTTTCAAAATCAACTCTAATACTTGATCAGCTTTATCTTTACCTAAAGAAACGGCATATTTTCTAAATAAATCCTTATAATCATCATCACTTAAAAGTTTAACTTTATTTATTGTATCAGTAATAACAGATAAATCAAGATCTATTTCTCCGTTCCTATACCTAGTAAATAATATTTGATAAATAGGAATACGATGATTACCATTAGGAGTAAAAGAATAATCTGCATTCAATGTTCTATCATCACTTATAAACCTAAACGATTGTTCTTTGTCAATTCCTCTCAAATTATTTGAACTATCTATAATAAAATTTCCAACATAACAATCAAAATTACATAGTAAAAAGTCAATAACATATTCTCTTAGCAAAGCAGAAGAATAACAATAATCTAACTCTCCACCTTTATTAACCCAATCCTTAAGTACATCAGAATTATCCTCACTTATCTCCACTAATTCTTGTTTAGAAAATCTCAATTTACCCCCAATACTCTCAACTCTTACTGAAGTACCAGGAGATAAAAATTCTTGTAATTTAGAAGCCGCTTCTTGAATATCAGCTCTAAAAGGTTGTAAAGCATAGTTATTTTTATCTACTGCTGGTTTTAGTAAGAAACTATCATCATCAATATCATATCTATACATAATTCCAGACTCTCCCAAATTAGCAGTTTCAAGAGCTACAATTTCTTCTTTAGACATTCCTCTTAAAACAGTTAAAGTTTTTCTAAAAAGACCAATACGAGTCAATTCTTTTTTACAGTCAGGTAAATCAACTATTATTTGACAAACAATGCTTTCCATCTCGTATAAAGATTTACACAAATAATCAAAAGATATTTCACTATTACGATACTTATCATTCAAAATAGTTAAACAATAATCTACTTTTTCTTTTATACTAACATTTGGATTATTCTCTTGTATCCCATCAAAGAATATAGAATACATCAACGAATAATTAGGACTAATTTTAAAATCAGCTTTAGCTTTCTTTAAATCTTCCACTTTCTTAGTATCATAAGCATAAACATCAAATTTAATAATTGGAACATCAACTCCAAGAAAATCACTAAAATACTTAGCAGCCCTAATTGTAGCCTCATTTGGTACATCACCAACACAAGCCAAAGCACAAGGAAGCATACCTTCTCTAAAACCAGCTACTTCATTATAAGAACAATGCTTATAACAACTACACTGATTAAGAGCATTCAAATTTGTAAAAGCATTAATATTAGCAGTTGGTTCAATCTTATAACCACCATGCTCAACAAATAAATCTCTACCATTCATAAAAAGCATAAAACTCTTAGGTAAACTATTAAACAAATAAACAACACCATTATTATCTCTATTATTTATAAACCAAAATCCTTTATCGGAAATACTAGATGTAGATAATGTCGAAGCTCCTTCTAACTTAGTCCATAAAGAAGGATCATTAATTAACATCTCCTTAAAACCAGACATATTAGTATCATAAGAATAAATCCTATGGACTAAAAAATTAAACTTTTCAGAATTCATTTCAATAATAGTAACACCATAAGGATTATTAGGATCACCCTTATCAATACGTTTACTTTTCAAATCCTCAATATTAGTAAGTCTTCCATTAAATTGATAATTATGTAACAATCTAATCTTAGCAATAATATTTCTCACTTCATCACAATAATCTAAAACTCCTGCATTGTCATTTATAAGTTTAGTCATTAAATCTTTTAATTCATTGATATTTTGAGATTCTATAATTCTACTCATTAATGTAATAATAGCTACATCTTTCTTATTGTAAAAACATTCTTTAAATATTTGATTAGCTCTTTCCAAACCATAACATTCTATAATATCTTCTCGTAAAGTTTTTAGATTTAAATAATTATTTAATTGGAAATTATTAAAATCTTTTGCTAAAGAAGCGATATCAGCATATCCAAATAAAGTAGCTAAAACATTCTTAATTTCAGCAATATTATTCGAATTTAATTTAATCATCCAAAAATCTTGTGTTTTCTTTTCATATTGTTTAAGTTCATCATATGTTTTAATATCATACAAATTATTGCCTATAATAACTTTTCTAAGATTAGAAATATCAATTTCACTTAATTCATAATTTGAATTACAAATATCAATTATTAACTCTTTATACTTATCAAAATTCCTAAAAGCATAATGAACTCTTTTATCATCATTATCAAACAAATTATAACGACAAACAATATCATAATAACTACTAAGTAAATTAGCATTATTAGCTTTTATTTCTTTAGATATCACTGAAACAGCAGGTGTATTATATTTAATAACATCAAGTACAAATTCAAGACCAAATAACGGATAAATATATTTAACAACATCATAATTAAAAACAGGATTCTTTTCTAAAGTATTTAATTTACCATTAGATTTTAAAATAAATAAAGCATTCTTAAAAACAATTTGTAAATCACTATCAAATATTTCAAGATCAATAAATGGTAAAACTGTTACAATCTTTCTGAAAGTAAAACCATTTTCATTAGTCAAATCACTATCGTAAGAATTAATAGCATTTGCAAAAACACTTCTAATAACATTATCATTTTTATCTATTAATCTAAAATCCTTCAAATTACTAAGTAAAAAATCAGCAACGAAAAAACAATTATTCTTATTATTAATATCAAAATTTGAAAAATGAATAATCTTCAAAACTTTAGAAACCGATAATAAATGTCTATCAATAGTCGAAAAATCATCTATATAAGCAAAAGTACGTTCATTCAAAAATTCCAGAGGAAGTTGAAATAAAATTGAAGGAGCAGTTTTTAAAGCAGCCACAACCATTTCCTCATCTATTTCAATTAAAGAAGAAATTCTAGTTAAATAATAACCATTAATAGACAAAGCCTTTAAAACTAATTCCCTATATCTTTCCATAGTATTAGGAAATAGAAATATTAAATCAGAATTATAATCAAGAACAGTAAAACATAAATCAAAATCTTTCTTTAAAAAATCAGGTAAATAATTATAAACACAACCATTTTTATATTCAACCAGCTTTAAAGCAGTCTCTTTATCATTTATCAAATTAGGTATAAAAGTAAATACAATAGGATATTCTAACAAATGATCTTTTGCATACCTAACAATAATATCTAAAGAATGATTCGCATATGCAAAAGTACTTTCATCAAGTTTCATAGCATAATCAAGAATATCAATATCATCTTTAAAAGTATCACTTAAGTAAAAATAAACGCTTGAAGCGGAATCCTTTTTCATTAGTTTAAATATAATTTCTTTATTATTTAAAATAGAAGGAACATACTTATATAAAGAAGGATAATCATCTATAATATTTGTAACACTATTAATAATATCTTGATCATTACAATCAACATATTTAATATAAAACAAAGGATCATCTAAAAAATACTTCTTAGCCATATCATATTTTTTTTGAATAAATATTTCCAAATCAGTAAAATTATTAGCAAACCACTCTACTACATATTTTTTATCAGAACAAGAATTAAGTATATCATCTATAATCGTTAAAGATTCTTTTTCTTTAGGTAATTCATTCAACCTCAATAAAACAGTAAAGTTTTCTTTACTTGAATAGTCAAAATTATAATACAACGAAGCATCAATTCCAAAAGAATTAAGAAATTCCTTAAAAGGTCCATCAATATACCAATTATTTCTAAAAAAAATTGTAAAATCATAAATAAAATCATATTTATTCTCACTATAAATTTCAGAAAGTATATCCTTAAGTAATAAATATAAAGAATCATCAACTTCATTAATTAAATCTTTTCCTATCTGTAATAAAGATTGTATTCCTAGATTTTTAAGTATTTCCCTATCAACCTCAACGCCATTTTTTAAAGCAACTGAAACAGTATGTGAAGAAGATTTAAAAGAAAAATTATACCCACTCTTAAAAGCTAATAAAACATAATCATCATCTACATAGCCATGATAATAATCTAAAACACTAGGATAAAAAGAAACAATTTCCTTTACCACTTCAGAATTTAAATATCGAGCATCAATATAACTAAGTATTAAAGGATTTTCCTTTATAAGTTCAACAACTGAATTAGAACTCATATCATAATAAAATAACTTACTACATAATTCAGGTTGTTCTCTAGCAATAATCTTTAATAAATTAATATCTCTTCTCTGTTCAACATTTAACAATTTTATAATATCAGGATTTTTTCTAACAAACGAAGCCAAAGAATGATAATTATTTACAATATCAGAAAAAAAGATAATATATCTAGAGTCAGAATCAATTCTACTTCGTAAATACATTAACTCATCATCTGAAAAACTGATTTTCTTAATAAAAGAATTAAAATATTTATTAGTAAGAATCTGTTCTTCAGGAAAATAGCCACCTAATAAAGCTTTTTTCAAAACATCTTCTTCAATTCTGTCATAATAATATGATATAAAATCATAAAATCCCATTATAACCATTTTTCTTATAAGAAAAATTTTAGTATCAGTATTTATAGAATAAGAATTAATAATTTCACGTATCTTATCAACACTTAAATATTTTAACAATTTAGTAAGTAAAACTTTATTATTTATAGTACTAGAAGACAAATCAACATAATTAAAAAGAACATATTCATTTTCATCAATTTCATCAAGAAGTACTTTATCACTAACACCAATAATCTTTTGCATTTTTACAATACTATTCTTATTAAAACCAGTTCTATACATTTTTAAAATAATACTAGAACTATCATAAATATAAAGACTAGAATTACTCTCAGATAATTTTACAAATAGATTAACAAGTTCTTGTTCATATTCAATTTTAATAAATCTACTAATAACTAAAGCATTCATAACAGGATGCTTTTTAAACATTTCAAAATTATATCCTGATTCAAATAAAAAATCGATATCTTCATCAGAAAAATTATTAATTACATCAAGTATTTCAAATCTATTATTTAAAATGTATTTTCTCATCAATAATGAATTAAAAATCGCCGAAGAACATAAATCCTTTGAATCAGGTAAATAACCATTCAATAAACTATAATATAAATCAACTGCTTCCTTACAATCATTCCCATAAAAATGCAAATACTTAATTCCTCTATCATCACCTTTTTTTAAAAGAAATACAACTGAATCAAGAGATAAATCTGTAAAATCATTAATATATGGAAGAATATCATCAAAAGAAATACCGCTTAAAATAGCTTTTTCAATAACAGAACGAGTAGGATTATTCTTTAATAAATCCATCAAATAACTAGAATCATACTCAATAAATTTTTCTTTTAATATTGGAATATTCTGAACAACTAATGGCAAAGAAATATATTTTTCATATGAAATATCTTTTAAACCTATTTTTTCTAAATCAAAATCACTTAAATACAAATTTTCAGTAGCTAATACATCGTAATGGCCTTCATTAACAAACTTATATATAATATCTTTAGACAAATCACATTTACCATATTTAGAAATAGCTTCTTCATACATACTATATGTAATATAATCCAAATAACTATTAACTAAATTTTTATCGTTTGAATAAAGTAAAGGCAAATACATTCCCTTTTGTACAAACGCCTCAATGAAAACATTTTTATTAGTATTACGAGAAAGATTAATAGCAAAATCATCCACTGTAAGACCATTATCAATAAGTTCTAAAGCAACAGGTAAAGAAATAGAAAAGCTACTATAAGAACGATATTTATCCCAATCACGAGAAACAACACAATATAAAAAATTAATTTCCTCAGAATTCCTATAATCATCTTTTAACTGATATATACCACTTTTAACAAGTTCTAAAACATAATTAAAACAATTAATATCAGTCAATACCGAAGTCAAACCACCTATTAATGAATAATCATTATTTACTACAAAATATCTAGCAAGAGGAAAAGAATCTAAAATATTAGTAAAAGAGTTAATTCTTTCTAAAGAAATATTATTATTTTGAATAAAGTTTATAACATCCTCATTAACAGCTTCTTTAGAAGCATACATTAAAGCATCAATTTTACCATCCTGTAAAAGATTTAATAATAAAGGAGAACTTTTTTTATAAGACCCATCATATAAAGAATAATCATAAAAAGAAAAGTCAGAATAATTAACTAAATCAGCAGAAGGATTAGAAGCTAAAACTAAAGCTTTACTACCTCCTATATCAATAAATCTTTTTACAATATTTTCATCATTCAAAATTGAAATATCATGATCATTCATATACATAGTAATTATATATTCAAAAAAAGCCTTAAAATCAAAATCACATTTAGATAATTCAATTAATAAATTAGAAAAATCAGCTTTAAAATTATTAGAATATCTAAAATATTTTCCCAAATATTTATAATTGTTATTGGAAATCATTAAAGCTGCAAGCTTAGGACTAATACTATAAGAATGTTCAACTAACAAATCGACTTTATCAGGATAAAGAATATATATATCATATTGAAAACTACCTAAAATCTCAAATTTTTTCAAAATATCATCTATAGAAACACCATTATTCAAATAATAATTTAAGTCATTTAAATCAAAAATAGCTCCATGAACATCAGTATATTCCTTATCACGATAAAAGTAATCTAATAAAGAATAATAAAACTCATCCGAAATGAAAAGTTTAGAATAAAATAAGTTATCAAGCCCATTATCAAAATCTAATTCACTAATAAATTCTTCATCACCAATATATTTATCAACAAATAAGAAATAATCATTATGAATTTTATCTCTAAGAGTATTCAATATATAATCAATATCTCTTTCTAAATAATCAGTATCAATATTATATTTTTTAAATATTTCAAGCAAGGAATCTTCCTCTAACAATTTCAAAAATTTAATAACATCTTCGTGCATAATTAAACACCTATTTTCTTATATAATTATAGCACAAGTAAAATGATAAAAAAAACAATATATGTTATAATTAAAACGAGGTGACAACATGAAACTTTTAAAAGAATCAACAATCGAAATAAAAAAATCCAAATTCATTGGATTATGTTACGAAATAACATCAGTTGAAGAAGCAAAAGAAATAATAGAAAATTTAAAAAGAGAACATAAAAAAGCACGTCATATCCCATACGCCTATAAAATCAATAATACTGCTAAAAAGACAGATGATAAAGAACCAACAAATACTGCAGGTTTACCAATATATAATATTTTAGAAAGAAAGAATCTTAATAATCATTTAATAGCTGTAATAAGATATTTCGGTGGAATAAAACTAGGTGCCGGAGGATTATTAAGAGCATATAGTGAAGCTGCAAACGAAGCAACTAAAAATTTATAAAATAAAACAAAAGAAAAATACTATATCAATAATCGATATAGTATTTTTCATACCATTACGTCCCTTATGTCCTTTCTCGGTCTAGCCTTTGGGAACTGATCTGGTAGACCCACACCTACGCATGAAACAGTTTCATAAGGGACATTAAGAACCTCTTTAATTTCATTATTGATAAGGTTAGTATTACCTATCCAGATAGTACCAAATCCCATATCCGTATACGCAAGAATCATATTTTCAATACAAGCACCAATAGAAATAATATCCATATCACGATTCTCAACCACTTCGTTATCGATAAAAACCATAATTAAATGGGGAACGTTCCGAATAATACCCGCGGTATGAGGACCGGTATGCCCGGGAATATTTCTAGTCTTGTTTTCTAATAAATCGGCAATAGAACTTTTCTCCGATGCACTCAGTATTTTAAACTTCCAAGGTTGTCTATTGTGGGCACTTGGAGCTTTTATACCAGCAAGAATACCTTTCATCAAGGCTTCTTCATCTAATATGATACTCTTATATTTGCGTATACTCCTGCGAGATTCAATCACATCACTGAGTAACATATCCTATCACCTACATTTATTATAACATAACAAAATAATATTGCAATACTTTTTTTGAAAAAATAAAATATTAATAAAAAAACTCATATAAGAGTACTAAAATTTGACATACCTACTCTATAATATTAAAATATGTAATATTAGAAAAAGGGGGTAATTTTTATTATGGCAAAAACTATAAGAATCGCTGGAAAAAATTTTAACGCAAATTTCTTTTATACTTACATGAGAAAAAACTTTGGTGAATCATTTGCACACAGTAGTCTTTCATTTGAAAAAGAATTCGAAGAAAGTAAAAAACTAGCTCAAAGGCTAAGTGAATTCATGTCTCAAAGTAATTGTGCTTATGCTACTAAATTAGAAAATGGTTCTAAAGAAGATTTAGAATTATTAAAAACAAGATACAGTGAAATAGCTACAGTATTAGAAAAAATATATTCTGTACCAAAAGAAAGATATATCCTAGACGAAGATGAAGAAGATTATTCACTATGTATCGATGATTTCATACCATATTTTAAAGGAGCTGTAAGACCTTATCGTAATAAATACGAAATAGAACAAGCTCGCCTAGCAGGCAAATTAACTGATGCTCCATACGAAAATGAATCTCTAATCGATAAAGTAAAAGAATTAGCAGACCTAGTAAGTTTAAAAGTTGCTGCTGATAAAAAAGCATATAATTTAAAAAAAGGAAATAACGAAGCATATGCTTACGCTTTAGGTTTAAAATCAATAGGTATTCCGGAAATAATTGAAATAAATGCAAAAGTAAATAAAAATTCAGGAATTCATACTGGATTCAAAACAACAGACAACGACATAATAAACGCTCCATTCAAGACATGTCCTAAAGAATTAGTTCCAATAAAAATGCAAGAGCTACTTCATAATTATAATTATGTTTGGGCGCAAGGCATCCCTCCATTTACTGAAGGTGTCGATGACGAAAAACAAAAAATTGCTCATTTAAGAGCTGTTTGTGATAGAGAAGCAAAATTCCATATTGCATTCGAAAGAATACATCCATTTGAAGATGGTAATGGTCGTACAGGAAGAATAATTCTAAACGCTCATTTAGTCGCAAACGAACTAGCTCCTGTTTTAATTACTCCAGAAATGCGTGAATTCTATATAGAATGTATAGATACAGACAACTATCAAGCTTTAAGTCAGCATATAATGTCAATATCAAGTGTATGCTTAACAGAAATGGTTTCACAATATCGTAGAACAAAAGGTATAGATCCAGATGAATTAAGAATTTCCGATGTTCAACAAAAAGGTCATCATACAGCAGTCAAAGTATACATACCTGAAACACAACAAGAAAAAACTGCTCAAGGCGACGAGGATGTTAAAATATATCGAATAAAAAGATAAAAGTGTTAGAAAATCTAACACTTTTTTATTTAACCAATTCATTTAATTGGTCTAAACTTCTATAACCAACATCTTGAACAACTTTATTACCATCTTTAAAAACAATCAATGTTGGAACACTCATAATATCAAAACTAGAAGTTAGTTCACTAAATTGATCAATATCAACCTGTAGTACTTGATTATCTTTACTAAATTCTTCTAAAACTGGTTCAAGCATTCTACAAGGTCCACACCAAGTTGCAGAAAAATCAACTAACCAAGTCCCTTCCTCTATAATTTTATAAAAATCATCATCATTCGTTAGTTTCTTCAACATTCGAATCCCCTCCTGTATTATCATCTATTTTAATTTTGCCTTTATCTATTAGTATATTCAAATTTTCTTCAGAAATAACATTATACTTTAATAAAATATCAAAAGCTTCTTTATTAAATTGTTCTTTATCTTTAGTATATTCATAATCTTTAGCTAAAGAAGTAATCTCATCTAACGATTCTAAAGAAGAACCAAAAGTATTTTTTAAAATTGGAATATCAACAATATAATCAGCCAAACTAGGTTGCATTTCATAACCCATAATGTTAGTACCAATTTTAAATATTGCAATAATAAAGTATAATATTACTATCCCTTGAATAAAACCAAGCAACGCACCTAATATCTTATTGGGAATACCAATAAAAAATATTAATGATAAGATTCTATCAACTATTTTAGTAAGTAAACATACAATTTTAAACAAAATAAATAAAACTACAAAAACTATCACAAAAGCAATAACTTCGTAAAGAATAATATTTAAAGCAGTTACCCCTTTAAATATTCCATCAAATTTAAAAAATGGAAAATGAGTATATAAAAAAACAGCTAAAGGATCTTTTAATAAATAAGAACCAATTATTATTAAAATCGAACCAACTAATATAATACCTTTTTCCAAAAATCCTTTTTTATATCCATTAATAACTTCAAATACCATAAAAAGAAAAATAATTATAGCAATTATCAAAGCTATAGGATTAGTTAAATTTAATGAATCAATCATTTTATCACTCTCCTATTTAATTATACTATGTAAAAGATGAAATTAAAATAAAAATATGATAATATTATCTCGAGGTGAAAACATGAAAAGCGGATTTAAACCATTAACAATTGTATTTAAAGTAAGTGATAATATAAAAGAAATGATGATTAAACACTACGAAGATATGAAGTGTGAAAAAACTCCTCCATATGCTATTTTTCAAGTAAAAGACTTTGACTGTGTAACTACACTATACGAATCAGGAAAAGTAATGTTTCAAGGAATAGGAGCCGACATTGAAGCATCTTATTGGACAGAACAAGAAAGAATTCTAAATGGAAAGATAATAGATACATCATCAAAAGAAAAAAAAGAAAAAGAAAAAGAAGAAAAAAAAGTATTTATAAATGAATCATCTGTTGGATCAGATGAAGTTGGAACAGGAGATTATTTTGGGCCATTAGTAGTAACAGCATCATTTGTATCTAAGGAAAATATTGTATGGATGCAAGAATTAGGAGTTCGTGATTCCAAAAAGCTAACAGATGATAAAATAATCAAAATAGCCCCAGAATTAATAAAAAAAATACCCCATACAACAATTATTTTAAGTAACAAAGAATATAATCAATATCACACTACCGATTTTAACATGAACAAAGTTAAAGCAATTCTTCATAATAAATGCTTACTATCTGTAATAAAAAAAGATAATATAAAATATTCCAAAATTATAGTAGATCAATTTGAACCAGAAAAAGCCTACTACAATCACATATCAAAAGTCCCCGAAAAAGTAACAAATATTACTTTTATGACTAAAGCTGAAGATCAATGTATGTCAGTAGCAGCATCATCTATAATAAGTAGATACATTTTCTTAAAAGAAATAAAAAAATTATCAGAAAAATATAATATAGAAATCCCATTAGGAGCATCAAACTTAGTAGATGAAGTAGGAGCTACCCTAGTAGCAAAATATGGCAAAGACATTTTAAAAGATATTGCTAAATTAAGTTTCAAAAATACAGATAAAATATACGAAATAGCAAAAACGAGAAAATAATTCTCGTTTTTATTACATACAAATTTTCATAATAAACATTTCTAAAGCTAATTTATTACTAATTCTGCCTCTTTTTATCTTATAATCTAAATCAGATAATAAAAGTAAATAATCCTCTAATTGCTTTTCCGAAAAAGAATAACAATTATTAATAAGTTTATCCATCTGAAAATCAAATCTAATACCCAAAGTATTCATCATATCCTTTTTGCTCTTAGACATCAACATTTTTTTTACTAATAGCATATTTCTTATTTCTTTAGCTAACATACTAAGTAACATAATTGGTTCTACTCTTTGAATCATCAAATCATCAAATATTTTAAAACTTTCCTTAATATCACGACTTATAATAGTATCAATAAATTTAAAATTATTATCTTCTATATTTTTACTAACAATATTAACTACATCATCATATTTAACTATACAACCTTTTCCATAATAGAGTTTAATTTTATCTACTTCATTCATTGCTAAATCATAATTATTTAAAGCATTATTAACAATATAATAACCAGTATTACTATCAATTTTGTATCCATCTTCTTTTAAAGCATTTTCAATTCTAGAATATATTTCTTTTGGTTTCAAATCATCTATTTGAATAAATCTATATCTATCTTTAATTATTTTACATATTTTCTTCTTAGTATCAGCCTTACCATTTAAACAAAATATTAAAATCGTATTATTATTAGGTTCTTCTAAATATTTAAGTAGTTTTTCATCTTTCTTAGAAACAATATCTTCTTCACCATTATTATCATCTTCTTTATTTTTTCTTTTAGAAGCAGCAAATATAGAAGCATTTTTTACTACCATATATTTCTTTTCATCAAATAATGAAAAATAAGCAGCTTCTTCCAATACTTCATCAAGCTCAACAGAATTCAAATCAAAACTAGTATATTTATTATTTAAAACTACTTTTTTTATTTCTTCTTCCATCATACGATAACTATTGCTACAAATAAGATATACATTATTCATAAAAACCACCTTGATATATATTATAGCAAAAAAATACCATCAAACAAAGAAAGAAGAATATTCTTCTTCCAATTTATCTAAACATCATATGATGGAACTACTATATTCTATGTTACAATACCAACATATGTGTCTTAAATTAAAATATTACAAAAAACTAATTTTTTATTAATTTTTTATTATTTGTATATTTTAAATCTTGATAATCCCCCGTTTTTGAATATACCTTATATCCATGATTCTGACGCCATTTTTTTCTTTCTTCTTTAGGCATTATCATTACTTCTTCTGCCACATCCATATGAAGTATACCATCTAGGTGATCAAGTTCATGTGATAAAACTGTAGAAGGAAAGCCTTCAAAACTTTCTATACGTTTAACACCATCAACATCATAATATTCTAAATCAATTTTATATGGTCTAAGCACCCTACCACAGTTATCTAAACAACTAGCACACGCTTCCCAATATTCAGTTAAACCTTCTCTATTTATAACAACAGGATTAATCAATACTTTAGCCTCATTATATTGTTCTTCTTCTGAAGAAGTTGAATTAGTTTGCATTTTATTAATAATCTCTAAGTTAGTATTTTTTAAATATATAATTCTTTTAGGAATACCAAGTTGAACAGCAGCCATAGCCATTACACTATGTTCTTTACAAAAAGTATCTAATACATTAATGTTACTTAGTAATTCCTTATCATTTGTAATATCAACTTCACTTGAAACTTGTCTCAAAAATTCCAAATTGTCATCTATAGTAATTGATTTCATTTAATCACTCCCTATAAAACATTATATCACGTATAATGTTGAACATAAAGATTTCAATTTTCAAAATTTGATTTCTTTTTGTTTTTTGTTATTATAACAAACATCGGTAAAGACGGATTATATCAGGCACTTCGAGTGCGTTTTTATGAATGTCTTCCATATAATTATTTATTAATTCGGTTGTAGATAATGGAAACTAACAAAATTGTTAGAGTTCGGATGATTAAGCGTGTAGGAATATAGGTAATTCAATATGGTGTTAACCGAAATTTTAACGAAAGGAGAAATTTATGAAACATATTTTAAGTTTTGATATTGCTAAAGGAAAAAGTGTTTATTGTTTGATTGATGAACTAAAAAATATTATTATTGAACCTACTTTAATTGAACACAACAAAATTGAATTTGATAATTTATTTAATCTAGTCAAAGATTATCTTAACTTAATCGTTGTGATGGAATCTACTTCTATTTATCATTTACCTGTAGAAAATTATTTTAGATCTAAAGCTATTGATACCATTATTATGAATCCTAAACTTGTTAAACAATTTAAAGACACTTTAAATAAATCTAAAACAGATAAATTAGATTGTTTTAAAATTGCTAGATGTTATTTAGGTACTATTGATAATTTCTATTATAAAAACGATGAGTATTTTATGTATAACCCACTTGCTAGACAATATTGGTCAT
>JBJFGS010000026.1:0-3463 GCA_051892935.1 Candidatus Coprovivens sp.
GGATCCATTACTACATAGTGAGCATCAAAAGGAATTTGACCATGTCTTTTTAACTCTTGAATTAGTTTAGCTAGTAAAAAAGAATCTTTTCCTCCACTTATGCAAACCATAATATTATCATTTTCATTTATAAGTTGATAGTCTTTAATTGCTTTGATAAATTTAGACCAGATTTCTTTTCGATATTTTTTTATAATACTTCTTTCTATTTCTCGATATTTTTCCATGATGATACTCCTTTCTTTTTGACTTTTATATAATAACATATTTTTAGTAAATCTAAAATATCGTTAAAAAATGTAGAAATTATTTTTCTACATCTAATTTATTTCTTTTATTTTATAATCTAGTTCTGAAAATATACTATTTATTTCGTCATTATCTATTTGCTTTTTTGAAATAATTTCTACTGTTTGTTTATCTAGATTAATCTTTACTTTTGTAATGCTTTCTATTTTAGATAAAGTATTCTTTATTGTTGAAGCACAATGTTGACAATGCATTCCTTCAATAGTTAGAATTTTTTTATATTTTTTACTAAACATTTTAATCTCTCCTTATTTTTATTTTTTTTAGTCTTAAAGCATTGAATACTACTGTTAAACTACTTACTGTCATTGCAAATCCTGCAATCATGGGATTCATAGTAATATTCCATCTTGATAGTAACCCTACTGCTATTGGGAGCATACAAATATTATAAAAAAATGCCCAAAATAAGTTTTGTTTAATGTTTCTAATTGTTTTACTACTTATTATAATTAGATTAAGTATGTTAAGTAAATTGTCATTCATTAAAATAACATCAGCTGAGTTGTTAGCTATATCTGTTCCGCTAGATACTGAAACGCCAATGTTGGCTGTTGCTAATGATGGCGCATCATTTATACCATCACCTATCATCATAACTTGTTTATTTTGAGAGATAAGTTCTTTTATTTTATTTACTTTATCTTTTGGTAAAACATTAGCAATTACTTCTTCTATTCCGACTTCTTGAGCAATTACATTTGCAGTTATATCATTATCACCTGTTAACATTATAACTTGTTTATTTAATTTTTTTAATTCTTCTATTACTTTTTTAGCATTGTCTCTTACAATATCTTTAACACCTATAATTGCAATAATTTTATTATTTTCAATTACATAAACAATACTATTGCCGTTTTTTGATAATTCTTCTTCATCTTTAATATAAGTATTGTTTATATTTAACTTTGATAATATTTTATTGTTTCCAATATAATATTTATTTTTTTTAATTGATGCAGTTAAGCCTATTCCAGTTAGATTTGTAAAATCAGATATATTAATTAATTTTAATTTATTATCATTTGCATAGTTTATAAATGCATTAGCAATAGGATGAGTTGATTTTGATTCTATACTTGCTACTATTCTAATTAATTCTTTTTCGTTATAATTACTATAATTATTAATTTTAGATATTTTTAAATTACCATATGTTAATGTACCTGTTTTATCAAATACAATAGTATCAACTTTATGAGCATTTTCTAATGTTTCACTTGTTTTTACAAGAATACCATTTTTAGCACATAAGCCCTCACTAACAACAATAGCAAGTGGTGTTGCTAGTCCTAGGGCACAAGGACAAGCAACAACCAATATTGTTACAAAGTGAGTTAAACTTGTATTTATACTTGCTCCTGATATTAAGTAAATTAGTAAAGTTAAAATTGCAATAATCATAATTCCTGGGACAAAATAACCACTTACTCTATCAGCTACTTTAGCTATTGGAGCTTTTGTATTAGTAGCTTCAACTACTAATCTAACAATTTCAGATATTGTTGAATCCTTACCAATTCTTTCTGCTTTATATTCGATATATCCATCTATATTTAAACTTCCTGCTACAACATTATTATCTTTTTCTTTTTTTACTGGGGTTGATTCTCCTGTAATAAATGATTCGTCAAAATGTGACGCTCCATTTATTATAACTCCATCGACAGCTATTTTCATTCCAGGTTTGCAAATAAGAATATCACCTTTTTTTACTTCATCAATTGTTACTTCTTTTTCAATATTTTTTGTTTTTATAATTGCTTTGGTTGGAGTTATTTGGACTAAATCTTTTATTGCTTCTTTTGTTTTTTCTTTACTTTTGGAATCGATAAATCTTCCTAGTTTTATAAAAAATATGACAATACAAGCTGATTCAAAATATAGACATTCAACATATTCAGTATTACCTATTATAATCATTATTGTTCCAAATAAGCTGTAAAAAAAGCTTGATAAGACTCCAATTGATACTAAAGTATCCATATTTGGTGTTCGATGTTTTAAGTTACTATATCCACTTTTGAATATATCAAAGCCATAAATTAAATAAGGTATTGATAAAACTAATAAACACACTGAATAATTAATTGGATAATCTATCATATGTAAAAATGGTATTACTGGTAGATGAATCATGTGGGACATTGATATATATAAAACAATAATTGATAATATACCAAATATGATTAATGTAATGTTTTTCTTTTTATTATGGTTTTCTTCTTTTTGTTCATTATAAATACCCAAGCTTACAAAGCCTGCTTCTTTTATAAATCTATTTAAATCATCTATAGTTAGAGAATCATTATATTCTATTAATGCTTGGGCTAAAACTAAATTAACTGATGCATTTATTACTCCATCTTGTTTATTTAAGTATTTTTCTAATCCAGAAGAGCAAGCACTGCAACTCATACCACCAATACTTAATATTATTTTTTTCATAATTCACCTACTTATAAATACCATAATTTTTTGTTATTTTTTCTTACTTCTTTTATTATTCCACCACCAAGACATTCTTCACCAGTATATAAAACGCAAGCTTGACCAGGAGTTACTCTTTTTACACCTTGTGGGTATTTAACTAGTATTTCATCGTTTTCTAACCATTCTAATTCTACTTGTACATCTTTTTGGCGATATCTAAATTTAGCGTTACATTTATTTATTTTAGTATCTCCTAGATAGTTTATATTATCTATTATACAGGAATCTGATATTAAATATTCGCTTTCTTCGCCTATGTCTATATATAAGATGTTTTCTTTTAGATTTTTACCTACAACAAACATTCTATCTTCAGTACCACCAATGTTTAAACCTCTTCTTTGACCAATAGTGTAATACATTAAACCTATATGATTCCCTACTATTTCATTTGTTTTAATATTTACTATTTTACCTGGAGTATTTGGAAGATAGTTTTTTAAGAAGTTAGAAAAGTTTCTTTCACCAATAAAGCAAATACCTGTTGAATCTTTTTTACTTGCTGTATTTAATCCGTACTCACGAGCTATTTTTCTTACTTCTGGTTTAGTTATATCTCCAATAGGAAATAATACTTTTCTTAGTTGTTCTTTACTTACTTGTGATAAAAAGTATGTTTGATCTTTATTATCATCGATGGCTTTTAGTAGTTTGCCGT
>JBJFGS010000027.1:0-56285 GCA_051892935.1 Candidatus Coprovivens sp.
AAGGTTTAGGAGAAATGGATGCTGAAGAATTAAATGAAACAACTATGGATATTGAGAAACGTGTATTAAGACAGATAACTGTTGAAGATACGAGAGCAGCAGATGAAGTTTTTTCTAAGCTTATGGGTGATGAAGTTGAGCCTAGAAGACAATTTATTGAAGAAAATGCTGTATTTGTTCAAAATTTGGATGCTTAGGAGGTGTTGGTTGTGGATAGATTAGAACAAAACAATATAGTTAAAGAGGTTAGAGATTCATTCTTAGATTATTCTATGAGTGTTATTGTGGCTCGTGCATTACCTGATTTAAGGGATGGTTTAAAGCCTGTTCATAGAAGAATATTATATTCTATGTATGAATCTGGATATACTCCAGATAAACCTCATAAGAAGAGTGCTAGAATAGTTGGAGATGTAATGGGTAAATATCATCCACATGGTGATTCTTCGATTTATGAAGCTATGGTTAGAATGGCTCAAGATTTTAGTTATAGATATATGTTAGTAGATGGTCATGGTAACTTTGGAAATATAGAAGGTTACGGAGCTGCTGCTATGCGTTATACAGAATCAAGATTGTCAAAAATGTCTTTAGAATTGTTAAGAGATATTAATAAAGATACTGTTGATATGGTTCCAAATTTTGATGATTCAGAAAGAGAACCAGCTATTTTGCCAAGTAGATTTCCTAATATTTTAGTAAATGGTACTATGGGTATAGCAGTTGGAATGGCAACTAATATTCCTCCACACAATCTTGGTGAAGTCATTGATGGTTGTATTGCTGTAATAGATAATCCTGATATAGAACTTGATGAATTAATGACTATAGTAAAAGGGCCTGATTTTCCAACTGGTGCTATAATACTTGGTAATTCTGGAATAAAAAAAGCTTATGAGACAGGAAGAGGGTCTATTACGATTCGTAGTAAAGCTACTATAGAAGAGAAAAATGGTAGACATTATATTGTTGTTGATGAAGTTCCTTATGGAGTTAATACTTTAGATTTAAAAAATAAAGTAGCTGATTTAGTACATAATAAGGTTATTGATGGAATTACTGATTATCATACAGATTTAAAAAATGGTATAAAGATTACTATTACATTAAAGAAAGATGCTAATGCTCAAGTTGTATTAAATCAACTATATAAGCATACTGAATTTCAAACTAATTATGGTATTATTTTCTTGATGTTAGATCAAGGTGTACCAAAAACTTTAGGACTAAAAGATATATTGGTTAAGTATATTGATTATCAAAAGGAAGTTATTATAAGAAGAACTAGATTTAACTTAGATAAAGCTGAAAAAAGAGCTCATATTTTAGAAGGCTTGAAGATTGCTTTAGATAATATTGATGAAGTTGTTAAGTTAATTAGAGCTGCTGAGAGTGATCAGGAAGCATTAAGTGGTTTAATGACAAGATTTGGCTTGACTGAAATCCAAGCACAAGCTATACTTGATATGAGGCTAAGAAGATTAACAGGCTTAGAAAGAGATAAAATTGAAGCCGAATTAGCTGAATTATTGAAAGAAATTGATGAATTACGTTCAATTTTAGCAAGTGAAGAAAAAGTTCTTAATATTATTAAAGAAGAAATGACAGAGATTAAGAATAAATTTGGTGATGAAAGACGTACTAAGATTGATATGACAGCTATTGATTATATTGAGGATGAATCTTTAATACCAAATGAGGATGTTATTATTGCTTTAACTAATAAAGGATATATTAAGAGAACTACTTCTGATACGTTTAAGTCTCAAAATCGTGGTGGTGTTGGTATTAAAGGAATGTCAACAAATGAAGAAGATTTTGTTGAGCATATGATTAATATTCAAACTCATGATGATGTATTATTCTTTACTAATAAAGGTAAGGTTTATAGATTAAGAGGCTATGAAATCCCTGAATATAGTAGACAATCTAAGGGAATACCTGTTGTTAATTTGATTCAGGTTGATAAAGATGAGATGGTTAATTCAATTGTAAAGGTAACTAAAGATGAAATTGGAGTTGTGGATAACTTGATTTTTGTTACTAAGTCTGGTTTGGTTAAACGTACATCTTTAGAAGAGTTTAAAAATATCCGTCAAAGTGGCAAGATTTGTATTACTTTAAAAGAGGATGATGAATTAATTGCTGTTAAGAAGACAACTGGTAATGATTTTGTATTATTAGGTTCTAGTAATGGTCGTATGGTTAAATTTAATGAAAATGACGTCCGTATAATGGGTAGAACTGCTTCAGGTGTTAAAGGTATTGAACTTGATGATTCGACTTGTATTGGAGCTGAAATTGCTTCAGAAGATGATGTTGTTATCATTGTAACTAAGAAAGGTTACGGTAAACAAACAACTGTTCGTGATTATCGAGAGACTAAACGTGGTTCTAAAGGTGTTAAAGCATTAAGTATTACAGAAAAGAATGGAGATATTGCTTCATTTAAGATTGCAAGACCAGATACTGATATTGTTATTATTACTGATGCTGGTATGGTTATGAGGATGCCTTTAGATCAAATATCTGTATTAGGTCGTGTTACTCAGGGTGTTAGATTAATTAATTTAAAAGATGATCATACTGTTGCTACTATTAGTTTAGTAGATAAAGAGAAAGAAGATGAAGTATCTGAAAATGTTTCTGTTGATAAATCTGAATTAGTAAACAATGAAACTATTACTGATAGCGGTTCTTCTATAGTTAGTAATTTAGAAAACAGTGTACCTGTTGAAGATGTTGAAAACTAAGTTTCACGTGAAACATATAAAAAAATTTAAAAAATACAATATTTTTATATCGTTATTTTTGGGATAAATGGCTTATGTCAGCCAAAAATTAGTAATTATATACTTTTAAAATTGGAATTGAAATATAGTAAGGTGATAAATTCTATGTTTCAATTCCTTTTATTTTTCTTTTTTTTACAAAAAAGCTGTGGAAATGTTTCACGTGGAACATCTAATTTTATATCTAATATATTGCACAAAAAATGTTGATAAATATTTCCTGGGAAATAAAATTCAAAGAATCGGGAAATAATTGTACATAATAATATTTTATTTGGGAAATAAAATAGTTACGGGAAATAATATAGTTGTTATTTTACATGTTTCACGTGGAACATAAAAAAACAGTTGACTATCTAAATCTATTTTGATAATATATTTTCGTGCAACAAATATATTGTAACCTGGTCAGAACCGGAAGGTGGCAGCCATATCAATCTCTGTTTGTGTGCACTTTTTTTATGGTGATGTGTATGAAAGTAGATAAAAAAATTCTGGATTTATTGTTAAAGAATGCAAAAAAGGCTTTTAATAATGGCGAAATTCCGGTCAGTGCAATTATTGTTGATCATAACGGAAATATTGTTTCTAGTTCTTGTAATAATAGGCAGAAGAAAAGTAATGTTTTAGGACATGCTGAGATTAATTGTATATTAAGTGCTGAAAAAAAGCTTAAGGATTGGCGTTTAGATAGTTGTTGTATGTTTGTTACTCTGGAACCATGTGATATGTGTTCTATGATTATTAATGAATCTAGGATTAGTAGTGTTTATTATTTTGTATCTAAAAAAACTGTTGTAAATGATTATAATATTGATATAAATAAGTATTTGGTTGAAGAGTATCCTGAGTATACTGATTTATATAGAAGTTTATTAACAAGTTTTTTTGATAATAAGAGGTGAAAACCTTTTTTTTGTGCTATAATAATCCACAGGAGGTTTTAATATGAGCTATAAAGTATTGTATAGAAAATATAGACCTAATGATTTTGATAATGTAGTGGGGCAGGATTATACTGTTTCGATGCTTAAGAATGCGGTTAGTACTGGTAAACATGCTCATGCTTATATTTTTACTGGACCTCGTGGTACTGGAAAGACTAGTAGTGCAAAGATTTTTGCTAAGGCTTTGAATTGCGATCATCCTATTGAAGGAAATCCTTGTAATGAGTGTCCAAGTTGTTTAGCGTTTAAGAATAGTCCTGATATTATTGAAATTGATGCTGCTTCAAATAATGGAGTTGATGAAATTAGGGAACTTATTAACAACGTGAAGTTAGTTCCTACTTCTTTTAAATATAAGGTTTATATTATTGATGAAGTTCATATGCTAACTGCGAGTGCTTTTAATGCTTTGTTACTTACTTTGGAGGAACCACCTTCTCATGTAGTATTTATTTTGGCTACAACTGATATTCAAGATGTTCCTATTACTATATTATCAAGGTGTCAAAGGTTTGATTTTAAACCTGTAAGTATGAAGGCTATCGTGGATCGTTTGAATTATGTTTGTAGTGAAGAATCTATTAAGATTTCTTCGGAGGCTTTAGAGGAAATTGCACTTATTTCAGCTGGTGGAATGCGTGATGCATTAGGAATGTTAGATCAGTTATCAAGTGATGATTCTGAAATTACTTTGGATATGGTTTCAGATTATTTTGGTAGTGTTTCTGTAAAAAAAATAGATGAGTTATTAACAGCGATTGAAGATAATAATGTTTCTAGTTTGTTGGATATACTTTCTGTTATTAAGGAAAGTGGTACAAATTATTCAGTTTTTATTGAAAAGTTAATTTCTGAGTTACGTAGGTATGCTGTTGATGTAAGGTCTGGGAAATATAATCATAGTATTAGTTTTGATGATATTTATGGATTGATTTTTGATTTGAATGAATGTTTATGTAATATTAACATTAATATAGATCCTTATGTTTTAATAGAGGTTGTTTTGTTGAAGTATATTAATGTGGAAAATAATTTATTAAATGAAAATAATACTATAAATAATGATTCTATTAAGAATTTAGATTCTTCAAATAAGTTGGGAAATAATAATTTTTCCGATAAATTAGGCAAAAAAAGCAAAAAAAGTATGTTAGATAGTAATGTTGATAATTATTCAGTTATCAACAGCAACAATAAAAAGAATATAGATTTAAGTGTTAGAATTAATAATTGTTTTGTTGATGCTTCAAAGTCTATGAAGGATTCTGTATCTAAGTCATGGGTTGATTTTATGAATTATTTAATGAATAAGGATAGAAGTTTGATTTCTTTGTTAGCAGATACGGTTGTTCTTACTGCTTCTAGTTCTTATGTATTAATTCAAAGTAGAATTGATAGTACTAATGAGTTAATTAATAGTTCTATTAGTGATTTGGAAAAACATTATTGTAGTTTTTCTGGTAAAAAATTGAGATTTGCTGCAATAAATGAAGATTTATGGGAAAAAGAGACTGAAAAGTATAGATTTAATTTAAAGAATAAAATAAAATATAGTTATATAGATGAAGAAGATGATTCTGAGTCTGAAACCGATTTGTCAGTTGCAACTGAGAAGATTGATGATATTGAAGAAGTTGCTAAAGATATTTTTGGTTCATTTGAAGTTGAATGATATGAAAGAGGGAAATAAATATGAATATGCAAGCTTTAATGCAACAAGCACAAAAAATGCAAAGAGATATTACAAAGAAGAAGGATGAATTAAATAAGAAGAGTTTTATAGGTTCTTCTGAATTAGTTGAAGTTACTTTTACTGGAGATAAAAAGTTAGTTTCTGTTAGAATTAAAGGTGAAATTGATAGTGATGATAAGGAAATAATAGAGGATATGTTTGTTATAGCTGTAAATGATGCTATGGTTAAAATAGATAAAGAGACTGAAAGTATGTTAGGTGCATATGGTGGTCAATTAAGTGGGTTATTTTAATGGCATATCCTACTGTTTTGTCTGATTTGATTAATTATTTTCGTAAGTTACCAGGAATAGGCGAGAAGAGTGCTGAAAGAATGGCTCTTTCTTTGTTGGAATTATCTTCTGATGATGTAGATAGTTTTGCTTCTTCGATGGTTGATTGTAAAAATAATTTGCATCCTTGTGAAGTATGTGGCCATATTACCGATAAGGATGTTTGTGATATTTGTTCTGATACTCATCGTAATCAGTCTGTAATATGTATTTTAGAGGATTATAAGAGCGTTTTTGCTTTTGAAAAGGCTGGTAACTATAATGGTGTTTATCATGTCTTAAATGGGCTAATTTCGCCTATAGATGATGTTAATCCTGAGGATATTAATATTTCTGGTTTGATTGATAGAGTTGAAAAGCTAGAACATCCTGAATTAATTATTGCATTGAAATCAACTATTGAAGGAGAGACAACTACTTTATATCTTAAAAAGATTTTTGAAAATAAAAATGTTGAAATATCTAGATTATCTTATGGTATTCCAATGGGAGCTGAGATTGATTATTTGGATGAAATAACATTAGATAGAGCGTTAGGTGATCGTAAAAAAATATCATAATTTTGGATTTTATTTTATATGATTATTTAGGTGATTATATGAAATTTGTTTTTATGATAATAAAAAAGTTATGTTTAGGTATATTTGCAATTTATAGTTTTAACGTTTTGTTCAGTGTTATTAATGTTGTAATTCCTATTAATTTGTTTACAATAAGTATGAGTTCTTTTTTAGGAATTTTTGGAGTTATTTCAGTTTTGGTTATGAAATATGTAATTTAAATATTGTAGTGAAGGTGGTATTTTGGTCGAATCTGGTGTATTTAGTGAGATTGTTAAGAAATATCATGAGGGAAGGTTAGCTCATGCTTTTTTGCTTGAAACAAATGATACGAACAAATGTTATACTGATGTTTTAGATTTTTTAAAGATAATTAATTGTCCAAATAATAAGGATGATATTAGTAATTGTAAAGAAAATTGTAATTTATGTAGGTTAATTAGTACTGATTCTTTACCTAGTTTGATTACTATTTCTCCTGAAGGTCAGTATATTAAAAAAGATCAAATTATTGATATGATGGATAAGTTTAGTACAAAGCCTGTCTTTACTAAATTTAATATGTATGTTATAAGGGAAGCTGATAGATTTAATTCATCTTCTGCTAATACTTTACTTAAGTTTTTGGAGGAACCAGAAGAAAATATTTTAGGTGTTTTTATTACTAATAATAAAGAAAATGTTATATCTACTATTAGAAGTAGATGTCAGATATTTAGTTGTATGTATAATTCTAATGTAGCTGATTCTTTAGATGAAGACTTATTAACAGATGTTAAGTTGTATTTGAACGCTATTTATAAAAATTCTAATGATTTACTTTATAATAAGACTCATATGAGTGGTTATTATAAGGAGAGAATTCAATGGGAAAATTTTTTTAGTACGATGTTATATTATCTTAATGATTGTTATTATAGTGAAAGATTGGATAAAATTGAATTAATTAAAAGTGTTTCTAAGAATAATTTGATAAAAATTATTCTATTAATTGAAACAATTTTGAAGTATATAAAAAGTAATTGTAATATTGATTTGGTTTTAGATAAATTTGTGATAGAAATGAGGTCTTATTATGAATAATATTTATGGTGTAACTTTAAAAACAGAAGGTAAAATATATTATTTTAATGGTGTTGATTTAGATATAGAAAAAGATTCTTATGTTGTTGTTGAAACAGAAAAAGGTGTTCAAATAGGTAAATTAATGTATAAAGCAGATAATGATAAGGTTAATATTCCTATTGAAGAAATGAAAAAAATATTAAGAATAGCTACTGAAGAAGATAACTCTAATTATTTGAAAAATCTAGCTGATGCTGAAAAATGTTTAGTAAAAGCGAGAAGCATTGCTAAAGAATTAGATTTAAACATGAGTATTTTAGATGCTTGTTATACTTTGGATAGAAAACAATTATTATTTAATTTTATTGCAGATGAAAGAATTGATTTTAGAGAATTGGCTAAAAAGCTGGCTGCTTCTTATAAAACTAGGATTGAATTGCGTCAGATTGGTGCAAGAGATAAAGCTAGAACTATTTGTGGTATAGGTCAATGTGGAAGAACTTTATGTTGTTCGACTTTCTTGAATCATATTGATTCAGTTACTATGAATATGGCAAAGAATCAAAATATTGCGCTTAATCCTTCTAAAATTAATGGATTATGTGGAAGATTATTATGTTGTTTAACATACGAAGATGATGAATACGTTAGATGTGGCAAAGGATTGCCTAATGTTGGACAAACTGTTAAAACGGATTTTGGTAAAGGTAAGGTAGTTAGTGTTGATATTTTGAATAGAAAATACAAAGTTGATATTGATGGAGTAATAAAGGAGATTGAGCTTGGTTGTGACGAGTGCGAGTGTAGTAAATGATTTATATGATTATGATGGTTTAAAAATATATCAGTATGAAGATAAATTTAAGTTTTCTTTGGATTCTATATTATTGGCTGAATTTGTAGAATTAAAAGCTAATACTAGAGTAATTGTAGATTTTTGTACGGGAAATGCTCCAGTGCCTTTAATTTTATCTACTAAGACTAATGCAAGATTATATGGTTTTGAAATACAGCCTAATATAGCTAAGTTGGCTAAGATGAGTGTTAGGGAGAATAATTTGGATTCTCAAATTAATATTATTAATGCTAATTTGACTGAGTCTTTAGAATATATATTACCAGAAAGTGTAGATGCTGTTACTTGTAATCCTCCATACTTTAAATATGATAAGAATAAATCATTAATTAATGAAGATGAAGAAAAAGCTATAGCTAGACATGAAATAACTATGAATTTGGAAGAACTTATGACAGCTGCTAAATATATTTTGAAAAATAAAGCTCCTCTTTATATTGTACATAGATGTGATAGATTGGAAGAAATATTAGATTGTTTAAATAAATATAATTTTAAAGTAAAAAAATTACAATTTGTATATGCAGGATATAATAAAGAAGCAATTATGGTATTAATAAAAGCTACTAAAAATGGCAAGATGGGTAGCTTGAAAGTAATGCCGCCAGTTGATGTTTTGAAACATAAGAGCTATAAAGGAATTTTTGAAAAGGGTGAGTAATATGAAGTTAATTGTTGGGCTTGGGAATCCTGGTAAAGATTATAAAAATACTAGACACAATGTTGGTTTTCTAGTGCTTGATGGTTATTTGAATACTAGTGATTGGAAAGAAAAATTTAATGCTTTATATCATGAAGCAAGAATTAATGGTGATAAAATTATTTTTGTTAAACCATTGACATATATGAATTTGTCTGGTGATTCTGTTGTCAAGTTTGTTAACTATTATAATGTTAATATAGATGATATACTTGTCATTCATGATGATTTAGATTTACCTTTTTCAACATATAAATTAAAAAAGAATAGTAGTGCTGGTGGACATAATGGAATTAAATCTATTATAAATAGACTTAATTCACAAGAGTTTGCTAGGCTTAAAGTTGGTGTATCTCATGATAAGTCTATAGATACTAAAGATTATGTGTTAGGAAATTTTAGTAAAATTGAAATTGAAAAACTTAATGATATGCAAAAAGATTTTAATAATATAATAGAATCTTTTATTAAGTTCGGTATTGATAAAACTATGAATATTTATAATACGAAGAAGTAGGGGTTATATGGATTTTTTGTCTGAATATTTTAAATATGAAAATGGATTAACTGTAAGTGGTTTAACTAAGGAGTTAAACGTTTTTTACGTGTTAGAATTATTTAATCGTGAAAATAAGAATATATTGGTATTGGCTAATACTTTATATGAAGCAAATATGTATTATGATTCTTTGCATACATATACTGATGATGTTTGCTTATTTCCTATGGATGATTTTTTAACTAGTGTTGCCGTTGCTATTTCCCCTGATTTAAAAATTAAAAGATTAGAGACTTTGGATGTAATTAGAAGTGGAAAAAAGAAAATTGTAGTAACAAATTTAATGGGATATTTAAGATTTTTGCCTAATAAAAATGATTCTACTAATTTAGAGTTTAATTTAAGTTTGGGAAATAATGTTAAGAGGGATGAAATATTAGACATACTTGGGAAATATGGTTATGTAAGAGAAAGTATTGTTACTACTACTGGTGAATTTGCAGTTAGAGGATATATTATTGATGTGTTTATTATAGATGAAGATCATCCTATTAGAATTGAATTTTTTGGAGATGAAGTTGATTCCATTAGGTATTTTGATGAGAGTACACAATTATCTATTCGGGAAATAAAAGAAATTAAGATAAAGCCTTATACTGAAGTTGAAAGCAATGATAATAGTAGTTTAGTTGATTATATGGAAGATCCTTTGGTAGTAATGATTAATAGAGATCAGATTGATCTAGCTTATGATAAGTTACTAAATGATATTACTGAATATAATGAAAATGAGAATATTTCCCAAAAACATATGTATGAAATGGATGATATTTCTTATAGTTATGTTATTTATTTAAATAGTATTGGCGATACTGAATTTGGGAAATATTTAGGTTATAAGTCACAGGAAATAGAGAATTTTAATAGTGATTTTGAACTACTTGGGAAATATTGTGAAAAACAAATTAGTAATAGAAAAACTGTTATATTATGTTTAACTAGGGATAATCAATTAAGAAGTTTAGAACCATTTTTACCTAGTTATAATATTGTTGATAATTATAAAGTTATAAACAATGAAATTAATATTTTGTATAAAAAAATTAATCAGGGATTTGTTTTTGAAAACTATGTTGTTATATCTGATTCTGATATCGAAAAAGTAAAAAATGCTGTAATTAATTATAAGAATTCTTATCACGTGGGTAAGAAAATTAGAGATTTTGGTCAACTTGCTGTTGGGGATTATGTTGTGCATAGTGCTCATGGTATTGGTATTTATAATGGTGTTATTACGTTAACTAAAAATGGATTAAAGAAAGATTATATTCAAATTAATTATGCTGGTAATGATAAGATTTATATTCCAGTTGAAAATATTAGTACAATATTTAAGTATGCTGGCAAGGAAGGATCAATGCCTAAGTTAGATAAATTAAATAGTACTAGTTGGGTAAAAAAGAAGAGAGAATTGCGAAATAAGATTAAAGATATTAGCAGTGAATTAATTAAGTTATATGCTGCTCGTAGTAGTGTTAAAGGTACACCATTTAAAGATTATGCAGAAGAAGCTGTATTTGGTTCTGAATTTGTTTATCAAGAAACTATTGATCAATTAAAAGCTATAGAAGATATTGATAGAGATTTAAGTAGTGAAGTTCCAATGGATAGATTGTTATGTGGGGATGTTGGATTTGGTAAGACAGAGGTAGCTTTTAGAGCAATGTTTAAAACAATAGTTAATAATAAGCAGGTTTTTTATCTATGTCCAACAACAATTCTTTCAAAACAGCAATATGAGAATGCATTAGAGAGATTTAAGAATTATCCAATAGAGATAGCTTTATTAAATAGATTTACTACTCCTAAAGAGACTAAGAGAATTTTGGAAGGATTAGAAAAAGGAACAATTGATTTAGTATTTGGTACTCATAGATTGCTATCTTCAGATGTTAAATTTTCAAAGTTGGGATTGTTAATAGTAGATGAGGAACAAAGATTTGGTGTTACTCATAAAGAAAAGATAAAAGAATATAAAAATGATGTTAATGTACTTACTTTAAGTGCTACTCCTATTCCTAGAACATTAAAAATGGCTTTAAGTGGCTTAAGGGATTTATCTATTATAGATACTCCTCCAACAAATAGGTATCCTGTGCAAACTTATGTTATTCAAGATAATGATTTAATAGTTAAAGATGCTATTTATAAAGAGTTGTCTAGAAATGGTCAAATATTTGTTTTATATAATAAGGTTGCTTCAATTGAAAGTAAAAAGGAACAATTGCATAGATTAGTTCCAGAAGCAAGAATTACTATTGCTCATGGTCAAATGAGTAAAAAAGAATTAGAAGATGTAATGGAGTCTTTTATTAATTATGAATATGATATATTATTATGTACTACGATAATTGAGACAGGAATTGATATTAGTAACGCAAATACATTGATTATATATGATGCCGATTGTTTTGGTTTGTCGCAGTTGTATCAGTTACGTGGACGTGTAGGTAGAAGTAATAGAATAGCTTATGCATATTTAATGTATGATAAGAGTAAGATGTTAAACGATGTTGCAGTTAAAAGATTACAAGCTATTAAGGAATTTACTGAATTAGGTAGTGGGTATAGAATTGCTATGAGAGATTTATCTATTCGTGGAGCAGGAGATTTACTTGGTTCGGAACAAGCTGGTTTTGTTGATACTGTTGGTATTGAGTTATATATGCAGATGATTGAAGAAGAAATGCGTCGTATGAAAGGGGAACTAGTTGAGGATGATGATGAAGAAGAAGATAATACTTCAAATAGATCTCTTGTTGAAGTAGAAACTCATATTAGTGATGATTATGTATCTGATGAAGATATAAAAATTGAAATTCATAAAAAGATTAACGAGATTGATGGTTATAAAAAATTACTTGAGATAAAACATGAATTAGAAGATAGATTTGGAAAAATAAGTAAGACTATGGAAATATATATGTTTGAAGAATGGTTTGAGAAACAAGCTAAAGAGTTAGGCATTACTAATGTAAGACAAAATGAAAGAGAAATAGAAATTGAATTACCTAAAGAATTGTCTAGTAAGATAGAGGGCGATAAGTTCTTTATTAAAGCTTATAATATAAATCCTAGATTTAGACTTAAATACTTACATGAACATGTTATAATAGCTTTAACATTACTTAATCAAAAAGAACATTTCTTATATTATGTAGTTCCACTAATGGAAGAAATTCTAAATGAAGTAAAAGATAAATAGGCAACAATATGTTGTCTATTTTTTGATATACTGTGTAAGTATAATCTTGTATTATAATCATTTGTGTGTTATTATTTATTTAATAGAGGAGTGTGTTTTATGAGTAAAGATGAAAAGTTTGAAAGAGCTGAATATGGTTGGCTTGCAAAATTATGGATGTTTTTAGCAGGTTTTACTAATGTTTTTTTAGGGTATGCTTTTTATTATGCAATGTATAATACAGATAGAGAAGTAGCTTTAAAATTTAGAGCAGGAGCTAATGCTGCAATTATTTTAGGAATAATTATGTTTGTTTTGGGTTTTGTTCTTGGAGTTATTGGATACGAAGTGCCAATTTTAAATTAATTGTAAATGTTTTTTATTTTTTGATGATAATAATTAGTTATTATTTGATTGATTTTAGAAAGAAATCTTTATAAAATAAATCTGTATAGGATATATATTCTATATGGATTTTTAATTTTATTTATTATTCTTTTTTATATTTATAATAGTTTTTTAATTAGGCATTTATAATTTTTACATAATACTTTTTATTTGGGAAATAATAATAGTGAAATGGAGAGTATTATGAAAGAAATTAATTTTGTAAAGAATATTGATAATCTAGGTAGAATAGTAATTCCTATGGATATTAGACGTAAGTTACAAATAAATACAGGTGATGTTCTTAGTATTACTTGTAATGATAAGAATATTATGTTAACTAAATATAGTAATCTAGATAATAATTATAAGATAGTTGAGATACTAAAATGTTTTGTTGAAAATTTTAATATTAAGGTTATATTAACTAATAAAGAATGTGTTATTTATTCAAATATAGTAAATGTAGGATCAAAATTAGATAATCAAGTTAAACTATTAGTTAAGAATGCCTCAACATTAAAAAATCAAAATTTAGCTTATGTATTTGGTGAAAATAAAGTATCTGGAATTTATAATATGTTACCTGTTGTAACTAATGAAGGAATAGAAGGAAGTATTATTGTATTTGGTGATGAATCTGAGAAAGCCTATGAGATATGTATTCTTATTAGTAAGTTAATTATGTTAGAACTTAATATTACTTGATTTAATAAAAAAATTGTGTTAAATTATCTCTATATTTAGCGATGAAGGAAAGAGTACCTTTGATAGTTTGTGTAGAGAGATTCTGTTTGGTGAAAAGAATTCTAAGTATTATTGGGAATATGGCTCTGGAGCTGAAGCGTAGGTTTCGCGTTAAGAAATAAAGTGTATGTTAATTCATAAACTAAGGTGGTACCGCGGGTTTTACTCGTCCTTAGATTATGAATTTTTTTTATTAGGAAGTGATTAGATGATTAAGAGAGTCTTGTTTGATTTAGACAGGACTTTGATTCCTTGGTTAGATGAATGGAATCAAATGGTAAAAAAGACTTATAATTATTTTGATATTCCTTATGAAGAAAATGAATATGAAAAATTTAACAAGGTTATGTTAAATTATGAAAGGTATCATAAAAGATTTAATAAAGTTGAAATGTCTAGATATTTTAAAAAAAATTTACAAAAAGATTTTCCTGATAGTTTTGTTGATATTTGGACTGGTTATTTAAAAGAATTGGTGCCAGAAAGAGATGAAAAGTTAATAAAATTGCTAGAATATTTAAGTAGTAAGTATTCTTTAGTTGTAGTATCTAATTGGTTTTATGATCAACAGGTTCGCAAACTTGAAAAATTTGGTATTTTAAAATATTTCGATGAAGTATTGACTTGTGATATGTATGATAAAAAGCCAAAACATGAAATGTTTGATAAAGCCTGTGATGTTTTTACTAAAGATGAAATTGTAATGGTTGGAGATACTTATAAAACTGATATTAAATCTGCTATGGATTATGGATTGTTTTCTTATTATTTAACTCAGACAGATAAGAAGAAAAGTAAGAAAATTCAAGTTATAAAGGATATATATGAATTAGAAAAATATTTATAGGAGGTGTTTTTATGAGAAAATTTGAAAAAATATCTTTTGAACAATTTAAGAAAGATATAAAAGATGATAAAATTTTATATGATAATTATAGATTACCTATAAGAAAAACTTCATCTTCCGCTGGATATGATTTTTTGGCAATAGAACCAATTATTATTAAGCCAGGAGAGATAATAAAGATACCTACTGGAATAAAAGCCAAATTTCCTAAGAATGAGGCTTTAATGTTATTTGTGAGAAGTAGCATGGGATTTAAATATAATGTACGGATGTGCAACCAAGTTGGTATTATAGATTCTGACTATTATAATAATAGTGATAATGAAGGACATATGTGGTTTGCGTTACAAAATGAAGGAGATAAAGATTTTGTTTTAAATCCTGGTGATGGATTTGGTCAAGGATTATTTATGAGATATTATACTTGTGGTGATGAAGTAAATATGGAAAGAAAGGGTGGAATTGGTTCCACTAATAAGGAGTGATAATATGGAAAAAGAAAAATATTATATAAGTACAGCAATAGCTTATACATCTGGTAAGCCTCATATTGGAAATACATATGAAATTGTTTTAGCAGATGCCATAGCTAGATTTAAAAGATTACAAGGGTATGATGTTTATTTTCAGACAGGTACTGATGAACATGGTGAAAAAATAGAGATAAAAGCAAAAGAAGCTGGTGTTAGTCCTCAAGAGTTTGTTGATGAAAAAGCAGCTGGAATAAAAGAAATATGGGATATAATGAATACTTCTTATGATAGATTTGTAAGAACTACAGATCCTCATCATAAAAAGGTAGTACAGCATATCTTTAAGTATATGTATGATAAAGGAGATATTTATAAAGGTGAATATAAAGGGCTTTATTGTACTCCTTGTGAAAGTTTTTGGACAGAAAGTCAACTTGTAGATGGTAAGTGTCCTGATTGTGGAAGAGATGTTCAACCTAAGTGTGAGGAAGCTTATTTCTTTAAATTATCTAAATATCAAGATAGATTAGAAAAATATATAGAAGAACATCCGGAATTCATTCAACCAGTTGCTAGAAAAAATGAAATGATTAACAATTTTATTAAACCAGGATTGCAGGATTTATGTGTTTCTAGAACATCTTTTGATTGGGGAATACCTGTTGATTTTGATGATAAACATGTTGTTTATGTTTGGTTAGATGCATTATCAAATTATATTACTAATATTGGATTTGATTTTGATGAAACAACTGAAGAATTTAAGTATAAATGGCCAGCTGATTTGCATTTGATTGGTAAAGATATTATTAGATTTCATACCATTTATTGGCCATGTTTCTTAATGAGTTTGGATTTGCCTTTACCAAAACAAGTATTTGGACATCCTTGGTTAATTATGGCTGATGGTAAAATGAGTAAATCTAAAGGAAATGTAATTTATGCAGATGATTTAGTTAATGAATTTGGTGTTGATGCAGTAAGATATTATTTATTACACGAGATTCCTTTTGCATCTGATGGAGTATTTACTAGAGATTTACTTATTGAAAGAATAAATGGAGATTTAGTAAATATTTTAGGTAATCTTGTTAATAGAACAATAAGTATGGATAAAAAGTATTTTGATAATGTTATTCCAGAACATAATGTATATGAAGATATAGATAATGATTTAATTGATTCTGTGCTTTCTTTAGGAGAAAAAGTTACTGAAAAAATGAATGAATTAAAAGTTGGTGAATCATTACAAGAAATATTTGATGTATTAAGAAAGTGTAATAAATATATAGATGATACAATGCCGTGGGCTTTAGCTAAAGATGAAGCTAAGAGAGAAAGATTGGCTACAGTTCTTTATAATTTACTTGAAAGTATTAGAATTTGTGCTGTTTTATTAAGTCCTTTCTTAACAGATACATCTGAGAAAATATTTAGACAATTAAATACCCAAGTCACTAGTTTAGAAAGTACTGAGACTTTTGGTGGATTAGAAGTGGGAAATATTTTAAATGATCCAATTCATTTATTTGATAGAATAGAAGTAAAAGAGCAGTAATTGCTCTTTTTTATTTCCTGGGAAATAATTTGTTGTTTTATTTAGTTAGTGAACTATTATATTTCCCAAGTAAAAAAGATTTGGGAAATATAATAGTTGTATTTAAGTAAATCTGATAATTTGATATAATTAGTTGGGTGATTATTATGTTTACCGATACGCATTCTCATATATATGGGGAATATTATGATGATTTAGATGAAATAATAAAAAAGATTTATGATAATCAAGTAAATCGAGTTATTAATAATGGATGTGATGCTAAATCGAATAAAGAAGTTTTAGAGTTAATTGAGAAGTATGATTTAATGTATGGAGCAATAGGAATACATCCTGAAAGTGTTGATTCTTATACGGAAGAAGATTTAAATTTTATAGAAGAACATATTAATGATGATAAAGTAGTTGCTGTTGGTGAGATAGGATTAGATTATTATTGGACGAAAGATAACAAAGAGAAACAAAAGGAATTATTTGAATATCAACTTAAGCTAGCGGAACGTGTTAATAAACCGGTAATTATCCACAGTAGAGAAGCTACTCAAGATACTATCGAAATACTTGGAAAACATAATGTTCGAGGTGTTATACATAGTTTTAGTGGTAGTTATGAAACTGCTTGTATTTATATTAAGATGGGATTTTTGCTTGGAATAAATGGAGTTATTACTTTTAAAAATTGTAATTTAAAAGAAGTTATAAAAAGAATAAATTTGAGTAATATTGTTTTAGAAACTGACTCACCTTATTTAACTCCTGTTCCTTATAGAGGCAAGAAAAATGATTCATCACATATTATTGATATTGCTCAATTTATTTGTGATTTAAAAGAATGTAGTATGGAAGAATTATCCAAGGAAACTAATGGTAATATAATGAGGTGTTTTGACATTTAGGTATTCCTGTGCTAGTATAAGTTTCATCTTTTAGAGGTGAAATTTATGAAAAGTGAATCCTGGATAAAGATGGGGTTTAAAATATTGAAATTGATTATATTAATATTATTTATTGGTGTTATGTTTTATTCAAGTTCAAATACTAAGAAATATTATTTATTAGATAATTATGATTTTAGTCAGGAATTAGGTGTGAGTACTGTTGCTACTAAGAATGAAGAAGAAAAACCAAAACCTGTTGAAGTTTCTAAAGAAAATACTAATGTATTAGGTGCTAATAAATATAAAGGAGATTTAACAGGTTATGCAGCTGATTGTCCTGCTTGCAATGGAACTCTTGCTTGTAAACCTAAGTATGATGTATATAAAAACGGAGTTGTGACATATCCTGATACAACTTATGGTGATGTTAGAATAGTTGCTTCTTCTAAAAATTTGAAATGTGGAAGTATTATTAAATTTAATCTTAAAACGATTTCTAGTGAATCAGTATATGCTATAGTGTTAGACAGAGGAGTATTGGGTACTGACATAGATTTATTAGTTGAAACAGAGTCTTTAGCTAGTAAAATTGTTGGAAGAAGAACTACTACTTATGAGGTTTTAAGATCTGGATGGTAATTATGTAAGGAGAAAATAAAATGGGTGAATTTAAGCATAAACATAGTTTAGGTCAAAATTTTTTAAAAGATAAAAAAGTATTAACTAAAATAATTGATTCTGTTGATGTTAAAGAGAATGATTTAATAATTGAGGTTGGCCCTGGACAAGGAGCTTTAACTAGGTATTTAAAGTTATTTAAAGCAAATTTAAGATGTTTTGAAGTTGACTATAGAGTAAAGAAGTATTTAGATAATTTTGAAGATAATAAAACTAAAATAATATACAAAGACTTTTTAAAAGTTGACTTAGCTGATGAAATAAAAGATATTGATTATAATAATTTATATGTAGTAGCTAATTTACCATACTATATTACTACTCCTATAATTGAAAAAATGATTAATAGTTCTCTTGACGTTAAAGCAATGGTTTTAATGGTTCAAAATGAAGTAGCTGATAGATTAAGTGCAAAATGTGGAAATAGAGAATATGGTGCTATTACTGTTTATTTAAATTATTTTTATAATGTGGATAAGTTGTTTTTTGTTCACAGATCTGCTTTTGAGCCAGTACCTAATGTTGATAGTGCTGTAATTAAATTGGAAAAAAGAGAAAACAATTTTGAATTAATTAATAAAGATTTTTTCTTTAAGTTAGTTAAAGATTCTTTTGCAATGAAACGTAAAAACATTAGAAATAATTTAAAGAGTTATGATTTAAATGTTATTAGTAGTGTTTTGGGCAATTATGGATTAGATTTAAGTTGCAGAGCAGAGCAAATTTCTTTAGAATGTTTTGTTGATTTAGCTAATGAATTAAGTAAGTAGAAATACTTATTTTTTTTGTAATAAATTTTTGATTGTTGTCATACTTTGTTTTAGGTGATAATATGACATTTAAAGTTGGAGATTATGTTACTAGAGATAGTTATAATAACGATATAGTGTTTGTAATTGTTGATATTAAAAATGATGAAGCTATTCTTAAAGGATTTGATTTAAGACTCATTGCTAATAGTCCTTTATCTGATTTGAGATTATGTACAGAAGAAGAACGACAAGATGATTTTTTTAATCAAATTAACAATGATGCTGATTTTGCTAATTTAGATAGATGTACAGAAAATGATTTTTTTTATTTACCTCCTAAAATTCTTCATTTAGATGGAGATAATGATTATTTAGATAAATGTTTGGAATTTTATAAAAAAAATAGAATTATGGCTTTTGGTAAAACAGTAGATGAAAAAGAATTAGAAGAATCTGTTGTTTTACTTTTGAATGAGATTAAACCAGATATTCTTATTATTACTGGTCATGATTCTTATAATAAAAAAGCTAATGATATTCATAATTTAAATAATTATAAGAATTCTATAAATTTTGTTAAAGCAGTAAAAGCAGCAAGAAAATATGAAAAAAGCCATGAAAAATTGTTAATAATTGCTGGGGCTTGTCAAAGTAATTATGAAGAATTAATTAAAGCTGGAGCTGATTTTGCTAGTAGTCCAAAAAGAGTAAATATACATGCATTAGATCCGGCTATTATTGCAACAGCTATTTCACTAACTGAAAAGAATAAGGAAATTGACTTAATAGAATTGTTGAAGAAAACTAAATATGGAAAAGATGGAATGGGTGGATTGATTGTTAATGGTTTAATGTATGTGGGGTATCCTAGATGAGAACTATATATCAAGCAAAAGAGTTTATTAGAAGTAATTATGGGAAAAAAGTTGTTATAAAAGTCTTAGGACTTAGAAATAAGACAGATTTTATAACTGGCATTATTAGTGAATGTTATAAGAATATTTTTGTTGTTACAACGGATTTTGGTAAAAAAAGTTTTACTTATACGGATGTTTTAGTTGGAAATATAGGGATTACTTTAAAATAATTATTGCTTTTCTTAATATTTTATTTTAAAATTATCTTAAGTAGACATACTTGGGAGGAGTGTTAATACATGAAAATTACAAAGGTAGTTCTTAGAAACAAAGAAAAAGAAGATTCAAGAATGAAGGCAATTGCTACTGTAACATTAGATGAGGCTTTTGTTATTACTGGAATTAGACTAATTCAAGGTGATGATAAAATGTTTATTGCAATGCCAAGTAGAAAGGTTTCTGAAGGGGTATATGATGATATAGCTCATCCAGTTAACCAAGAAACTCGTCAAATGTTTGAGGATGCAATTTTCAAAGCATATGATGAAATGAAGTCTTCTGGTGAAGAATTAGTAAAAATGGAATTTTAATAATAACTCAGAGAAATCTGAGTTTTTTTGTGTTATTTTTATATTTTTATTCATATTATTATTAAGGTGATGATAATGGATAATGCAAAGAATTATGATAGTACTAAACATGAAGTAAAAGTAATTGATAGAAGTCTAATTTATTTAAGTGGAATAGATAAAATTATTAGTTTTGATAGTGAAGAATTCTTAATGGAAAGTGTAATGGGAATAATTCTTCTTAAAGGAGAAAATTTAGAAATTGTAAAGCTAGATACACATGATGGAATAGTAAGTATTAAAGGAAATATTAATAGTATGATTTATGATGATGGAAAGAAAAAAGATGGTGAAACTTTATTAGGAAAGTTGTTTAAGTAATGAATTCCTATGTACAACTTTCTTGTTTAATTGTTTCTTTTCTTTATGGAATATTTCTTTATTATTGTAATCAATTTAATATAATTATTATAAATAATAAAAGTTTTATACTTAAATTAATAATAAGTATGTTTTATGTATTTGATATAACTTTGTTCTATTTGTTATTTTTATATAAAATAAATGGTGGTATTTTACATATTTATTTTATATTACTTATTATTTTAGGTTATATTTTTGTTTGTGTTAAAAAACGTAAATAGTGTTTCTCTTATTATTATGTTTATATTTTATGTGATATAATTATGATAATAAGGAGGCTTGTATATGAGTAGCAATAGTAATGTTAAACGCTCTGTTAATAATAAAGTATCTTCAAAGTCTAATAAAAAGAAAAAAGATAGCTTTAGTCGTATAGTTTTTTTGATTTCTATGGTTGTTTTATTAATTATTATTCTTATTAGTACAATATTTAGTGATTTGCAGCAAATAATATATAATAAAAATCAGACAAAGTTATTGAGTGAACATTATGCTGAGTTGTTAGAAGAAGAAGCATCTCTTAATAGTGAAGTTACAAAGTTACAAGTGCCTGATTATAAAGCTAGGAGAGTTAGAGAAGACTTAATGTATACAAAAGATGGGGAGATTATACTTAAAATACTAGAAAAAGATAATAAAAAAAGTGATACTGATAATAAAGGAGATTAATATCTTCTTTTTAAATGTTATAATTTATTTAGGAGGTATTATATGGATGTAATAGTTGGACATCTTGCTGGGTTTTGTGGAGGAGTTATTACTTCTATAAGGAAATCAGAAGAAATTTTAAATGATTATGGAAGTGTTTATTGTTTAGGAGAATTAGTTCATAATAGACATGCTGTTTATAAATTAGAAGAAAAAGGTTTAAAAATAATCGATTCTTTGAATGACGTTAATAGTGGAGATAAGGTTATTATTAGGGCACATGGTATTTCAAAAGATGTTTATGATATTGCTATAGATAAAGGAATAGAATTGATTGATTTAACTTGTCCAAAAGTTTTGAAGGTTCATGAAGAAGCTTTAAAATTGAAAAGTGACGGTTATTTTATTATATTAATTGCAAAAAAAGTTCATCCAGAAACTATTGGTACAATTAGTTTTTGTGGTGAGGATAGTGCTATATTAGAAAGTATGGATGAGGTAGAGAGTGTTGTTAATGTTATTTCTGAGTCTGATAGAAATAAAGTTGCTGTAATTGCACAGACTACTTTTTCAGTAGAATTATTTAATAAGTTAGTTGATGAACTTAAAAAAAATTTGAAAGATTATGATTTTTTTGTTAATAATACTATATGTAATGCTACAGAATTAAGACAAAAGGAAACTATTGAATTAGCTAATAAGGTTGAAGCGATGGTTATTATTGGAGGCAAAAATAGTTCAAATACGAAAAATCTATATGAATTAGCTATAAAAAATTGCAGCAATTGCTTTATAATAGAAGAAGTAAGTGAATTAAAATGTGATTTATCTAATTTTTCTTCTGTGGGTGTTATGGCTGGCGCTTCTACACCTCAAGATATAATAGATGAAGTCGTTTTGTATTTAAAAAGGTTGTAGGTGGTTGTAATGAAAAAGATGATTATGTTAGGTATAGCAATAATTTTGGCTTTTTTATCAATTGGTTGTAGTAATAAAGATGATTTAACAGAAATATCATGTAAATATGTAGAAAAGGAAGATGATATGTCTGTTGAAGTGGAAATGTACTTTAAAAGAGATAATAAAGAGAATATTGTTACTTTAGGACAATTAAAAATGTTTTATGATTTTAGTGGTATTTCCTTTAGTGATGAAAAAGAGGAAGTTTCAATTAGTGAAATAGAAAATATTGTTGATTTGTTATTTTCAGGAGTTTGTGATAATTTAGGCGATAATTATTCAGATTGTATAGTAAATAAGAATGAAAAGAGTGCAGAAGTAGTAATGACCTTTAATCTATCTAATTTAGCTCAAACTTCATCTGGTAAATTTAATAAAAATATGTCTATTGAACAGATAAGACAATTTATTATTAATAATGATCAAGATACTGATATGATATGTATAACTAAATAAAAAAGATAATTGCTATTATCTTTTTTATGTTATAATTTTTGTATATAGTAGTAGGTTAGTAGGTGGTTGTATGCGTAAGATATATATAGTTTTAACTTATACTGGTACTATTTTGTCGAAATTAGTTAAAATGTATACTAAAAGAGAATTTTCACATGTTTCTATTGCTTTGGATGAAGATTTAAAAGAAATGTATAGTTTTGGAAGAATTAATCCATATAATCCTTTTAAGGCTGGTTTTGTTCACGAAGGAATAAATAGAGGTACGTTTAAAAGGTTTAAAAAAACAAAAACAAGGATATATTCTTTACAGGTTAAAGATGAACAATTTGATAATGTTGTTAAAGTTATTAATGATATGAAGAATAATAAGTATGAATATAGATTTAATATATTGGGGTTGATAGGTGTAGTTGTTCATTTTAGAATTAAGAGAGAAAAACATTTTTATTGTGCTGAATTTGTTAAATATGTTTTAGAGAAATCTAATATTGTTTATAATCTACCAGAATTGATTAAACCAGAAGATTTTAAAGATATTGATAATTTAAATGTTATATATACTGGAATACTAAAGGAATATGGCAGATAAGAAGTAGAACTAATTGAAGTGGTAATATAAATGTAGATACAAAAAGTGTTTACATTTTTATTGACTACTTTAACAAATTCTTCTTTTTTTATTGTTTTGTAGTAAAATAGAAGGCATTCAGTGAAAATGCAACTTAAAATATACAAAAATCAACCTAAGATTGGTAGTTCGCAACCGGTAGAATTTATATAATTAGGCCATGAAAAGAGGAGATATTATGAATTTAGCTGATAATTTAAAAAAGATAAGAAAAGATAATAATTTATCACAAGAACAGTTAGCTGAAAGGTTAGGAGTATCTAGACAATCTGTTAGTAAATGGGAGTCCGGATTAAGTTATCCTGAAATGGATAAAGTATTACAAATATGTAAGTTATTTAATTTAAATATAAATGAATTAATTAATGAAGATATTAAAGAAGTTAATGAATTGAAGGAAGCACAAGTTAGGACAAATAAGTATGTAACGAGTTTTTTTGATTATATTACTAAAGTAGTAGATATGTTTAGTAGTATGAAATGGAAAGAAAAGATAAAGTGTTTGTTTGAACAATGCGTTAATGCAATTATTTTAGTAATTATATTTGCTTTTATAGGAATGATTGGTTCAGAAATTACTTGGTCTTTATTACAATTTTTTCCCGATAAGGTTTATTATCTAATATATAATATGCTTTCTTCTATTTATTTAGTAATAGCTATTATAATGAGTGTTGTCGTATTACTTCATATATTTAAAATAAGGTATTTAGACTATTATGAGATAGTTAAAGAAGAAGTTGATAATAATGTAGAAGAGTGTGTTACGGAGTTGGATAATACTAATGATAAACAAAATAAGATATTATTAGAGAAAAAGAAAGAAAAAGTAGTTATTAGAGATCCTAAACATTCTGAGTATAAATTTTTAACTGGCTTAGGTAAGATGTGTTTATGGATAGTTAAAGCGATAGTATCTTGTATACTTTGTGGATTTGCATTATGTTTAGTATTTTTTGTGCTTTGTATACCAATTGTATTTTTAATTTTTAAAAGTGGTTTCTTATTTATTGGCTTATTAGTATGTTTATTAGGTTTAATAGGTTTTAATATTATTGTTTTAGAACTATTATATAATTTTATAGTAAATAGAAAATTAAGTAAGACAAGAACATTTATTATAAGTATTCTTTCTATTATATTATTTGGTTTAGGGATAGGTATGTCTCTTATGTCTTTAAATAGTTTTGAATATTTAGATGAAAAAGATGTAGAAATGGTTAAAGATGTTTATGTTGTGGATATGAAAGATGATTTATATTTAGATTTCCATTTTGTAACTTATGTAGAAAAAGAGATAGATGATATTGAGATAGAAATAGAACATTCAAAGTATTTTGATGTAGATTTTTATGAACATGGTAATTCAATAAGTTCTTGGTCTTATACTAGTTTTGATAGTACGATGACTTTGATTAAAAAGATTATTAAGGATATAAATAATAAAATGGTTATTGATTATGATGATAGTTATAATGTAATTGTTTATGCTAGTAAGGAGAATATTGAAAAATTAAATAACTATAAAGAGAAAAGAGATTTAGAAATAGCAAATTATGAAAGAATAATAGAAAATCAAAATATGAAGTATTATGAATTAAATAGTAGATATGATGATTTAATAGATTGTATAGATGATAAAGGATATCAGATTATTTTTGATTCTAATGGGAATATTATTGGACTAGAAGAAATTATGAGTAAATAGATTAGTCAACTATAAGAAGATATTTTAAAAAGTTTATTTAATACCTCAATTCAGTTTTAGATTGAATTGGGGTATTATAATTTTGAGTATAACTTAGTTTTTCATTGTTGTAGTATTCAATATATTAAGAGTTTTTCAAAATAAAATATTAAAGATTTGCTTACTTAAATGTTCTTAAGAATTATATGTAATGATCTTTAAGAACTTTTGATGTTGTCTTTTTTTTGTGTCTATAGCTTTTATATTAGTCTAAAATACTACTCTTTTTTATATTTAATGTTATAATTTTGGTATGTAGAGGTAAGTGGTAGAGATGGAAAAAAAATATGCAAGATTTGCAACAAAAAATATTCAAACGGATAGTATTGTAGATGGAGAGGGAATTAGGAGTGTAATTTGGTTTCAAGGTTGTTCTCATAATTGCCCTGGTTGTCATAATCCAGAAACTCATGATTTTAATTCAGGAGAGTTAGTAGATTTAGATGAAATGAAGAAGCAAATAGATGAATTAGAATATCAAGCTGGAGTTACTTTTTCTGGTGGAGATCCTATGATGCAAGTTGAAGCTTTAACTGAGTTGGCTGCTTATGTCAAAAGTAAAGGTATGAATGTTTGGTGTTATACTGGATATACTTTTGAGGAAATTATGAAATTGTCAGAGAAAAATGATAATTATAAAAAAGCTTTGGAACAGATAGATGTTTTAGTAGATGGAAGATTTGTGATGGATTTGCGTAGTTTTGATGTTCAATTTAGGGGTTCTAAGAATCAAAGAATACTTGATGTAGCTAGTAGTTTAAAAGAAGGTAGAGCAGTTAAAATAGATAAATATAAATAGAGGTGTTTTAATGAAAGAAAAAATTAGACTATATATAGAAAGTGTTTGTACATTTTTAGCTCTAAGTATAAATATTGATATATATGAAAAAATAGTTGAATCTGGTAGTTTTGACTTATCACTTTTTAAATTGGGTTTCATTGGTAGTTTAGCATTTTTATTGTTAATTGTTGTATTTTATAAAAAATATAGTTGTAAGTCTAATATATATATTAAAGGTATTAGTTTATTATTTTCATTATTTATGATATTTGGTAATAGTTATGCTAATTGTGGAAATACCTCTTTAGTATTTGGAAATGGATGGTTATTTATTCTATCTATATTAATGGCAATAGGATATTATAGTTTATTTAAATTATGTATTGGATATATCTTTGAATATTTGGATAAACCTAAAATAAAAAAAAGTACTAAAAAGGTGATGACATTTTTTGAGGAGCATCCTTTCTTATTTAGTATTACTATAATTTTTATTTGTTGGTTACCATATATAATTGCTTTTTATCCTATTATATTAAGTCCTGATCCTAGCTATCAAATAAAACAATTTTTTGGTATAAGAACAAAATATGCTGATTATGCTGTTTTATTAGATGAAAATGTTGTTTTGACAAATCATCATCCGGTTTTGCATACTTTGTTAATAGGGGGATGTTTAAAAATTGGTACTTTATTAGGAAATGATAATTTAGGTTTATTTTTTTATTCAATTATTCAAATTACTTTATTTTCTAGTACCCTAGCTTATACAATAAAGTATCTTATTAAAAATTTGAAATTATCCAATAAGATTGGATTAGTGGTTTTACTTGTATATTCTTTTGTTCCAATGTTTCCTTTTTATGCAATGAGTGGAGTTAAAGATGTAATATTTTCTACTTTTGTAATTCTTTATGTAATTATGTTACATAAAATTATTTCTAATAATGGTAATGGTTTTAAAAAATGGCATTATGTAATTATGGTTTTATTAATGCTATTAGTTATACTTTTTAGAAATAACGGCTTATATGTTATATTATTATCATTTCCATTTTTAATTTTAGTGGTTAGAAAAAAATGGAAAACTTATTTAATTATTTTTATTATTACTATAGGATTATCAACATGTTATAGTAAAGTATTATTACCAGCTTTTAAAATCACTTCAGGAAGTATTAGAGAAGTTTTATCTATTCCTTTTCAACAGACGGCGAGATATGTTAAATATCATAGTGATGAATTGTCTAAGAGCGATATTGAAATAATAGATAATGTTTTGGTTTATGAAGATTTAGCTACAAGATATAAACCTGAAATATCTGATCCTGTTAAGAATAAATATAATAAGTATACTACTAGTGATGAATTAAAAGATTATTTTAAAGTATGGTTAAAGGGATTAGTTAAACATCCTGTTACTTATATTGATGCTACTATTGAAAATGTGTATGGCTATTTTTATCCAGAGAAAACTAATTGGTATATCTATTATAAGTTTGATTCAAGAATAACTAGTGATGGATTTGATTATCATTATAATTCTTTAGATAATTTAAGAGAGTCGTTAGTTTTATGGGCAAATGTTTTTGTTGGTATTCCTATTATTGGTCTATTATCTAATATTGGGTTTTCAACTTGGATTGTATTGTTACTAGTTTGTTATATATTATATAAGAAGGAATATAAAAAGATAGTTTTATACTTACCTGCTTTAATTTCAATATTAGTATGTGTTGCTAGTCCTGTTAATACTTATTTTAGATATGCTATTCCTTATATTTTTTGTTTGCCATTGATGATAGGATTTGTTTTAGAAAAAGAAAAATATTAATTAATGCATTATTGTTGTATAATATGGTTACTGAGGTGTTCATATGAAAGAAATAGAAAAAAAGATTGCAGTTTTAATTCCTTGCTATAATGAAGCTAAAACTATAGAGAAAGTAATTAATGATTATAAAGAAGCTTTACCAAATGCTGACATTTATGTTTATGATAATAATTCAATAGATGGTACTGATGAGATTGCTAGAACAGCTGGTGCTATTGTTAGATATGAATATAAGCAAGGGAAAGGGAATGTTATTAGATCTATGTTTAGAGACATTGATGCTGATTGCTATCTTATGATTGATGGTGATGATACATATCCAGCAGAAAATGCTAAGGAGATGTGTGATTTAATCCTTGATGGTAAAGCAGATATGGTAATTGGAGATAGACTTTCTTCAACATATTTTTCTGAAAATAAAAGACCATTTCATAATTTTGGTAATAGAATAGTTAGATGGTTAATTAATACATTATTTAAAAATAATGTGAAAGATATTATGACAGGCTATAGAGCTTTTAGTTATGAATTTGTAAAGGGGTTCCCTGTTTTGTCTAAAGGGTTTGAAATAGAGACAGAAATGACTATTCATGCTGTAGATAAAAATTTTAAATTAATTGAAGTTCCTGTTTCTTATAGGGATAGACCAGAAGGGTCTGTATCAAAGTTAAGTACTTATAGTGATGGCTTTAAAGTATTAAAAACTATTGCTACTTTGTTTAAAGAATATAAGCCTGCTATGTTTTTTAACTTGTGGTCCTTATTGTTTTTAATAGTTGGAATCCTTATTGGAATACCTGCATATATAGGGTATTTTGATACTGGATTAGTTGAAAAGTTCCCTAGTTTAATTGTTAGTTGTTTTTCTATAATGATAGCTTTATTGTTTTGGGTAACAGGTATTATCTTACAAGTAATTGCTAAAAAGCATAAACAAGACTATGAATTATATCTTAATTTATTAAGAAATAGAAAATAATATAAGAATTATTTATATAATTATAAGAAAATAAAAGAAAAAGTTTTTTAAAACCTTTTCTTTTTTTAGTTTTAATGTATAATAAACAAGCAAGTGGGTGACTATTATGGGCAATATAAAATTTAAAAATTTAAAGTTCTCCTATGATGATCAACATGAAGTATTTAAAGATTTAAACTTTCTTTTAAGGAAAGGAAAAACTTTAAGTATTATTGGAACGCCTGGTAGTGGAAAAACTACTTTACTTAGAATTCTTAATGGTGAATTATCTTACGAAGGTGAAGTTTTCATTAACGGAATTGAAGTTAATTCTAATAATTTTAATGCTTTAAGAAAATGTATTGCTGTTGTATATAGAGAAACTAATTTTATAACAGAATTGGTTAAAGATGAATTGAGGTATTCTTTAGAAAATCTAAATATTGATCCTAATGTTATAAAAGAAAAAATTAGGGAATTAAATGATTTTTTTGGTATAAATAAAATATTTAATAAATCTATTAATAATTTATCTTTAAATGATAGAACCTTAATAAAAATTCTTTCTTATGCAATAACTGAACCTACTTATATTGCAATTGATGATTTACTTATAGATTTAGATATAAGAACTAAAATATTACTTTTAAATTATTTAAATAGTAAGAATATAATGCTAATAAATGTTACTACAAATATGGAAGATGTTTTATATACTGATTATACTATTTGTTTATATAATGGTATTAGTGCTATAGATGGAAGAACTTTGGAAGTATTAAAAAATGAAATAATATTGAAAAGACTGGGTCTTTCGTTACCCTTTATAATGGATTTATCTATTCAATTAGAATTATATGGTTTAATAAATAAGACTTATTTAAATAAAGAGGGGTTGGTGAAGAATTTATGGAAATAATTTTTAATAAATTGTCTTATATTGAAAATAAGAATTCTTCATCAGAAATAAAATATTTAGATGAAGTTAATTTGGTTATTAATCAAGGTAGTATTATTTGTTTTATAAATGAAGATTTGAGTATTATTGCTAAATTAATAATGGCTATTAAGAGACCTACTAAGGGTGAAATAAAAATTGATGATATGATTATTAAAAGGACTAGTCATATTAATAATGTTAATGAATTACGTAATAAAATAGGATTTGTATATACATCAAATAATGAATTTATTGGTAAGACTGTTAAGGAAGAAATAAAGCTTACAATGAAGAATTATAATCATAAAGTATCTAATATTAGTAAGCATATTGCAGATTCTTTGAAAATTGTTGGCTTATCAGAAGATTATTTAGATAGAAAAACTGATACATTGTCTTTTACCGAAAAGAAAAAAGTAATGTTAGCTTGTGCTATGAGTTATAATCCAAGTGTCTTGATTTTAGAAAATTTTGAAAAAGGATTAGTTTTTAGGGATAGGGAATATTTTAGAAAATTATTTTTAAAATTAAAGAATAAATTTAATAAAACTATTATACTTATTAGTACAGATATTACTTTTATGTTTGAACTTGTTGATAAAGTATATGTTATTAACAAGGGTAAAATAGTATTAAGTGGTGGTAAAGAGATTTACTATGATGATAAATTATATAAATATATAGAAATGCCTAGAATTGTTGAATTTACTAAATATGCTCATGAATGTGGACATAATATATTAGAATATACTGATATTAAAGAATTAATAAAGGAATTGTATAGAAATGTTAAGTAGGTTGGATTATTCATATAATAATGAAGAATCTATTATACATAGATTGAATCCTGTAGTTAAGATATTTGGATTATTTATCTATGTACTTATTTGTATGCTTAAATATGATAATATTCTATTTATATTTAATATTAGCATTGTATTTTTATTGTTGTTATTAAGTAATATAAATATGTTTAAGTATTTAAAGATAATATGGAAATTAAAATATATTTTAATTGTTATGTATGCTTATATGTATCATAAAGAAATGACTTTGATAGATATGAATATAATGGCTTTTAAGTTTATTTTTTTGATACTTTATTGTGTTTTGTTGGTTTATACTACTACTAAAGAAGACTTTGGTAAAGGTATAGCTAGAGTATTAGATGTGTTTAATATAATTAATATTAATTTAAAAAAGATATCTTGTTGTATTACTAATATATTTACTTTTTTTCAAGTATGGATTGATACTTATAATGAAGTATTTACAAATCTTGAAATAAAAGGAGTGGTGTATTCTCATATAGATTTAATAAGTAAATTTAAAATTATTTTAAAAAATATTAAGTTGATTTTTATGAAGAGTAGAGAAAACATGAAAATAAGAAAGAATGATATGAAATATAGATTTTATAATGGAAATGTAAAGAGCAAGTATAAATACAGAAAGAAGTTATGTATTTTTGATTATATATTTATTATATTAAATGTAGGTATGGTAGTATTTTATATATTGAAGGTGAGATAAAGTGAATTACGTTATTGAAGTTTCTTATGATGGTAGTAAATTTTATGGTTTTCAAAGATTAAATGATGAACCAAGTGTTCAAAAGTATATAGAAGAAGCTTTAGGTAAAATAAATAAAAATCCTGTTTCAATTAAAGGAGCGGGAAGGACTGATAGAGGTGTCCATGCTAATGGTCAATGTGTTTCTTTTAAATTAGATATTAATATAGATGAAATGGGGTTGAAGAAAGCACTTAATTCGTTGTTAAAACCTTATATTTATGTTAAGAATGTTAAAGTTGTAGATAATGATTTTCATGCTAGATTTAGTGTTAAAAAAAAGCAATATGTTTATAAAATTAATTTAGGAGAATTCAATCCTCAATTAGAAGATTATGTTTATCAAAGTGAATATATATTGGATGTAGAAAAGATGAAAGAAGTTTCTAAGTTGTATTTGGGAATACATGATTTTCATAATTTTGTTTCTGGGGAGAGAGATGAATATACTTGTATAATTCAAAATATTGAATTTAAGTGTGATGGAGATATTTTAAATATAGTCTTTGAAGGCAAAAGTTTTTATCGCTATATGGTTAGAAATTTAGTTGGTATGATGATAGAAGTTGGAAGAGGAAAAGATAATATTAATAAGGTTAAAGAAATGATAGAAAGTGATGAAAATATAACAGGATATACTGCTCCAGCAAGTGGTTTATATTTAGATAAAATAGAATATTAGTAAAATAGAATAGAAAATGAGCTGAAATTGAAGATTTTATTTGACTTTTTAAGTTTAATCTCATATAATTTTAATCGGTACATTTTATTTGTTGGATTTTGTTAGCCTTGGGAAAGCGAAGCAGATGAAAGCAGTGAAAGGAAATTTGATATGAATACATTTATGGAAAAGAAAGAAACTGTAGAACGTAAATGGTATGTTATTGATGCTGAAGGTGTTGCTTTAGGTAGACTTGCTTCTAAAGTTGCTTACATATTAAAAGGTAAGCATAAACCTACTTATACACCACACATCGATTGTGGAGACTACGTTATTGTAGTAAATGCAGACAAGGTTAAACTAACTGGAAATAAACTAGAAGATAAGAAATATTACGATCATAGTGGACATCCAGGAGGATTAAGAGAAAGAAACGCTAAAACAATGATCGAAAAATATCCAGAAGAAATGATTGAAAGAGCTGTTAAAGGAATGCTTCCAAAAGGAAGACTAGGAAGAGCTATGAATAAAAAATTATTTGTATATGCTGGACCTGAACATAAACAACAAGCTCAACAACCAATTGAAATGAAAGTTAACTAGGAGGTTTTAATTTATGGCTAAACAAGTATGGACTGCTACTGGACGTAGAAAACGTTCTGTTGCTCAAGTTAGAATGACAGCTGGAAAAGGAAATATTACTGTTAATGGAAAAGATGTTAATGAATATATGCCTTTTGCAGTATTAGTAATGGATTTAAAACAACCATTAGTTGCTACTGGAAATGAAGATAAATTCGATATTGATGTTACAGTTAAAGGCGGAGGTTTCTCAGGACAAACTGGTGCTATTAGATTAGGTATTACTCGTGCTTTATTAGCATTTGATGCAGATGCTGATCAAACTAGAGAAGATTCTTATAGAAAGGTTCTTAAAGCTCAAGGATTTGTTACTAGAGATCCAAGAAGTAAAGAACGTAAAAAACCAGGTCTTAAAAAAGCTCGTCGTGCTCCACAATTTAGTAAACGTTAAGATTTACTTATTACGATGTTTCGAAAAGTCAGTATTTTACTGGCTTTTTTCTTTTTTTAATTATTGTAGTATAATTAATGTGTAAAGTTGTGGAATAATGAGAATAATTGAATATGAAGATAAATATTTGGAAGATGTTAAGGATTTACTTGTAGAATTAGAAGAATATATTTTGACAATTGATCAAGATGATTTAGATCAACTACATCCTGATTATCGTGAAAAAATGGCTTTATTAGATTTACAAGAGGTAAAAGATAATGATGGTAAGTGTTTCTTGGCTATAGAAAATGATAAAGCTATAGGATTGATTATGGGGACTATAGTTGTATTTGATGAATATGATTATTTAGATTATAAATGCCCTAAAGAAGGAGAAATTACTGAGTTAATTGTTACATCTAAAATAAGAAGTAAAGGTGTTGGACAGGCACTAATGAATAGGATGGAAGAATATTTTAAATCACTTGGTTGTGAGTATATTTTAGTAGATGTTTTTGCTTATAATGAAAATGGTATAAAATTTTATGATAAACAAGGTTATCATCCAAGAATGCATACAGGAATTAAAAAAATTAAATGATATATATTGGAGAAGTTCAAACTATGGAACCTGAAACTATTTTAGAATGGAAATGGTTTGATATGGATGATTTACCAATTAATCTTTATAAACCTAGTGAAGTTTGTATAAGAAGATATAAAGAAAAAGTAATTTATATGTAATCACACTTTGTGTGATTTTTTGTAAAGTTTTGAATATGTAGATGCATATTTATAAAATGCTTGTTGATATATTCTTTGATTTTTTTTATAATGGTGCTAAGAATGGAAGGGTGTTTATGAGTAAAAACAATGGTTCTTCAAAAGAAAGTAAAGAAAAGAATGAAAAGCATATATTAAGATATGTTTTGATTGTATTTTTATTTATATTAGGTTTTATTTTAGGATTTTATTTTACTACTAGATATTTAGAATCTCGTGATAATGAAGAAACTCCTATAATTGAAGATGATGGAATAATTGATATTACTGAAGATAAAGATTCTGTTGAATTAATAGAAAGTTTGTTAGGTATTTTAGATAAAAATCCTATGTTTTATTCAACTCAAGGAATAAGTTCAAGTACTATGGATAACACTTCTAAGTTAATTTTGATATATAATAAAATAATAAATAAAAATTTAGGTACTAGTGAGGAATTGCCATCTTTATATTATGGTAGTTCAAATTGTGCTAATAATTTTATTACTGATCCTAGTGATAATGCATTTGTTTATAGCAATAAGTGTACTACTATGCGTATAAATAAATCATCATTTGTTGATATTAATAAACAATTATTTAATGATGATATTTTAGATGTTAGTGTTAACTTTAATCCTGTGGATGGAGTAAGTTGTGTTGTTGATGGTGAAACTTATATTTGTGGTAATGTTACTAAAACATCTGATGTTACTGGTGAATTAGTTAGTGTATTTTGTGTGGTTAAAGCTACAAAGGATACAGATGGTACGATTGTCATTTATGAAAAAGGTTATTTAAATGATAAGAGAAGTAATGTTAATAATCTTAATGATCAGTATGACAATTATTATTTACATTCTTCTGATAGTAAAGATTACTATTATGAATTAAAAAGTGCTGATAATTTGACATTTAAACATACTTTTAAAACTATTGATAGACAAAATTATTATTATGTAAGTACAGAATTAGTGAAAGAATAATTGTAAGTTATTCTTTTTTTATGATATCATTTATTATAGAGTGTGATCTTATGAATAAGAATGAAAAAACTAGTATTGAATTACCGGCTTTAAAAAAAACTGTTTCTTTAGATGATACAATTATAAGAAGTGAAATTTTTGTTGATAATATATCTGATACTTATGTAATTAGAGATAAAAATAATATCTTTTTTGTTATTGTATTAGTAGTTATATTATTAATTCTATTAGTTATATTGTATATTGGATTAAATAAAGTATTTACTATTAGGAGAGATAATGTTGTTTCAATAAAAGATATAGAAATAGTAAACTATTTTGTTGGTTCAGATGTTGTTGATATAGCTGTTGTACCAAGTTCTTCGCAAAAATATTGTGCAATAGATAATGGGAATGATAAATTAGAATTTCGACAAATTGTAAATGATCGATGTTATCTTACTGTTGATTTAAATAAACAATATGTTTATTTTAAAAATTCTGTTGGTATTTTAAGTGAAAAGTTATTATTAGATGATTATGTTGTTTATATAGATGCATTAGATAAACAATATGTACCTTTGGATTCTACTAATAGTTTGTATAATAATATGGTTGTTGTTGGTGAACCAACTATAAAGTGGGTAACTTTAGAAGATGTTATTCAAATAAATGATAATATATTTTATTCAAAAAATATTGGGAGAACTAATATACAAGCTATATTTAATAATAGAGTTGTAGCTAATACTGAGGTTATTGTTACTGATGTAATTGTTTCTAAACCAAAGATTTTTGATAATAATAAAAAGTTTTTAACTTGTGAAGCTTTTAGTTATGAAGAAGCGATGTTACTTGATGAAATACTGGCTTATAGGATTGAACAAGCTGGATATGGAACTAGAGCTGGTGCTGTAGAGGCGGCGAGATTTTTGACTCTTGAATTCCCATATAGAATTTCTTATTATTGGGAAAGTGGTCGTTTAAATAATACTGGTAGACATTATGTAGATGGAGAAGGAAGATACTATCATAAAGGATTATATTTGGATTCATCTAAATATGATAGTATTGAGGCTTCTTTGTTTGGGCCAGCTATGTGGGGTTGTAAGTTAATGAGTTATGAAGATGACCCTCCTAATTTTGTCCCTGGTGTTAAATATCCTAATGGTTTAGATTGTTCAGGATTTGTAACATGGTCTTTATTAAATGGTGGTTTTGATGTAGGTGATAGAGGAGCTGGAGAATCTCCTAGTGAAGGTCAACTTACAGATTTAGGAGAATTTAAGTTATTAACAAATGAATTAATTAATTCTGGTAAGATTAAAGTAGGAGATTTATTTAATTTTTGGGGACATATTGCAATTTTAATTGGTCAAGATGAAGATAACTATTATATTGCGGAGTCTTTAAATAATTATAAAGGTGTAGTTGTTAAAACTTATTCAAAAAAGAAAGTTAAAAATACATTTAAATATGTTGTTCTAATGGATGAGGTTTATAACAGGGATGGAAATCTTACAGATTTATGGTATTAGAAAGGGTTAACAATGGATATTAATGAGTTATATTATGCTATACAAGAAGTTAATAATGATTCTAGTTTAGATGAAGAACGTAGAAATATAAGATTAACTATTTATCAAGCTTTACTATGTTTTATTAAAGAAAAAAATAATTTAACTTCTTTAATAAATGAAATATTAAGTGAAGGTCATAAATTAGAAAAGTTATCTGATTATAATTTTTTTCTTAATGAAGATTTGGAAAAAACTAGAATATTTGTTAAAGGATATATACTAAATTCATCTTTTATTCTAAAGTTGAATGAAAAGGGAATAGATAAGTTCACTTTTGAAGAAATAGAAAAGTATTTAAAGCAGTATATTATATCAACTGGAGATACACTTGACGATGTAAGTACGGCTGTTTCTTTATATCCTAAATTAATTGAGTATAAGAGTGAATATGATAGTTTATATAAAAAGATATCTAACTATTTATCTAAAATCTTTGGAGAAGAAATGTTAACAAATTCTGGAGATATTAAATTAAAATATGAACGTATTAATGAAAGAATTGATAGAATGATAGGAAGAAATTTATTTAGTGAACAAACAAAAGAGTGGTTAGAAGAATTGATTAATGATTTGTTTGCTTATTATATAAATAATACTGTTATTATTCCAATTGAAAATCAGGTTGATGTAAGTGGAGCAAAGGAGTTGAAATTTGATGAATAATGAAATTAGAGATAAAAAAATAATATCTTATGTAGATTTATTAATTAATGAATTGAATGGTAAATATCCTAATATGGATTTTAATAATGTAAGAAATAATGCTATTTCGACTTTTTTGAAGATGAGTGGTTCTTTCGAAGATATTAAGACTATGATTGATGAAGCGTTTGTTAATGCAGTTCAAAAAATGAAAGCTTCAGAAGAAGCTGTTCAATCTATTTCTAATAGTTTTGAAATGACTCCAGAAGAAGAAGCTGTATATCAACAATTAAAACAAGATTCTTTGGTAAAAAGAAATAACTTGGGATTGAATAACTCTAAGAAACTTGTACTAAAAAATGATAATAGTTTTAATAATGGTTACATTAGTTTTTTGATAGTACTTATTGTTGTTTTAGTAGTAGTTGTTTCTTTGATTGTAATAATTTGTAATGTTTTATTTTAAATAAGAATAGAGATTTATGTTAGTATATCTCTTTTTTTTATGAATAATATTTATTATGAAAAAAATATTTTTTTTAATGTGTATAACTTTAGTGTTATTAACAAGTAATATTGTATATTCTGATAATAATAGTTCTATATTAAAAGGGAAGTCGATAGTATTAGATGCTGGGCATGGTGGAAAAGATGGAGGAACATCCGTTAACGGAATTTCTGAAAAAAATATCAATTTACAGATTGTTTTAAAATTGCAGAAAGCATTAAATAAACATGGTGTTGATGTTATTTTAACTAGGGATGGAGATTTTGATTTGAGTAGTCCTAATGTTAGTAGAAGAAAGAAAAGTGATTTTGATAATAGAATTAGTTTAATTAATAATAGTGATTCTGATTTGTATTTAAGTATTCATGTTAATTATTTAGAAGATAGTAGGTTTTATGGGGCACAAACTTTTTATACTATAGATAATGAGGAGTTAGCTCAGGTTATTCAAGGAGAACTAAAGAAAAATTTAAAATCTCCTATGAATGTGAAAAAAATAAGTAATTCAATTTATATGTATAAACAACTTACTATACCTGGAGTATTGATTGAAGTGGGATTTTTATCTAATTTTAAAGAAAGAGATTTATTAATTGATGAAAATTATCAAGATAAGATAGTAGATTCTATTATTAAGGGTTTAATTAATTATTTTTATATATGATATAATTAATATGGTGGTATTAATGGATAAGAAAATATATTTGGATAAAGTTTTGGAATTTCTGGTTAAAGATAAAAATATAGATATTCCTGATTCATTAAGGAGTAAAGTGAATTTATGGGAAGATTTAGTATCTAAGTTAGATGTAGATGATATACCTGATGAAGTATTACTTAATGAAGATAAGTATTTAAGATTAGAACTACTTAATAAAAGATTAACTGATGGAGAAAAAGTTAAAACTATTAGTGATACTTTAAATAGTAATCTTAAATATAGTACAAAAATCTCTTTATGGAAAGGTGATATTACAACAATATATGCTGATGTATTAGTAAATTCTACTACTAGTGATATGATAGGTTGTAGAGAGGGAATTAAAGGTACACTTGATAATGCAATATTTACACGTAGTGGAATGAGACTTCGCATGAAATGTAGAGATATAATGAGGGGAGAAACATTAAATAATTCTGAAATATTAGTTACTAGAGCGTATAATTTACCTAGTGATTATATAATTCATGTAGTAGTTCCTGTTGTTAGTGATGTTTTAGGTGAACAAGAAAAAATTGAATTAAAAATGTGTTATTTAAACGTTCTGGAGTGTGCAAGAAATAATATGGCTAAAACGATTGTTTTTCCTTGTTTAGGTACTGGAACTAATAGATTTTCAAAGAAAGAGGCAGCCATTATTGCAATTAATGCTGTTAATGAATTTTTAGATAAGCATAATGATGAAATAGAAAAGATTATTTTTGATGTGTTAGATGATGAATCTTATAGTATATATAGTGATTTATTAATTGGTGAAGATAATGCATGATATTTGGAATCCATGGCACGGTTGTAGAAAGAAGAGCGAGGGATGTCAACATTGTTATATGTTTTATTTAGATAGTAAACATGATAATAAGATTCCAAGTGACAAAGTATATCGTACTAATAATTTTAATTATCCTTTGCAAAGAAATAGAAATGGTGAATTTAAAGTAAAATCTGGTGAGCAATTAAGAGTTTGTATGACTAGTGATTTTTTTATTGAGGAAGCCGATGAGTGGAGAATGGAAGCTTGGGATATAATAAGACAAAGAAAAGATGTTGTATTTTTTATTCTTACCAAGAGACCAGAGAGGGTTAGAGATTTACTTCCAAGTGATTGGGATGATGGATATGAAAATGTCTTATTTAATGTTACGTGTGAAAATCAGGAGCGTGCTGATGAAAGAATACCTATTTTATTAGAATTGCCTTTTAAGCATAAGGGAATTATGTGTGCTCCATTTATTGGAGAAGTTAAGATAGATAAGTATCTTGATACTGGAAAAATAGAGCAAGTCATTGTGGGTGGTGAAAACTATGATGGGGCTAGACCATGTAATTTTGACTGGGTTGTCTCTTTATATCTATCTTGTAAAAAAAGAGATATTACTTTTGCATTTATTGAAACTGGTAGTGTTTTTATAAAGGATGAGAAAACTTATAATCTTCCTAATAAGGATATTCAAAGTATAATGGCATTTAAATCTGGATTAAATTTCGAAGGAAAGAAGATAGATTTTAAGTTATATGATGAGTTTTATAATTTAATAAGTGAAGAATTATTATATAAACCGACATTTAGAGATAAGTGTGCTAGTTGTGGAAGTAAGATTATTTGTAACGGATGTAGTAGTTGTGGTAAATGTAAATAAAAATAGCTTTTTATAAAAAGCTATTTTTTAATATTCAAAGTATCTCATTATTTTGGAATTTTTAATTAATAATCCTGTTGAATAATCAAGATCTGGTATATATTTATATAAACTATCAATTGATTGATTTTCATATAAAACCTGATTTATTTTATTAATAATAATTAATGTAGTGTATAAGGATTTATTATATAATTCTTCAAAAGAATAGTTATACTTTAATTCTGGTAAACTCGGATGATTCCATTCTTTTTTTTCTATATTTAGGTATTTTAAGTTTGGGTGTTTCCGATATGTACTATATGCTGCTATATATCCGAAATGATTGAATGATATAAAGTCTAAAAAACTATAAATTAATTTTTTTATACCAAGATAATCATTTATAAATATATTATAAATTATTTTTGCATGTTTTATTGATTTTTTGTAGTATAATCCTATGTTTTTTTTATTATACGTTTTTTCATAAACGCTATTTATAGTATTTATTAATTCTTGAGATAAAATAGGATTACTTATTATTTCTTTTGATACATTGCATTGATTTAGTTTTTTATTTGTATATTTTTCATAGTATATTGCATCTAAATCTTTTTCTATTCTATTATGTTCCCCATGGTATTTTTTTGTATCTTTTTCTTTTTTTCTATAGACACCTGTTTTGTAAAAAATATATGGATGGCATGTTGAGTCTAGTACATAATGAGTTATGCTTCCATATAGATAAGCTATTATCTGGTGATTATTTTCTAAATGGTTGTTTTTTATTTCTTTTACAATATTAATTAAATATTCTTGAGTTTTATTTCTATGTGCATAGTGACCAAAATCTTTTATTCTTTTAAAATTTTTTATGTCAAATGTATAATAAAATAGATAATCGTGACTTTGAGCAAATGTATGATATATAGTTAGTTCTTGATTGAATTTGTTTAATTCATCGTTTTTTAGATGTTTTAGTACTTCTTTAGAAAACATATGATGTGTAATTAATGATGGCATTTTATCACCCCTCTTTTTTATTATATCATAATGTTAAATTGATAAATATATCGTTTAAATAACTTTTTTTCTATGTTATAATGTTATAGATAATAGGGTGATGCTAAGTGATAAAGACATTTAAAACTATAGATGAACAAATTGAGATACTGAAAAGTAAAGGTTTAAATATTGATGATATCGATTATGCTAAGAGTGTTCTTTTAAGAGAAAATTATTTTTTTATAAGTGGCTATAGACATTTGTTTTTAAAATCACCTAAAGATAGAATGTTTATTCCTGGTACAGATTTTAAAGAATTATATGCTTTATTTAATTTTGATAGACAAATAAGAAATATTTTTTTTAAGAATATATTAATTGTTGAAAACAATGCTAAGAGTATTTTTTCGTATCAGTTATCTAGAAAGTATGGTATTAAAGAAAAGGATTATTTAAATCCTTCAAATTTTGATAGATCTAGCGATAAATCAAGACAAGTTAATGATTTACTTAAGAAGATTAAAAGACAGATAAGAGTAAATGGTGGTCAACATTCTGCAACAATGCACTATATGACTAATTATGGCTATGTACCTTTTTGGGTTGTTGTTAAAGTTTTGTCATTTGGTCTTATTTCAGAATTGTTTACAATTATGAAAAGGGAAGATCAAAAAGATATTGCTGAATTATATGGAATATCTGTTGAATCACTTTTAGTTTATTTACCTATATTAGCTAATTTTAGAAATTTGTGTGCTCATGAAGATATTATGTATGATCATAGAACGCAAAGATGTATTGATGATACTAAGTATCATGCTTATTTAAATATTCCTAGGACTGATGGTGAATATATATATGGAAAAGATGATTTATTTGCTTTAGTTATAATATTAAAACAATTACTGAGTAAAGAAGATTTTACTTTATTAATTAATGAATTATCATACGAATTGGATATATTAGATGGTAAGGTTAATACTATAGAGATGGATAAGATACTTGACAGAATGGGAATGCCTAGTAATTTTAGAGAGATTGCGAGGTTAGATTGAGATGAACTATAATAATCAATTTGATTTCAATTCTTTTTATAATAATAACTCTGTAGCGAATGAATCACAAAAAAATAAAGGGTCAGTACAATTAGTTGTGATTTTTGTTGTAACAATAGTTATATCTATGATGTTTGGAGCTGGAGGTTTATTTATTGTCTATAAAATTAATCCTGATTTTATAAAAACAACTTCTTCAAATGTTACAAAGATGGAAAAAGAAGTAACTGTTACTGATAATGGAATTGCTGATGCTGTAGAAAAGATATATGATTCAGTGGTAGTTGTTAAGACGTATGTTAGAAATCAAATATATTCTACTGGTACAGGTTTTGTATATAAAAAAAATAATAATCAGTATTATTTATTGACAAATTATCATGTTATTCAAGATAGTGAAAAAGTTAATGTTGTATTTACTGATGGAAGTGAAGTTACTGTTTCAGTGGCTGGAGGCGACAAATATTCTGATATTGCAGTGTTAGCTTATAATTCTCCTAAAAGTATTAAAGTTTCAGAAATAGGTAGTAGTGTAGATATGAGAGTTGGAGATACGGTATTTGCTATAGGAGCTCCTTTGGATTCGACTGTCTATTCTTGGAGTGTTACTAGAGGAGTATTATCTGGAAAAGATAGAGAAGTTGAAGTTAGTGTAACTAATAGTTATACAACTGATTGGATTATGCAAGTATTACAAACAGATGCAGCAATTAATAGTGGTAACTCTGGTGGTCCATTATGTAATAGTAATGGGGAAGTAATAGGTATTACAAATATGAAATTAATCACTAGTGGAGTAGAAGGTATGGGCTTTGCTATACCAATTGAAGATGCTACTACATATGCAGATAGAATTATTAATGGAGAGGATATGAGCCGTCCTTATTTAGGTGTTTCAATGGTAGATGCTTCTGTAGAAGCTTATGCAAGACAATTTGGTATATCGCCAACCGAAGGTGTTTTAATTGGTTCTGTTGAAAGTGGTTCTCCTTCTTCAAAAGCTGGATTAAGGGCTGGAGATGTAATTATTAAAATGGGAGATTCTAAGGTTACTAGTGTTGCTTCTTTAAGGTATGAATTATATAAATATAAATCTGGAGATGTAGTAAATGTTACATATTTAAGAAATGGAAGAACGTATGTAACAAGTTTGACTTTAGTTTCAAAATAAAAACTGATAAATTTTTATCAGTTTTTATTATTTATGATATAATACGTTTGAATTTGGGGTGAAAGTTATGAAAATAGGTTTTATTTCTTTGGGGTGTTCAAAAAATTTAGTTGTTACAGAAGAAATAATAGGATTATTTAAAAAACATAATTATGAGATTGTTGGGGATCCTAGTGAAGCAGAGATAATATTAATTAATACATGTGGATTCATCGAAATAGCTAAAGATGAGGGAATTCAAACAATTTTGGAAATGGCTGATTACAAGAAGGATAAATGTAAATATTTGATTGTTACAGGTTGTTTAGTTGAAAGATATGAGGAAGAACTAAAAAGGGAAATACCAGAAGTTGATTTATTTGTTAGTATTAAAGATTATGATAGTTTATGGGAAAAAGTTGATTCTTTAATTAATAACGAAAAAATTAGTGATAGTTTTTCTTATAAAAATAGAATTCTTACTACTGGAGATGTTATGGCATATTTGAAGATAGCTGAAGGATGTAGTAATTATTGTACTTATTGTGCCATTCCTTATATACAAGGTAAATATATATCTAGAAAATATGAAGATATAATAGATGAAGCTAATTTATTGGCTAAAAAAGGTATTCAGGAATTAGTAGTTATTGCACAAGATACTACTAAATATGGTATTGATTTATATGGTAAAAGTAGGTTGGCAGAATTACTTGAAGATTTATGTAAAATAGATGGTATTAAATGGATAAGATTTTTATATAGTTATCCAGAATCTATTGATGATGAATTAATTAGAGTAGTAAAAGAAAATGAGAAAATATGTAAATATTTTGATCTACCTATTCAACATATTTCTGATAAAGTTTTAAAGAGAATGAATCGTAAAAGTGATTCCAAAACAATCAAAAAACTAATAAAAAAACTAAGAGATGAAATTCCTGATGTAATATTAAGAACAACTTTAATAGTTGGTTTTCCAGGTGAATCTATTGAGGATTTTTATGAATTAGTTGAATTTGTTAAAGAAAGTAAATTTGACAGATTGGGTGCTTTCGCTTATAGTGCAGAAGATGGAACTCCGGCTGCTAAGTTTGATAATCAAATTGATGAAAGTGTAAAAGAATCCAGAAGAAAAATTATTATGGAAACTCAACAGAGTGTTAGTTTAAAAAAATTAAAAAGTAAAATAGGAAAGGTATATGAGTGTTTAATAGAAAATATTACAGAAGATGGAAAGTTTTATATAGCTAGAAGTTATATGGATGTTCCTTCTGAAGATGGAGTAATATATGTAAAATATGATTCAGAATATATGATTAATGAATTTGTAAATGTCAAAATAGTTGATTCTAATGAATATGATTTATTTGGCGAATTTTTTGATTAGTATTTTATGTAAAAAAAAACAAGATTATATTAAGTTCTTGTTTTTTTGTGCTATAATTATAAAAATAGAGGTGAGTTTATGGCAACTGAAGTAACTAGTAAAACACAATTGCAAACAATATCTGGAGATTTAGCGACAAAAATAGGATCTTTTAAAAGTGATGTAGATTCTATGAAGTCTACTTTGGATAGTGCTACTGATTATGATGGTATAAATGTAACTGGTCCTGCTAATATATTAAAAGGTAATTTAGATGCTATAGTAGAAGATTTGAATGCGGTTTCAACTAATATTACAAACTATGCTAATGCAATAGCTGAGTTTGATGTAGATGATTTTGCTGAAACTATTTTTAGTCAAGATATTATAAAAGATAGTGAAGAGGAAATTCCAGATACGAGTACGGCTACAGATAAAGTTACTACTCTTGAATGGACTGATAATCCTACTAATAATTATGGTACTTATAATTTGAATTCAGGTAGTTATTCTAGTGGAGGAAGTTATTCTAGTGGAGGAAGTTATTCTGGTTCTAGCGGTGGTTCTAGTAGTTCATCATCTTTTGTTACTATAGGTGGTGCGGTAGCTGGAAGTACTGCTGGTAATTCTTATGGTGTTTGGGATCCATCTGAATATGTTGGAGATAGCAGGGATATTAGTGGCTCAATGCTTGTTACCCCTAGTGGTAAGACTAGTGTAAATGGAAGAACGCAGCGTTCTGCTTTAAAAAGTTTTACTATAAAGCCTGGAAAAGCTGATGATCCAAAGATTGATATTTCAAAATATACTAATAATGAAGCAAATGGGTTTAAAGTTACTACCGGTAATTTAACATATGACTTATGTGATGAAGATATAGAATTATTATGTGCAATAGTTGCTGCTGAAAGTGATAAGTCATATGATGATGCATTGGCTGTAATGTCGACCATATTAAATAGATGTGAAACTTCTAACTGGATTAACTCTCATGGTAGGGATCCAATTGCTCAAGTGACAGCGCCTAATCAATATGTTGTTTATCAACATGGAACTTATGAAAAATATATGAATGGAAATGTTCCAGAGGAAGTTAAACAAGCTGTTGCAGATGCATTAGCAGGTGTAAGAAACCATAATTATACTAGTTTTAGATCTAATGGATCGACAAGTTATAGTGATAATATGATTACTGAGACTGGTAATAGATATTTATAGTTTATGTAAAATAAGAATACTGTTATATTCTTATTTTTTTTTGTGTGTTATAATTAATCTATAATAGAGGTGGTATAATGGCTACGGAAATAACAAGCAAAAGTGAACTAGCTAATTTAACGGTTAAATTAAGCGGTGAATCTACAGAATTAATTGATTCAAATAATGATTTGAAAGATTCTTTAAGTGGCATATCTAACTATGATGGTATAGATGTTGCTAGTGCTGCAAGTGTATTATCAAATAATCTAGCTAATGTATCAAAAGATTTAGAAACAGTTGTTAATAATATAAAAAATTATGTTACGCAAATAACGGGTTTCGATATAGATGATTTTAATGTTACTGATATTGAAGATTATTTGTCTGGTGTAGAAGGTGAAACTATTACATTACCTGAAGGATTAGGAGATGTTCATTCATATATGGGATGGCAATGTATTACTGCCACAAGTTCTAATCAATATAAATTACGTGAAGCAGCTGGAATGAATTTTGATTCTGAAGGTTTTGCAAAAATTGGTGATAGATATGTCGTTGCTACTACTACGACATTCGGTAATGTAGGAGACTATATAGATGTTTATCAAGAAGATGGTTCTGTAATAAAATGTATTATAGGCGATATTAAAAATCAGAATGATGCTGGTTGTACTAAATGGGGACATAATAATGGAGATTGTGTTGTAGAGTTTGTTGTTGATAAAGATTCTTGGTATGGAACAGATAAAACTCCTAATGGGTTACATCCTGAGTGGAATCAAAATATTACAAAGATTATTAATAAAGGAAATTATTTTAATTTAATGGATGGTAAAACTAGTACAACTGAAAGTGCTGCTGCTTCTTTTGATAAGAGTATTAATAAAATAGCTGGAGCTACAGCAGCAACTGCGGCTGCTGCACAAACTGGGGCTTCTCTTTCTGGTTATAGAAATACTAGTAATAATAATTATTCTGGGTATTCTTCATCTGGAGAATCTTCATCAGGTGGTGGTTATCAAAGAGTTTCAACTACACCTGTTACTATTACATCAGGTGATCCTAATATAGATGTTAGTAAGTATCATAATAATATTGAAGCTGGTTTTGAAGTCACTGTTGGTAACTTGGCTTATGATTTAAGTGATGAAGATATAGAATTGCTTTGCGCAATTGTTGCAGCAGAGAGTGATAAGACTTATGATGATGCGTTAGCTGTTATTACGACAATACTAAATAGATGTGAAGCACCAAATTGGATTAGAAGTCATGGAACGGATCCAATTGCTCAAGCAACAGCACCAAATCAATTTGTCGTTTATCAACATGGTAGTTATAAAGCATATATGAATGGTAAAGCTCCTAATACTGTAAAAGAAGCAGTAGCTGATGCATTAGCTGGAGTTAGAAATCATAAATATTTGAGCTTTAGGTCAAATGGTACTACTAGTTATAGTAATAATATGATTTCACCGACTGGAAATAGGTATAAATAGTAAAGTTTATGTAAGATTTTATAAAAAAAGATTATTATGTAAAAAGTTAATGATATAATGTGGATAGTAGAGGAGGAAAATTTTATGGCAATAGTTAGTCACAATACTGATTTAATGAGAGATTGGTCTACTAATATGGATGATAAAGCTAGTAATTATGATGAATTAGTTTCTAGTCTTTATAACCTAGTAAATCAATTCGTAGGTTCTGAAGAATTTAAAGGAGGTTTATCTACTGATTTTGAAGAAAAAGTAGTTAGTCAAAGACCTGCTTTCGAAAGGTATTCTTCAACATTTGCTGAATGTACTGAATTAATTCGTAAGACAGCAACTAATATTGATTCTGATGAAGCAGAATTAAAGAGTGCTATTAATAGTGCTAACCCATTAGGGTAGTTTTATTCGTAAAGTAAGGAGGAATTTAAATGGCAGATGGTATTTTAAAATTAAGTCCAGCTGAGGCTAGAGCAAAAGCTCAAGAAATGAAAAAGATTGCAGATGAAATGCAAACATTGTTAGAGGATGTTTCTAAGCGTATGGAAGAAGTAGACAATGTTGAAACTGGTATGTATCAAGGCGATAATAGACCAGCTCAATTAAGAGCAGAATTAGATGAATTTAGATCTATTTTTAATAATGCTTATGAACAAATTACTAAGTCTTCAAATGATATAATTGCAATTGCAAATGTTTCTGAAGCACAATAATAAAAAAAGACTTTTTATAACTTGTTTATAAAAAGATTTTTTTCTAGGAGATGAGTTTTATGGCAGATAAATATGTTCATAGACCAGATGGAGTTGCAGCTGCTGTAACTAAAATGAGATCTTTAATAAGTGATTATAAAGATAAAATAGTAGAAATTACTAATTTAGTAAATACTATTGAAGGTAGTACATCTTGGAAAGATGCTATAGTTAAAACAGAATTTATAGCAACGTGTAATTCCTATATTCTGGTATATAAAAATCTTGCTACTTCGATGGAAAATTATGTAAATTATTTGAGTAGTAAGTCAAGTAGTGGCGAAGAGCTAGAAAGAGCATTTTCGGGGTAATTGATTATGAGTAATACAAATTATACTGATACAGCTGTTTATGTAGAAACAGAATCATTAACAGGATGGAGTACAAAAATGAGTGAAATTAATACTGCATCCGAAGAAATTCTTTCCGAATTTGAATCTTCTGTAGTATCATTAAAAGATGATTGGAAAGGTAATTCTGCTGATGGTTTTGAATCGTCTTTAAATAGTTGTTTAAAATCAGCAAAATCGAAACATAATGAAATGGGAGACGTTGAAAAATTCTTATTAAAGGTTATTGATACGATGCAAAAGCAATAATTATTAGTAGGAAATAAATTTTATATATTTCCGTTTTATATAAAAAATTAAGGTAATATTGTTAAATATTATGATAAAAAAGAATAGAGGCGTTGTGTATGGGATATAGTAGTATAGCTAGCTCCATTAGAAATAAAGTAAAAAGTGTGGATACTGCTCTTTCTTCTGTAAAAGGTATTTCTTTTACTGGAGTTTGGAGTGGAGATGCATATAATACACAGTCTTCTAATTTAAATGATAGTCTTAATAATATAAGTGCTCAAAGAGATTTAGCTATTAAATTGGCTGATGCTCTAGATAAATTACAGCAATATAAAGATAATAAAGAAAAGATTGAATCTTTACAAAGTCAGTTAAATAGTTTAGCTAATACTGAAGAAAATGCTTCATTAATTAGTAGTTTGAGAAATCAGATAAGTCAATTACAATCGGCTAATAATACATTGCGTTCTGATATCGGTGCAATTGTTAGTGGTTTTTCTTCTGTTAGTACAAAGTATGAAGAAGTGAAGTATGAAGCTAATACTGACTATATGGATTATGTTGTTGATTTAGCTGATATGTTAACTTTATTTAATTCTGGTAGTTTAACGAAAATACCTGATAGTGGAAAGAATAGTCTTTATGATTATTATTCAGAAGAAGAAGTTGATGCCAAGTTAAATGAAATTAGAAGTAAATATTCAGGTCGTGAGGCGGCTGTTAATTGTGCTTTAGGTATAATGGAAATGGCAGCTTCTGTTGGTTTAAAACTCGATTATGATTGGGGTGGAGGTCACACCACAGTCACAGATGTTGATCATGTTGCAACTGGAACAGATTGCAGTGCTTTTGCTTCATGGGCAATAAATCAAGGTGCAAGTTCAACATTTAATACTAAGACTACTGCAGGATTAATAAATGTTGGAACACAAGTTTCATATGAAGATGCCCAAAAAGGAGATATTCTTGTATATAATTCTGGTGGTAATGGCCATGTTGTTATGATAGTTGATAATGATCCAGATACACAACAATTCTTAGTTGTAGAGGCTTCTGGTAGTAATTCTGGAGTTATTATGCAGACTAGATCATATGCATCCTTATCGGGAACATACCAAGCGAGAGATTTATCAAGTATTTACAATAATTAAAGTCTTTTGTAAGACTTTTTTTTTATATAATGATATAATAATTTTAAGAATAGATAAGGGTGAAGCTTATGAAAAATATCGAAGGATTATTAGGTAGACAATTAAATGCGTTATTTAATAAGGACTTTTCTAATACTGAATTTTCTGATGAAGAATTAAATATGGTTAAATCTATAAATATTTCTAAAAGAGATTTATCATATTTGGAGTTATTTAATAATTTAGAAGAGTTAGAAATAGATTCTTTTCCTTCTGTTAATAATGAAGATATTCTATATATTGGTAGAAAGCAACCTTTTCTTAAAAAGTTAAAGATTAAGGAGCAAAATGCCTTATTTCTATTAAATTTGTCATTATTTAAAAATTTGGAGGAATTATGTTTAATTCATAATGATAATATTATAGATATTTCCGGTTTAAATAGAATAAAAAGATTTACCTTTTATGATAATAAAGATTACAATAATATTAGACAGATTGTTGATTTATTACTAAAGAATAAAGATTCTATTATTACTTTAGATATTACTTATTATATTAATATAGTTAAAGTATTATTTGATATGAAAGTTGATATCGATATTTTAAATGGTGTTAGTTGGATAGAATCTATTGGCTTAAGAAGATATAATACTTATCAATATTCTAATTCTGAGATAGATTCATTATTTAAATGTATTTCATACATTTCTTCGAAGTATGTTTATTCTAATGATGATGATATAACTAAGTTTAGTGTATTATATACATGGATGGTTAATAATATTAAATTTATTAATGAGGATGATTCAGAAGGTGAAAATCTAAGTTTAATTAGTAATGTTAATAAGGTTTTCAGTTATGGAAGAGGTGGCCGATTAACACTTGCTAAAGCTTTTCAGCTATTATTAAGTTTTGTTGGAATTAAGTCGTCTGTTGTCTATTCAATGGGAGCAAATGAAGTTATTGGATATTACAATGGAGAAAAAGTGTGTTCTTTGCTTGGCGAATCTGATTATGCTGTGCTAAGAGTTACTTTAGATAATAAAGATTATTATTGTGATATTGCTTGGGATACATTAATTAACTTTCATGGATTTTTCGAACAATTAAGGTTTTTCTTATTTTCTAAAACAGAATTAAAAACAAGACATAGATTTGTAGGAGAAGGTAATATTGTTAAAACGTATTCTTATCATGGTGATGATTGTGATGAAGTAATTAAAAAGGCTAGAGAAAGAATTAAAGAAGTTGATGAGATTTTTTCTGATATAGAGAGATTGGATCCTAAGATATTAGGTAGTGAATTCAATATATCTCTAATAAAGATAGATATTAACGATATAAAGAATGAATTAGATAATTTGGAGATAGGATCTCAAGAATATAAAAATAAAATGGCGGAAATGATAGATTTAGAAGATAAAATTGATAATATTAGTAATGAATTGATAAGATTTGAAAATAGTAGAGATGGTATAATAAAAAACTATGCTAATTTGTTGCTAAGTAGATATTTGCCAGGAAATGACAAACTGGATAAACAGAATATTATTGAATTATTGGATAAAAAGAAACATATGTTACTTATTTCTGAATATATTGTTGAATTATTAAAAAAATGTTTAAAGTAAAATAGTTGTGCTATTTTATTTTTTTTATGTACTTATGATATAATTAAAATATGGTGGATTATATGAAGAATATGTTAATAAAAATAAGTATAATAATTACTTTAATATTAATTGTTTCTTTGGGTGTTATATATTATTCTAGTGAAAGAGTTATATTAACTATTAATGGTGAAGAAAAAATTTTTTTGAATCTAGAAGATGAATATAATGAAAAAGGAGTAATTGCTAAGGTATGTAGGTTTAATAAATGTAAAGATATTACTAATCGAGTAAGTATTATTGGTAGTATTGATACAAAAGTTATTGGAGATTATATAGTAAAATATGAAATTGAGTATAATAATAAAAAGTATATTCAAGAAAGAACTGTATCTGTTGTTGATAGTGTTGCACCTATTATTTATTTACAGGGTAGTAAGAATATTCAAATATGTCCTAATGAAGAATATATAGAAGAAGGCATTGTTGCTGTAGATAATTATGATGGTGATATAAGTAATAGAGTTGAAGTTAAAGAAAATAATAGTGGTATTTCATATAATGTTGCAGATTCGTCTAATAATATTTCTGAAGATTATAGAGTTGTAAATAAAATAGATGTAGAGAAACCTATAATTACATTAAATGGTCCTAAGACGATTAATTTAAAATTGAATGATAAGTATATAGAGTATGGTGTAATAGTAACGGATAATTGTGATGAGATTTCTCAAGAAAATGTAGTAATAACTAATAATGTAGATACTTCTAAAGAAGGAACTTATAATGTAAACTATTCTGTAAAAGATAATTCTGGTAATATAGGTACAGTTAATAGGATTGTTGTTGTTAGAAATCCAGTAACATTTGATACGGATGCTAAAGAAGAATATATAGAAAATCTTGAAAAATATATAAAAGATAAGAATTATAATATTAGTTTGGGATATGTTAATTTAAATACAGGATATACTTATATGTATAACGAAAAGGTAATTTATTATGGAGCTAGTCTGGTAAAAACCGTTGATGCATTATATGTTTATGAGAAAATGAATTTTGATGAAAATACTAGAAAAAATGTTGAGCAGGCTATTTCCATTAGTGACAATGATGCTCATAGAATGTTAGTAGATAAAATTGGGATAGAAAACTTAAGAAGTTATGGAAGAAGTATAGGAGCTATTAATTTTTTAACTCGTTCAAATAATGATTATTTTGGGAATACTACTGTTAAGGATCAAATTTCTATTTGGAAGCATTTATATAATTTTATAAATACTAGTAATAAAGGTATTGAGTTGAAAAATTATTTTGTTAATACTTATGCTAATTTTTTATTATTTGACGGAATTCCTATTACTATGCATAAATATGGTTATTATGATGTTTATTATCATGATGTTGGAATAGTGTTTTCAGATAATCCTTATATAATAGTTGTTTTGACGAAACATGGTAAGGGAGATTATAAAAATATAGTTAGTGATTTATCTAAGAAAATATATGAATTGAATAAAATTGATAATTAGGTGGGTGTTTATTATGCAAAAGTTTATTGCTCGTAAAGGTTATGTTTTAATAGTAGTGTTGCTTGTTATAGGTGTAGTATTATTTAATATTAATGAAACTTATAGTGATAAAGGTACTGAACTTAAATATGTACTTTATAATGAAATATTGAGAAATAATACTATTTTATTAGAAAATGATAGTGATGGTCTTATTTACGATAGTAATGATAATTATTATTATTTTAATGGTAATGTTGAAAATAATTATATTGTGGTAAATAATGAATTATGGAGGATTGTTGCTATAAACAATGATAGAAGTATAAGGATTATTAAAAATTATGGTATAAGTGATAATAAATTATATACTTTTAATAATGATTATACTAATTATAAGTACCAAGAGAGTAATATTATGAATGAATTATTGCTATGGTATGATAATAACTTTATTAATGCTGATAAATATGTTGTTGAAAGCGAGTATTGTGTTTTATATCAGAGTAATACTTGTTTAGAAAAAAAATATTATAAAGTTGGTTTATTGAATATTGAAGAAGTTATGAGAGCTGGTGGTAGTATAAGTAACAATGAATCATATTATTTATATAATTATTATGATTGGTGGATTATTAATAATGACTATGATGATGTTATTGATAGTGCTTATGCAGGATTTGTTAATTCTTTAGGTAGTATTGATAAAGGATTTGTTGATGAAACTAAAACTATTAGACCAGTTATTAATTTAAAGAAAGATACTTATATTAATGGTATTGGTACGATAGATGATCCTTATATAATAGTTAGTTAAAATAGTTTAAAAAAGCAACTTATGTTGTTTTTTTGTTAATAAGAATATATATATTGATATTGTTTATTTTATGTTAAAATGACTAACTTTATTATTAAAGAATAATATTTTAAAGTGAGTATACTATTAGATTAATACTTAATAAATCATTTAAAGAATGTGATTATTATATTTTATATTGTATTTTATGTGTAAACTATTTAATTTTAAGATTGACTAAATTTTGAGGTTCATGTTAGCATATTTTTCATTAATTAAAGGGGGAAAAATATGTTTAAGTTTAATAATTTGTGGAATAAGGTTCCTAGAAAAGGTAAAGCTATATCTTTATTAGCTTTAACTGCTTTGTTAGCATTACCAATATCTAAATGCGGTGCTACAACTGGTGAGGCTGTATATTTAGTAGATTTAGAAGATAAATATCAAAACGAAGTTGTATTATTAGATGAAGATGGTAATGAATTAGTAATTGACTCTGATGATAGAAGTCAATTGGTTGCAATTGTTGATAGTAAGAGTACTAAAAAAGGTAAAGATTATCCTGTAGTCTTGATTAATGAGGATGGTGAATATACTAGGGGTTACATGGATGGTAAATATTTAGATGATGATGTTATTGACTCTGTATCAGTTAAACATGATTTATTTAAAGAAACTAGTGTAGTCATTCCTGAATCAGGTTTATGGTTGAGAGATAATGAAGATAAAGTTATTGATCATTATACTGATGATGCTTATTTATTAAGTCAAGGTGATAATGTTATGACTTCTACTATTTATGAGACTTCTAAGGATAACTCATATAAATGGAAAGAAGCTGTATACTATAATAGAGAAGATAATTCTTTAGAGAGAGGTTATTTAGTAGGAGATTATGTTTATAATTCAAATTATAATCAAATACAAGGAAAGAGATTTGTAGTTTCAAATACTAATGGAGATAATTTAAAATTAAGAAGTGTAGCTTCTATTGATTCTGATAAGATAGGAGAATTCCCAGAGGGTACAGAAGTTATTTTATTACCTGGGATATCTTCAGTATCTCATGATAATAGAGATTGGTTTTATGTAGCTGTACAAACTTCAGAAGGGGTAAAAACTGGTTATATGGCTGCTTCTTGGTATAGAGATGATGAAGTTGTTAGTTACTTAGTTGAAGTTGGAAAAGAAGAAATAGTAGATGCTAATTCAACTGCTACTAATAAAATTATTATGAAAGTGGTAGATACTAAAAGTGCTAGTTATGTACCTTTAAAATTAAGATCTAAACCTACTAAAGATGGAGAGATAATTTCGGAGTTAGATCATGGTACAATTGTTTATACTTATCAAAAATATCTGGATGATGCTGTATCAGCTGATGGATATAATTGGGTAAAAGTAAGCTTGACTAATGGAGATGTTGGATACGTTGCTGATACTTATATTAAAGATAGAGTAGAAAATGATAAAGTGGAGATATCTCAATATGTAGATATTGTTGATTTTGGAAATGAAGGTAATGTTGAAGGTTACTATGGGATAGATGTTAAGAATACAGCTGATTATAATGGATTTGAAAAACTAATAACTGGTAAAATTGATTTTGATTGTGAGTATAATATTGGTAGGAATTTGAGCTCTATGCAAAAACCTCAATTTGTTATTTTTAAATTAGGTGCTTCTTATACTAATAGAAGTCATGAAAATGCTGTACTAGTAGATAATGTTTATGTTCAGTTGGATAATTTAAAAAAATTAACAGCTTTATGTGAAAAATATCAAATACCTTATGGTTTCTATTTTTATTCTCAAGCTACTAGTGAAATAGATGTTCAAACTGAAACAGAGTTTATTAAATATGCCTTAGATGCTGTTGGTGGTTCTACCTATAATATTTTACCTTTTGCTTATGATGTTGAAGAATATATATATTATAATGGTCAAAATATTCCTACTAGGGCTAAAGTTTTTGCTGATAATTATGGTAGATCAGCTTTAACAGAAATTAGTAATAAATGGATGAATAAAGTAAGAGAAGACAATGGTGTTGATGTTGTAGTTTATGCCGCTCATTCTTGCTTTGGTAATATGATTAAATATAGTGAACTTGATGAAGTTAATCAACAAAATGTTTGGGCAGTAGATCCAAGTAATGTTCATTCAGATTATTTATTGGAATACGATAGTGTAGTAGAAAATATATCTATGAGACAGATTGCTCTTGATTCAGCTGGTTCTCAAAATATATCTTGGGATGTTGACTTTATTAATAAGGAATATTTAGAAAGTTTATTAAAAGAAAATGGTTTATTAGAAAGTAATGAACGTGTATTAACACCATAGAATTAAAAGATATTGTTAAATAATTTAAATACAATATCTTTTTTTTGATAAAAAGTATTTTTTAGTAAAAATGGTATTTTGGGATGATAATATATATTTTTGTAGTAACTGAAATTATTTTTTTAGTGTCTTAATTTGAATTTATACATAAAATGTATTGAGGTGAACGTTATGAAGAAGGTTGTTATAGATGCTGGACATGGAGGAACAGATGGAGGAGCTACAGGTAATGGTATAGTGGAAAAGGACTTAACTTTAGAAATCTCTCAATATATACATAATAGGTTAGATGAGTTAGGAATTGAGAATACTCTTATAAGAGAAACAGATGAAACTATTGAACCAAATGATAGGATTGCAAGAATTGTTGCACCTTATGGGAGTGGTAGTGATGTTATTGTTGTGAGTAATCACATAAATGCGGGAGGTG
>JBJFGS010000028.1:0-3370 GCA_051892935.1 Candidatus Coprovivens sp.
TTTATGTTTTATTTTTGATTGCATCGTCGATTTTGTCTTTAAGTTAATTAAGCATTGGTGAAATAGGTTGTTTTTTTGAGTGATGAAGGCTATCTGTCTATCTGCTTGAATGTCTACTGACGTTAAAATTCTGTATGCAAAGAGTCTGGGTGCTTTAGCTAAGTGAGTTGTTGTTTTAATATATCTTCTGAAGAAAATCACTATTACGAAGACGTTATTGTAAAATAGTTAAATCACTGATAAAGTTGAATTGCGAAATAATAGCATTACAATTAATACTATTTGTAAATAACTAATAATCTTATTAAAAATAGTACTTAACTAAGGAGAAAATACATGAAAAAGTTTTTATTAATCATTTCTATTATTATTGGTTTAGTTTTTATTGTTGGGACTTTAATGAACAATGATTTTTTTTGCGAAATTAAGTTAGCAAGTTATGAAAAAAAAATAATACTTCACAAAAAGAAAATAGAGAAGTATGAATCTAAGTTAGAAAATATACAAGAATCCTTAAATGTATATTCTGATGAATCATCAAGTTTGTTATCAATATATGACGGCCCAGGTGATGTTCCACCACAATCATGGGAAAAAAGAGTTAGTGAATTAAAGAATAAAGAGGATAATCTTAGAGAAAAGTATAACAATATCTATAAAAAGTACATAAAAAGAATTGAAAAATATAATGTAACAATCCATAAAATACATACACAAGAAAATATTATAGGGTTAGAAGAATCGAATATTGAGCATGTAGAAGCAAAGTTTGAATATTAATTTTAAGAAAGAGCATTAAGAATAGTAAAAATCAAAGATTTAGGAGATAGGTATGAACAGACATATTAAATTTTTTAGTATTCTATTTATTATGTTAGTCTTAGTTGCTGGTGCATATATATACAAAAATAGCTTAATATTTTCAAATGAAGAAGATAAATTTATATCGAGTAATGAAAATACAAATAATCAAGACAAGACAATAAATCAAGACACTTTATTAATTTCATCAATAACAAAAGAGAATATTGGAGATAGTGTAATTATTATTGGCGAGATTTCAAGAAGATACGAACATAAAAATGGTCATGTCTTTTTAACTCTATCGGAAGATAATAAAACGATAGAAGTACCTGTTTTTGCCGATAAAAATATTGAAACAAGTAACTATACTACTGGATCTATGGTTAAAGTAAAAGGTGAAGTCAGAGAATATCAAGGTAAACTACAAGTTATACCAGAGAAAACTGATGATATTTCTTTAGTAAAAGATACATACACAGTTGAGGATATTGGAAAACAAGTACAAGTTGTAGGGGGAATTACTACGAAATATGCCCATCCTAATGGTCATTTATTTATAGTTTTAGAATTAGATAGTGGTCAAGAGCTAGAAGTTCCGCTATTTAGTGATTTAAAACCAAAATCAGGTGATTATCCAATTAATTCAAAAATTAAGGTAAGCGGTACAATAGAAGAATATGAGAATAAATTAGAACTGATTCCTACTACAATAGAAGATGTAGAAGTCTTAGAACTAGGTAATGATAAAAATATTCAAGAAATAGAAATTAGCGAAATTACAGAAAAACATCGAGGCGATATGATTATTACTGAAGGGTTAGTTACGAATTTAAATGTAAGAAATGATGGACACATTTTTTTAACACTTGAAAAGGATGGTGCTGCTATTAAATCAGTATTGTTTAGAGCAGATTCAGAAGAGCTTGAAGGCAGAAAACAACGGATTGTAAATGCAGAAAAAGCACAATTTCCAATAAGAGTCTTAGGGATGATTGATATTTATAATGGGGAACTTGAAGTCATCATTGATAAGGTACTTGTGGATTAAAGAGGAATTTATAATGAGCAAAGTACAAATATGTATACTCAGCTTGGTATTTAGTATTTTATTTTTTACATTCTTTTCAGATTTCTTTTCGTTTCCCATAAGATGCTTGATTTATATTATTGGAGGTTTCCTGTTTTTTTCCTCTTTATTTCGATCCATAAAAAAGAGAACTACACCTAGAGAACCTTATATTTTTTTGGGGATAAGTGCTATTTCTATCTTCTTATCTATTTTCTTTCTTGATTCTTTGTTAGGAGTTTACAATTTTTTGTTTTTTTTGAGTGCTTCAGTAGTTAGTCATTATTACCAAAAAAACTCAAAAAATAATGAGTTAACAATAAAAAAAATAGATCAAGAGGAAAATCTAAATCCACAGATTGAAGGTATGAAAAACTTTCTTTATGAGTTTAGTCTTCGTTATATTCAGCATAAAGAAGAATTATCATCATCAATGCTTCAATCACAAACGTATTTATTTAATCAATTAAATGATGAATTGAAATTGATTAGGGAAATGTTAGAACAAAATGGCCAGAAATTAAGTGCTCAAATACAGGAAGATACAATTAAACTTGAGAAAAGTATTTTTAATGTTAAACGAGACACTAGTGCTATAAAAGAAAATATTGAAGGTGTAAATGAACAAACACAGAAATTGTCAATAGAACTAGGAAAATTGTCTAAACAGCAAAAAATAGCAATCTGTGGTTTAGTTGAAGATTTTGAGAATGAATTAAAAGCAAGCCGTAAAGAATTTAGAAATGAAATTGCTCAATTGTTGGAGAAAAAAGGAAATAATATAAGTGAGTTAGAAGAGATAATTAAGTATATGCAAGAAAAAAGATTAAACTTTTCTAATAGTAAGCACTTAGAAAATGAGCAGATAAAGCATAAGCTTTATGATGCTTTTAAAATGGCTAGAAAAAATGTTTATATTCAGGTTCCTTGGTTAGCTAAATGGATTCTGAACGATCAAGGGCCTTTATTTAATCATATGAAAGAAGCTATAAAGCGTGGAGTGAACATTCATATCAATTACGGAATAGACGAAAACTGGGGGTATAGCGGTAATAGTAATCGCAACAGAAGTGACAATAGTGACAGAGTTGCTGATGAAATGAAAAGAAAGCTAAAAAAGCAAAGACAAACTGATGGAAATTTAAAGATGAATCGAGTGAATTCTCATTATAAATTATTTATTTGTGATGATAAGTTTTACGTTGAGGGTAGTTATAATGTTCTTTCGAATAATGGAAATCGAACTCATGAGGCAGCACAATACTCAGAAGATAAAGAACGTATTAAACAATTATTAAATCTATATTTTAAAGAATGAATTAGTTAAACAAGATTATAATAGAGGGAGGTTTCTTAAAGAGTCAGTTTATACTGGCATTTTCTAAAGAACCTCTTTTTTATGAAATCTTTAGAAGAAGGAGGGCTGGGCTTCCTACTGGCATCAACGCATCCTGCGTGAAATGGACCTGACATCAAGCGAGTCTTTGGAATTCGCCAAGC
>JBJFGS010000029.1:0-52350 GCA_051892935.1 Candidatus Coprovivens sp.
AAATAACTTACATTTTAGGTAATGAAAGTGCGGACACTTATTATTTCCATTTATAGAAGATGCTTTAATCTTTTAAAGCATCTTTTATTTTACGCTTAGCTCTTGATGTTACAACATGTTCTAACCATGTTTTACTTGGCTTAGCTTCATCTTTCTGATATAACATAATGCGATCTTTATTATTTAATTTGTGGGTTAGTTTTACTTCTTTACCATTTATATATGCTTTATATAGATGATTTCCTATATCTGTATGAATTTTATATGCAAAATCGATTACTGTTGCACCATTTGGTAGTTCAATTATATCTCCTCTAAGGGTATATACGTATATATTGTTTGAAAATATTTCTTGTTGTACACGGTCAATAAAGTCTGAATCACTATCAATCCCAGCATTTAAGTCACGTAAAGTATTAAAGAATTGATAATTTAGTTTTAATTCATGTTGCATTTTTGTTTTTCCTTCTTCTTTAAAGTATTTCCAATATGCAGCTAAACCTATTGTATTAATGTCATCCATGGTAGTTGTTTTAATTTGAAATTGGAGTAAGTGATTATCTGGACCAAAGACTGTTGTATGTAGTGAACGATACATATTAGTTTTAGGACAAGCTATATAATCTTTAAATTTATTGTTCATTGGAGTATATAATTTATGAATTAATCCGAGAACTACATATGGATCTTCATTATCTTCTAGAATAATTTTAACATTTACTAAATCATGAATATCATTTAATTTATATCCTTTATTAAGTTTTTGATATAAGTGGTATGTGTTTAACATTTTTGTACGAATAGTAAACTTTATATTGCGTTTTTTTAAAGTTTCTATTACTTCATTATTGGCTATTTTTATACTTTCTTCATATTCTTTCCATATTTCTTTTTCTTTTATTTTTAATGTATCATATGATTCTTTATCTAAGTAAGATAAGCAAATGTCTTCTAGTTCACATTTTAATCTAAAGGCTCCAATAAAGTAAGCTAGTGGAACAAAGATATTTAGTGTTTCATTTGCACTTCGAATTCTTTTTTCTGGAGCTTTATATTCTAGAGTTTGCATATTATGGAGACGATCGCATAGTTTGATAATAATTATTCTTGCATCATCATTTAAACTATTTATTAATCTTCTAATATTAGCATTTGTTGCTTCGTCTTTGGTGTTGTAGTGAAGGTTACTGATTTTAGTTACACCATCTACTAAGAAAGCAACATCATCATTAAATAGTCTTCTTATATCTTCTAAAGTATAATCGGTATCTTCTACTACATCATGTAATAGGCCAGCGCAAAGTGATGAACCATCTGCTTTAAATTTAGTTAAGTTCATACATACATTAAGAGGATGAATAATATATGGTTCACCACTTTCTCTTTTTTGTTTAGAATGGGCTTTTTCAGCTATTTTATAAGCTTTTCTTACATTTTCAATTTCATCTGGATTATATAATTCTATTTCTTTTATAACATCTTCTATGGTCATAATATCACTTCCAATAATAGTATGTGAGAATTATAGCATATTAAAGACAAAAAAACCATTATTAATATAATGGTTCTTTAGATTCTTTTTCTTTATTTTTTTTATTAACTATAATACAGATTATTATTATAGCAATAAAACTTACGATAATACCAATAATAATATTTTTATATTTATTTAGTAGTTTATCAAATTCACTTTGTTCTTTTATTAAATCGATAGTTGTTATTATATAGTTATTTTGACCATTACTATTAAAGGTTATATAACCATTTTGAACTTTTACTCCATCTGTTACTAAAGTATAGTTTAATTCTTCATTATAAGAGTATACTTTTACTTCGGTATCTGAAGGATAAATGTCTTCAACATATATGGTTATTTCATTATCTTCTGGTATATTTATATTATATGTTAATGGACTATCGTTTGTTTTTGTTATATATAAATCTAAGTCTGTTTCTGGTAAATTATTTTTAAGTATTAGTTGGTATAATAAACCATTACTCATATTAACGATATTATAATATAATTTAGTATTATTTTCTTTTAGATTTTTTATTAGTGATACAGGAATTGTTTGAGTATTTTTGGATGTTGTACTATATAGAAAATCTGTAGTACCTGTTACATTATTGAAGTCTTTTATTACAACTGCTGAGTTAGGATTTTTATAGGCAATTATTTTGTATTCCGTTGTTTCTTCTGTTTCTTCATCTATTTTTTCTGAAACTGTTATTGTTACTAAGTTGATTCCAGATTCTAGTTTTTCATTTCCTGTTATTTTTGTTGTAGCAGTTGTACTTTCAGTTATAGCATCAATTGATAGCTGTGAATATTCTTTTCCTATACCATAGAGGAAAGTTTTTTTATCATTTGATAAATCTAGAACAAGATTATTAATTTTTAAGCTTAGTAATTTACTACTTTTCTTTATTGTTTGTAGTTCTTCGTTAGAACGAATTATATTAATTACATAGGATTGTTCTTTACCACCTGATGATGTTACTTTAAGAGTAAAACTATTTAATCCTATATTTAAGTTTTTGGTTCCTGTACCTGTTAAAGTTGCATTAGGATCTGTTGTACGGCCAGTTATCATTACTGAATTGACACTTTTACTTACTGTTGCTTCATAAACATTTTTGTCTTTATTATATTTAATTGAGGTGTTAGAAACAGTTAGGCTTTTTAAAGTTGTATCTCCAGTACGATTATCGGTTCTGGTTATCATTATTTCGTATGTACTAGTTGATTTGTCTTGAGCTGTAACTATTACTTTTACTCTATTAGCACCATATTCTAATGTTTTTTTACCTATTCCAGTTATTGTCTGCTTACTATTACCTTTAGTTGCTCCTATGTTTACTGATGTTACATTAGCAGGGACTGTTAAGTTATAATTGTATACTTTTTTACTGAATGTAGGCTGTATAGTGTATCCTTCAACATATAAAGTTCCAATTAAAGTATCACTATTTGGTTCTTGGGCATTTATAAAAATGCCTGCCATAGTTTGAGCCATTACATCACCATTTGTATAATAGGATTCTCCGTTACGATCGACATCTATTTCAGTGAATCCAGCTTTTAAGACTTTAAGTTTTAATTGAACTATAGGACCACTTGCCCAGTTTCCGGAAGTTTTATCTATGTATACTCTACCTTGTTCTATTTTTTCAGTTCCTTCGTCAGCTCCGAATCTTATCCAGATAACGTCTTCTAAACTAAAGTATGTAGGGTCATAATCTATATATACATGAAAATCTCTTATTTTTAATGTATCACCATAGTTAGCTTCTAATTGGACATAAACGTAACTTCCAACTACTGGATTTTGAGTAGCTGCACTAAGTTCTGTAGCAGCTTTTGTTAAGCAAGGAAAAAGAAAAAATAATGCAATTATTGTAAATATAAAACTTTTTATTATCTTCATATTAATTCTCCTTATTATAATATATTTTTATTATATTATATATTTTTAGATAATTCAATTAGAGGTCATTTACCTTTTTTGATTTTTTTGGTAACATAAATTTGGGTGATTAAAAATGAATGATTGTATTTTTTGTAAAATTGTTAAAGGAGAAATACCTAGTAAAAAGTTATATGAAGATGATAATGTCATAGTTATTATGGATGTTAATCCACAAGTTAATGGACATGCTTTGGTTATTCCTAAGAAACATGTTACTGATTATATAGAAGCTGATAACGATACTATTAATAATGTGTTTGCGGCAGCTAAGTTAATGGGACCTACTATTATGAATAAATTAGGTTCTAAGGGATTAACATGTGGAATTAATTATGGAGATAGTCAAGCTGTAAAACATTTACATTTACATATTTTACCTGATTATTTGTTTCATAGTAAGGTAGACAAATCAACTGATGAAGTTTATGAAATATTAAAATAGAAGATATAAAATATCTTCTATTTTTGGTATGCACTATGTACTAAGATGTTATTTGCATAATAGTTATCTACTAAGTTACCTTTTTCATCTATTACTTGGAAATCTATAAAGTCTTCTTTTCCATTATAGGTTTCAATTTTTATTATTTTTTGGTAACCATTAATAGTTTTTACTTTATCACCAAGTAATGGTTTATCATAGCCATTTCTATTAGTGTATGATTTCCAACCATTTAAAGTATATATTGGATGATAATCAGTTGCTTCTATATATGCATTATTTTCTAAAGTATATCTTATGAAATTAGTGGCATTTTGGTGAATAAACACTTGTTTTACTTTACCTATTTTTATTTTATTTTCTAGGAAATCATAGTATGCAATTTCATCGCTTTCTTTGATGTTTTTTGCTATTTTAGTTTTACCATCTTGGCTTATTAATATTTGACTTGTTGGAGAAATACATTCGGCAGCAGTTTTGCATGTATATGTGGCGTTTTCCACTATTAGTGTTTGGCCATTTGCTCTAACTCCATCTAGTGAATATATTAAACCATCTGGTAGTAAGACAGAGTAATCTTCTGATGCTGTTGTATATCCTGTAGTATTATATTGGCTATTAAACCATTCTTTAAAGGTCATACCTTTTTCAAATTGAAGATTATCATAACCACATAGTGAGAACTCTCCTATTTCTTTTTTCTCTATTTCAACATTTAAATAAACATCTATTTTTATTGATTCTATAGCTTTTATTATAGTAGGAATTACTGATATTAATATTATAATTATCAATGTAGTTTCTTTATATTTAGACATTATTTTTATTAATATTACTATCGTTAGGATTGATATTATAATAATTAAAAGATATTTTATTATATTGATTGTATTGTTGGTATTAGGATTATTTACTGATTTTTGTTCTTCATAGTTGAAATTTATATTCATATAATTATCATTTTTATAAACATTATTTATATATTCTTCATTCGGTACTTCTTTAGAATATATTATTGTTATATAAAATATTCTTTCTGTTTGTGGTTCTATTATATTTTTTTCTTCGTTCCATTCAAATTTATATTCTATATATGGTTCTTCTGTTAATTCTTGTGTATTAGAAGATAATTTGTATTCTTTAGTACTATTATTTTTTATTTTTACTTCGTATTTGGCAGAATCTCCTATCTCTTTAAATTTTAAATCAAAATATATCTTTAATTCTTCAGTTGATGGAGGCGATATTTCTTCTGTATTACCATTGCTTTCTAATAGAGTAATGTTTTCTATTTCTATATCTTTGGCATTGGAAATAGAAAGGGGAATTAAAAGTAATAATATAAATGCTATAATTTTTTTCATTGTTACACTTCCTATCTTATAGTTTATTTATATCAAAAAATACTAAGTAATACAATAAAAAATAACATCTCAATTGGAGATGTTATTTTATACTTCTTGAACAACTGCTATAATCATAGGTTTACATTCTGTTTCATGATATAGATATTTACCTAGTTCTTCTCTAATTTCATTTTTAATCTTATTATATTCAATATAAGAATCAGTGATATTTCTTTCGATAATATTTAATGATATACGTTTTATTTCTTCAATCATTTCGGATGAGTCTTTAACATAGATAAAACCTCTTGTAGTTACTTCAGGACCAACTAGCAATACTTTTTCTTTTTTAGAAATAGTAGCACTAATTAACACAATACCATTTTCAGATAACATTTCACGATCTTTTATAACTAGTTCTCCAACATCTTCAGTACTATTACCATCTATTAAAATATCATTAACTTTAATATGATCAAAACACTCTGCGTTTAGATTGCCATCTATTATTTCAACAACATCACCATTTTGTTTTAAAATAATGTTTTCTTTTGGTATTTTTAATTCTGTTGCGATGTTAGCATTGTTTACCATATAACGATACTCGCCTTTTACTGGCATGTAATATTTTGGTTTTAGAAGATCTATCATAATCATTAAATCTTCTGATGAAGCATGATGTAAAATAGTCTTTTCTTTAGGTATTGTTACTATTTCACAACCATGTGTAGCTAAGTCATTTTGGACTTTGACAAGTGTTTTTTCACTACTATCATATTTTGGTTCTGCAAAGACAACAGTATCTGTTTCCTTTAGTTTGATAAATTTATCATAACCATTTATTATTTTACTGATAGAAGCATATGGATTTTCTTTACTATCTTGAATTAGAAGAATTGAATTTTTATCTTCAATATTAGATAAATCTCCTAGAGTATTATCTGGAAAATTTAAATAACCTTCTTTTTTAGAAAAATTAATTATATTTTGGAGATTTTTTCCCATTATTACTATTTTACGATGAGTATTAGCTGCGGCATCAAATATTTCTTGTATGGTGTAGATATGAGTTGGTAAAACAGCAAATATCATTCGATAATCAGTATGTTTGATAGCATCTTTAAATATATTAACTAAACGATGAGATGGTGAAGTATGACCTATACGTTCTGAAAAAACAGATTCACAAAGTAATGCTAAAACACCTTGTTTCCCAACGTAAGCTATTTTTCCTAAGTCCATTGAGTATTTATCCATCATTTTAGGATCTATTATAAAGTCACCTGTATATACTATTGCTCCATCTTTAGTATTAATTACATACATAACTGCATCTGGTGCAGAATGGTTAACACTAATTGGGAAAATACTAACGTGACCAAAGTTAATTTTTCGATGAGGAGTTATTTCAGTTATGCGTTTTTCATTGATACCATCATTGGTTAAAATGAATTTTGTAAATTTTGTAGCATATACTTTAATATTAGGAATTTCTTTTATTAAATCTTCGGTAGCTCCCATGTTTTCGTAATGACCATGTGTTAAGAATAGACCTTTAATACGATTTTGATTTTTTATTAAATAATCAAAATCAGGTATTATATAGTCTATACCATATAAATTTTCATTAGCATATTTTAATCCACAATCGAAAATAAAAATATCTTTATCTACTTCTACAACATAACAGTTTTTGCCCATTTCGTCTAGTCCACCAAGACTAAACATTTTTATATTACACATTAAAAACATCTCTTTTCTATTAATTATTTTTTTTCTAAAAAGGCTTGTGTCTTTGTAATTATAACAGAATTATTCTATTTTAGCAATTAACTATGATATTTTCATATAAAAATAATACACTTATTATGTATTATTTTACAAATTAATAATTATTAATTTGATTCATCTATTAACTCTGATAAAGGAATGATATTTAAATTACGATAAGATATTTGATTTAGAAGTAATTCTAATTCTATTATAGATAGTGTGTCTTTTATAAGTATTATATCTCCACTACTTATTTTATTTATTGTTTGACTTATATTAGAGTGACTTATTATTAAAGATGGTTTAAATAGATATTTTTCTTTACATTGCTTTGGTATATTAGTTTCATCTTTTATATAACATAAGTTTTTATTAAGATTATTTTTATTTAAATATTTTTCTATATTATTATAAGTTGTATCTTGATTAGAATTGTTGATAAGTTCATACTTATTATCATAAGTTTCTTTATTAATAAGAAGATTAACTCGATAATTATTATTATACATATATTCACTTAGCAAATTATTATTTTCAAATATAATAGAAATACTATTTTTTTCTTTATTACCTTTTATAATTATTTTATCTTTATTATCTTCAATACTTATATTAGGTTTTATTTCGTTGAATACTAGTTTATCTTCATTATATATGTTTAATTCGTGCATATTGGAAAATGATTTATCAACATTTACTTCTTTACCATTAAGTCCTGGTATTATATATATATTATCTATAATAGTACTATCTATACTACTTACATATTTAGTATCTTTTATTTCTTTTATTGATTTCATTAATGGATTTTTATTCTTAATATAAAGAGATACTTTTTCTGTATAATAGAAACTCAACATACATAATGCTATTAATCCGATATATTTAAAATAATTTTTTATAATAATCACCTATAACATTATATGTTTTTCTTTATTTTATAATTAATATTTTATATAATAAATTCTAATATTTATTAGGGGGATTTATATGGATATTCAAAAATTCTTAATAGAAAGTATTGTAGATACTTTTGGTAATTATTGTGAATGTGTTATGGGGATTAGTTCTTTAGAGTTTGATGCACAATTTATTAACGAAGATGGAAATACTATTTCTGATTTGGAATTTATTCAAATTAAATATGAAGAAATATTTATTGATGAAATTTTTGATGCTATGTATGCAGATTTGATTGATTTAGGAGAAGCTAAAGAGATAGATTTAGAAAAGATTGTTTCTTTCTTAGCTAGTAAATATTATATTTTTAACTATAAAACTTCTCCTACTGTTGTTTCGTTTTTAAAGATTTGTTCTCTTGATGAAGTTGTTAATCTTTTTAAAGATAATTATGATTTTGGAAAAGATATGATTAAAGCATTTTTTTATTCTTTAATAGATGAAAAAAGATATGATGATAATAGAGAGATTATATATCATAATAATGATCAAGATAGATTATTGGAATACGAAAAGAAGTGCGTAGTTACAAAAATATCTACTATTAATAGTGTTTTAAGAGAAGCAATATGTGATATTTATAATCATTATATAAATAATGGATATAGTGATATTGAAGCTTTAAATAGTACTTGGTTATTTTTTATAAAGGGATTTGATCCTACTTCTAGAATGGGTGATCTTGATGATAACTTAAAACAATTATATAAAGTATATTCTCTTTGTTTAATATTTAGTGATTTATATGAAGATGTATGTAACAAATCTATTATAGATAGTGATAATTATTATGATAGATTAGCTGATATGGTACCTCTTGTTGGAATTCAAACTGGTATTATAGGTGTTCATGCAGATGCTAATGTTAGAAATAGAATGTTAAAGCACTTTATCCTATTGCAAGATGAAAAGAAGAAAATGAGAGAAAATAGAGATAAAACTTATAAGGATGGTAGAGTTAAACAACTTAAAAAAGTTAATCCGCTATATGTATTAGACGAACTAACTTTTTAATGTTGTATAGGTTGATTAATTGTGAATAATGTTTAGACATTATTCTTTTTTATCTAAATAATGGTGAGGTATTATTATTTAGATATCTTTTTTAAACCGAAGATAATAATTATAACAGAACCAATAATTAAGATTATTCCTGGAGTTACTAATAATAAGCTACTTAGTAAGGTCTCGTTACGTCCTGAAGCATTATCATAGTAGCCATTTTTGGTCTTACTTATTTCAAAATCTATTTTTAATATATCTTCTTCTATTTTGTTTATTCTATCGGTTAATTCTGTATATTTAGTTGTTTTTCCAATAGTATTATATTCTTTTAATTGTTCTTGTTTTAGATTTTCTTCTTCATTTATTAATGTTTCTTTTTCTTTTTCTAATTCTTCTATTTTTTTATTATTTTTTTCATTTTGAAGTTTTTGTCTATTTTCGATAGATCTTGTTATTCCTATTTTAGTAAGTAAGCATCCACTTGATAGTGTTGTAATAAAAAGTAATATTACTATAATTATTTTTATTTTTTTATTCATAGTATCACCATTGTCATTTTAACAATTAATGATGACTTTGTAAATTAGCTTTTATTCATCCTTTTTATTACTTGATAGAAATGTTACTTTTTCAGCAATAACTTCGGTTGAGTATTTTTTTGTTCCGTCTTTATCTTCATAACTATTTACTTGGATTCTTCCTTTTATACCAACTATATCTCCTTTATGACAATGCTCACTAGTTGATGCTGCAACAGCATTCCATAGTGTACAACGTATGAAATCAGTTTCGTATATACCATCAATATTTTTGAAGGTTCGTTGTACAGCTAGTATTAATGATGTTACTTTTTTACCATTTTCTTTGGTGGCAACTTCAACATCATCTGTTAATCTACCAACTAAAACTACTTGATTTAGCATATTGTTCCTCCTTTCGAGGAGTAAGATAACAAAAGTCGTAATTTAGTGCAAATCACTACTTTTTATTTTTGATAGATTTAATTTTTTCAAATTATTTTTTTCTTTAGGAAGTTCTATTTTTTTAGATAATTAAAATAGCTTCAAAAAAGTAATTTGAAGCTATTTTTATTTTTTTTGATATTTTTTTAAAAAGTTTATTTTTTGATATTTAGGTATTCAATTAATTGGTTATAACCTGTATCGTTCCACATTTTTAGTCTTATTTCATCTTTGAAGTTTCCTAAAGTTTTAGTTTGTCCTTTAGGAATATGGATAAAGTCGTAACTCCAACCATATTTACCGGATTTTCTTTTAGATATTGCACCTTCTGTTATAGATTTAAATATTACTGGTTCTTTACCATATTCACAATATGCTAGGGCTTAGATAAAACGTGTACTTCTATTTTCGATACCTTTCATTAGTTTTAAAATACCATCTATACCGATTGTGTCACCTACGTAATGAGTGTATGCTGGAAAACTTGAAGGGCATCAATCATTATTCCAGTATCATTTTTTACTACATTGCATTTTAATTGTTCACTTGCCCATTTAGCTTAGTAAGAAGTAACTTCTTCTACTGTATCTTCTTGTATTTCAGGATTGTCCATTTTTATATTATCTACCTCTACTTTATATGGTTCTAATATTTCTTTGGCTTGGGTTAGTTTAGCCCAATTGCCGGAGATTTGCAACACACGACACCATTCAGATTATATAAATAATCATCAATTCTTTGGTAGCACACGCGAATGGACAAATTGAGATACTATACTAATGGTATAACATAATTTTGCTTTTTATTTATTTTTTATTATTCCCATTTGTTTCATAAGATATTGGGCATTTGTTGTTTGGCATTTTCCTTCTTTTATTTGATAATCAAAGATTATTTTATTATTAATGTATTTTTCACTAAAATGATAATTCTTTATATCTTTTTTAGATATTTCACATAGTTCAAAATCGTGGGTAGTTAAAAATACTAGGCAGTTTATATTTACTAGTTGATTTAATGTTTCTTTAGCTCCTAAAATACGATCGTTATAGTTAGTTCCTTTAAATATTTCATCGATAAAAATAATTAGTTTATCATCATTGTTTTTACTATAATCTAAGATGTCTTTTATTCTTTTTAGTTCAGCATAGAATGTAGAAATACCTTTGTTGATGTCATCTTTTACATTAATTGAAGTAAATATTTTAGCTATAGGACAATTAAATGATTTAGCATTAACATATGTTCCGTTATAAGCTAGTATTAAATTTATTCCAATTGTTTTCATAAAGGAAGTTTTACCACTCATATTAGATCCAGTAATTATATTTATGTCTTTTTTAGATAAGAAGCTATTGGCGATACAAGTATTTTCTTTTAATAAGGGGTGCATAACTGATTGAATATTTAAGTTCCAATTTTTTTCTATTATAGGAAAGGAGATATTTTCTTTTACTATGCCTATAGTAGATAGACTTATTAATAGTTCGTATGATTCTAAGGCGTTAATACTTTCTTTAAAGGATGATATATCTTTGTTTAATAGTCTATTATACTTATTAATTATTATTAATAATAAAGAGGAGAAAACAGAAAGAATAATGTTTGTAATAAAATTAAATCTTAGAGTATTTAGAGATGTTATTTTATTTATTTCTTTTAAGATGTTTTCTCCTTTTATTATTCTTTCTTTTAGTAATTTGTTTTTTTCTGATGTAAATTCTTGTTTAGATATAAAACTATATATTTTTTTTAAATTACTAAATACTTTTGAACATTCGTTTATATTTTTTAATTCTTTACTATATCTTAGCTTATAACTATACGAATGAATTAATTGGATACATATTAATAATAATAGATAGTATATAGGTATTATATTAAAGATAGTTAGTAATCCTATAATAATAGATATATTTGAAATAATTATAGATATAAGAAATTCTATTTTATTTTGGAATTTCTTGTTATTAAAGAAATAAAAATATTCTTTGTAATCGATTGTTTCTATTTTAGGTATATTACTTAGTAGGTATTGGAATTCAAGAATGAATTCTTTTTTATTTGATAGTTCTTGAATAGATTCTTGATTACTTATAATTTCTTTATGAGTTATTTTGTTTTTTAATGATAAGGAATTAATTAGAAGATTTTTCCCTCCTAAAGATTTAGTAAAATTAAGATATTTAAATAGAGAGTTTCCATTAATAATATCTAAATCATTTATAAAATTATCTAAATTATCAATGTTTTCTGATGGTTCTTCTTGCCATTTATTATTAGTTCTATTTTCATATTTAATTATTGTTGATATAAAGAATTCTTGTTTTTTTATTTGATTAGTTATTATTTCGTGATATATAGCGATAATTATAAAGATTATTAAGAAAATGATTGATAGTAAAAGTCCTATATAATTATTAGATGTTAAAGATATAAAGATTGTAAAGAATGTAATAACAAATAAAAGAAGTCTTAAATTAGATAGTAAGTTACTTGTTTTATTTTTTTCTTTTATAATATTTTGACTTTCTTTTTTTATTTTTAATAATTCTTTATTCATGGTATTCCTCTTTTCATATCAGTTTATTATATCATATAAAAACAAGAAGTTACTTCTTGTTTAATCAACGTTTACTCCTTTATTTAATAATTTTATATTTATTATATAAAGAATTGTTGTAGTAATAATATATACTATTATGGCTAAAAAGATTATTATTTTTATGATACTTGTATCTACTATATTATTTGTTATAAATAAATTCATAAGGTCTTTATTAAATAAAGAGATAATGAATAAACTTAGAAGAGCAAATAACTGAGTAGATATATATGATATAAAACTAAATATAAGAGTAAATAATATTTTATTGTTATTCTTTTTGTGACCAAGGATTATTCCGGTATAACCTGATTCTAATAAATTAAGCATTTCTAGGAAGTAGATAAATAATATAGATATAAATAGTATTATAATAGTTGTATTACATGTATCTATATATGGTAATAAGAAGTTTTTAAGATATGTAATATTATCTTTAGAATAGTAAGCTATAAATATAGTTAATCCTATTATAATAGTACTTATAAATAATGAGATGATTGATGATAAAAATTTTGATAAATAGATAGTACTCTTTTTTACTGGAATTGTATGAGTTAGATATGATTCATCACCATATAAGTTGTTTTTGAATCTTAACCAAAGACGTAATAAACAATTAATAATAATTGTTACTATCATAATAATTGTTATAATACTACATATTTGACCTATTATATTAAAAATAAAAGAATTATCTATATTAATGAATATTCTAGTTAAGAGAGATGATAATATAGTTAGTATATAAAAGATACTTAGATATTGTAAGATATTTTTTAAATCATATTTTAATAATTTCTTTAACATTTGAACATCCTCCTAAATATTTCATCTATTGAACCTTTTTCTTTTTTTCTTAGTTCATCAGAATCTGATTGTAAGATTATTTTACCTTTATCAATAAATATTACTTCATCTAATATTCTTTCTATATCTGATATTAAATGAGTAGAAATTATGATACTTGCGCCTTCATTAAAGTTAGTTAAAATTGTATCTAAAATATAATCTCTTGTTGCAGGATCGACACCACCTAAAGGTTCATCTAGTATATATAATTCAGCTTTACGACTCATTACTAAGACTAATTGAACTTTTTCTTGCATTCCTTTACTCATTTTTGATAGTTTTTGAGAAGTATCTATAGATAAGTCTTTTAATAACTTTTTTGCTTTTTTTGAATCAAAATTGTCATAGAATTCTTCAAAGAAAGTAATTACTTCTTCGACTGTCATTTTTTTATCTAAGTATGTTCTTTCTGGAAGATATGCTATTACTTTTTTACTTTCTATACCTATTGGTTCTCCATTAACTAATATTTTTCCACTTGTTGGAGTTAGTAAATCATTAATAAGTTTGATAAGGGTTGTCTTTCCTGTACCATTCTTACCTAGAAGACCAATTATCTTACCTCTTGGTATTGTGAGATTTATGTCTTTTAAGACTTTTTTTGAATCAAAATTTTTATTAACATTAATACATTCTAATAATTCCATTATTTATCTTCTCCTATACTTTTTAAATAATTTATTGTTTCTGTATTTGTAAAACCAATATTATTCATGTTTTCAAAGTAGTTTTTTGACAATTCACTAGCATATTTATTTTTTATTTTATCGATAAGTTGTTGATCTTTAGTAACATATTTACCATTTGTTCTTTCTGTATATATTAGTTTTTGTTCTTCTAATTCTACTAAAGCTTTTTGCATAGTATTGGGATTTACTTTACTTTGGAAGGCAAGTTCTCTTACAGAAGGTAGCCGTTCCCCACTTTTTAACTTACCAGATATAATATAAATTTTTAATTGTTCAACTAATTGGATATATATTGGTATATTATTATCAAATTGAAAATTCATAGCCTCTTCCTTTCTGTATTACTTGCTTAATACAATGATACATCTCGTATATATTTTATGTCAATAAAAAAATTATATTTTTTAATATAATTTTTTATTTATTCTTTATGTAATCACAAATTATTTTAGCAACATTTTCGTTTCCTATTCGAGCATCTATGCATAAATCATAGTTGTTTTTATCTCCCCATGTTTGATTAGAAATTATACCATAATAATTAGAACGAAGTTTATTTGATTTAATAATATTTTCTTTGGCTTTTTCTTTTGAATCACCATAATTGTTCATAATATTTTTTATTTTATAATCCATTGGAGCGTATATGAATACTTTTACTATATTTTTATTATTTCTTAATATATAGTCAGATGCTCTACCTACTATTACAGCATTATCTGTTTCGGCTATTTTTTTGATGACATTAGCTTGATTTATTATAGCATCTTTATTGGCATCTAAAGATAGATAGTTGTCATAAAGTTCTTCAGGAGAATATTCGTTATTAGTTAGCTTGTTTTTTATAGCAAACGATTTTATTTCTTCTTTATCAAAGAACGGAATATTTAGTTCTTTTGCTACTATACGTGCTATTTCTTTGCCATTTGTTCCATGTTCTCTAGATATTGAAATAATAAGATTATCTATTACTTTATTTTCTTTTATATTCTTAATTTTCTTATTATATGAATCACGTAATATTAATATAGAGATTATTGCTGTTAAAACTTCTGATATTGGGAAAGTCCACCATACTATATTTAAGACATTGTTTGATTTAGTAAATAGAAATGCTATTGGGAAGACAAATATTACTAATCTTAATAAAGCAATCACTAGTGGTCTTAAAGCATATCTAATTGATTGAAGTATACCTTGTATTGATACTGATATTCCCATAAAGATGAAACCGATACTAGATATTCTTAATGCTGTTGTACATACTTCAATTATTTCTTTTTCAGTATCTCCTGCTAGAGCAAATAGATTAGATAAAGGGGATGCAAATATTTCAAATAATATAGTTATGATTAAAGTTATAATTATTGTGTCTTTTATACCATATTTTATGCAATCATCTATTCTCTTTTTATCTTTCATACCATAATTAAATGATAATATTGAAATAATTGTATTTGATAAACCGAATGCTGAGAATAAAGCAATTTGTTGAATCTTATAGTAGATACCAAAGGAACTTATCATTAGGGTTTGATTTGTTTGAGCTAGTCCTAGTATAGCATTCATACCAGCCATCATAACAGCTAATAGAGCTTGCATTATTGCTGCAGAAAATCCTATATTATATATTTCTTTTATTATACTAAAATCAGGTTTTATATATTTAAGATTACCATTTATTTCTTTGTTTTTAATATAATGGAAGAACATTGCTATAAATAAAGAGATGAATTGTCCTATTATTGTAGCCCAAGCTGCTCCAGTAACTCCCATATTAAAAATATAAATAAAAATATAATCTAATACTATATTAGCTAAAGCTCCTGATATTTGGGAGATGGTTGATAATAGTGTTTTTCCTGTAGATTGTAGAAATCTTTCATATACTGTATATCCTATTGATCCTAGAGATAAACATGTGCATATTCTTAAATATGTTGTTCCCATATTTAGTATTTCTGGTTCTTTAGTAAATAAAGAGATAAACCATTCAGCTCCAAATATTCCAAATAATAGAAAAATAATATAAATTATAATACTTAATAGTATTCCATTTCCGGCTATTTTATTTACTTTTTCTTTGTTTTTTTCTCCTAAACTTTTCGATAATAATGCGTTTACACCAACACCTGTTCCTACGCCAATAGCAATAATCATTATTTGAATTGGGAAGGCATAAGTTAGTGCTTGATTAGCTATTGCTCCTTTACTTCCCATATTAGCAACAAATATACTATCTACGACATTATATAATGCTTGAAGAATCATTGATATAATCATTGGTAGCCCCATTTTCCAAAATAGTTTGTTCATTGGAGCTATTGCCATTTTGTTTTGTCTTTCTTCTTTCATATTTTTTCTCCTATCTTAGGCGAGAAAAAAGAGGCGTAATCCATTAACTGGATTTACGCCTCTTTTTTTGAAAGCTACTCGTCACTAATTGATAATTATACTATTTTTTTAAAAATTTTCAAGAATATTTTTTATAAAAAAAAGACTTAATAAGTCTTTCTTTATAATAATTATTCAATTTCAATTGTTTTTGTTTTAGGTAATTTTTTAGTTTCTTCTTTTTTAGGGACTTCAATTTTTAGTATTCCGTTTTTGAATTCAGCATGGATATCTTCTTCTGTTAGATCTTCACCTACATAGAAGCTTCTTGAGCATTCACCATAATATCTTTCTTGACGAACGAATTTTTCATCATCATCGTTGTTTTCTTTAACTACACTAGCAGATATTTCTAAATATCCATCTTCTAAAGATAAGTTAATATTTTCTTTTTCATATCCAGGTAGATCCATTTCAATTATGTATTTATCATTCTTTTCTTTAATATCTGTTTTCATTAAAGTTGGTTGTCTTCTGCTGAAAAAATCATCCTTAAAAAAGTCATCAAATAAATCAAAACTATTTCTTCTTGGTACTAACATCATATAAATCATCTTCCTTTCATAAATGTGTTATCAATGAATGGTAGCACAAACAAATATAATTTTAATACCATGTAATAAGCTTTTTTTTCTTATTACAATTTAATGATAACACTTTAATTAGCACTTGTCAATAGTGAGTGCTAATTTTTTTATTTTTTTTTTACTACTGCTAATATTATATCTATCGTATTTATTTTTATACTAAAAAAAGTAGATGCTTATTGAAGTTGTCAACAAAAAGTAGACACGAAAAAAATATTATTTAAACCCTAGTTGGGTTCTATACTCAACTGGGGTTTTATATTTTAATGCAAAACTTGGACGATAATTATTATTATCCCAAACAATATCATCAATAAATTCTTGAACTGTGGTATAATTATTTTTGTCAAAATCAATATGCATTTCTTTTTTCATCCAGCCGTTTTTAGATTCGATGACTGGGTTATCTGTTGGTGTACCTGCTCTAGACATGGAGCTGGTTACTTTATAGGAATTAAACATATTGTTAAATGACACTGAGGAATAAACGGCTCCTTGATCTGTATGAACAATAGTCTCAAGGTTTGCGTATCCTCTTTTTATTTTGTTATTTAACATATCATTTAATGCCTCTCTATGATTTAAAATCCCATTACCATGCATTGATTCTCTTACGTCATATCCAACTATTTCATTATTAAAAACATCTAAATAAAATGTCCAGTCATATGGTTTTCCTTTAAATCCAATTGTTGTTGTATCAGATACTACTATTTCAAATGGCCTTGATACATTCCAATTTCCGTTGACAATATTTTTAAATTTTATAGATTCTTCTCCAGCTGGTTTATATTTATAATGTTTAGCTTTTGATTTTATATTTAATATCTTACATACTTTATGAACTAAATTATCAGATACACTCCATCCTGTTTCTCGTCTTATTATTGCATTTATTCTATGGTATCCATAACTTGGTTTTCTTTTATGTATGTTATTAATTAATTCACCTAAATCTCTGCGATTTATTTCATAATTATTTAATATATCTTTATTCTTTAACCATTTATAGTATCCTGATCTAGACACTTTTAATAATTCACACATTGATTTAATATTATATTCTTTACTTAATAATTCGATAATTTCATATTTTGCTTGTGTTATTTCATGAATTTTACATACGTACCATCTTCTTTCATTAGGAATCCTTTTTTTAACATTTCATTCTCTATTCTTAATTTCATATTTTCATATTCTAACTGTTCTTCTTTTGTTAAATTCTTTTTTTTAGAATACTTGCTTAGTGGATTTCCTGGTTTGGTTTTATTTATTAAACCTTCAATTCCTTTTTCATTATATTTCTTCACCCACTGAAAAATTAAACCAATATTTATGCCAGTTTCTTTTGAAACTTGAGTTTGACTTTTAAAATTTTCTAAAATAGGTTTTATTATTTCGTATTTTTCTTTTTCTGTTCTTATTTTTTGTTTTTGACCCTTAATTGCCATATTATCATCTCCTTTATTAAATTATAACAAAAATAAAAGCATACACTTTTTTTTGTGTACACTTTTATATTACAACTTCAATGCTTATCTACTTTATTCTTTTAGTAATCTATTTAATTCAACAGCATATTCCATAGGTAGTTCTTTTTTAAAATCACTGATGAAGCCCATTATTAATAGTTCTTTGGCTGTATCTTCACTTAAACCTTTGCTTGTTAAGTAGAACATCTTTTCTGCTGATACTTTAGAAATGGTTGCTTCATGTTCTAGGATACTACTATTATTACCTACTATATTAGTTGGAAATGTATCACTTTTAGATATATCATCTAATATAATAGTATCACATTTTATACTTGCTTTACTATTTAGAGCATTCTTTCCTATTTTAGTAACACCACGATAGTTACTTATCCCACCTTTTTCAGAAATGGACTTACTTACTATGTTACTTTTAGTATTTGGCGCTAGGTGAATCATTTTGGCTCCAGCATCTAGTTGTTGGCCTTCTTTAGCGTAAGCGATAGAAATTGAATTACCAGTTGCTCCTTCTCCTTTTAAGATACATGATGGATATTTCATAGTTATTTTACTACCAATATTGCCATCAACCCATTCCATAGTACCATAATCATCAACGATAGCACGTTTAGTAACTAAGTTATATACATCAGTTGACCAGTTTTGGATTGTTGAATAGCGACAGTGAGCATTCTTTTTTATAAATATTTCTACTACGCCAGCATGGAGAGATGTAACACTATATTCTTTAGCTGTACATCCTTCGATATAACTTAAGTCTGCTCCTTCATCTACTATAATGATAGTTCTTTCAAATTGACCAAGCGATTCGGTTTCTATACGGAAATAGCTTTGGAGAGGGCGATCTACTTTGACTCCTTTAGGTATGTAAATAAAAGAACCACCTGACCAGACTGCTCCATTTAGGGCAGTGTATTTATTTTCAGCATAGTTTACTAGGTGATTAAAGTATTCTTTAAATAGTTCTGGATACTTTTGTAAGGCATCATCTGTAGAAGTAAATATTATGCCTTCATCTTTAACGGATTGATTATGATAAACTACTTCGCTTTCAAATTGATTAGTAACACCACCTAAGTATTTGTTCTCTGCTTCGATAACACCTAAGTCTTTAAAACTATTACGGACACTACAATTTACTTTTTGCCAATCGTTAGTTAATTTTTCTTCAACAGATTTATAATAAGTAATATTGTCAAAATCAATGTCTAATTTTGGACCAAAATTAGGTTGATTTAATTCCTTAAATTTAGCATATGACTTAAGACGAAATTCTAACATCCATTCAGGTTCATTTTTCTTTTTTGATAAATCAATAATAAATTGTTCATTTAATTCTTTCTTCATAAACATCACGAAGTTATTATACATCATTAATTAGCATTTGAAAATAAGCAAGTTATTTGTTACTATTATAATAGGGTGATGATATGAATATATTAGAAGTTAATAAGTATACATTGGCTAATCTTTATGAAGAATATCCAGAGAGCTTTAAAGATTTAAGATTAGATGGAAATTATTTAGTTTATAATGGAGAAAAAACTGATATAAGTAAATTTAATATTAATGATTTACTAAGTGGAGAAACAAATTTTGCTGCATCACTTAGTGTTTTGAGTTCAGAAGATATTTTTAAAATAATTAGACTCCATGCTCTACATTTAGAAAGTATAAATAATAAGAAAAAAGATAATAATGAAAGAAAAATAGAAATTATAAAGAAAGAAAATCCATTAATGAAGAATATTAGCATTGTTACAAGAAATGTTGATGGATATGAAGATGAATATATTAATATAGTAGATAGTACGGGAGATGATCATTTATTTCAAAATGATCGAAATGTTAATGTATTTGATATATATAATATATTAAGGATTAAAAATCCCGGAAGAGATATTACACCTGATGAATTAATTTCTGAAATAAATAGAAAGCTTTATGAAGTAAGAATGCAAGAATCATCTACTATACTTGATAGTTCTGCTACTTCTGAAGATTTTGATAATAAAATAACTAGAGTTGCTGATCCATATAAAGGTGATAAATCAACTAGAGTTTATGGAAATGAAGAAAATGATATTGCAATAGTTAAAGATTTAGATGATCCAACAAATCATGATGTTGTAACATTTGATCAAAATGAATTTGGTGACTTAGTAGTGCAAAATCACGAACAAAATGTTGTGGGAACAGATACTTCAGTTAAGAGTGATACTACTATAGAAGAAACTTCTTTTGAATCTGGAACAAATGAGGAAGAAAATACAGAAAGTGAAGTATTTGAAAAAGATGAGGAGGAAGTTGTTGCTCTATTAATTAGTTCACAAGAGTTTTATGACTTACTTAATTCTAATGATGAACTAACGGAAGAACAAAGAAAAAGTATTGATTTGTATTATGCATATCTTGGTGATTTAGTATTATATGAAGATTATTTGTTACCAGAGTTAAAACAAATTCTAAATCAGTTTAGAAGTTATGTATATGAATTACAATATGGTGAAGTTGCTGAAGATGAGTTAAAACAAATTAATAAGAAACAACAAGAAGCTATTGATAAATCAATAGCAATGGAGGAAAAAGCGGCACTTGCTAATCAAGAAGAATTAACTGAAGATAAGATTAAAGATAGTGTTAAAAAGTTAGAACTTGTAAAACCTGTTAATAATTATGAAAATGCTGGTAGTGTTAGTGTTGTGCAAGTCTTAGCATTTATAATTGGTGTTTCTATTATACTAACGGCGATTACTTTATATTTAATAGGATAAAAAAATAATAATCTTTGGAGATTATTATTTTTTTTGAGCTTGAACTGATGTAATTGCTACAACACCAACTATATCTTCTGTACTACATCCTCTTGATAAGTCGTTTACAGGTCTTTTTATACCTTGAGTAATAGGTCCATATGCTTCTGCTTTGGCTAGTCTTTGAACTAATTTGTAGCCAATATTTCCGGCATCTAAATCTGGAAATACTAATACATTAGCTTTACCTGCTACTTTAGAATTAGGAGCTTTTGAAGATGCAACTTCTGGAACTATAGCGGCATCTAATTGTAGTTCACCGTCTATATTGTATTGTGGATATTGTTCTTTAGCAATCTTTACAGCTTCTACTACTTTGTCAACATCAGCGTGTGAGGCACTTCCCATTGTGGAGTGAGAAAGCATAGCAGTTATTGCTTTTTCATTTGTTAGTTGTTCAAATGAAGCACTTGCTGATGCAGCAATTGCTGCTAGTTTTTCAGAATCTGGATTTTGTTCTAATCCACTATCACTAAAGACAAATGTACCATTATATCCGTATTCACAGTTTGGTACTATCATTAAGAAGAATGATGATACTAATTTAGCATCTGGGGCAGTTTTTATAATTTGTAAGGCAGGACGTAAGGTATTTGCTGTTGAGTGACAAGCACCTGATACAATACCATCAGCTAGTCCTTTATATACTAACATACAAGAATAGTACATGTAATCACCTAATAATGTTTCTCTTGCTACTTCTGGTGTCATTCCTTTAGCTTTTCTTAATTCATAGAAGTCGTTTACTAATTCATCTGTTAATTCATTAGTAAATGGATTAATAATAGTTATTCCTTCTAAATCAATATTTTCTTTTTGAGCTAGTGATGATATTTCATCTTCTTTACCTATAATAATTATTTCTGCTATTTTTTCTTTTTTACAAATACTAGCTGCTTTTAATACTCTTTTATCCATACTTTCTGGTAGGATTATTTTTTTTATATTATTTTTTGCTCTTTCTTTTATTGAATCTATAAAATTCATAATTAACCTTCTTTCTAAATTATTATATTATTTTTTACCATTTAAAAAAAGTGTAATTTACACTTTTTATGAGTTTTCATTCATATATTCTGTATAGAATTCAACCATTGATGAATATAGATAACTAACAATACTTTTTATTTCTTCTATTCTAGGTAGTAGTAGTGAATAATTATTAGGTGTATATTCTCTTCTATCTACTTGAGTTTTATATTTATTTATTGAAGCATCAAAGAAAACAGGTATTACTCTATTTTTATCTAAGCAATCTATTACATCTGTACGTGGTTCATCTATTTTTATTGTTCTTTTGATAGTAGCTAGATAATCATCACGATTAGGTAGTTCTAATATTTCAAAGTTTTTAGTTAATCTAAGATAATTATTTATATTATCTTCAACAGGTGAATATAGTTCAAAAACAAAGTGTTCTTCACATCTACCATTTATATTAGTTACCATACCAGTTGTTCTTATAATAGGATTATCTATTTGAAATTCATCTTTTTTTATTTGACTTATACAAAAGAATCTTGTTTCTATATCACGGACTGTTTCATAGTAAACGTCTTTATTTGATACTTCAACATTAGTGTGTTCACTTTCATATTTTACCGATAAATTTTTAGGAGTAATATCTATTATATAAGATCCTATTTCTACTATATATTTTCTTTCTTTTAAACATTCTCTTAACAAATGGTATAATGCTTTTTTTACTTGTGTTTTATCAATATTATATTTTATTTTATCATCTGGATATAAAAATTTTTTTAATTCTGTTATTCTTTTTTCTATTTCTTTTGACATTTTTAATCACCCTTTTATTATGTTAATTATATCATGGAGTGATAAATTATTTTATATAAAATTTATTTTATTAATTTTTTTTCGAGATTATTAAGTGAATATTCGAAAGCTTCAGAGAGGATTGCACGATTAAAACCAAAATTATTATATCCTTCTGTACAAGTTGTGATATATTTCATATCAGGTATTGAGTATGTATAATTAGGGTTTATTATATATATTAAACCTTCTATTTTTTGACCATTTAAAATAACTGATATTGTTTTTTTTGTATATAGTGTCGGATATCCTTCATACCAATCTAAATTGTGTTCATCTAATTCAGTTATTTCAAATACACCTATTGGTACTATAGAACTTGGAGATTCTTCGATTGTTAGGAAACCTTTTCCACGTCCTTTAAATGCTAAGCGATAATCATTAAGAAGTGTTTTACCTATTAGTTTGGATGTTGGACAAATTATTTTCATTTGATTTAAATTTAGATTACTTCCGTAAGCTAGATAATATTTTTTCATATTAACTCCTTTTTAGATAGTCTTTGTGAGTTGCTTTTATTATATATTATTTCTTTTTTTTGTCAAAAAAAAGAAGCTATTTGGCTTCTACTATTAGTTTTATAGCTGTTTTTTCTTTTCCATCTATTTCTATATCAGTAAAGGCAGGTGTTACAACTAGATTTATTCCGCTTGGAGAAATGTATCCTCTTGCGATGGAAACTGCTTTTACAGCTTGATTTAGTGCTCCTGCTCCTACTGTTTGAAGTTCAACAATTCCTTTTTCTCTAAAGATATTAGCAATAGCTCCAGCTACTTTACTCGGATTTGATTTACTTGATACTTTTAGTATTTCCATAATTATTTCCTCTCTTTCATTTTAAGTATATGAAATTTTTTTTTTATTATTCATTGTTTAATAATACTTTGTTATAATGTAGTTAAGAGGAATTATTATGACGAAGAATAAAAATATCTTATTTATTACTAATATTATTATGGGAATTTTAGTTATTATATTAGGGGGATTTATTATTATAGATAAAGTTTTTATTAATAAAGGTGGATCTAATAATGATAAAGAAGTAGTTGAAAATGAAAGTAATTATGTTATTTCAGATATTATTACTAAATCAGTGGATGATGAATATAAAATATTTTATACTAAAGATAGTAAAATAGTAGTTGTTAGTTCTAATGTTAAAGAAACTGTTGTTACTGATGATGTTTCTAATTATTATAAAGTACATGTTGGTATGAGTGATATTTGTATAGGGAATGAGTTTATTATAATTGAAAAAAATGATGGTACTATTTTAGCTTTTAGTTCTGACCGCTTTGTATGTGGTAATACGATTTATACTAAAGATATTACGGAAGATTTAAAAAAATTAGGTATTACTTCTTTAAAGAGAGTTTATGAAAATGCTTCTTTTACAAGTGAATATGAACCTTTAATGTATCAAGTATTTGCAGTAAATCAAAATAGTGAAATAATAGATATAACTAATATATTTGAGGAATAAAAAAAGTTACTTTCGTAACTTTTTCTATTTGCATGCTTCTTCAACAGCAACAGCTATTGAAACAGTAGCTCCGACCATTGGGTTGTTACCCATTCCGATAAGTCCCATCATTTCAACGTGTGCTGGAACTGATGATGAACCTGCGAATTGGGCATCACTATGCATTCTACCCATTGTATCTGTCATACCATATGAAGCAGGACCTGCAGCCATGTTATCTGGATGAAGTGTTCTTCCTGTTCCTCCACCTGATGCTACTGAGAAGTATTTTTTACCTAGTTCAATACATTCTTTTTTATAAGTACCTGCTACTGGATGTTGGAAACGTGTTGGATTGGTTGAGTTACCTGTAATTGATACATCAACACCTTCCATGTGCATTATTGCTACACCTTCTCTAACATCGTTTGCTCCATAACATCTAACTTTACTTCTTTCACCATCTGAATAAGGAATTTCTTTTACTATATTAACTTTTCCTGTGAAGAAGTCAAATTCTGTTTGAACATATGTAAATCCATTAATTCTTGAGATTACTTGAGCAGCATCTTTACCAAGTCCGTTTAAAATGACTCTTAGTGGTTCTTTTCTAACTTTGTTAGCACTTTTAGCGATACCGATTGCTCCTTCAGCTGCTGCAAATGATTCATGTCCTGCTAGAAATGCAAAGCATTTTGTATCTTCTGATAGTAGCATTGATGCTAAATTACCATGACCTAAACCAACTTTACGATCGTCTGCTACTGAACCTGGTATACAGAAAGCTTGTAAACCTTCACCAATTGCTTTGGCAGCATCTGCTGCTTTAGTTCGACCACTTTTAATAGCTATTGCTGCTCCAAGAGTGTAAGCCCAGCAAGCATTTTCAAAACAAATTGGTTGAACACTTTTTACTATTTCGTATGGATCGAAGCCTTTTTCTTTACATATATTTCTTGCATCTTCAAAATCTTTAATGCCATATTTATCCATTACAGGTTGGATTTGACCTATTCTTCTTTCATAACTTTCAAATAATGCCATAATTAATCCTCCCTTACTCATTTCTAGGATCTATCTTTTTAACGGCTTCGTCGAATCTTCCATAAGTTCCGCTAGCTTTTTCGATAGCTTCCATTGGTTCAATACCTGCTTTGATATTTTCCATCATTTTTCCTAAATTAACATATTTATAACCGATTATTTGATCATCTTTATCTAGACCTATTTCAACAATATAGCCTTCAGCTAGTTCAAGATATCTAGGTCCTTTTACTTTTGTACTATAGATTGTACCAACTTGAGAACGATGACCTTTTCCTAAATCTTCTAATCCTGCTCCTATAGATAGGCCTCCTTCTGAGAATGCAGATTGACTACGTCCATAAACTATTTGTAAGAATAATTCTCTCATAGCAGTGTTTATTGCATCACATACTAAATCTGTATTTAAAGCTTCAAGAATTGTTTTTCCTACTAATATTTCTCCAGCCATAGCTGCACTATGAGTCATACCAGAGCATCCGATTGTTTCTACTAGAGCCTCTTCAATTATACCTTCCTTAATATTTAATGTTAGTTTACATGCACCTTGTTGTGGAGCACACCATCCAATACCATGAGTAAGACCAGAAATATCTTTTATTTCTTTAGCTTGTACCCATTTTCCTTCTTCAGGAATTGGAGCTGGTCCATGGTCTACACCTTTGGCAACTTTGCACATATTTTCTACTTCTTTTGTGTATATCATTTCGTACCCTCCTACACGTTAATATTATAGCACTAGGTATTTAAAAAAGGAATGAAATTCATTCCTTTTTTACTCATTTGTAACGTATTTTTCCTGTAAATCACTTGTTATTGTTTTTAGTGTTTCATTTATGAATAATAATTCTTTTTCTGTTTCGACTGGAAGTAGTTTTTCGCCATCTTTCATAACTGAATAACATTTAATGTTTCCTTTATAATCTTTTGTATAATCTGTATAGGTAATATATTCTTTATTGGTATCTTTTGATATAAATGAGAATACTATATCAAAAGTCTTTTCTTCCCCTAAATCATTTTTAATTGTGATAGTATCTTTCATAATTACCTCCTAGCATACATTGCTGCTGATGCGTTATCTTTACCAGCCGGTATCATTCCATTATGGTATTCATCAGCTCCATTTTTACGAATGGCATCATTTTTTAATGCTTCTTCTACTAATAGTTTGGTTACTTCTTCTCTTGATGAAATAGTAGAAAGAATTCTTATTTTGTCTTGACTTAATAAGTCTGTTACACCATCTGTCATTAATAGTAAACGATCATAACTTGTATTTGGTGTTATCAATGTTTGGATTCTATTTTCACTCAATATTTCACCAAGACATCTTAGTATTTTATTGTTTTCTTTATCAAATCTTAAATCATCTAGTACTTTTGGTGATACTTCACTAGGTTTTTTACCTAATGGCCATACCATTGATTCATCTTTTGTTAATAATTGTAATTTGCCTCTTGATACTGAGTATACTCTGGAATCTCCAACATTAGATATTATTGTATTATCTTCTGTTACAATGGCTGTTGATAACGTTGCTCCAGATCGGATTGCTCTATAATCATGATTATATTTTTCATATATTTCATTACTAATAGAAACTATTTTTTGGTTTAATGCTGTTTGTAGTTCTAATGGATAATAGAAATAATCTTTAGGAAGAGTTTGAAACCATTTAGCTAGTTCTTGACATGTATATTGACTAGCTTTTTCTCCTAGTTCGACACCACCCATTCCATCTGATACAACTAACAATTTGAAATCATGGTTATCTGGATGAGTCATGATAAGAACTGAGTCTTCTTGATTATGACGACGATTACCAATATCTTGTGTGGCAAATAATGTACCATCTAAGCCGTATTCATTTCTTTGATTTTTTAATTGGCTTCCATTCATTACTTCAGTTAAGCATTTATTTATAGTTCTTCTATTTATTCGAACATTTTCTGCAACTTCAGATTTTTTTCTATCTTCTTCTATTTTAGAAAACAAATCAGCTGATTCATAGATATTTAATGGAGATTTTCCGTAACCATTAGTTTCGATGAAGTATGCTTTAGTTTGATGACTTTGATACAAACATTGAGTAATAGCATCTACTAAAGCTAATAAATCTTTATCATTAGTTGAGTAAAATACGGAACTATTTATTTTTTGATTGGCTATTATTCTTATTGCTTTTTGTATTTCATTATATTCAGGGAATACTTCTAGTAAATAATTTAGTTTATCTTTGGGATTTAAAATGTTTTTCATTGTTCTATCATTGTAATAGAACGCCATCATAGCATTGTAACATTTTACAGCTTGATTAAGTACGAATTGTAATAGGTCTTTTTGAGAAATACTTCTCATTTTTTCTCTTGCACCATTTTGACGTGTAAAGTTTGTTAGTTTTATTCCATTTGGGTCTACTATATTGTTGTATATTGCCCAGTTTATAGAATTTGTAAAAGTTGGATTATGAAGTAATGTTTCTCTTATAGCAAAATCAATTATATAATCTGTTTGTCTATTATTATTCATATATTATCACCATTATAATTTTATCATAAAACAATAAAAAATGATATTATTTATTTAAATATCATTTTTCCCATCTTGCATAAATGCCACAAGGCAATACTATATTACTATTTTTCATTGGTATACCTAGTTCATCACTTGTTATTTTTCCTTGGTTTTTTTTATTTACGGTTAAAGATAAGACATTTTCTAAAACGGTCATTGATAAGCCGGCTGTGTATGAATTTATTAGAAATAATAGTGGGTCATCACTTAATATTTGAGTACATAGTTCAACTAAAGGATATAAATCTTTTTCAATATTCCATACTTCACCATTAGCTCCTCTACCGAATGATGGAGGATCCATTATAATAATATCGTATTTATTTCCACGTCTTATTTCTCTATTTACAAATTTTACTACGTCATCAACAAGGAATCTAATTGGTTTATCTTGAAGATTGCATGATGATACGTTTTCTTTGGCCCAGTCAACCATACCACGTGATGAATCAACATGAACTACTTCTGCTCCGGCAGCTAGAGCTGCGCATGAAGCTGCTCCTGTATAAGCAAATAAGTTTAATACTTTGACTGGTCTTTTTGCTTTCTCAATAGTTTCTCTTATGTAATTCCAATTATAAGCTTGTTCTGGGAATAAGCCAGTGTGTTTGAATCCCATTTGCTTTATATTAAAAGTCAAATCTTTATAATGAACTTGCCATGTAGAAGGTAATTTTGGATTAAGTGTTTCCCAATTGCCTCCTCCTTTATTACTTCGATGATATATAGCATCTATTCTATTCCAATATTCTGGATATTCTTTATGATTCCAAACTATTTGAGGATCTGGTCGTAATAGTTTATAGCCATTCCAATCTTCTAATTTCATTCCTTCTGACATATCTAGTATTTGATATTCTTGGAAGTCGTTAACTAATTTCATTAAAATCACCAAAGTTATTATAGCATGTTTTTGAAAGAAAAAAAGCACATTAACTATGTGCTATCAATGTTTTTATAATTGGTTCAAATAATTCTAGTATTCCGTTTACGAAAACAAAGAATCCTAAAATAACTACTTGGCTTTCTAAGCCATATGATAAGTTAATACTTGATAGAATTCCTGCTAATATAAATAAGCTAAGATTTAGAATACTATATTTCCACATTCTATCTCGACGGTCATGGTAGTAATCTGCTTTTTTTAATTTTGTTAAAGACATAAAGATTGTCCATATCATAATAAGTAAAGCTAAGTTTTTAGCTGATAGAGATGGATTAATAAATATACTTGTTATTATAACTATGATTGATGATATGGCACTTGATATACTTTCATAATCTTTACTCTCTTTTGTTAAGATAAATTGAATAATACTTAGAATAGCATATAAACTAAATATTATTATGATTAACCATTTTATATTAGGTGTTTTTATTAATGGAAGAATTAAGACTATTATTCCTATTAGGATCGTTATGAGTGCTATTATAGCATCAACTTGTTGTTTCTTTTTCATATTATTCATCCTCTTTTAAACATAGTTTTTCAAGTATTTTAGCTACACCATCATTTTCAGCACTATCTGTTATATATGTTGCTATTTCTTTTAATGTTTGATTGGCGTTTTCTACGGCAACTGATGTTCCTACCACATCACACATACAGATATCGTCATAACCATTTCCAATAGCTATAGCTCTTTCTCTATCTATTCCTAAATAATCTAGTAATTCTACTATACCAGTACTTTTGGCAGTATTTTCAAGAACTAAGTCATGGAAGTATTCTTTACCTTTTTCACGTTTTTCTTCAATAAGACCTATTGATGAATGAACTACTTTAAGGGATGGGAATTTTTCTTTAAATAAATTAGGTAATACTAGCATACGATCAAAGTTTGAACTTAGTATTACTAATTGATTTATTTTGTTTTCTTTTAGGACTTCGTTTAAGTCTTCAAAATATATGGCTGGTTCACTATTATATTTGTAATCTTTTATATTGATATATCTTTTTTCTAGACTGTTTAAAATAATTGTCATATTATGAGTAGTACAGTAGTCGTATATTTTTATTATGTCTTGGTTGTTTATTGGTTTAGAGAATATTTCTTTTCGTTCGTAATAGTTGTATACTTCTGCTCCATTAGAGGAGATTGTATATTCACTTAAGCCTGCTTCAATGCTTTTTTCAATGGCATATTTGGCACTTCGACCAGTGTTTACGACTATTTTTATACCTTTATCTTTGACTTTTTTTAATATTTCTTTTGTATATTCTGATACTTGGCCGTTTGAAGGATTTAGCGTATCATCTATATCAACAAAAACAATATCATATTTATTCACATATATCACCATTTCTAACATAATTATATTATGACATATAATGTAAATGTATGTATATTTTATGTTAAATATTTTACTATTATTTTACAATAATACTAATTGAAGTTACGCTTAGATTCAAAGTATGTAATTGTTATGAAAGATATAATACCAAGTGTACTTAGTAAGTAGGAAAGAAATTTATATGGGGTTTTGTATTCTATTTCTATAGAGTGAAGACCTTCTTTTATAGGGAATCCTATATATGCCTCATCTACTTTTTCATATTTTATTTTTTTATTATCTACAAGTATTTTGAAGTTACTATTATAAGGGATAGTAATCATAAAATAGCTATCTTGTGATACTTCGATATTTCCTATTATTTTATCTCTTTTGGTATTATTTTTATCTATTATAAAAGGATCAACTTTGGTAGAACAATTTTCGATATTAGCATAATCTAAGATATAGAATTCTATATTATTTAGAGAGTATTGACCTTTAGTAAAGGTTAATATTAAGTTAGTTTGATTAGTTTCTGATAACATGTATTCTAGAGTATTTGAGTTATTTATTAAGTGTTTTTCTATATTGTTTATTTTTATTATTTGATTTGTTCTACTATTTTTTATATCAAATTTTATATATATTATTTTGTTTTGATATTTAGATGGAAGCTGATAATTTAGTTTTAATGTTTCTTTAGTATTTATAAATATAGAATTATCTTTTATATAGATATTTTCATCATTAAATATTTCTTCTAGTGGTAATTCTATTTTTTTGGTAGTTGGTATAAAGTTATTTTGAGATTCGTTATCTGTTATTATAACGTTTAATAATGCTTCTTGCTTAGTAGGTTTATTTAATTTTGAAAAGTCTTCGTAGCTCATTGTATTGGCGTTTGCAAAACCAATAGGAAATGTATTTTCGTTTTTATATAGTTTTAGTTCTCCTATATTAGATATTTCTTTATAACCATGTTGAGGGTTATTTTTAGATATTAGATATTTATTGTTATTCAGTAGTAATCCTATTAAGTTGTTGTTATTTTCATTGTTATATAGTATTTCTTTATTGAAGTCTTGGTATTGTTTATTTTGTTTTATAGTGTTTATTTGTGATGTATAGTTTTCTATATTATAGTAAGTTGTTTCGATATATGTTCTATATATATTATCTTCTTTTATAGTAGATAATAGTTTAGTTATATTGTTTTTATTTGGTATATAGATATTTTCATTAAGAGTATTTGTTAAGATAGTTGTACTTATTATAAATAGAAGTATTATTAAGATGTTTATATTAGGTTTCTTTTTTTGAATTGTTAATATGAGGTTTTCTATTATAATTAGATATAATATTAAATAAGATATTATTGAATAGTTTGTAAAGATATTTATTATAATTAGAGATACTAGAATAATTATGAGAATTATATTTTTTTTATTTTTCTTATAATATATTATAAAACTTGGGATAAGTAGTAATAGTAAAGGTATTGTTATTATATTAAAAGATACTTGATTAGTTATTTTTGTTGTATCTGATATAGTAAGTATTGTTGGTATTAGGAGAATACTTGAACATAATAAAGATACTATTATAGGGATTATAATAGATATAATTCTTTTGGTAAGGGATTTTATTGTTATAGTATTCATTTGTTTTAAGTAACGATATAAACTATATATTAGGATGCTTATTATACCTGATAAGCTTTGTTTATAGTTGGTTAGTAACATTAGAAATACTGAAATAGTAAGTAAGTATCCTTTTTGTTTTTCATATATTTTATCTACTCCATAGTAAGATAGAATTAAGAATAATGTATAACTTATTATAGAGGGATTATATTTGGTATTAAGTAATACTAATATAATAGTATATACTATGGATATTAGGAGAGATGATATTTCAGAGTGTTTCTTTTTACGAAAGAATTTATATATTAAGATAATACTTATTATAGATAAGATAGTATTTATTATAATTAAATATGTTTTTATATTTATGAATGGTACAGTGTATGATACTATGGTAATAGGACTTAGAAAGCCATTTTCTACTAAATAGTATATGTTTTGACCATTTCCTATATTTAGTAGGAAGTCGGGAAATAAATCAAAATTTTTATAATATAGATTTCTTATTAGTTCTATTATAGATGTATCTTCTATAAATTGAGATGTATTAATATATAAATATTTTTTATTATAAAGAAATATTATACTAATAAGGAATACTATTATAGTTATAATTATATTTAATAGGTCTTTTTTATTTAGTTTTTTCATGTAATTCTTCCCACTTTCTATATGAGATAAATTCTTCGTAAGGGATGATATGAGAATAATTATCTAATAAGGAGTCTTTACTATTATAGTTTGATAATAGTTTGTATTTTTCTTGAAGAAGATTATTATCTATTTTTAATAGAGAATCATAATAATTAGAGATAGTTGTTTTAGAATGATATTCTTGAAAATAGAATAATATATCTTTGTTATTAGTATTTTCTGTTACAATGTTGCTTATTATTTTATGATGAATGTTACCATATTCACCATTAGGATTATGAGTTATTATAGTAGTCCATTTTTTGGTATTAATAATATCTTTTAGTTTTTTAGATATTTCTTTTTGATAAGGAATCCAATTTATACGAGTGTCATCTTTATACTCAGGATATTCTAATGATAGATATAGATCGTTAGTATATTTTATATTTTCTATAAATGAAGTTGTTTCTTTATTTTTAGTACATGAAATACATACTACTAAACAATTTTCTTCTATTAATTTAGTTGTAGTCCATAATGATTCATCAGTAGGATGAGATACTATTATAAGAGTATCTACATTAAATAAATTTAATTTAGTAATGTCTTTTTGTAGATTGTTAGTTTTATAATAGTAAGAGATAGTTATAAAGATAGAAAGAACTATTATAATAATAGATAATATATATAATAAATATTTTTTAAATAGTTTTTTCATATAACCATCCCCTGAAGATAAGAATATATATAATTTGATGATACTCTAATAAAATAAAGTTGTCAAATGAGTTTTTTTACTTAGGAAATCTTTATTTTTTTTATAATATGTGGTATAAGTAAGACACTAAAAAAATGAAAAGGAGTGATATTATGGAATTAGAAAATTTAAAAGAATTATTAGTTAATAAAAAGTTAGCTGATGTAAAAAAAATATATGAAGAAATGAATGAGTATGATATTGCCTCCTTGATAGAAGAATTACCTGATGAATTACTGATACAAGCTTTTAGATTATTGCCTAAAGATAAAGCTGTTGATGTATTTGTTAATCTTGATGAAGAAGTACAAAGAGACTTGATAGCTGATTTAACTAAAAAAGAAGCTAAAGCTATTATAGAAGATATGTTTACTGATGATGCTGTTGATTTATTTGAAGAAATGCCTGCAATGTTAGTTACTTCTTTATTAGGTAGTGTTGATAAAGAAACTAGAAATGATATTAATAGATTACTTAAGTATCCTGATAATAGTGCTGGTTCTTTAATGGCTGTTGAGTATATACATTTGAAGATGGGATTAACTATAAAGGAATCTATAGAGAGAATTAGAAAGCAAGCTGATGATTTTGTATCTTATGATTCTTGTTTTGTTACTGATAAGGAAAGAAAATTATTAGGGTATGTAAATGTTAAAGATTTACTTATTAATGATCCTGATACTATGATAGATGATATTATGATTGAAACTGAACATAGTATTAATACTTTGATGGATCAAGAAGATGTAGCTAAGATGTTCCAAGATTATAACTACTCTACTTTACCTGTTGTAGATAGTGAAAATAGATTAGTTGGAGTTATTACAATTGATGATGTAGTTGATATTATGGAGGAAGAAGCTACTGAAGATATTGAGAAAATGGCTGGTATGGTTCCTACTGAGAAACCTTATTTAAAACAGAATTTGCTTGATATTTATAAAAGTAGAATGCCTTGGTTATTATTTTTAATGATAAGTTCAACTTTTACTAGTGGTATTATTTCTAGTTTTGAAGGAGCTTTAGCTAGTTGTGCTATTTTAACAGCTTTTATGCCAATGGTTATGGGGACTGGTGGAAATGCTGGAGGGCAATCAAGTGTTACAATAATTCGTGCTCTCTCTTTAGATGAAGTTAAGTTTAAGGATACTTTTAGAGTATTAATGAAAGAGTTTACAATTGGAATTATTTGTGGTCTTACTTTGGCTGTTTGTAATTTCTTTAAGTTAATTCTTTTTGATAAAGTTACAAAGATGGTAGCTTTAGTAGTTTGTTTATCTTTGTTTTTAACTGTTATGCTTGCTAAAGTTATTGGAGCAATACTTCCAATATTAGCAGATAAACTTCATTTGGATCCTGCTGTAATGGCTAATCCTATTATAACTACTATTGTTGATGCTGGATCATTACTTGTTTATTTTCAAGTAGCAAGTATGTTACTAGGATTATAAAAAATATCTAGTTGTTACTAGATATTTTTTATTTTACTATTAATGATGTACCTGTCATTTCTTTTGGTATTGGTAAACCAAGAAGTTCTAACATAGTTGGTGCTATATCAGCTAGTTTACCATTTTGTAGTTTTATTCCTTCTTTAGTTATTATACATGGTACTGGGTTTGTTGTATGAGATGTTACTGGTTTTTTGTCTTTATCCCACATCATATCACAGTTACCATGATCGGCTATTATAATTAGAGTTCCTTTTAAGTCTTCGATTTTTTGATAAATTTTGCTTAAGCATTTATCCATGTCTTCTACAGCTTGTTTAGCTGCTTCATATACACCTGTATGACCTACCATATCACCATTGGCTAGGTTCATAATTGTTACATCGTAGTTTTCAACTTCTTTTAGGAAGTTTTCTGTTACTTCGTAAACACTCATTTCTGGTTTTAAATCGTATGTAGCTACTTTTGGTGAAGGAATTAGAATTTTTTTCATATCAGGATATTCTACTTCTTTTCCACCATCGAAGAAGAATGTTACATGAGGATATTTTTCTGTTTCTGCTATTCTTAGTTGGCTTATTCCATTGTTGTGTAGATAATCTACTAAGATGTTTTTTAAATCTAAGTCTTCAAAAGCTCTTTTAGCTTTTACGGTTTCTGTTACAGGGTACATAGTAAGAACTTTTAGATTAGTAAAATGTTTTACTTCTAGACCTTTTTCGTTAGCATCACTTTCATATGCAGTTGGATTTGATAAAAGTGTAAACATTTCTCTTATACGATCTTTTCTAAAATTGAATGTTATTATACCATCATTATCTTGTAATGGAGTTTTATCTATAATACCTGGTATTACAAATTCATCGTATATTTCTTTGGAATAGTTTTCTTGGATTAGTTCTTGGTATGTTTTATATACTGGTCCTTCTCCATATACTAAGGCATCATATGCTAGTTTTAATCTATCATAGTTGTTGTCTCTATCCATTGCATAGTATCTTCCTGATATTAGGTTTATTTTACCAATACCTAGTTCTTTTATTTTTTCATTTAGTTGATCTAAGTAAGTTAAAGCACTTTTTTCGTATGTATCACGTCCATCTAAGCAGATGTCTAGGATTACATTTTCGATATTGTTTTTCTTGCACATTTCAAGAAGTCCGAATAGATGGTTGATGTGTGAATGAACACCACCATCTGATAGTAAACCAAATAGATGTAAGTTTGAATTATTTTCTTTTACATGTTCTAAAACTTCAAGAATATTTTGGTTATTTAAAATACTACCATTTTCAATTGATGATGTGATGTTTTCAAGGGGTTGCATGGCTACTCTTCCAGAACCTAGATTCATATGTCCAACTTCGCTTGTTCCCATTTGACCAGCTGGTAAGCCGACTGCTTGACCGCTTGCTTCAAGGATTGAATTTGGATATTTTTTAAATAGCATGTCTAAGGTTGGTTTGTTGGCGTTTGCAAAAGCATTTCCATCTTTTTCTTCTCTTATTCCACATCCGTCTAATATACATAGTACTAATGGTTTTGTCATATAATTCACTCTTTTCTACGTATATTATTTTAACATAGATAGTTTTTTTTGAATATAAAAAGAATTAGATTTTATCTAATTCTTTAGCTATTTCTTCTTTTGTTATTCCTTTACCAATAAAGACAATTTTTATCATTTTGTCACCATAGAATTCATCCCATTCTTTTTTTAAATCTGGGTTTTGTTTTAGGATTTCTTTTTGGATATGTGGTGGTTCATCAACCAACCATGGTCCTGCTTCTGTTAAGTCTTTTAGTGAACCAGCTTGTTCAAACATGTATGACATATTTTTTTCATCGTTAAAATATGTTATTCCTTTGGCTCTTATTATTTTTTTAGGCCATGGTTTACTAATGTATTCTAGGAATTTTTTTCTATCCATTGGTTCTCTTCTATAATAAACGAATGTATTTATGCCATATTCATCAACATGGTTATGGCCTTCTTGGTGATGATGTCCACAGTGGCATTCTTCGCCATGTTCATGGCAGTGACATTCTTCATCATGTTCATGATGATGGCAATGGCATTCTTCATCATCATGGCAGTGACAATCCTCATCTTCTTCTGTTATATCAAATTCATCTATTTCTTTATACCAACCTGAAGATGTTGCTATTTTTTCAAAATCAAATGATTTTGTTTCAAGAATATCTTTTAAGTCAACTTTAGCATAGTTTGTTTCAATTATCTTGGCTTTAGGTGCTAAAGCATTTAAAACTTCTTTTACAGAAGATAATTCTTCTTTTGTTATTTCATCTATCTTGTTTAGAATTATTGTATTACAGAATTCTATTTGTTCTATTATAAGTTTTGTTATATTATCTTTATTATCATTTAATAGTTCTTCACCACTAGCAAATTCATCTTTTAATCTTTTGGCATCTACTACTGATGTTATTGAATCTAGATAACATAGTTTAGGCATTTTATATTCTTCATAGGCATCTTCTAAAGCACAGATTGTTTGAGCTATTGGAATTGGTTCACAAATACCACTTGCTTCAATTATAATGTAATCGAATTTTTCTGTTTCGATTATATTTTGAAGTTGTTCTAATAAATCAGTATTTAAAGAACAACAAATACAACCATTTTGTAATGCTACTAATGAATCATCTTTTCCGTTTACGATGCCGCCTTTTTGAATTAGGTCAGCATCAATGTTTACTTCACCAATGTCATTTACAATAACAGCTATTTTATAACCTTCTTGGTTGTTTAATATATAATTAAGAAGGGTTGTTTTACCACTTCCAAGGTAACCTGTTAATAAAGTTATAGGTATACTTTTTTTCATAATATCATCTCTCTTTATTTGTTTATTATAGTATTTTTTTTCTATTATAACAATAAAAAAGGAAAATAATTTTCCTTTTATTTTATTAGGTTATAATACATTAATGCATAATTTAAATCTTCTATACCACAGCCTTCTGTTAAAGAATAATGGTCTTTTCCATTAAGTGTATAATGATCTGGATCGATTTTTACTTCAGCAGCATATTCTTGATCTTCGTACATAGCTTCTTTGTATTCTGATATACCAATATGTTTTATTGTATAGGTAGTTGTTTTTGATGTTTCTTTTACTTCAAAGTCATAATCTATATAACCTTTAGCAGTAGATCCACCTGGTACATTAACATCAGCTTCTTTTCCGTTTACTTTGCATAAGACATATTTTTCTTTTAAGATTAGTTGGCCATTTTTTATTTCCCAAGTACCAGCTCTTAGAACTTCTTTGTTTGATACATCGTATTCAGAGATGTTTAAAACATAAGTTCCATCTTCATCAAAGTAATACATTTCAGGAAGACCACTACCCCATCCTCCAGGTTCTGTTGAATGAATAGCATTCATATGAAAACTTTCGTAGTCTTTTACTATTTTTATGGATTTTTTTGATGCTATATTTTTGATCATTTTATCAAATTCATCATATTTAATTCCTACTATTTGTATTTTTTCTTCTTTAGATGGAGTTTCTTCTTTTTCTTCTTCCTTATTTTCTTCTACTTTTTCATTTTCTTCATTTTCTTCTTTTTCTGTATCTTTTTCAGTATTTTTTGCTTCTTTATATTCGTAATATTTATTTCCTAAATAAAATCCTCCTATTAGTGCTGCTATCATAAATATTATAACTAGTATTATTAATATAATATTTTTTGATTTTGGTTTTTCTTCCATTTTTATTCCTCCTATTATATATAGGATATCATATTATATAATGTAATAATATATATAAATGAAAAAGACACGTATATACGTGTCAAATATTATTTTTTCTTTGTATCTTGGCATCGACTATTTAGTTCTTCTTCAATAGTACGATTTGTTTCTTTTAGACTTTTTTTCATTAAGTTTTCTATTTCTTTATATAGTTTTTTATTAGCTTTAGACAAGTCTTCATCTTTTTCTACTTTAAATGGTTTTCCTACTCTAAACATTAGGTTTTTACTTCTAAAGCAGTAGTCACCTGTTAAACTACAAGGAATTATTGTTGCTCCTGTTTTTTGGGCCATTGATACTGTACCAAATTTAAAGTCTAGTAAGAATTTGTCGTTTGTCTTGTTACGTGTTCCTTCTGGGAATAGTCCTACTGCTCCATCTAGTTCTAGGACTTCTAGAGCTGCAGCTTTGGCTGCATCATCATGAATTGATCTATCAACAGGGATGCAACCAGCTAGGCGAAAAAACCAAGCATTTTTACCATCGAAGTATTCTTTTTTGGCCATGTATCGAATTGGTCTTTTTGTAGCCATTATGGCAAAACATTGATCGAAAACATGTTTATGATTACATACTATTAATATGGGTCCTTCTTTTGGGATTGCATCTTTATTAATTATTTTAGGATTATAGTATATTTTAAATATTAGTCTTGCTAAGGGTGAGAATATTTTAAATGCTGTTTCATGTTTTCTTTTATTTTTTGCCATAACGTTCCTCCGCTCTTGCTTCCGCATTTTCTTGTTGGAGTTTTCTAAAGTCTACTTTACCTATCATAGTTTTTGGTAAACTCTTTCTAAATTCAAATTCTTTTGGGATTGAATATGCAGCTAGGTTTTTCTTACATAGTTCTGTTAGTTCTGCTCTTAATTTAGGTGTATCTTTGTATCCTTTTTTTAAAGCTATATATACTTTTGGTACTTCTACTTTATATGGATGAGGAATTCCTATTACTGAGCAATCTACTACTGCTTCGTGTTTTTCAATAACTTCTTCTATTTGAGATGGATAAACATTATATCCTGATGTTACTATCATACGTTTTAATCTTTGTTTATATGTTATATAACCATCTTTATCCATAGAAGCTATATCTCCACTATGTAACCAAATGTTTCCATCTTTGTGAATATGTAGAGCTTCGTTGGTTTCTTTTTCATTGTTGTAATAACCCAACATAACTGTTGGTCCACATATACATATTTCACCATCTTCATCTATTCCAACTTCTTCATCTGTACCTGGTTTTACTATTTTTATATAGTTTCCTGGGAATGGAATACCTATTGTTCCAGGACGTGATGCATATTTTTGATCTAAACATACTGCTGCTACTGCTTCTGTCATGCCGTAACCTTGAAGAATATTGGCATTGGCTCCATGTTCATGTAAGAAATCATTAATCTTTTTAATACGAGCTTTATTTAGAGTGTCTCCTCCAGATATAACGTATTTTAAATATGATAAGTTGACATCTTTCATACGTTCGTTAGTTGTTAGTGCTTCAAATAGTGTTGGTACTCCAACTAAAACTGTTGGTTTATATTTAGTTAGTAGTTTATCAAATTCGCTAGCTTTGAATTGGGGAATTAGAACTACTTTAGCACCAAATGATAATACATCATTTATACTAACTGATAGACCAAATCCATGGAAGATTGGCATGATTGCTAAGACAGAGTCTTCTGATGTAATGTCTTTTAAAAAAGTGTGAACTTGTTCTACGGCAGCATTGAAATTACCATTTGATAGTACTATTCCTTTTGGCGTACCTGTTGTTCCTCCACTATGTAATATAACGGCAGGAGTATCTCTATTAGTTATTTCAGCTACTTTATCTTTTGAATAGTTTTCGCCTAGTTCAATAAATTCTTTCCAATATATAAAGTCTTTATTATTTCTTTTTGGTTTTTCTACTTTATATCCTTGAGTTACTTCGTATCCAATTTTTAGATAGATGGGCATAGAATCTTTAGCTGAAATAATAATAGTTCTATATACTTCTGTTTCTTCTAGGATATTTTTGATTTTAGAATATGTGATATCCATTGCTACTAGCATAGCTGTTGAATATCTTTGAAGTGCTTCTTTTATTTCATTTTCTGATGATAATGGATGAACCATATTAGCAACAGCACCTATTTTATTTAGGGCATAGAAGGAAATAATTGCTTCGGGAGTATTGGCAGATAGGATTGTTACTACGTCTCCTCTTCTTACTCCTTGAGTACGAAATGCTCTTGCACATTTATCAATTTTTCTAAAAAATTCTTGATATGTTATTTTTGTTCCATAGTATTCTAATGCTATATTATCTTTATAGTTGTTTTCTAAGGATTTATTTTTTAGTAATTGATAAATTGATACATTAGGAACATCTAGGTTCATTGTTTTTTTATTATAGTATTTAGCCCATCTAGCATTTGGTTTTTTCTTTATACCGATAAGACTCCAAAATTTCATATCTAAAATACTCATATTAACTCCTCTTTTCTTCTAACTTAGTACTTATTGTTTTCATAAGACGTTCATTTTCTTTAGTTAGATTATCACTTTTTATTTCGATTGGTTCTAAGAACTCAATTGTTACACTTTTTTTAAATATTTTGTATTTTCCTGTTATTATGAAAGGAACAATTTGGCTATTTGTTTCTTTTGACATTTTTACTGCTCCTATTTTAAATGGCATTATTATATCGTTTGTTCTATTTATTGTTCCTTCGGGGAATATTCCTATTACTTTGTCTTGTTCTAAAGTATTTATAGCACTTTTTAAAGCGTTTTTATCGTGTATTGAACGATTTACAGGTATTATCCCCATTGCTTTAAATATAGGACCTAAAGGACCTTTTGTTAGGGAGTCTTTTGCTAGGAAGTGAACTATTCTTTTGGTACTACTAATTAATAATACACTATCAAAGTTGTTTGTATGATTACCAGCAAGGACTACTCGACCACTTTTTGGTATATTTTCTAAACCTATGTATGTTGGTCTAAATACTAGTTTTACTAATAATGTTATTATTGGTCTTAATATACAGTATAGAAGTGGTTCTTTCATAGTTAGTCCTCCTTATGGGCATCTATTGTAAATATTATACTAAATCCACCTTGTTTATTATTTTCAGCTTTTATAGTACCATTATGTGATTCTACTATTTCTTTACAAATAGAAAGGCCTAAACCACTAATTTTTCTACTTTTATCTGTAGTATAAAGTGGTTCAAATATTTTTTGTAAGTCTTCTTTACATCCTGGACCATTATCTGCTATTTCAAAGTTAATTTTACCATTTTTTTGTTCATTTATGTTAATTATTATTTGTTTTTTATCTTTATCAAGGTGTCTTATACTATTTGTAATTGTATTACTAAATATTCTTTTGAATTTTGATAGGTCAACTGCTATTAGTTCATTTGGACAGTTCGTTTTTACTTTGAAGTCAATTTCTTTTTCTTTTAGATCTTCTTTGTAGTAATCGTTTAAGTAATCTATTAGGTGTGTTATTGATATTGTTTCTACTTTTTTAGGATCTTTTATATTACAACTTAAGTAGTCGTCGAATTCTTCGACTATTTCTTTCATTACTAATGATTTATTATGAATAGTGGATGCGTATTTTTGTTTTGTTTTATCAGGAAGTTTTTCATTGTTTAATAATAATTCTGAATAGCCTAATATGCTTGTTAGTGGAGTTTTTATGTCATGCGAAATAGAAGCAATTATTCTATTTTGTTTGGCTTTTTCTTCTTCTAGTTCTGATACTAAGTCAACAAAGTCATTTTGAAGTATATCTATTCCTCCACGAATTTTTCTTTTTTTAGGAAGAATTCCTAGTTTATAGTTTGAAAAATCTTTTGATAGTTGTGATATTGGATCTAATATTTTACTATTAGCTCCTAAGACACCAGTGGAAGCAAGAATTATGATTATTATTAATTCAAATGCGAAAAAATCTAATATAGTATTAACTCCTATAATATCTTGTTTTTGGCTAACTGTTAGAAGATATATTTCGTTGTCTTTTTCTATTATTTTTGAGACAACGATATTACTACCTGGTTTTTTGGATTCTTTATATGTATAGATTTTTATTGTTTCGTTATTTTTATTACTTATTTCTATTCTAATATTATTATCTATAGCAAAACTTTCTAATTCTTTTTCTAATTCTTTTTCTAATTCTTTTATCGATTTTTCGGAAATTATTTCACTGATAGTTTCTATTTTTTTATTTAGTTCGTTTCTTACTTCGTTATGATGTTCGTTTACAGTGTGATTTAGATGGATTGAGTAATATCCACCTATTAGAAGTAGATTGAATAGAACAATTATAATAACTCCTATTATAAAACCTTTTCTTAAAGTAATTTTATTCTTTATATAGCTAAACATTGTCTTTTACCTTAATAAATTTATATCCTAAACCCCAAATAGTAATTATGTATTTTTCTTCTTGATCTAGTTTTTTTCGTAAACTTTTGATGTTAACTGCTACTGTTCCTATATCGCCATATTCAGTTTTCCATACTGAGTTATATATTTGTTCTTTTGATAAAACGTTTCCAGCATTTGACATTAGGTATGATAGAAGTTCAAATTCTTTAGTTGATAATGTTACTAGTTCACCATTCTTTTTTACTTCATAGCTTTCTTTATTTATTTCTATTTCACCTATTCTTATTATGTTATTTGGTGTATTGTTTGTACGATTGTCTCTTCTAATATGAGCTTTTACTCTTGCAACTAATTCTTCTATTACAAATGGTTTTGTTATGTAGTCATCAGCTCCTATTTCAAATCCTAGTAGTTTGTCTAATGTTTGATTCTTAGCTGTAACAAATATTATAGGACATGACACTAGTTCTCTTATTTTACTACATGTTTCTATTCCTGATATGTTAGGCATCATTATATCTAAGAGAATTAAATCGTATGAAGTGTTTTTTATTTCTTCAATAGCTGAATAGCCATCATTTTTTATTGTTGTATCAAAACCAGAATCTATTAGGACATCGCTTATTAATTCTGCGATGTCTTGTTCATCGTCTACTATCAATATTTTTGCCATATTAATCACCTTTTTTATATTTTATCATATTTCTTACATACATTTTTTATTATAATTGATAAATATTAAAATACTTAAAGAAGATTATTAAAAATTATTAAAAAAAAGCTAAATGTATTTAGCTTTTTATAAGGTTATAATGGATATCTAGTGTTTTATTATAAGCAATGGCTGTTCCATCGTTTCTAATCATTAAAATATACCACCATGTTTCATTTTTAGCTAGGTCTTCTTCGGTCATATTGGTATTGGCTTTAAAAGAATATGTAGGAAGAAGATTCATCGAATAAACATTTTCTATTTTTATATCAGTAAATGTTGTATAAAATTCTTCTTCGGTATATCCCATTTCATTTAGAGCATCAAGGCCTTTTTTGTAATTGTATGTACCGCTATAGTAATTGTTTTTTAAATCATCATAGTATTCATACCAATAGAAGTTATTGTTATCATCAAAGGTAAATAAACTATTATTTGATGTACGCCAACTACCTATGTTTTTTGATGTTGTTTTATTATTAGAAATATTATTATTTGGAATACTCGATTCTTGTTCTTTAGAAGAAATGATTTTTATAATTAAGAATATATTTATTATTAGTAGTAATGATACTAGAACTATTTTTATAGATGATAGTATTTGATTTTTTTTTATTGTTTGCTTTTCTTCTATTGGTTTTGGTGATTTAACTGGTTTTACTTTTAATGGTATTGGTTTTATTTTTATTTCTTCAGTTAATTCTAATGATTCGGTAGTTGTTATTTTATTAGGAGTTTTTATGATATCAGGTTGTTTTTCTATTTGATCTTTTATTTTTTTGGGTAGTATAAATCCACAATATTTACATTTTCTAGCATTGTTATTAATACCAAGGTTGCATTTAGGACATCGTTTCATTAAACCACCTCTATTCTATTATTAATATTACCATTTTTTATAAAAAAAAACTACTCTTTGATAGTTTTTTCTTCTGAATGGTGATATAAGTTAATATCAACGAATTTTATTTTGTAATTTAATTTTTTAATTTTTCTTTTTATTTCTGATTCTATTGTTAATAATTTGTAGACTTTGATATTTTTTAGAACATATACTTCTAGTTCTAGTACATAGTAACTGCCATGTCTTTCAAGATCCATATCTTTATAATCAATTTCTTGATATAGTTGTAAAATATTTTTTATTTCTTTTTCGATTTCTTTATTATCTTCTGTTTCTCCAAGGAGAAAAGCTATGTTTTCTTTCATAATACCATATCCAGTATGTAAAATACTTAGACCTATAATAATACTACCTATTGTATCAGTATATTTTAATAAAGGTATTTGTTCTTGAAATTGAGATATTACTATTATAATTATTACTCCTAGTGATGATATGGCATCATCATATGATTCTTTACTAGAAGTAATAAGGATAGGACTTTTGTATTCAGTACCTTTTTTTAGTAGATAGTTTGAATTTATTACTTTTAAGATAATAGTAAAGATAACAACGATTATCCACATTACATTAGTAGTTGTTGGTTCTTTTACGAAAGCATTATATATACTATATACTCCTAGAAGAAGGATTGTTGTTGCAATAAAGATGTCTGTTATATATTCGAATCTACCATAACCATCCGGATGTTTTTTGTTAGCTCTTTTTTGACTGAATTTTGAACCGAATAAAGCTACTATATCAGTAATAAAATCTGATAATGAGTGGAATCCATCTGCAACCATGGATTTACTTTGACAGATAAATCCAGTTATTATTTTTAAAAATGAAACCATAAAATTTATTAACATGCTAGTTATTAATACTCTTCCTTCTTTTGTCATAATATCACTACTTTCTATTTTATTATAAGAAAAAACTTGTTAAAACAAGTTTTTATTCATCGTATTCATATTCTTCTTCGTCATCGTTATCAATGTATTCTTTTATTATATAGTTATAGCTATCTGAGCAGATGTCTCCTAAATCTTTTTCGGCAGCCCATCCTAGTTTTCTAATTGAGTAGTCAGGATCGGCAAAGCAGATTGGAGCATCACCTTTTCTTCTTTCTTTTATTGTATAATTTATTTTTACATCGTTAACTGTTTCGAATATTTTTATAACATCTAGAACACTATGACTATAACCTGTTCCTAGATTGTAGCAATCGTATTCTCTAGTACTTAGAACTTTTTCTAAAGCTTTAACATGAGCTCTTGCTACATCGCAAACATGAGTATAATCTCTTCTACCGGTTCCATCTTCTGTATCATAGTCATTACCATATATTTCTAATTCTTCCATATTACCAGTTGCTACTTTAACTAAACGAGGTATTAAAGTACTTGGCATATCATCGATATTTTCACCTAATAAACCTGTTGGATGTGCTCCAGCTGGGTTAAAATGTCTTAATACGGCAATGCTCCATATAGGGTCATTTTCATAAACATCGAGTAATATTTTTTCACACATCATTTTTGAATAGCCGATGATGTTATCTGGAGATGGATCAGCTGATTCGCTTATTTGAGATTTATGTTCATCTCCATAGACCATTGCACTGGATCCGAATACAAGTTTTTTACAATTGTATTCGTTCATAACTTCTATTAAATTAATAGTAGCTGCAACATTATTTCGATAAAAATCAATAGCATTCTTATTAGCTTTATCTAAGCCTTTTTCTCCTGCTAAATGGATTACTGCTGCTATTTCATTTTCTGAGAAAATTGTTTTTAATGCTTCTTTATCACATAAGTCATCTTCATATACAGTTATTTCTTTATTAGTTATTTTTTCTATTCTTGAAGGAACATTTTTTTTAGAATTTGATAAGTTATCTATTACAATAACATCATAATTATTGTTTAATAATTCTACGCAAGTATGTGATCCTATGTAACCACAACCGCCTGTTACTAGTACTTTCATATTATCACTCCTAGGATAATTATAGCATAATTCCTTTATTTTAAATAAAAAAAGGACATTATTTTACGTCCTCATTTAAATACTCAATATTATTATTTAGAATTGCTTCAAGTTCTTCAGCTTCAACTGGAATATCATTATCAGCATTCCAAATAATGATTTCAGTTATTAAAGCTTCTTTATTAAGTGATTTATAATGTTCAATTGGATAATTATGTAATTCTATTTCTTTGTAGATATCTTTCAAATCTAGAGATTCTAATTCATATTTTAAGCTCAGTAAGTTTTCAGCATTCATGTGTCCGTATTTGTCATCAAGATAATTTAAATTGTTGTTTTTCTTCATATTAACACTTCCCTCTTTGATTATAACATTTATTCGACACTTTTTAAACTTTCTATCATGTTTATCTTTTTTAAAGTGAAATGAGTTATAAAGTTGACAATGAATGTAAATGTTAGAGATATTATTGAATTATAAATATAGCTTTTTAAGCTTATTTCTCTTAAGAAACGACAGTTTTCCATTTCAACTGTTCCTATTACAAAATAAGTTAAAACATTTCCAAGTATTAAACCGAATGCTATACCAATTATTGTTAATATTAGATTTTCTTTTGTAATATAGTTATCTACTTCTTTATCATAAAATCCTAATACTTTAAGTGTAGCTATTTCTCTTTTTCTTTCTGTTATGTTTATGTTTGATAAATTGTATAATACAACAAATGATAATGAAGCTGATAGAATTATTAAAACAGCAATTATTTTATCTAGTGATTGTAACATATCTCGAGTACTATTCATTAAAGTTTCAGAATGTATTACATTTATTATTGAATCGTTTTTTAATAGTTCTGTTGATAGTTTTTCTTGTTCATTTATATTTAATTCTTTGTATGTATCAAAGAATATTGTATTTGGTTTATATTCTTTATATTGTTCTAATGTTGATTTATCTAAATAAATATAATGCCCCATATAGTTTTTAACAATGTCTGATACTTTGAATTCATATTTATTTTTATCGCTATCTAAAATAGTTATTGTATCTCCTTTGGAAATATTATAAATATCTGCTATCTTATCTGTTATTAGAACTTCATTTGTAGTAAGTGTTACTTTATTGTTGTTTTTGTCTATAGTATTAATTATTTTAGATAGTTCTTTTTTATTATCTGTTATTAGCATTGTTATATCTGATTCATTTAGTGTTCCAGTTATTTGCTCTGATATTGTATAGTCTTTTATCATAGAATTGTTAAATATATTTGGTATTTCTTCTACTTTGATATCGTTTGTATAAACAATCCCATCATAGATAAATGTTTCTCCATATTGCATGTGGGTTATGTCTACTATGGAATCTTTTATACCGAAGCCACATAGCATTAATGCAGTACAACCTGTTATACCAATAATTGTAACCAATACTCTTTTTTTATAACGAAAAATATTTCTAATAGTTATTTTTTTAGAAAAGTTTATATGGTTCCATATTATTTTTATTTTTTCAATTATTATTTTTTTACCTGAAGATGGAGCTTTAGGACGCATTAGAGTTGCTGGTTTTTCTTTTAATACTTTTGTCGCTGTTATTATTGTTGCACCACAAATGCATATAATTGCTATTAAAATACTAGCTATACTAATTTTTAAATTTAGTCCAATATGGAAGTTAGGTAATATAAATAATAGTCTGTATATTATAAATATTAGATAAGGGATAGCTGTTAAACCAATTATGGTTCCTATTATTCCTCCTATTAAGGTTGCTAATAATGAAAAACGAATGTATTTACTAATTATTTCTTGATTAGAAAATCCTAATGATTTTAGAGTTCCTATTTCTCCACGATCATCTTCAACCATTCTGTTCATGGAGATAAGACTTACTAGTATTGCTACTGCATAGAATACTAGAGGAAATATTAGTGATAGATTTTTTATACTTTTTGTTTGATTTATATAGGAAGCATATGTTTGATTATCACTACGATTATATACATACCATGTTGGTTGTTTAATGGTATTAAGTTCTTCTTTTGCGTTTGCTATTTCTTTAGTAAGTTTTTCTTTTCCTTCTTCGTATTCTTTTAAGCCATCTTCATATTCAGTTAATCCTTTATTATAAGAGGATAATCCTTTGTTATATTCTTTTAAGTATTTTTGATATAAAGAATAGTTTGTATTATATTCTTTTTCTCCTTTTAATAATGATGTCTTGGCATTATTTAGTAGTTCTAAGTTACTTTGTTGTTTTTTTAATTCTGTTAGTTGATTATAGTAAGTAGTGTATTCTTCAGATGTTTTATCTAAGGTAGAAAGTAGATTTTCAATATTAGATATATTAGTTTTAAGTAATTCTATATTAGATTGGATTTCTGATTCTTTTATATTGTATTGGTTTAAAGCTTGTTGATATTCTTTTTTGTTTTTATCTAGTTCTTTTTTGGCTTTTGTTAGTTCTGATTTAAAGGTATCAAGTTCCTTTTTAGAATTAGTTAGTTCTTTTTTGGCTTTGTCTAATTCTTTTTTAGCCTTATCTAATTTTTCTTTTGCTTCATTAAGTTCTTCTTGAGCTGTTTTTTCAGATTCTTCTATTTCTTCTAAGGCTTCATTATAAATACTATTATATCTTTTATCTTCTTGATTATTTTTTATATTATCTATTTCGGTAGATATTTCTTCTACTATATTAAGATATTTTTCTTTTGATGTAGTTTCTTCGATAGCATTTTCTATAGTTATATAGATACTTGTGTAATATTCTTGATTAAAGTTTGATTTTGGAATATATGAATAGTAATTTACAGAACCTGTTCCTAAAGTAGAAGTACCTCTTGTTTGATTTACAGCAGTATTGTTAAAGTATAATGGACTTAGTATTGTTCCTACAATAGTTAGTTCTTTATTAGTGAATTCATCATCATCGATTGTTATTGTATCCCCTATTTTATAGCTGGTTTTGTTTATAAAATTTTCTTCTACTACTATTTCATTATCATTTAATGGAAGATGGCCTGCTATTAGTTCTATTTTATTGATATTCTCAGGTAGTGATGAAATGTTTATTACATATTCTGATTCTGAGTCGTTAATTAGAACATCTTTGCTATAAGAGCCTTCTATTTCTTTTATTTTTTTTATTTTTTGTAATGATTTGATATCTTCATCTACTAACCCCATTGTAGATATTATTTTTATATCATAAACGTTTTGTTTATCGTAATATCTATCTAAGGTATTTAGCATATCTGGAGATGTTGCTTGAAGACCTGTGAATACTAATACTCCCAAAAGGCTCATTACTATTAATGATAGAAATCTTGGAAATGATTTTTTTATGGTACGTGAAGAGTTTGTTTTTATATGATTCTTTCTTTTCATAATTACCACTCGATTGATTCTATTGGGCGTGGATTTGGATTTATATATATTTCTTCAACAGTACCATTTTTAAATTTTATTACTTTATCGGCCATTTCAGCGATAGCGCTATTATGAGTTACTATTATGACAGTCATGTTTTCTTTATGACATGTGTCTTCAAGTAGTTTTAGAATTTGTTTTCCTGTTTTATAATCTAAAGCACCAGTTGGTTCATCACATAGCAGAAGTTTAGGATTTTTAGCAATTGCTCTAGCTATGGCAACACGTTGTTGCTCCCCACCTGATAATTGAGCTGGGAAGTTGTTCATTCGATCTTTTAAACCAACTTTTTTTAGAATTTTTTCTGGATCTAAGTGGTCTTTACATAGTTGAACTGCTAATTCAACATTTTCTAAAGCTGTTAAGTTTTGAATTAAGTTGTAAAATTGAAAAACAAAGCCAATATCGTTACGACGATATTTAATTAAGTCTTTTCCAGTTAAAGATGAGATTTCTATATTATCAATTGTAAATTCACCAGAAGAAGCAGAGTCCATTCCTCCTAAGATGTTTAAACAAGTTGTTTTTCCTGCTCCAGATGGTCCTAAAATTACAACGAGTTCTCCTTTATCTATTTCAAATGAGGCTTTATTTAAAGCTTTTATTTCTATTTCACCCATTTGATAGTTTTTACTTACATTTTTAAAATTAATATATGCCATTTGTATCACCTTACGATTTAATAGTATATCATATTTACATGATAATAATTGTTTAAATTTTATTAAAATGAAGTAAACTTATAGTAAATGTTTGATTATTTACAAAAACTATTTGATATTTTAATGTTTATTTTTATTTAATTTAGATTATGTGTTATAATTTATTTGTGTCCTCGTAGCTCAGTAGGATAGAGCAATCGCCTCCTAAGCGATAGGTCGGCAGTTCGACTCTGCCTGGGGACGCCATTTGTTATTAATGGTCTTGATAGACTTTTTAATAAAAATAGAACTACTCTTTTTTTAGTAGTTCTATTTTTTGATTGTCTGCTCTTTTAGCAAGAATACAAGAGCAAAATATGAATAGGATTATTAAAGCTAATGCCAATATTAATGATATAATTAGCATTACTTTTAGTAAGTGCATAGTATCACCATTATTATTTTAGACAATTAATTATTTTTTATGTGATGTTTTTTTAAGATTGTAATCAGATATATTAAAAGGAGAGAGCTTATAGCTCCGATTGTATCGATTAAAACATCTATTGGAGATCCGTTTCGACCATTTATGAATAATTGATGAAATTCATCTGTGCAAGCATACAAGAAACAAAATATTAAAGTTATAATGTAACCTTTGGGGATTTTTAAATCTAGAAGAAGAATTATTATTAGAGTACTAAGAATAAAGTAAGAAAGAAAATGAGCAGTTTTTCTAGTTATTAAGTGATATTTATTTATTAGTTTTTCTTCTTCGTTAAGTGTTAGTTCTTTATTTCCTATTTCAGCTATTTTAATTATTACTTTATCACTCAATGAAGTCGAATCATCTGAATTTTGATTGGAAAATGCAAATATAGTAATCATCCAGATTATTATAAGACCTATGTTGATATAGTTTCTTAATTTCATTTTATTACTCCTTTCTTATTTAACTTATTTTATTATAAGATAAGGAATAGTTTTATTTCAATTTATTTAAATTTAGCTTTACATAAAAAAGACTCTTTTGAGCCTTAGTTTTTTAAAGGAGTTAAAAGTTTTAAGAATTTACCATTTTCCTTTTCTTCTATTACGAATTCTATTTCTTGATTTTCGTGAATAATGTTTTGATCTTTTTCCTCTACGTGAACAAAAACATTATTGTTATTGTATTCTATAAAGCCATATCCACTTTCATTACTCCACCATTTTACTCTACCTTTCATTTTTTTACCCTTTCTTGTATCAATTATATCATACATTTGTTTGATTTGCTAGTTTTTTTGTAAAAAAAATAACATATTATTATATATGCTATGATTTACTATTATATTCCTATTTATGTAATTTTTTTGATTCCGTTTGCCTCTTTGGGTGTCCCTCCACGAAAAAAAAAGAGCAAAAAAAAATTGGCGACTACCTATTTTTGCA
>JBJFGS010000030.1:0-12859 GCA_051892935.1 Candidatus Coprovivens sp.
GATAAAAAGTATGTTTGATCTTTATTATCATCGATGGCTTTTAGTAGTTTGCCGTCTTTTATACGAGCATAGTGACCAGTTGCGATATAATCTGCTCCTAATTTTTCAGCTTCTTTAGCAAACATATCAAATTTTATATATTTGTTACACATTATATCGGGGTTTGGTGTTCTTCCTTTTTTTAGTTCATCTAAAAAGTAAGTAAATACATAATCCCAATATTCTTTTACAAAGTCTTTTCTGTGTAGTGGAATACCTATTTTATCGCATACTTTTTTAGCATCATTATAATCTATTTCTTGAGGACATATTCCTTCTTTAGTAGTTGGAGCTCCACTATATTCTCCATCTGCATAAGAATCCCAATTACGCATAAAAAGTCCTATTACTTCATAGCCTTGTTCTTTTAGTTTTATGGCAGCAACTGATGAATCTACTCCACCACTCATACCAATTACTACTTTTGTCATAATATACCTCCTTTATGCTTGGATGGGACCAGCCCAATTTTCAAAGTTTGATTTGTATTTTTCAATTTTATCTTTAGTAATAATTATTTCTTCTGATGTTTGTTCTATTTCTTCAATTGGAATAGGATTACATCCATATGCGGTTTTTCCAATATCATCTTTGTGGAATTTTGTTCCACAATTTTGACATACTAAATATTCTCCTTCTTCTTTAAAGTATGCCAGTGGAGCTGGGCTACAACTTTGGCAGGTATTTAAAGATACTCTAATAGTGTTATCACTTGCTTTTACAGCAATTAATTGTATTGTTATATTATCTACTTCGTAATTAATAAAAGTAGTTTTTGATGTTATGTCTTCAGTTTTAAAAGCAATTCTATTATCATCTAATAGTGTGGCATTGATATACTTATTCTTTTCTTCTTTAGCGGTATTACATCCTGTTAAGAATATTATTATTAAAAATAGTAATAAAGATATTTTTTTCATCTAATCTTCCTCTTTTCATTTATTTTCTATTACTTTTATATTGTTGTTTATCATATTCATCCAACAACTATATGTATAAACACCTGTATTAATAGGAGTAAATTCTATTATATTTTTTCCTTCTTTTAATTCTTGTTTAATATTATATTCTGGGATAATAATACTATTATTACAACCAGTTAAGTATTTTTTATCAACGTTAATTATTATTCTAGTTGGAATATCTTCTTTTAATAAGATATCTTGATAATTATCATATGTTAAGTCAAACTCAATTATTTGATGATCATCAATAATAGTCGACTCAAGATAGTTTTGATTAGTTTTGATATTTTTAAACAAATCTATGTCTAAAGTAAGTAGACCACGATTTAGCATTGATAAGGAAAAGATAAAAATTAGAATACAAGCAATATTATTGAATATAATTCTTTTTTTACCTTTTACTAATTTTAATATTATTCCAAAGCTTAACATAAGAGGAATTGTTCCAGCACAAAATAAAAACATAGATATAGCACCTTTAAAAAAACTTCCGGTTGATAATGCATATATTTGCATGGCTTGTAAAGGACCACATGGCATTAAACCATTTACTAATCCAGTAATAAATGGGCTAGTACTTGTATTGGATATTTTAATTATTCTAGGGAGTTTTATATTTATTATGTTTAGCATTTTTAATGACATTAAGAGCATTATAAAGGCTGCTAGAATTGTTATTATTCCTGTAACATATTTATTGATTGATATTACGTTACCAATTAGACCAACTATACCACCAATGAATGAGTATGATATTAGTCTACCTAAATTATATAATATAGGCCTTTTTAGGCTTTTTTCATTTTTTTTATTGTTGCTGCTAAGTTTATAGCTCCACACATACTTATGCAGTGGATGCTTGTTAGAACGCCTGTTATGAAAAGCATTCCATAGGTTATACTATTATCAATGGTTGGTATCATATTAAAAATATTAAACTTAAATATTCTATTTATTAGTGTGAAGAATAATATTACCAATATAAATAGTATTAATAATTGTATTTTATTTGATTCTAGATCTTTTTTATTAGTACTTATATTTTCTATTTTTGTCAGATATCCTAAATTATTGATTATTTTTATTAATTTTTCTCTATTAATATTATTGATGTAAGATATTTTTGCTATTTTTTTATTAATTTTTACTTCTTTAATATTTTTGTCTTTTTTTAATTCTTTAGTTATTTTGTTGATGCAGTTATCGCAATGAATACCTTCTATTTTGACATAGATTTCTTTCATTAATTTATTCTCCCAAATAAGTCAATTATTTCATCTATTACCTCAAGATTGTCGTTTTTTAAATCATTAACAACGCATGTTGAAAGATGACTTTTTAATATTTCATTACCTAAACTTTTTAAGGATTTATTTATGGCAGATATTTGAATTAAAATATCGTTACAATAGCGATCATCTTCAACCATTTGTTTAATTCCTTTTATCTGGCCTTCGATGATATTCAGTCTTTTACTTATTTTCTTTTTTTCTTCTTCTGTACGATGTTTAGTTTTTTGACAATTATTACATTTTTCGCATTTCATTTAAATCACCAGTACTATTATATACCCCTTAGGGGTATTTGTAAATATTATTTATATAATAAAAAAGATACTATTTATATAGTATCTAACTTTGTATTTTGTTTAATCTGACTGTTATTCTATCTTGGTTATCGTTTGTACAAGTAAATAATGTCAAATCAAATTCACTTTCAATCATTTCTTTAATATTTTCAGGAGCTAGTATTTCTACAACTTCTACTTCATAGAAGTGTTCTTTGCCACTAAGGTCTGTAAGTATTAAAATGTCTTTTTTTTCGAGATTTTGAATATATCTAAATAAGTTTTTGTAAGAGTGAGCACATATTACTAAATCATTACTTTCTAAGGAACCATAATATCTTCCTGGAGATATTTTCATTTTTTTATATGACCAATCTTTCATTATTGGTAATTCTAGTTCTAATGTAGGTATATTTATAATTCCAATATATTCATTTCCATCTATTTTTATTGTTTCTTCATTAGTGTCTATATCTTTTAATTCTTCTTGAATTTTTTCAACTACCTTTTTTGATTCTTTTCCAGCTCTTTGGTCAACATAACTATTATATATTAATAAAGATAGAGCTATTACTATAAGGATTATTCCGAGTATTATTAGGAAAAACCATTTTTTATTTTTCATTTGTTTCTCTTTTTATATTATATATGCCTATAGATATTAGTAATAATCCAGTAATTGAAAGAATTGCTATAGGCCACTTTAATTGACCTGTTTCTGGTAATTTATCAGTATTTGTTACGATAAAAGTATATCCATCATTTTTATAAGTTGCTGTATATCCATCTGGAATATCAATTTCTTGGACAGAATATTTATCGCTTTTTTCGATATCTAACCAGGTATATGTCCAGTTATTTTCTTTACTTAGTTTAATTGTATCTATTACTTCATTATCTTTTAGAAGTTCTATTGTTACATATTCTGGAAGTTTTGTGTTTTCATTTTGTTTATTCCATTCTTTTCTTACAATTAAATCAATGGTTTTATATATTTCTGTTTTAGGATTTGATGTTATATCATAGGTCCATTTATCATCTACTACTTCTGGAATCATTACTAGGTATGAATCGATTACAGAATATCCTTTAACTTGATTTTCTTGTTTAACTAAATATAAACCAAGTTTTAAATCTTTAAATTTTACTTGACCAAGTTCATTAGTAGTTTTTTTGTAGTCTGATTCTTGATTATTAGTACATTTTGATACTTCTTCTGTTATATTATCTAATGTTAAGTTACTTAAATCTGCAGAACATTTTCTATATTTTTCAGTATAATTAAATACTAAGTTATGGTTTTCTTCACCAGCATCAGCAATATGATAGATACCTAATTCTGCATTTTCTATACCAATATTGTCTTCTTTATCTGTTAGAGTTATTTTGATGCTACCAAGTTCAGTAAAGTCGATTGTTTGAGTGCTTTTTGTGTTTGTTGATTCTTCAGCATGAACTGTTATTAATCCAAAGATAAATATCAAGATAGTAAATATTATTTTTTTATTTTTTAGTTTTTTCATTTTTATTACCTCCAAACTCTTTCTTTGCCTTTGTTGGATAAATATATATTTCTTTTAGTTTTTTCTTACTTATCATATTAACAGGTTTTATTATTATAATAATTAAGATTGCTAATACTATTGGTATTGCTACTAGAGGAGTTGTTGTTAGATTACTTACTCTAAATGCTTCTGTTGTTATATAAGCAGGTTTTTCAGTGTTTTCTATTCGATGTCCTCTTACAAGTAAACGATGAGTATTGATTCCGTATGGTGTACAAGTCATTAATGTTAAATAATCTTGTTCTGGATCAATTTCTAGTTCACTAATATCATGTGGGTCGACTATTACTATTTGATCGATTTCGTATGTTAGTAGTTGATCAAGAATTGTAACAGTGAAAGTATCACCTATTTCTAGTTTATCTAGGTCGGTAAATAGTTTAGTTGATGGTAAGCCTCTATGTGCTGATAATACTGAATGTGTTCCTAGTCCTCCAACAGGTAAACTGCTTCCTTCCAAATGACCTACTGCTTTACTTAATACCTGTTCTGATGTTCCATGATAGATAGGAAGTTCAACTTTTATTTTGTCGATTGAGATGTATCCCATCATACCGTAGCCATCAATATTAATTGTTTTATCATAATTTTTTACTTTTTTATATGATAAAAATGGGTCTTCATAACTTGCTAATTTTTTGTTATATTCATTTGCTTTATCAAAGTATTCACTATAATCTGCTGTTTCTAAATCTTTAAGTAATTCTTCGTAATTAACGATTACTTTTGATTGTTGCTTCTGATTATAGAAATCACTTATTGATGGGTATAGTAATACTAAAAGGCCCATGAAGAAAAATAATACCATTATGATAGTTTTATTTTTTTTCATAAGTCTTTCCTCCCCTGATTATGTAAAAATATATTATCCTAAGGGGAATTTCTTATTATTCCCCTTAGAGATAATTTACTTAAGCTGACTTTATTATTACTATCTATTATATAGACATTTTTGATAATCTTAATTTAGTTACTAATAGTACACCAAATCCAAGTACCATAATTGAACCAATAGTTACGAATAATACAGTACCCATACCACCAGTTGATGGAAGTAATGTTCCTGTTGTATTAGCTACTGTTACAGTACCATCTGTGTATTTGATTGTACTAGAATCTGTTCCTGATACTGTTGAAGTTTGTTTCTCACCTGTTATAGTAGAAACTAAAGTTACTGGTACACGAGAAGTTAATTTATTGTATCCTTCTGGTGCTTTAGTTTCTTCTAAATAGTAAGTTACATCTGCATCTAAACCTTCAATTGTAGCATTACCAGCTTTGATTGTTGTTGCAGAGTTTTTTTCAGCATCAGTATATGCAACGCGGTATATATTTTTTGATGCATCTTTTAAGAATACAAGAATTTCAGTTCCACCTGTTTGTGCATCATATAATTTGAATTCTGCACCATCTAATTTGTTTGTACCATCAGTTTTAAGTAAATCAAAACTTAGTACATATGTTTTTGTAAATACTTCTTCTGTAGTAGTTCCATCACCATATTCAAGTTTTGCTTTATTTGGGTTACCTGTATTATTAATTACAGCTTTTTCATTTACTACTGCACTATATGTTACAACTAATGTTTTATCAGATTCAATTGAATCTAAGTATGATTTAGTAAATACTACTTTGAATGTATATTCAGTTGTTGCTGTTGTATATAATTTATAATCTGCGCCTTTAGTTAGTTCTCTTTCTGTTACTCCTGTTTCTGTTGAGGCTTTTTCAACAACTTTAACAGAATCAGTATTGAAAGTTAAACCTTCTGACATTTTATCTTTTAATACATAATTTTGAGCACCTTTTTTAGCAGTTATTTCAACTTTATACTCAACTGTATCTCCAATTTTTTTAGTATTTGTTGAACCCCAAATTGTACCTTCTTTTACTTCTTTTTTAATTGTAGTTGGTGTATTTTTATCTGTAATATCAACTTCTCTTACTGTTGAATCTAGACTAACTAATGAACCTAAACTAGAATCTACTAAGTAATATCCCAATTCTAATCCTGTGAATTCTACTGTAGTAGTTGTTGCTTCTATTGCATTTGTTGGAGTTATTTTAGCTGTTGCTTCAGCATAATCTAGTGCTAATCTTGCGAATCTTGCTACATCAGAAGCCCCTTTCTTACTTTCATTAAATCTAACGATTTCTTTACCTGTTTCGTATGTGCTTAATGTTACATAAGCGCTACCATCTCCAGTTTTCATAAAATTATACCAAGGAGAAGATGTGCTTATTGTATAAGTGTATGCTCCTGTTTCTTTATTTGTATCATATGAATATGATTCCAAATCGAATAATTTATAGATTTCATATGTTTCTTTAACTGTTGCGTTTGTTATTGTTATTTTACCGTCTGCTGTTGCATTTGTTCCTTTGGCAGCATTTGCCACTGGTAAAAATTGAACTAATACTAGTGCTATTACTAGTAAATAACTTAATATTTTTTTCATATTTATAATTTTCCTTTCATGTTTTGTTCTTTTTTGGATATGTTTTATTTTTTCTACTAGGAAGTCAGCTTATCCTCCTTTCGATTTTTATATAACATATATCCTATATTAATAACAGGCACTATTAATAATAGTGACGCTATTATTAGCAAAATTAACATGCCACTTTTTCCAGTGGCTGGAAGTATATAGCCTGCAATGTTGTAGAATGTTACTTCTTGTGTACTTCCATTTTTTATACTGCAACTTGGATCATTACAATTTGCTAGTGCACTAGTGACTCTATCACCACTATTTATTTTATTTTTGACAACGTAACCATTGGTTGTCAATTCTTTTACTTCATATTGTGATGTGATTGGTAATCCTTTTATGATTATATAATCACCATCTTTTAATTTGAATGTATCATTTAATAGGTTTATACTTCCTTGAGTTTCTGTATTAGTTGATGCATGATATAGTGTGTAATTATAACTTCCTGTTAGTGTTGTGGCATTATATTTAACAGTTAATTTAAATTCAAATTCTCCACTATAATCTTTATTACCTTCAACTAATTTAGATATTTTTAAATTACCATTTTTAATACTATTGTATATAACGCCATTATTTGGTCCACCTGTTGTAACTCCATATGCTACTTCTACTTCATATACGTCAGAAGATGGATTGTAATTACTTGGTGCTTCTGTTTCTTTTAAAATATATTTATGACCAGATGGAATATTATTAAAGGTTACTGTTCCACTTGAAGTGGAAGTTGCTTCATATGTTTGATTTGTTGCCATATGATGATTATGTGTCTTATCTTCATTTAGGCAAGGACAATTTGCATCATGCGTTAATGTAAATTTAGCACCAGCTAAAGTTGTTTCTGCTAAATTGTCGAATGATGATGCCTTTTTAGTAAACGATAAGTTTCCTAAGTATCCAACTACTTTTGGGATTGGAAATTCTATTGTTTTGTTTTCTGATAAAACTCCATTATTTCGTATTACATATGTTAACTTTGTCGTTCCATTCGTGTTGTATATTGATGAAGTACTAAATGGTGTTATTTCATTTTCGAGTCGAATTCTATATTTTATTGAATAAAAATATGTTGTTATATTATTTTCTTTTGTTTCTTCATATGTTGAATTTTTTAAATCCCATTTTATTGTTCCGTTTGTTGTTGAAGCTGTATCCGATTGATTAGTTATTCCTTTTGTTAAACTATCTTGAAGATTTTCAGCTTCGTTTGTATCATCGAAGAAACCAACAAATTCAATGTTTTCGATGTTTCCATCTACACCCATTGGATCTTCGGCAACCCATGTTGCTTGAGATGATTCTTCAGTCATCTGTTTAATTCCTTCAAAGATTTTGCCATATGCATCTACTATTGAACCGCTTTGTGATGAATCATAATAGTATCCGCTTCCTGATGACATGTAATCTTGCAACCATTTTTTATAATAAGTTGTGCAATTAGTTTCATATTCATATCTTATACTATTATCTATTTTGGCATTGTTTAGAGGTTTTGTTAACCCTGGAGTAACCGCATAATATCTATTTCCATAATAAGCATAGTTGTTGTTCTCATAATCACTATCCATAGTCATAAGACCGCTCTCTTGTGGTTGAGTATATCTTAATCGAAAAAGAGATGGTTGTTTATTTATTCCTATACCAATTGTATAAATTGAAACGCCGGATTGCTTTAAACTATTTATTACATTTTCGGCACGTCTTGCTCCTAAATCACTGTAATTTGTTCCAAGATATGTACTACCTAATCCTGCTGATACATACATTCCAGCATCGAAATTATAAAATACTCCAGGAGTTGCTTGGGTTGGTGTGGCACCGCCACTTAGTCTTAAACTTGGGTCTTGTGGATTATATCCTGTATAACCACCTATAGTTTTACTATAAGTCGTTGGAAGTCCGTCTGTAAGGAATATAATATACTTGTTTTGAATTTGGCTATCATTAAGCATATCTTTAGCTCTTGATAAACCAGCTTCCATATTAGTAAATCTTTCATCGGTTGTTTTAGTTGTAATAGAATCAACCTGCGATATCATATTATTTCTTTGGGTAGTTGTTTTACAATCACTTAATCCAAATACTTCGTATGAAGATGTTGCAAAGGTTACAAATCCAATTTGTCTTTTGGCAGCTGTTGCATCACTAGCAGATGCTTCTTCTTGAAATCTAGTGATAAAACTTTTAGCCGCACTTTTAGCCTCATCAACTCTCGTTGTAGTTGATCCCACCATATCGTTTGATGTCATAGTATTAGATATATCCATTACGATGACAACTGCAATATCTTGGGCTTTTATTATTTCTTCAATTTTTGTTTGGGTTTTAACAGTAAGAGTTATATCAAAATAGTTTTCTAAGTCTGTTTCTGCTATTGTTTTGCTTACTTCTACTCCATCTTGGCTATTTGAACCACCTTTATTTGTTACTTGATTGTAACCTTGTATTACACTACTATGAAGTGCAAATACAAAACCTGAAATACTGAAAAATAAAACAAGTAGATAAATAATTATACTGGTCAACTTTCTTTGTTGTTCCATATTATACCTCCTGATAAAATTTTTTCCCCTTTTTGTTCTATTTAATCCTATTCAGTAAATCCAAAATTATTAAATGGCCATACCCTAAATACTATTTTTCCAATAATATCATCTTCTGAAATACTACCTATTTCAGAATTTCGTGAATCAGTTGATTCTGTTCTATCATCGCTTAATACAAAATAGTGACCATCTGGTACTTGATATGGAAATTCTATATCGTATTCTCCTATTACTTTATTAGAAACGTATGATTCTTCTAGTTGTAATCCATCGACATAGACATTTCCTTCTTCATCTATTGCTACCCATTCTCCTGGAGATGCTATAACACGTTTAACAAGAATTTTATTACCATGATAAAATGCTATTACATCTTTTCTTTTGAGATTAGTAGTTTTAATTGATATGACAAATTCACCATTATTATATTTAGGAGCCATTGATGAACCACTAATTTGAAATACTGGCATAAAGAATGTTGCTAGTAATGTAGCAATAGCTGCTATAATAACCAAAGCATAAATTGTACTTTTTAATACTTTGATATATTTAGATTTGTATGTTTCCCTTTTTAGTTCTTCTTCAATTTCTTTTGAAGTTAAAGATTTAATATCAATTTCTTTTTTTGGCTTTTCTTTTTTTGGAGTAATTTTTTTTAATTCTTCTAACCAATTATTTTTTTTGTTCTTTTTGACTACTTTTTTATTTTTAGGCATTATTTAGACTCCTTTTTAGTTTTTTTAGTACTTTTTTTAGGAGTGTTATTGGCTGTAGTCTTTTCATCTTTAACTTTTTGATTCTCTACTTTTTTTTCTTCTAATTGTTCTTGTTTTGGTTGGGTTTTAGTATTTTTAGCAATTTTTTTCTCTAAATCTTTAATTTGTTTTTCAAGTTCTTTTATTCTGCTTTCTGATTCTTTTTCTATCTTATTACATTTTTCTTCAGTTTCTTTTTCTTTTTCAGCACATTTCTTAGCAGTTTGTTCTGCTTTTTTTACACATTTGGCTTCAGTTTCAGCAATAAGTTTAGCTTTTAACTCTCTACATTCTTTTTTAAACTTTTTTTCTTCTTTTTTTATAGATTCTTCAATGTTAAGTTTATATATTGCAATAGCATCATCAGCATTTTTAAAAATATCACTTAGTTTTAAAGCAGCTTCTGCTAAGTTTCCTGTTTCTGCTAATGAAACCTTTTTGGATGCTAATTTTTTTTCAGATTCATCTAACTTAACTTCTAAATCTTCAATTCTTTTAGTTTGTTCGAGAAGAATTTCAAGCAATTCTTTTCGGCTTAACTTTTTCAGTTCGTTTTTGCTATCCATGTAAACCCCCACTTTATTAGTCAACCCTATGCAATCTTTTCTTCTTTTGTGATTATTTATTATAAACTGATTTTAGAATTTTTCAAGAATTTTTTGATCAAATTTGATGTATTAGTTAATTTTTATTGCTTTTAAGGAGAAATTTTTCATTTCTTATATATTTTATTAATCAAAATAAAATATATGAACAAAATAAAAAATCTCGCTATTTGTGAGATTTTTCTGACTTAATTATTACTAATAAAATTGGTACAAGAATTATTAATATTACTGATATTAAAGCTATTATAAGTTTATCTTGATAATATATTAATAATTTTTTATATGAAGGAGAAAATTGAGTATTTAAATATACCGGTTCATTATCTATTAATGTATCTTGATAATAATAATTTATTTCTCCTATTTGAGTTCCTTTTTTATCTTTATATGATAAAGATGTTGGACCATTATACTCTATTTTTATATCATTTTTATTATAATCTTTTGGTAAATAAAGAGATATTTCTTTGGTAGATGAGATACTAAAAATATCAGAAGTACTTAGATTTACTTGGATATTTTTAGTGTACTCATTTGGTACTATGATGGTTTCGTAATTATTACTTAATTCTGTATAGTTAATTAATTCTATAGCATCTGTAATATTGTATGGATGATTTTCGTTACTAGGTGCTCCTAATGTAATAATTAGTATTTCATGTGATTCATCTTCCATTAAGGCAGAGATACATAGACCAGCATTAGCAGTAAAACCTGTTTTACTACCAAGTATTTTACTAGTATCTAGATTATATTTAATACCTTGTTTTAGGACTGTTGATTGAAGTTTTTTACCATTACTCATTGTATATTCTTTAGTTGTATATACTTTTTTAAATAATTCATTATTTAAAGAGTATTCTAATAGTTTTTTTATATCTTCTGCTGTACTGTAATGGTTATCTTCATCTAAGCCATGAACGTTTACGAAGTTAGAATTATTCATACCTATTTTTTGTGCTAGTTCATTCATGGCTTTGATGAAGTTATCTAGGGAACCACTAGAAGAATATGCTAATGCTACTGTTGCATCTGCTCCTGATGGGAGCATTGCTCCATATAATAAGTCTTCGAATGTATAAGTTTTTCCTACTTCTAGTCCTGCTATGGAAGCGTAATAAGCTACATTATTTTTCATTTCTTGAGTATATGTTATTGTTTTTGTTGTATCATCTATCTTTTCAATAGCTGTTATTATAGTCATTAGTTTAGTTAAACTAGCTATGGCTTGTTGTTCATTGCTATTTTTTTCATATAAAACTTTTTTATCAGTTAAATCGTATATAGTAATATTTTTATAGTGTAACTCTGGATATTCTAAAGCAATAACATTTATGGGAATTAATAGTAAAAATAATAAAATTATTTTCTTCATAATAAGACTCCTTAATTAATTATTAATTTATTGATTCTCCGTTTACATATAATTTATGATTATTAAAATTAATATTTGAGTTATCTTTTCTTTTATTATTTAATTCTTTTATATATAAATCTTCAATTAGGATTATTTTAGAAGTATCATCTATATTTATGATTATATTATTATTTTGATTGTTATTTATTTCACCCATTAGTAATGAATTTTCTTTTAAATTTATAGTTAGTTTAGACTTATTATCTAGTTCTATATCTCCTTGGAATGTTTGATTATTGCAATTTATGTTTACTTCACTATTTGTCATTTTTAATATTTTATTACTACCATAGTTTAATTGAGTTTTAGTTAGGGAAAGTGTTGTAGTACTATCTAATATATTAAAAAGAATTGCTGTTTTATAATAAGGTAATTTACTATTTATATTTAAACTAGAATCTTTAAGTGTTATATCGGTTGTTTCTTTACCTCTTATTAAGAAACCTGATGCTAGTTCTTCATCATCGTTACTTGCTCCTGCTGAAATTAATGTTGTGTTTTTTATAGTTAGTTTACCACCTGTTAGAACAGCAAATCTTGAGCCGTTAGATGTTCCTGTACTATCTTCTATTGTTAGAGAACCACTACTTTTAAATAATGGTGATGAACTACCATTTGTTTCTAACATTGAATTATTTAAAGTCGCAGTCCCATATTTACTTTTTATAAGTATAGCTGGCGAATGTGGGTATTTAGTTATGATATTTGTATGTTCTAGTTCCAGTGTTGCGCTAGTTGCTACAACTGCTCCATTATTGTGTACGGCATAACTTTTTATTTCTGAATCGATTAAAGATACTTTGGTTTTTTGACCGCTTGCATATATTCCGTTAACGTATTCTACTGTTGACTCTATTTTAGAATTAGTTATTTTAAGTTGTGATCCGTATGATACAGCAATA
>JBJFGS010000031.1:0-132837 GCA_051892935.1 Candidatus Coprovivens sp.
TGCAAAAATAGGTAGTCGCCAATTTTTTTTTGCTCTTTTTTTTTCGTGGAGGGACTTGATTTGAGTCTATTTTTTTTGACTTTTAATTCTTGTTTTATTAAATGCTAAGAACTATCGTGAATTGGAAAACAAAAAAAGATGGAGAAGCTCTTAAATATAAGAATGTATTTTATTATGTTTTAGATGCTTTTTGTAAAGAAGAATTAGGAAAAAAGCTATTGTTATGCATAGCTCGAGTTTACATTAATTCTATTTTTCTTTAAAAAAGCATATGTTTATATCATTACTATTAATAATAAATTGTAAGATAGTACTTCATATAATTTTAACATTGGATATTGTGATACTTATAATTAGAATATTAATGTATGTCAACTTTTGATGTTTACATTATTCTGATTTAACTTATAAAAATATGTATTCTTTTATGAAATATTGTAGTTCATATTTTATTATTTTGTGTAAAATCTTATATAATTGTTGAAATATTATTTCTATAATTGTTATAATTTATTTAGGTGATTAAATATGAATTATAAATATACTTCAAGATCTGAAGATGACACTTTAGAAATAGCTGAAAATATCGAGAGTGAAAAATTTCCTGGAATGGTTATTTGTCTAGATGGAGAGCTTGGAAGTGGTAAAACAGTTTTTGTTAAAGGTTTTGCTAAAGCGTTAGGTATAAATGAAACTATTACTAGTCCTACTTTTAGTTTAGTAAAAGAATATCCGGATGGTGAGTTACCTTTATTTCATATGGATGTTTATAGATTAGATGATTCAAAAGAAGAATTTGGTTTATCAGATTATTTAAACCAAGATGGTGTTTGTATTATTGAGTGGCCAGAGATGATAGAAGATCAATTACCTGAAGAAAGATTAGATATTAAAATTAAGGTGATTGATGATGAGACTAGAGTTCTTATTTTTACTCCTTATGGCCAACAATATGAAGATTTATGTGAAGCTGTTTTATAAAACTCGAAAGAGTTTTTTCTTTTTCGTTAAATGTGGTATAATATGGCACGTGAGGTGATAACTTTGTATACTTTATTTATAGATACACATGATAAAAATGTCTTAATTATTTTATTTAAAGATGGCAAAATTTTTAATATGGAGAATATACTTACGACTAACAAGCATAGTGAAGTTACTATGCCGACTATCGATAAAGTATTATCCAAATCAAATGTTGATATAAAAGAAATATCTAGTATTATTGTTGTTAATGGACCTGGTTCTTTTACTGGTGAACGTATTGCAGTTACTATTGCTAAGACTTTTGCTTATTGTTTGAATATTCCTATAAGAGTAATTGATGCTTTATCTATATTGGCCTTAAATGTTGATAGGGATATTAAAAATATTGCTTTAGAAGATCGAAATGGAGCTTTTATTGGAACTTTTGATAAAAATTGTAATATTATTAAACCTTTGCAATATTTGAGTAAATCACTTTATATATATTTTAAGGAAGAAAATGAAGTGATTGTAGATGTTGATATTAATTATGAAAAAGTTTATGATTATGTAATGAATATTGAACCTTTGAATCCTCATGAAGTTAAACCTTTATATGTAAAAGGAATTAGTGCTTTGAATGGTAAATAAGATTAAGATAGTTGATAATGATAGATTTAATGAATTGGGTTTATTAATTAATGATAATTTTTGTAAAGTTTATGAATTAAATTGTTTGTTAAATTCTCCTTATGATTATTTGTTTGGTTATTATGATGGTGATTTACTAGTAGGATTCATTCATGTTAATAAGCTTTATGAAAATATGGATATTGTAAATGTTGTAGTTGATATTAATTATAGGAATAAAGGGATTGCTTCTCTATTAATTTCCTTTGTATGCGGTTATTTTGTTGATGTTCAAAATGTATTTTTAGAAGTTAATGAGAATAATAGTGTTGCAATATCTTTGTATAAAAAGAATAATTTTGAAGTTATAAATATAAGAAAAAGATATTATGGTAATGATGATGCCTTAATTATGAAAAGAGTTGTTGAAAATGAGAGATGTTAATATTTTAGCTATTGAATCTTCATGTGATGAGACGAGCATGGCAATAGTAAGAAATGGTTGTGAATGTGTTCATTTAACTGTTTTAACACAAATGGATACTCATGCTGAATTTGGAGGAGTTGTTCCTGAAATTGCTTCTCGTATGCATGCGGAAAATGTAACTATGGTTTTAGAAGAAACATTGACTAAAGCTAATATGAGTATGGAAGATATTGATGCTATAGCTGTTACTTATGCCCCTGGATTATTAGGTAGTTTGCTTGTTGGTGTGGAATTTGCTAAAGCAATTTCCTATGTATATAAAAAACCATTGATTGCAGTTAATCATATAGCTGGACATATCTATGCTAATAATTTGGAAAAACCAATGTATTTTCCATTATTAGCTTTAGTTGTTAGTGGTGGTCATACTGATTTGATATTAATGACTGATGATTATAAGTTTGAACATATTGGTGGAACTCTTGATGATGCAATTGGAGAATGCTATGACAAGGTTGCTCGTGTTATTGGCTTAGGTTATCCTGGAGGTCCAAAAGTTGAAAAAGCTGCTTTAGAAGGAGAACATACTTATGATTTGCCTATTCCTATGAATGATGATTCCTTTAATATGAGTTTTAGTGGATTAAAGAGTAATATTATTAATCTTGTTCATAACGAGAAACAAAGAGGAAATGAGATTAGAAATAATGATTTAGCTAGAAGTTTTCAAGATGTTGCTGTTGATCAGTTATGTAGAAAATCTGAATTAGCTATTAGAAAATATAATATAAAGAATATGATTATAGCAGGTGGTGTATCTGCTAATAAATATTTAAGAGAAGAGCTAAAAAAAGTGGCAGATAAATATGATGTGGATTTATCTGTTCCGAGAATGCTTTATTGTACTGATAATGCAGCTATGATTGGTGCTGCTGCTTATCCTCTGTATTTAAAGGGTAAATTTGCTGATTTGACTCTAAATGCTACAAGTAGTGATGAGCTTTATTAGTTTAATGAAATAAATAAATATGATATTATAATTATAATAAGAATCATATAAGAAGGTGCATAGAATGAAAAAGGTTTTAGTTACTGGTGCTGGTGGTACTGTAGGTTTACAGGTTATTAGATTTTTATTGAGTGAAGGAAAATATGAAATTACTGCTTTGGATTTAAAAATCAAACAAGTTTATAGAAGGTTGAAACCATTTAGAAAAAGAATAAACATTGTTTATGGTGATGTTACTGATGAAGCGCTTATTGATGCTTTAGTAAAAGACCATGATGTTGTTATTCATTTGGCTGGAGTTTTACCTCCACTAGCTAATGTTCGTGATGATTTGTGTAAGGAAATAGATTTTAATGGAACTAAGGCTATTGTTGATTCAATAAAGAATTATAATCCTGAATGTTATTTGTTATATTCTTCTAGCACATCTGTTTATGGAATACAAGAAGATTATAAAAATATATCTATTAAAACGGATTGCATTGTTGATGATTATGATTATTATTCTAAATACAAATTAAAATGTGAGAAATATATAAAAAGTAATCTTAAAAATTTTTCTATTTTAAGATTAGCATATATATTGGGGGATCCTGGACCTGAGGGTTTAATATATAATGTTCCTTTAAATTGTAATATGGAAGTTCTATCTTCAGAGGATGCTGGTTATGCATTTGTTTGTGCTATTGACTATAAAAGAAAACTAAATAAAAAAACTTTTAATGTATCAGGTGGAGAAAAATTTAGAACTACTTATAGAGATTACTTGGTACAAGTTTTTAGTACTTATGGCTTATCTTTAGGTTTTATTGCTTCTTGGTTAATGGCTGAAAAGAATTATTGTGGTGGTTATTATACTGATGGGGATGAATTAGATAACATATTACATTATAGAAGTAAGAATTTAGATGTTTATTATAATACTTTGTTGAAGTATAGATATAAATTAAGTAGATTTTTACCTAGATTATTGGCTAAGCCATTTGTATTAAAATATACTAAAAAGAAATAGTTTAATTAATGTTTTAGTAGTAATCTTATAAACAATTTTGTATAATATAAAAGATTTTTAGAAGAGGTGTTATTATGGGAAGAGCTTATGCTGTTAGAGAAGCTAAGATTAAAAAAACAGGAGCTGCTAAAGGAAAGCTATATACTAACTTTGCGAAAGAAATATATTTAGCAGCTAAAAGAGGAGTTCCTGAAATAGAAGCTAATAGCGCTTTAAAGCATATTGTTGAAAAAGCAAAGAAAATGCAAGTACCAGCTGATATTATTAATAGAGCTTTGGATAAAGCTAAAGGTGCTGGAAAAGATGAATATGAGGAAATTATTTATGAAGGTTTTGGACCTGGAGCTTCAACATTTATGATAAAAACATTAACAGATAATGTTAATAGAACTGTTGGTGAAGTAAGAGCTGCATTTAATAAATTAAATAAAAGTTTAGGAGTTTCAAATTCTGTTTCATATAATTATGATAATTTATGTGTGTTAAGCTTTAAATCCGAAAAAGAAGAAGAATTATTAATGGCTCTATTAGATGCTGGTATTGAACCTGTTGAATTTGAAAATGAAGATGGTTTTATTAATGTTGAAGTTAAGTATATTGATAATATTAAAACACGTGATGTTATTGAAAGTATTGAACCTAATGTTGACTATGAAGTAGATGAAAGTGGTTGGTATGCAAAAGATTTAGTGAAACTTGAAGGTGAGGATTTAGAACTATTTAATAGATTATATGGATTACTTGATGATATTGAAGATGTAACTGATATATATCATAATGTTGATTTAGGAGAATAGACATTATTTATAATGTCTTTTTTATTATTTTTAATAATTTGTTTTTCACTCTTTTTTCACAATTATGTTATAGTATATTCGTATTGAGGTGAGATATATGAAGATATTGGTTGTAGATGATGAAGAACTAATAAGAAATGTTATTCGTGAATATTTATTAATTGAAGGATATGATGTTGATGAAGCTATAGATGGTGATGATGCTATAGATAAATGTAGATATAACGATTATTCTTTAATTATTATGGATATTATGATGCCTCATAAAGATGGATATCAAGCTTGTAAAGAAATTAAACAGATGAAAGATATACCATTTATAATGTTGTCTGCGCGAAGTGAAGAATATGATAAATTAGTTGGATTTGAATTAGGTATTGATGATTATGTTACAAAACCTTTTAGCCCTAAGGAATTAATGGCTAGGGTAAAAGCTATTTTAAAAAGGACAACTCAAGAAAGTGATGTATATCAGTTTGAAAATTTAGTAATAGATGATAAAGCTCATGAAGTAGAAGTTGATGGAGAAAGTGTATATTTGACTCCTAAGGAATATGATTTATTAAAGTATTTTGTTTCTAATATTAATATTGCTTTATCAAGAGAACAATTACTAACTAATGTTTGGGGATATGATTTTTATGGTGATGATAGAACTATTGATACTCATGTAAAGACATTAAGAAAAAATTTAGGTAAATATGGAGAATGTATAAAAACAGTTCGTGGAGTTGGTTATAAATTTGAAAGCAATGAAAAATAAAATTAATACTATTAGAGTAAAAACATTATTTTACTTGATAATGTTTTCAATATTTATTTTGCTAGTTTTGTGGGGAACACAATTATTATTATCTAATTTTTTATACGAAAAATATCAGATTAGTGATATAAAAAGTATTGCTGATGTTATTAGTGATACAGATGATGATGATTTGGATGAATATTTAACCGAAGTTGTCTATAATAATGCGGTTTGTATTGAATATATAGATCAGTATGGAAGAGTTACTTTATATAATGATGCTTCTACTGGGTGTTTATTGGGTAAAGATAATAAATCGTTAATGAAATATAAACAAGAATTAATTAGTAGTGGAGAAGAAATTAATGCTATAAAATTAGTAAATCCTGATTACAATTCTTCTGCTTTATTATATGGTGTTGAAGTTGATGCTAATGGTTATGTATTTATTTATACTATGTTATCTAATGTTAATAAAAATTATAATTTAGTAAAAAGTCAATTAATATATATTACCATTGTTGTTATAATTTTAGCTGTTGTAATAAGCTTGTATTTGGCTAAATTATTTAGCGAACCTATAGTTAAAATTACTGAGAAGTCTAAAGAATTAGCAAGAGGAAATTTTAATGTTGAATTTGAAGAAAGTGATATAAAAGAAATAAATGAATTATCAGAGTCATTAAATTATATGAAAAATGAAATTAGTAAAACTGATCAATATAGAAGAGATTTGATGGCAAATGTTTCTCATGATTTAAAGACACCTCTTACAATGATTAAAGCTTATGCTGAAATGGTAAGAGATATTACCTATAAAAATAAGAAAAAAAGAGAAGAAAATTTAAATGTTATTATTGAAGAAACCGATAGATTGAACTTATTAGTTGGAGATATTCTAGCTTTGTCTAAATTACAAGCTAATTCTGATAGTTTAGATTTAGAAGTATTTGATTTAAAAAAAGAAATTGATAGTATTCTTAGAAGATATGATTATTTAAAAGAAACAGAAGGTTATGTTATTAGTTTTGAAAGCCCAAATGAGGTTATAATAAAAGCTGATAGGAATAAACTAAATCAAGTTATTTATAATTTAGTCAATAATGCTCTTAATTATACTGGAAAAGATAAAAATGTTTTAATTAAAATTACGGAAGAAAAAAAAGAGTATTTAGTGGAAATTGTTGATACTGGTAAGGGGATAGACAAAAAAGATATAGATTATATTTGGGATAAGTATTATAAAAATGAAAATAATCATAAAAGAAATGTAGTAGGAACTGGTCTTGGATTATCTATTGTAAAGGAAATATTAGTAAAACATAATTTTATTTATGGTGTTAATAGTGAAAAGAATAAAGGGACTACTTTCTATTTTAAAATTAATAAAGATAATAAACATAATTCTTAATAATTCTTTCACTAAATTATCACTATAATTTCATAATTATAAAGTATTATTTAATTATGAAAGGGATGAATATAGAAAAAAATAAAAAAAAGGTTTTATTAGATTAAAGATGAAATAATAAATTTAATTATATATAATATAAACCCTATACAATTAAAATAACATATAAACTCAAACTCACACTTTTTGGAAAAAGACTTTTAAAGTCTTTTTCTTTTTAATTGATGTATTGATTTTTTTGAAATATTGTTATATCCTTAATATATGAAAGATGAGGTATTTGTATGAATAATCAGAATAATGAGCAAACAGGGGATTTAAACGTACAAAACTTAAATAAAGGAGTAAATTATATGGAAAAAAATGAAGTTTCAAATGTTGAAACAGAAAATGCTTCAGCAGCTAATCAACCAGTTGTAAATACTGAAGCTGTTAAAGCAAAAGCAAATCAAGCAGCTGGAAAGTTAAATGAAGTTGCAGGAAAAGCTAAAGGTTTGTGTGGAAATCTTGTTCAAAAGATTAAAACCGATAAAAAATATATGATAGGTGCTATAGTTGTAGTTGTATTGGTTTTAATATTACTATTTGGTAAAATGTTTCAACCAGGATATGGTGTAGTTAATTCTTATATGAATGGTATGAAAAAATTTGATGCAGAAAAAATTGTAAAATTATATCATAAAGATATGTATGACGATAAAGATGACGAGATTGATGATTTAGAAGATTCTTTTGATGAATTGAAGGATGAAGATTTTAAAATTGTTGGATTTAAAATTCGTGAATGTGATAAGTATAGTAAAGATGAATTAGAAGATCTTGCTGAACGATTAGAAACTTATTATGATATAGATGAAGATGATGTTCAAGCTGCAAGAACATACTATGTAAGATATAACTATGATGAAGATGGAGATAAAGGATTAGCTTATAAATCTGTTACAGTTGTAAAAATAAAAGGAAAATGGTATTTATATAACTAGTAATTAAAAAATAGAAATGATGTATTCATTTCTTTTTTTATATGTTATAATATTTTTATAATTAGTGAGGAGTATTTATATGGTAAAAAAGAATGAAGAAAAAATTGAAGATGTAAAGACAGAGAAAGTAGAAGTTGAAAATAAAAAAGAAGATGTAAAAGTCGAAAAAAATAATGATAGTGTTAATGGTCAAGCATCTAATGTGATTAGCGTTATTAAAGAAAAAGCAATTTTAGCATTTAATAAAATAAAAGAAGCATTTAATTATTATAAAAATAATATTATGACTGATAAAAGATTAATTATTGGTACGGTTGCTTTTGTAGCTGTTATTGTTTTATTAGTAATTTTATTATTCGTTAATCCTTCTAAATCTGTTGCAAAACAATATGCTGATGCTATGGTTGAATATGATGCTAAAGCAATAGTAAATATTACACATAAGGATGTAATAGATTATTTTGAAGATTTTTATGGTGATGATTATAAAGACTATTTAAAAGATTATTTTGATCAATTAGAAGATTCAAAATATAAATATAGAGAATATGAATTAAGTGATGATTATAAAAAATATGATAAAGATGATGTTGAAGATTTTGCTGAAGATTGGGATGATTTATATGGATTAGATGAAAAGTCTGTATCAGCAGTTAGACGTTATACTATAAAGTTCAAAGTTAGCAATGATGGTAAAAGAGATACTATTAAAGTCAAAGTATTAGTTGCTAAAATTGATGGCAAATGGTATTTCATGGGTGAAGAATAATTATATTAAAAGAATGGATTTATTCCATTCTTTTTTTATGATATAATTTATTAGGGAGAATTAAGAAAATGGAAAATTTTTTACATTTATTACTATTTGTCTTAGTTATTTGGTTGATAGTATATATTTTTTTAGAATATAGTATTATTAATAATAAAAGAAAAAAAGTTAAAAAAGTGTTTTTAGAGATGGATACTCTTTTTATTAAAAGATTAAATTTATTATCTAAAATGATTGATATTATAAAGATATATGATAAGAATCAATTTAATGAATTGAGTAGCAATTTATATGATTATATAAATAATTATGATGATTATGATTATAATAAAAGATTATTAATAAATGAAGAGTTAGTTATAGAAATAAGAAAAGTCCTACTTGTAAGAAAAGTTTATTATGAACTTAATAATAATATTAAATATGTTAAATTGGAAAAACAACTAGTAAGAGTTAATACTGTTATTAATAAAAAGCAGGATAAATATAATAAATATTTAAAAGAATATATAAATAGAATGATGATTTTCCCTAGTGGATTAATTTGTATTATATGTAGATTTTATTCATATAATTACTTTAACTTAAAGATATAGAAAAAGGATGATTTAATGATTACTAAGTTTTTGATTGTTTTTTTTGTTTCAATGGTTCCTCTTATTGAACTTAGAGGAGCTATACCTATTGCGATAGGACTTGGTTTGCCTAAGTTGCTATCGTTTGTCATTGCAATAGTTGGCAATATGCTACCTGTTCCTGTTATTTATTTGTTTTCAAGGAAAGTTTTAGAATGGGGGAAGGATAAACCTTATATAGGAAAGTTCTTTACTTGGTGTTTATTAAAGGGTGAGCGTGGAGGCAATAAGTTACAAGCTAAAGCTGGAAAAGGTTTATATTGGGCTCTATTTTTGTTTGTAGGTATACCTGTTCCTGGAACTGGAGCTTGGACCGGAACACTTGCTGCTAGTATTTTAGATTTAGATTTTAAAAAAACTATTCTTGCGGTTATAGGTGGTGTTTTATTGGCAGGATTAATTATGTTAATTGGTTCAATAGGAGTATTTGAGGTGATTTTTTAATGGAAACAGTAGTTTACTTAATAAGACATTCTGAAGTTGCACCTAAGAGTAATTTAAAATATATAAGTAATAATGATTCTTTGCAAATTCAAAATGAGAAAGCATTTTTATCTGTTAGTGGTGAAAAGAAAGCAGAATTGCTAAGTAAACATCCTGAATTACAAAAAATAGATGCTGTATATAGTTCTAGTTATGTAAGGGCTTTGGAAACGGCGAAGTATATTGCATTAGAAAATAATACAATAATAAATGTAGATGAACGACTTAATGAGCGCAAAATAGGTAAAGCAGGAGATATGGATTGGAATGAGTTTAATAGATTACAGATGAGAGATTTTGATTTTAAGTTAGAGTCAGGTGAATCATTGAATCAAACTAAAAAGCGTATTGTTGAAGCAATGAAAAATATTTTAATGTTTGAAACTGGTAATAGAGTTGCTGTTGTAAGCCATAGTACGGCTCTTACTTGTTTATTAGGTGCTTGGTGTGAAATTGGGCATAATTATAATGATGAAATAATACTGAGTTATGGTGATGAAACAATTATAGATGGTCATTTTAGTGCACCTATGGTTTTTAAGGTTGTTTTTGATGGTATGAATGTTATTTCTTTAGAATATTTGAATATAGTGGAGTGATAATATGGGATTATTTTCTAAAATAGTAAATAAAAATAATGATGAATTAAGTGGTGGTATTGAAAATGTTGAGGTTCCATCTATAGTAATTGATCAAAATAATGTACTTGAAAAAATGCAAAATGACTTTGTAGAAGAAATTAATGAACAAGATAATAATTCTTTAGGAGATGATCCTACTTCTATATTTAATGGAAATGTTTCTTTGAATGAGGATAATCCTATGGCGATTTTTGGCGTAGATAATAAGGAATAAATGTAAAAAATACACTAACTCAATTAGTGTATTTTTTTAAAAAACATTTTTATTGTATCTTGATAAATCATTTTTTTATAGTTCTATATATTTTTAATAGAATTGGTAAAACTTTATACCATATTGGTTTATTAATTAAGTCGAATTCTCCTATGAATTCTATTAAATCCCCACCAATTTTTCTTTTGTATTCAAAAATGCCTGCTAGATTTTTATACTTTGTTTTTGGATCTCCAACTACGCCAAATAAATCTGCATATTCATATCCGTTTTCGTATGCATCTTTTATAAATTCATAATAAAGTCTATTAACTGTTCCAGTGTATGTTGCAACTTCATCGTTTCCTATATAAAGAGACCATGCTCCTGTTTTTGAGTATGTACATATTAATGAAGCACAAGTGTATTCATCTTTATTATTTTTGCTTATTTCTTTAAAATACTCTATGTCTTTTTGAATTTTTGCTTTACGTTCTTCTTTTTTTTCATTTTCTAGTTCTTTTGTAAACTTTTCAATTAATTTGCATGGGTTTATCTTTACATTGTAAATCTTGACATATCCTTTTTTGTTTAATTCTGTATATACATTATTATAATAATCGTAGCTATATTCATTAAAGCCATCCTTATTAGATATTAATTTTATTAAATCATGGAATGTTTTAACTTCATTTGCTTGGTATACTTCTATATCGTAATTATAACTTCTTTTCAAAGGTTTAGAAAATGATTTAGAAAACGTTTTTTCTACTTCTTCAAAAGAATTGAATTTATTAAAATATGTACGAAATGTATAACGTGGTTGGTTGCCTTCATATAGCTTGTTAAATCCTTTATGCTTATATCCTAGATTTAAAAAATTATTATAAGTAACATAGTTATTCTTTCCATTTTCTATTTTTTCACCATCAGTGTTTACTTCTTGATACATTATCGGAGGATCTAATCGTAGATAGATAGCATTTTCTTCTTTTAAATAGTTTTTTAGTTCTTTTGTAAATTCTGTTAATACTTCATTATTATTGAAATCCATTGTGAAGCCGCGTGGAGCATAGAAATAACACATGTTAAGTGGTGTTCTCTTTTTTAGAAGAAGTGCTGCTGCAACTAACTCGTTTTTATCATTTTTTAGTCCTACATAACATGGAATTTGATTTCTGTTTTTTTTACAAGCTTGTCCCCATTCGTAACTTTGCATAAAGTGGTTATTTGGACATTTTTCCCAAAAGGATTGATATTCTTTTTCACTTAAGTTTTTTATAAATTTCATATAATCACTTCCTATTAAAAGTATATCATATATTGTCAATTTTATTATGTGTTTTGTAAATGAATGTAAATATTTATTTAATGATTTTTACTTTAGTATGGGCATTATAACTTTTTTATATATTAAAGTGTAATAAATACACTTTTTATTTTTTTATATCTGTGGTATGCTTTAGATGGTAGAGAAAAATGGAAGGTAAAAGGTGAGTTTTATGAAAGTAGTTATGCTTGGAAATGATTCCAAGGAGGAAATAGAAAAGAGATTACAAATAGTTGCATCTGCTGGTAATTTGTCACGTGCAGATGGAACTGTTACTCAAGTTTTTGAGAGTAATAATGATTATGAAAAAAATTTAAAATTGGCAAGATCTGTAGTTGGTTATGGTCATAAATCGATTGCTGAACATGATTACATTGTTTTTGCTTTAGAAGATGTTACACCAATAATTGAACAAACTATAATTGGATATAGATTAACTTCATTTACAATTAAATCTAGAAGGAATGTTGATTTTAGAAATGTTGGTTTTTATGTTCCAAAATTTCATGATAAAGATGGTAATGTTTTAAAAAATAACAAGAAATTACAGAAACAATATTCTGCTTATATGCAGTCTTTATTTGATAAATATGGAGAGTTAGTTGATGAGGAAATTCCTGTTGAGGATTGCCGATATATATTGCCTTATTCTTATTATAGTAATATCATAATGGGCTGTGATGCTAATGAGTTGTTGTGTATGACATCTGATATGTTATATGGAAAAATATCAAATATACCGGAAATTAAAGAATTAGGTGAAAAATTAGCTACTATGATAGTTAATAAAGTACCATATTTAGTTAGGGCTTTAGATTCCGAAAAAGAAAAAGATTATTATGATGATAAATATGTATTTTTGGATGAAATGGTATCTAAGACAGATATAGAACCAGGGAGACTATTATCAGGTGTTATTTTAACTGATTATACAAAAAATGCTGATTGGAAGGTTTTATGTAGTTTAATAGCTGCTAGATATCAAGTTAGTATGGATGATGCTGCTGAAATATTACATAAATTATCATATCAAGATAGTGGAATTAAGAGAAAAATTATGCAAGCTTTAATTCATAGTAAAAATCAAAGAGAATTGGAACAAGTTTTATTTTCATTTGAAATTCCTATTTCACTTGCAGTATTAACTCATATTACAAGACATAGAATGCATTCATTATTAGTTCCTGATTTTGTTCCATTGTGGGATATGGGAAATTATGTAATTCCTGAAACTGTTTCTAAGAATCATAAAGATGAATATACTGAAATATTCTCTAATAATGTTTTGATGGTTGAAGAGTTTAAAAAGCAAGGAGTTAGGGATGAAGATTTAGTTTACTTCTATTTATCTGGTAATGCATGTAATATTTATACAACAATGAATGGAAGAACACTTGAATGGATATCTAGAATGAGATGTTGTAATAAGGCTCAATGGGAGATTAGAAATATTGCAAATTCAATGGTTTCTCAGGCTTCTAAAGTTGCACCATTAATAGGTGAGGGATTGGGACCTTATTGTAAAGTAATGGGTTATTGCCCTGAAGGAAAAGATAGTTGTAAAGCTAGGGGAGTAGTTGTATTATCTAAAAAGCCCAAAAATGATGTAAATAAATAAAAGAAAGTTATTAATACTTCCTTTTTTTTATGTTTTTTGATAGTATAAATTGCGTAAGTAGGTGATGTTATGCTTGATTATAAATTAGTTGATGCACAGTTTAAAGATAGTGATATTCTTGTTAGTATTAAACTAGTAACAATGATAGATGATGAAATGGATAAAGTCTTATCATATACTGAAAAAAATAAAATACGAAAAAGTGTGGATATTAATGTCGAAAGAACTTGTGAATCCTATAAGATTATATATGTTGGTAAAAAAATTGCTGGTGCTTATTTGACTTTACCTTATGAAGAGGGAATTATAATAGATGAAATATATTTATTTGAGGAATTTAGAAATAATGGTATTGGAACAGATATTATTAAAAGAATTCAGAAAGAAAATTCAGATTTATATGTTTGGGTCTATAAGAATAATAAAAAAGCAATTGATTTGTTTGAAAGGTTAGGATTTAGAGTAATCTCAAATGGTAGAACTCTAATAATGAAATATGATAAAGTTTATATAAATATTAAAGATAAATTAGATGGTATTAAATTAGGATATAGAGATAAAGAAGGTAATTATTATTCCGGTTTTAAATATAATTTTAAAGATATATACTATCTACAGAGTCCTAAACAATTGTTAGAAAGTAAGGTAGGTTGTTGTTTTGATCAAGTTGAGCTTGAAAGAGATTTAGTATCAAAGCTTAATGTAGATTGTCGTACTTATTATATGATGTATTCTGATGATGTTGTTGATTATGCTCATACTTTTTTGATTTATAAAGATAGTAAAAAATATTATTGGTTAGAAAATGCATGGTTAAAGTATAAGGGAGTTCATGTGTATGATTCTAAGGAAGAGTTATTCGAAGACATAGTTGGTAAATTTGTTAATACTATACCTAATGGTAATATAAATAAAATAAAATTATTTATGTATGATAAACCAAGATTTGGATTAAATTATAGTAAATTGTTGGCTCATTTTATTAATTCTAAAAAATGTTAATATTAATTTTCTAAATATATTATGTATGATTAGTTTAATAAGTAAAGTTTACTAAAATGAAGTTACTTAATGAGTAGCTTTATTTTTATGTGTTATAATATATATAGGTGACAGAAATGAGTAAAGTTGTTATCTTAAAGAAAAAAAGAATTTTTATTATTATGTTAACCTTTTTTATAGTTGTTTCATTAATATTTGTTTGTTTTAAAATGAATAAAAAGAAGGAAAATGCAGTAGATGATGTTATTAATAAATTATATTTTGAAAATATAAGTAATAAAAAAGAAGTTGGAAAACTTGTTTTGATAGATGAAATTCATAGTAATGTTAGTTATAAAGTTAACTATCCTGTTTTAGGGAATGATAAAATAGATTCTATAATAGTAAAAGAAGTCGATAAAATAATTACTAATAACGATAAAAAATATTTGTGTAATTGTCCTTCTGTTAATTATTATTTTCTGATGAATTATGAAAGTTATATTGTTGGTAAAAGCTATGTTAATATTTTATTAAACGAAGTATTTGAAGATAAAGATTTAAACTTGGTTGAAAAAAAATCTTATTCATATTTATTTGATATTACTAATGGTAAACTTTTAAAAAATGAAGAAGTTTTTAAAAATGAGTTTTATGATTATTTAAAGTCCAACTTAAAAAAAGAAGAAATTACTAATAATCTTATTTATGTTATTAACGATGAGAAGTTAGTTTTATTAGATTATGATGTTGAAATTTCGTTAGAAGATATAGGGAAATACTTTTTTATAGATGTTGTTTCTGATAGAGATTATGCTAGTAAAGATGTTGAAACTGAATATGTAATATTAAATAAGGAGAAGAATGTAACTAGTACAACCTTACTATATAGTAAAGATTCAAATGATAGTGATTCTATTGGAAAAATAGAGAAAGATTCTAAGGTAAAAGTTTTTTCAGAAAGTGATAAAGGATGGAGTATTTTGTTTTATGAAGATAGAATTGTTTTTGTAGAAAGCAAATATTTATCTGAAATAAAAAAAGAAGAAAATGTTGATAATGGAAATTTTACGGAAAAAAGAACAATGTATGCAATTATTGATGTAAATATAAGAAGTGAAGCAAATTCTAATTCTGAAAAGCTTGGTGAATTAAAAACTGGGGAATCAATAGAGAAGATTGGAGAAGAAGGTAGTTGGACAAAAGTATTATATGAAGGTGAAATAGCCTATATATCATCTTCTTGCTTATCATCTGTAAAAATAAAGAAAAGGGAAGTAAAATTAAATGTACCACCTCAGGGGAATATTGATGTAAATAAACCGATGGTTGCACTTACTTTCGATGATGGACCTAACCCTGTATCAACACCATTAATTCTAAATACTTTGGAAAAATATAATGTACATGCTACTTTCTTTGATTTAGGTAGTTTAATGAAAAAATATCCTGCTGTTGTGCAACGTGAAGCTCAACTTGGTGAAGTTGGAACTCATACATATTCGCATAAAAATTTAAATAAACTTAGTATTAATGAGATAGAACAAGAACTTAAGTTAAGTAGGGAAACTTATAAAAATGTATTGGGGTATGATCCTATCTTATTAAGACCGCCATATGGAAATATTAATGCTACAGCACGAGCTTTAGTAGATATGCCTATTATTCAATGGGATGTTGATAGTCTTGATTGGAAATATCGAAATAAAGATTTAATATTAAATGAAATAGATAAATATGGTAATTTAGATGGACGTATTATATTAATGCATTCTATTTATACCTCAACTGCTGATGCTGTTGAAATATTAGTTCCTGATTTGATAGATAGGGGATATCAAATTGTGTCTGTTTCTGAATTAGCTAGTTATAGGGGATACACTTTAGAAACAGGAACTATTTATCATCATTTTAAATAAGAAGTCACTTTGTGACTTCTTTATTTTTTATAAGCTGTTGATAAGTATAGAAGTTGTCAACATACATTATTAATTATGAGGATGATTTAATTGTGTGATACAATTAAGATATAAAAAATAAAGGAGATTTGTTTAATGGATTTAAAAAAATTATTTGGTTATGAAGGAAAGAATGTTGTTGTAACTGGTGCAGCTTCTGGTATGGCTAGAAGTGCTGCAGAGTTATTAATTGAATTAGGAGCTAATGTTTATGCAGTAGATATTAATCCTATTGATTTACCTGTTGCAAAGTCTTTTCAAGCTGATTTAAGTAAAAAAGAGGAAATTGATAGAGTAATGGCAGAATTACCAAACGAATTAGATTGTTTATTCTTATGTCATGGAATAGCTCAATTTCCTGGAAGAGAATTACTTGTTCAAAAGGTTAATTTTTATGGTCAAAAGTATATGGCTGAGTCTTTACTTCCTAGAATTAAGGAACATGGTTCAGTAAACTTTATTTCATCAGTTGGTGGATTTGGATGGGAACAAGTTTATGATAAGTGTGTAGAATTAATTAATTTAAAAACTTGGGATGAAGCTATGGAATGGTATGATAAACATCCTGAGTTAATTCAAAGTGCTTATGTATTTGCTAAACAAAGTTTAGAGTCATATGTAACTTATAAATGTATGGCACCTGAGTATATAGATAAGAGAATTAGACTTAATTGTATAAATCCTGGGGATACTACTACAGGACTTACTGATGATTTTAATAAGTCAACTAGTCCAACCGGTAATGCTGATGAGGGTGCTGAAATGATTTCAAATATCTTCTTAAAGAGTTGGAATGGTTATGCAGCTGAGCCATGGCAGATGGGATATCCTCTAGTTGTGGTAGGTAGTGATATTTGTTCTTATATGTCAGGTCAATTAATTTATATTGATATGGGTTTAACTAGTACTTGGAAGAGTGGAGCTATGCTTCAACAAAATGCTAAGTCAATAGAGGAATTGAGTGCTGAGGCAAATCAAGAGTAAAAATTAAGAACACTTGGGTGTTCTTTTTTTATTTTTTTGTGATATAGTACGTTTAAGTGGTGATTTTATGGTTAGAAATGTTATGAATTTTTCTTCTTTAGAGGATTTGTTGAAAAAATATACAAAAGATGAATTAAAAAATATTGGTAAAGAATTAGAAATTGCTAATATTAGTCAATTTAATAAAACTAAACTTATTGAAATAATAAGAAAAGCATTGAGTGATGAAAAAAAGTTGAACTGTTTGTTGAAAAATATGACTAGTGATGAACTGGATTCTTTTAAGTATCTAATGTTTAATGAAGGAATGGTTACTAATAAATGGTTAGATTGTGGCAACTATTTATATAATCTAGGAATTTTATATTGTAATGAAAAATATGATTATATTCCCTCTGAATTATATAATATTTTGATAAATATAGATTTGGCTGAAATAGAAAACATAGTTAATGAAAATTCTAAGTTATATAATTTATTAAAATCAATGATAAATTTATATGGTGTTATAAACTTCGATGATTTGGTAGGAAAATATGAACAAATTTATAAAGAATTTCCCAAAATTTCTATTGAAGTTTTTGATACTTTTTTACGTTCTGGTTTTATTGATTATGTTCATATGGGTGATGAGTTGTATTTCGTTCATAATTTTTTTATTTTATATGATGCATTTGACTTAGTGGAGGAAATTGTAGAAAGACAAAAATGGATTCCTAGAAAAAACATAGAGATTAGTGAATTATTAAAATATCGAAATAATACTTACTATGTAGAAAATAAAGAAATAATAAAATTTAAGAGTTATTTAAAAAGTAAAATAGTGTTTGATACAGAAGATTCACTTGAAGAATTTGTGGTTTATACAATTGAATGCTTAAAATTTAGTAATGATAACATAAATGAAATTGTCGGTTTATTACTTAATAAAGATAAAAAATTGAATATACAAAAGCTTTTTGAATTATTAGTTGATGTTTATAACAATTTAATTATATATTCTAACAATGGTTGGACACCGATTGAAATGAGGAATATGAAGAATGGATAAAAGTAATATAAAAAAATAGAAGTTGTAGCGGCATTAATAGAAAAAGATGGTAAATATTTGATTTCTAGAAGAGCTACTGGAGATGAAAATGTATTAGGTAAATGGGAATTTCCTGGTGGAAAAGTAGAATCAAATGAAGAAGAAATGACTGCTATTGAAAGAGAGATAATGGAGGAATTTGAGTTAGAAGTAAAAGCTGTTAAATTTTTAGATAATAATGTATGTGAATATCCAAATAAAATAGTAGATTTAAGATTATATGAATGTAAATATGTTAGTGGAGAATTTAAGTTACATGATCATTATGAATATAAGTATGTTGGGAAAGATGAAATACTAGAGTATTATTTGTGTTTTGCCGATGTGCCTTTGGCTGAATATGTGAAAGAAGCAATTTAATATTGTTTCTTTTCTTTATGAAAAGTAAGTTTATTATGTTATAATATTTTAGAAAGATTTCAGGAGGTAGATACTATGTTAAAAGGTAAACCATTCGTTAAGTGGGCTGGAGGAAAAAGGCAAATAATTGATAAACTTAAAGAACATGTTCCTGAAGAATTTGATACTTATTTTGAACCATTTGTAGGTGGTGGAGCTTTATTATTTGAGTTAGAACCAGAAAAAGCTGTTATTAATGATAGTAATAGAGAATTGATGAATGTATATGAATGTATTCAAGATGAAACTAAATTGGAAAAAATGTTAAGAGAATTAGATAAATATGAAGCTAATCATAGTGAAGAGTTTTATTTTGAAATAAGAAATAAAGATAGAGATAAAGCTAAATTTTGGAAAATAGTAGATTATAAAAGAGCAGCTAGAACTATTTATTTAAATAAAGCTTGTTTTAATGGATTGTATAGGGTTAATAGTAGAAATGAATTTAATGTTCCATTCAATAAGAAAGAAAAGATTAATACTTATGATGGTCCTAATATGTATACTATTCATGCATATTTAAATTATCGTAATATAACTTTGTTATCTTGTGATTTTGAAGAAGCAGTAAGAGGTGCTAAGAAAGGTGATTTTATCTATTTTGATCCGCCTTATGATTCAGATACTTCTACATTTAATAATTATACAGAAGATGGTTTTGATAGAAATGAACAAGTTAGATTAGCTAGAGTATTTAAAGAGTTAGCTGATAGAGGTTGTTATGTTATGTTATCTAATCATAATACATCTTTAATAAAAGAATTATACAAAGATTTTAATATTCATTTAATTGAAGCAAAAAGAAATATAAATGCCAACGGAAAGAAAAGGGGTAAAGTAGAAGAAGTAATTATAACAAATTACTAGAAAATAAAAGGAAATTAGCCCTTTTATCTATAATAATATAGGTAGGAGGGCTTTTTGCATATGAAAGAAGTTGAACTTTTAATGGCTAAAAAAACAGTAGCACAATTATGGGAAGAGATATTTGAAAAGTATAATATCTTGGATAAAATTAATGAGAACGGTATGCTTAAAATAACCGCTGATCAAATAAGAGAATTTAAGGAACCTCGTTTGATGGCAAAGTTTGATTATTCTAAACAATTACCATCTGTATTTAAAAATAATGGATTAGGAATATTACCTATAAAAAATGGAGAATATGTTATTGGTAAGTTTAACTTATTTGAAAAACTTACAGGTACAGGAATAGAAAAGGTTGAAATAAAAAAAGTACAATTACCTGATTTTATTGAAACAATAGATCCTGATAATATTTATTCAGAAAGTAATGCCTTAAATGTTGCTTTGTTATCAGGAATGTTAAACGATGCATTTGAGGAAGAATTATTTGAAACTATTCAAGGTAAGATGAGAACTAATGAATTTAAGTTTGAGATTAATTCGGTTGATAATGTCTCTAGTTTAGTAAATGTTAATGGCGCTGTTATTGAAATTGATGGTGGTTACGAAGGTAGAAGTAAGTTAGTTTTGATTGAAGCTAAAAATAATTTGCCTGATGACTTTATAATAAGACAACTTTACTATCCTTATAGATTTTGGAAAGCTAAAGTTGCTAAGATTGTAATACCAGCATTTTTTGCATATGAAAATGGTATTTATAATATTTTTATTTATAATTTTAATGATGATAATAATTATAATTCTTTAGAGTTAAATACTATAAAAAGATATATGTTATCTAGTGAATCAACTGAAAATATTAAGAAGAATATTTTTGAGTTAATTGAATTGGTTGATGAATTATCACAAGACAAAGTTCCATTTCCACAAGCTGATTCTTTTACAAAAGTTTTAGGTACTATGGAATATTTAAATAGTGGATTAAATACTGCTAATTTAATTGCAGAGGCATTTGAATTTGACTCTAGACAAGGTAAGTATTATATAGATGCTTTAAGATATTTAGATATTGCTCAATCATCTAATGTTTGGGGAGAATATGAATTAACTGATTTTGGTAAACACTTGATGGAGTTAGATGTAAAAAATAGAAATAGATTAATAATTCAAAAAATATTATCTCATAAACCTTTTTACGAAGTTTATAAAGGGTATTTAGAAAATGAAGAGATTTATAATAGGGGAGTAATAAAAGATAATATATTAAATGTTATTCCTCAACTTAGTGATGAAACTGCCAATAGAAGAGCAAGTATAGTTCGTGGTTGGATTGAGTGGATAATTGGTGCACAAATTTAAAAAATTAATTCTAAGACCTCGGGTTTAGAATTCTAAAGTGGAGATTTATGGCTCCACTTTTTCTTAAGAGATTTAGAACTCTAAGAAAAAAAAGAGAAAATGAATAGATAAATTTGACTATAATAGGAACTTACTATATAATCGAAAACATCATAAATTTTATATTTATGATTTTCATGTTTTGCAGAATTATTTATATTAAGAGTTTATTTAATTACAAAGACTCTCTACTTACCTTTGTAACTATTCATCATACCTTTCTATTTATATAAAAAGCTCTTAAATAATTTATATTATTCTGCTGTTCTTGTTTTCTGAAGGATTAAGTAATCCTTCTTTTTTTTGATTTTTCTTGCTAGATGAGTAAGTTGTTTGATATGCTTATGTTAAGAATAAAATGCGGATTAATGTTGTTGTATGAGGTATTATATTTATGATTGATGATGTAGTTACTAAGTTTAATATTACTGAAACTGTAAAGTTAGATAATGGATGCAAGTATAAAGTTACCCTAGAGCTTCCAATGAAAGATGGTTGGTTTGAAGATGTTTATTTTTGTGTTCAGAAAGGTAATCAGTTGATGCCAATTAAACTTAAGCATAAGGAAAATAAAGATGGTATAGTCTATTTTGAGACTGAGGAAGATGTCTTCTTAGAGACAAGAGCAATTTATAAGTATTATTTTTCTTATAAGGTTGATGGATTTAGAAGATTTGTTAAGAATAATAATATTATAGGTTCTGATGGAATTGCTCTTGAAGAAATGTTTAAGATGAGTGTTAATTTTACAGCTCCAGAGTGGGCGAAAGGCAGGATGATGTATCATATTTTTGTAGATAGATTTTATCGTGGTAGTGAGGAACCAATGAAAGAGATGGTACGTCGCCATATTCATAAGTCTTGGGATGAACCGGTTGTTGTTGAAGGTGATGAACAAGGTATTTGGAATAATGATTTTTATGGTGGAGATTTAAAAGGGATTATAAAAAAGTTAGATTATATTCAAGAATTAGGAATAGATATCCTTTATTTAAGTCCAGTTGTTTATAGTCAGTCGACACATGGGTATGATGCTTCAGATTATGAAATGGTAGATCCTTATAAGGGAACAATTGATGATTTAAAAATGTTATGTGATGAAGCTCATAAAAGAGGTATGAAAGTTATACTTGACGCAGTGTTTAATCATACGGGGTCAGATAGTAAGTATTTTAATAAATATCAAAATAAAGAATGGATAGAAAAAGAACAAGATAAAGGAGCTTATTGGGATAAGGACAGTAAATATTATAATTTTTATAAAAGAGTTCGTGGAGCAGATGGAATTATATACCAGCAATATTGGTGGGGATTCGATACATTATCAGTATGTGATGGAAATGCAAAAGAATGGCAAGAATATATAACAGGCAAAGGTGGAGTTATTGACCTTTGGTTTTCTTGTGGTATAGATGGATTACGATTAGATGTAGCGGATGACTTAACTGATGAATTTATTGAATTAATAAGAATTGCTCTACATAGAAATAAACCAGATGGATTTATACTTGGTGAAGTATGGGAAAATCCAATGAATATGTATAAAGATGGTAAGAAACGAGAGTACATTGAAAATGGTAGGTGTATGGATTCAGTAATGAATTATAATTTTGTTAAAGCTTTAATTAGATATTTTAGGTATGGAGAAGTTGAAGATTTAGCAAGAAAAATTAAAGAATGTAGAGATACTTATCCAGAAGATACTTTTTATACAGCAATGAATTTTACATCAACGCATGATATGACAAGAGGTATTAATTTATGGGATAGTAATATTTTTAATTATTATGGTCTTTGGCCTTGGAATTTAAATAATGAAGATCATAAGTGGGCGCAACAATATAAGATGAATCCTGAGCAGTATGAAGAAGCGAAGAAGATTTATCAAGCTTATATATTTTTTCAAACATTTTATCCAGGGATTCTTAGTATATTTGCTGGTGATGAAATGGGAGTTCAAGGAATTGGTAATTTAGATAATAGAAAGCCTATTCCTTGGGATAGTCCAGATGAGAATTTGATAGAGTTTTTTAGGGAGATTGGTGCGATAAGGAAGTCAGAAACTTTTATGCATGATGCTGATATAAAGGTGAGAAATATAAATCCAAATTATGCAGCTTTTGAGAGAATTAAAAATGAAGAGAGAATGTTAGTTGTTGTTAATAGGACGAATACGGAGCAGCAGTTTGTAGTACCCGAGGAATATCGAAGTGCTGAGAAAGTTTATACTTTAAAGAAATGTAGACCAGGTATGGTTGGTCCATATGGCGGAATTGCAATGAAGATAAGAAACTAGATAGAGATGTCTAGTTTTTTTGTTCTCTAAATAGTTAATTGTGATATACTTTATATAGAATAATGGAGTTGAGCTTTGTATGAAAATTAAGAATAAAAAAATAAAATTTTTATTATATGGATTGTTATTGATGATTCCGACGATAGTATTTGCGGAATCTAGTAATGAAATGAGTTTTGTTGAAGCCGTATTTGCACATTTATTTTTGACAATGTTTTCTTATGTGACGGTTCTAACACCTTTATCTCAGATTATCAAAAGTGATGTGGAAGAACGAAAGAGTTGTTGTAAAACATTATTTTTAATTCGTATTGTTATTTTAATAGTGTTAATTTCTTTTTCACCAATAATTAGTTTTTTTGTTGATTTCGTATCGATTTTTGTTGGAGGTTTTATACTAATTCCAATGGCAACACGTAAAGATAATACAAATAAGGAGTTGTTGAGGGCTAATATTATTGATGAACCTATGAGATGTACTAAGTGTAATGCAGAAATAAAAGCAGGGGATGTTTTTTGTATAAGCTGTGGAGAAAAAGTTGAGTCAACAACTGTTGTAAATACGAATTCGACAGAGGTTTTTACTTGTCCGAAATGTAAAAGAAAATTACCACCAGGTAATCATTTCTGTATTCATTGTGGCCAAAGTATAGAAGTTAGTGAAGCAATAATCAATAAAACCGATTTAAAATGTGCTAAATGTCAATCAGTTATAAAACCTACTGATGTGTTTTGTACAAATTGTGGTTCAAAAGTAAGTTATATATCTACAGTAAAAAATTTTAGTGAATATGCTCAAGCTCATGCTGGTAATTCAATTAATGTTTATGAGTTGCCTTATTATAATATGACAGAAGATCAGATGTTAACAACAATGATTGAAAGTGAAATCACTAAGAGTGGTGAAAAAAATAGTGTTTCTATCGCTGCCTTAGAAAAAAAGAAAAGCATATTTGCTTTAGTATATGCTGTTATTGTATTTATTTGTATATCTTTATTATTCTTTCATACTAAAACTGTAGCCATTATTGCAGTATTTGGAATTGCATCGTTTATTTATTTTAATAATGTAAGAAAATATAATATTGTTCAATATTTGAAAAAAGAGATAAAGTCTCGTCCTGATGAGAAAATTAATTACATAGTTTCCAGTGTTATTTCTGGAAAAATTGATAATTCATTTTTCAAAATAGTTAGAATTGCGATTTTAGTAGTTGCTGTTATTATTCCATTATTTATATTTAGAGCGCCACATGTTATTTATGAAGAGCAAAGCGATGGCTATGTAATTCGTTTTTATACTGTTGGTCTTTTAGAAAATGATAAAGTTCTAGAAATTCCTGAGAAATATAAAGGTAAACCAGTTGTTGGTATTAGAGGAGATGTTTTTGCAAACGTAAAAACTATAGAGGAAGTTATATTGCCAGATACAATTAAGGAAATTAGAGGCGGAGCATTTATGAATGCTATTAGCTTAGAAAAGATTAATTTACCAGAAGGAATTCCAGAAATTAAAGGTAGTACCTTTGAAGGATGCAGTAGTTTGAAAGAGATTACTATTCCAGATAGTGTTACGAGAATTGGTGGTTCAGCATTTCGTGATAATACTTCTTTAGCGAAGGTTGTTATTAGTGAAAATAGTAAACTTGAAGAGATTGGATCTTCGGCATTTAGAAATTGCTATAAATTAAAAGAAATAACTTTACCTAAAAATGTAAATATTAATGAAAGAGCATTTAAAGGAAATACAACTACTGTAAGAGAGTATACTAATAATTATGTTTCTTCTAGTGCTGATTCTTCGGGAAGTACTTCTTCTGGTGCTATTACTAGTACAAAAGATGTTTATGAATACAATAGATTTTTATATCTAACGCTTGGTGAACGTCAGTTGGTTAATGCATATCGAACTAATGCAGTGACACAAGATTACTACATTGAATTAATTAAGGTTGAAGAAAGTAGAACAGATGATTATACATATGTATTAAATATATCTAACGCATCTGGTGGAAGTCATAGTTTCTTGTTGTTTGAAGGACAAAATACATATGTAGATAATGAATATGATATTGTAGTTGAATGTGTTAATTCTTATTACTTTACTGCTTATAATGAGAGTATTGGAGTAAACATTTACTTTAACTAATTAAGTAAGGGGGATTGTTATGAATTATAAGTTTATACATTTACTTTATGTTCCAACGATGGCTTGCAATATGGCTTGTAAGTATTGTTATTTAGAAGATAATACAAAGGATGAATGGAATAAATATAAACCGCTTGATACTCTAGAATATGCTGTAGAAAAGTTTCATAATAGTAATGTTATACCTTTTAATATATCTTTACATGGCGGAGAAGTTACTACTTTAAGTAAAAATGATTTTGAAGGTGTTGTTAAGTATATTTATGATTATTATAAAGAAAATAAGAAGTTGATTGAATCAAATGGTTTTAGAGTAGGGAGTCCACATATTAAAACAAATTTGTTTGATTTAGAAAAGCATCTTGATGCGATAAAGAAGTATGATGTTTCTATAAGTGGTAGTTTGGATTTACCTTTAGTAATGCATGATGAGTATAGAGTTACTAAAGGTGGTAAAGGAACTTTAAAAAAAATATTAGAAAATATAAAGTTGCTTGAAGATTTACCTAATAAGAAGAAAGTGTCAGCAACTATATTTAAAGAACATTTTGATTTAGATAAGATTGTTAATGATATTAAGTATTTACATGAAAATACTTGTTTAAATATGAATGATTTTAATTTCATGATAGGTTTTGATTACAATTCGAATGGTATTTTACATCATATAAGTGAAGACGAACAGGTTGAGCTGTTTAAAAGGATGCATCAGGAGTTTGATGGAACTGATTTGGATGAAGGTGTTAATGGCGCTTGGTTCAATGAGTTTGGTCCTGATTATTGTACTAATTGTACGAATTGTGGTGAAAAGTTTTTCTTACTGGAAAAGAATGGAGATATTTATTCGTGTGTAAGAGGTCAGAAGAATAAGGATTTTTATTATGGAAATATATATAAGGATGATGTTGAAACGATATTAAATAATGCCAAAGAGAAGATGTTAGCTAATCATAGAAGAGTTGGCTTTAATGAGGAATGTAGTAAATGCAAGTATTTATATATTTGTAAAACAGGTTGTCCTTTTGTAAAGAATACGTATAAAAATAATAAATCCTATACATGTAAATTACAACAGGAATTGTATAAAAAAAGACAGTACTTAGAAGATGATAGCACTGATGAATTTGTATATGAATATGTTAAAGAAATGCATCCTGATGAGTTAATGAATTATTATCCTAGTAGAAGGGTTAATGAGTTTAAGTCTTTGGAAGAGCTAATAAAGGAAGATCAGAAGTTAAAATATATTTATGATAGTGAATGTTTTGTATTAAGTGTTGATGGTGTTGATTATAAGTTAGAATCGCAGATACTTAAGAAATTTAGAGAGATAATTTATATAACACCTGATAGTGATATTAATTTGTATATTAAGAATGATTTGTTAGAACAAGAATGTGATTATCCACAGAACAATTCTTTATATATGATGTTACTTAGTGGGCATTTGATTCAATATGGTGATGAGGGAAGAACTAAACAAGAACATATTGCTACTCATCAAGTTTATAAGGGTGTTTTGGAAAAGAATGAATCCGATAAAGAAGGATTTTATAAGTACAATATTACGAGTATGATAAGAGAGTATGGTAAGTATTTTGATAAAGAAAATCCGAATAATATGTTCTTTACGACGAATGCGTTAAGAGATTATCATTATACTAAGCAAAAGAATAATGCTTATTATCATATAGATGCTATTAATTTACCATTTCAAAATATTGAGTTTTACTATATAGGAGGAGAGTAGTATGTTAAAGAAAAATCCTGAAACTTATAATGAGATTGTTCATTATAAAAAAATGATGGAGTTAATTAAAAATTATAAGGTTTCGCAAGAAGTAGTTGATGAAATAAGTGATTTTATATTAGCTAGTCCTACAAATAATATTGTTTGTAATACTTCACAAATAATCTTGAAAAGCGGAAATGTTGTTAATAAGACTTATAATGCAGTGAAATTATCAAGTGCTATTGATGGTTTGAGAATGTCTATGGCTTCATTAGTACTTATTCCACATTATACGCCATCTTCTGGTGGAGGAGGTTATAGCGGAGGTTCTTCTTCAAACAATAACAATAACAACAATAACAATAATAATAACAATAATAATTAGGTGATGTTATGATAACTGAGAGAAAACATGAAGATAGATTAAAAAGATTTGGACTTAATATAAAGACAAAGTATAAGTCTTTTGATAATGTGTTAGAAAGAAATACTGATGGTTCTAAAAATGATAATATTCCTGAGGGAGTTAGAATAAGAAAAGATTATTACTATAAAGGGCAGGTTATACACAAAGAGACTTTGTTTGATTCGAGAATTATTTATAAATTTGTATTTGAACATGATGGAGAAAATCAGAAGTGTCCAAATTGTGGAAATGTTGGGAAGATAGAAGAGTTTACGGATGGTTGTCCTTATTGTGGTACTCATTATAATATGGATTATGATAATAAAGAATTGGGTAGTAAACATTATTATGATTTAACAATGAAGGATTCTGAATATATTGTTAGGACTTTGATTATTGATTTAATAGTTTCTTTTATTGTTTCGTTAGTGTTTATTATACAGACTAGTAGAACGTTTACGATTTTTGATATGAGTAAGGTTTTGTTAGGAACTGTGTTGATAGGAGCAATATTGTTTTTTGTATTTTATTATATGGATGCGGCGATTGTGTTGGCTTCTGTTAGAGCGAAGAAAGAAAAACTTAATCAGGAACAGAGAGAGTTTTGGAATAGAGTAAGTGAACGTGGAATTACTAAGACATGTTTTTATAATAATTTGAATTATGAATTACGTGAATTGTATTATGGTAATGATTATCCTAATATTATAGATTATGATATTTTAGATTATAACTGGTTTAGTGAGTCTGAAGATAAAGATGGTTTTTATATAACAGTTAATTTAGATATTAGATTAGTGGAGTTTAAAAATGGAAAGTGTCATTCAAAAGTAGATAGCAAGACATATAAGTTTAAAAGAATTAGAATCGATGGAGTAACAATGAATAAAGGTGTAAACATTATTCAATGTCCTAATTGTGGTTCATCTATAGATGCTACTAAAGGTAAATGTGAGTATTGTGGTACTGAAAATAACTATTTGCAAGAGTGGTATTTGGTTGATGTAGATGAATAGAACTAGATAGAGATGTCTAGTTTTTTTATGATATAATTGTTGTGGTGGTATATGTGAGTTATAAAGAGATGTTTGAAATTTTCTTGTGTGATATGAGTGCTAATATTGAGAATGCTAAAAAATTGTATCAGAAGGTTAAAGTAAAGAGTGATTTATTAAAGATGTATTATAATGATATTCTGAAATATGAAGTGGTAGTTGAAGAATATAAGAAATATAATAGAGATACTTTAAATGATATTATTTTGAATAGGATAGAAGAAGATTCAACAGAATTAGAATAGTTATACGATGATTTTAGTGATGAAGTTGATGATTATATTGATGAATTAAGTGACGATGATGAAGAAGAATTTTGGAATGACCCAATTTTAGTATATGAATCTGTGAAGAGAAATCAGAAAATTATGGATAGTCTTTTTGATAGTACTAAAGATGCTAAAGAGAAAAATCATGTAAGAAAGAGTAGACCAGAACATCGACCTTTACCTAGGGGAGATAGTCGTGTACGTTCAATGGATGACTTTGTTGAAGATAGTGATGTTATGAATTTTGATGAGTTAAATTAGAGAGGAATGAAGTTATGAATGAATTAAAATGTCCTAATTGTGGGACTGTATTTCAGATAGATGAACAAGACTATGAATCTATAGTTAAGCAGATACGTGATAAAGAGTTTGAAAAAGAGATAAATCTAAGAGAAGCTCAGTATAAGAATGATAAGGAACAAGCTTTGAAGTTAGCTGAAGCTAAAGCAGAGAAGGATTTGGCAGATGAATTAAATAAGAAAGAATTAGAAATAGCTAGTTTGAAGAGTGAACTTAAGTTAAAAGAAACTGAGACTGAGAATAGATTGGAGAAGAAGTATAGTGAAGAATTAAGTAAAAAGATTATTGAAATAACTGAATTAAAGAATGAGATTAAGTTAAAGGATACAGAGAAGGAGTTAGCTTTAAAGGATATTGTTAATGAGAAAGATAAGGAGATAGATTCTTTAAATACTAAGTTGGAAAGTAATAAGAATGAATTCTTAGTTAAAGAGCAATCTTTGAAGGAAAAGTATGAAGATAAGATAAAAGATAAAGATGAACAAATAGCTTATTATAAGGATTTTAAGGCAAGACAAAGTACTAAAATGATTGGAGAGTCGTTAGAGCAACATTGTAGTAATGAATTTAACAAGTTAAGACCATTATTTAAGAATGTTTATTTTGAAAAAGATAATGATGCAAAGACTGGTAGTAAGGGAGACTTTATATTTAAAGAAACAGATGATGATGGTACGGAAATTATTTCAATTATGTTTGAGATGAAGAATGAAGCAGATGAGACAGCTACTAAACATAAGAATGAAGATTTCTTGAAAGAACTTGATAAAGATAGAAAAGAGAAAAATTGTGAGTATGCTGTATTAGTATCTTTGCTTGAAATAGATAATGATTATTATAATAGTGGTATTGTTGATGTATCACATAGATATGAAAAAATGTATGTAATTAGACCACAATTCTTTATACCTCTTATAACTTTACTTAGGGGGTCTGCTATGAATGCACTTGGATATAAAAAACAACTTGAAATTGTTCAAAATCAAAATATCGATATTTCGAAATTTGAAGAAAATATGAACAGTTTTAAAGATGCTTTTGGTAGAAATTATCGACTTGCAAGTGAAAGGTTTCAAAAAGCAATTGAAGAGATTGATAAAACTATTGATCATTTGCAGAAAACTAAAGAACATTTGCTTAAAAGTGAAGATAATTTAAGACTTGCTAATAATAAAGCAGAAGACTTGAGTATTAAAAAGCTAACTAGCGGAAATCCAACTATGCAACAGATGTTTGAAGAATTAAAAAATGACAAAGAAGAAGAAAAAGTTGATTAATATCTTGTAATTTTTAAATATTTATTATATTATATTTGTACTGGTGACGATTGCTAAGTGGAAACACCTCTTTCCATCCCGAACAGAGAAGTTAAGCACTTATACGCCGACGATAGTTTTGCGAAAATAGGTAGTTGCCAGTTTTTTTTGTGTTTTTTTTTATGATTTTGTTTTTTCAGTAGTTGGATATTTATTTTCTAAAACAATGATTTTATTTTTCTTACCATTTGCATTGATTGGTATATTGATATTAAGTCAATTATATGATTAATTGCTTATTGATACAAAGGATGGTAAGAAGTTTATTATGTATTAATTAGGAGATATTAAACAATCATTTAAGATAATAGTCTAATTAAAGGTTTATAAAGAAATGTTTTTTATAAAAATAAGAAACAATATTACTTTTAAATAAGAAGGAACATGTATAGAGATGTTTTTTTTTATTTACATATTCCTATTTATTTATGTAAATGATTCTATATTAATAAATAACAAATTAAATTAATTGATATAATTTAATTAATGATAGGGCGTGAGTGATTTTTATGAAAAAGAATATTATTTTTTTAGTATTAATGTTTTTTATAGCTATATCAACAGTTAGTGCTTTAGGGGATTATAAGGGGTTTACTAGAAATGTTGGAGAAGAAAGATTATTTTCAGGTGTTATATTAAATGATGGAAGCTTTATTATAGCTGGTGGGTATGGAACTTGGGATCGACCTGAATTAGGTGGAGCAGGAGATGGTAATTTTGCATCTATTATTGCTAGATATGCTATGTCAGGAGAAATGATATGGGAGAAGACACTAGATACAACTCATGATAATCCTATTAATGCTATAAAAGTAGCTAAAAACGGAGATTTAATACTTGCTGGTACTTATTTTTTATCTAGATTAGATAAAAATGGTGAAATAATTTGGTATGATCGATATGAACAATGGAATGATGATTATTATTTTGATTCTTTAGTTTTGGATCAAGATGATAATATTTATGTTGATACTACTAAAAAACTTATTAAATATGATAAAGATAGAAATATTGTAAAAGAATATCCCCATAATCAAATATATGAGGAAGATATGGTTTATTCTAAAGAAAAAGATGAAATAGTTTTACTACATAGGCATATAGTGGGAGGTAGTCTTGATACAGAAATATTAGTAACTGGTTTAGATACTGATTTGAATAAGAAATGGGAATATAAATTAACACCTCCAAATAATGATGGAAGATATTTAGTATCATCTATTACAGAAGCTAATGATGGTTATATTATAGTTGGATATGTACATGATGATATTACAATTGATGGTATCGATAAAAAAGGAGAAGAAGATGCTTTTATTTTAAAAATTGATAAAGAGGGAAATAAACTTTGGGTTAATACATATGGTGGAACTGATAAAAGAGCATATTTCGCAATTGGAGGTCAAGTTGAGAATGGAAATATTATAGTTATTGGTGATACAGAATATTATGAAAATAGAACAAAATTATCTGATGAAATCAATATATTTGAATATTCTAATAAAACGGGAGAATTAGTAAGTGTAAAAACACATTTACATTCTGAACAATTTAGTGGTTCTGGTATTTCAAATATATCTTGTGCTTTTGGTGGAGTAATATCTAATGAAAATGGTTATGTATTTACTGGGTTTACTGCATTTGATGAATTTGATGGACTTAAGCCTTCTGAAAATCCTGATTTTGAAAGATATCATCACAACTCTTTTGTTATATATAATACACAGCCTTCGGTTTACGATATTAATAAAAATGAAAAAAATGGTGGTTCTATTGATTTATCAGCTTCAAATTCTATAGCTGGTGAAGTAATAACTATAATTGTTAATCCTAGTGATGGTTATTTGTTTGATAATTTAACTATTTTAGATAATGATAATAAAGTTGTTGAATATAGCAAAATGAGTGATAATATGTATTCTTTTGTAATGCCTGATTCGGATGTTTTTATTGAAGCTTATTTTTTAGAAGAAATAAAAAATCCAGAAACTGGCGATATTATATTGATATCTATTGTGGCTATCTTATTGCTTGTTTTGTGTATTATTTGTATTAGGAAAAGATTTAATATATTTGTAAATTATTAGTTATTTACAAATTCTTTGTAAAAAAATAAGGATATTTTATTACTGAAATATCTTTTTATTTTTCGACATAATTCGACATATATCTTTATTTTATATATAGTCAATGATATAATGTATATTGTAGGATAGTAGTTCTATATGAGATATGATTTAACCTACGTGATTTATCCATAATACTTTGAGTATTTTGGTTAATGATTATTTCTATTTTGATAATGAGGAGGTGAATAAAGGTGAAAAAGAAAAGAACATTTTTAGTAGTAGCTTTATTAGTTGCTGCATTAACTCTTGCTGTAGGTTATTCGGCTATAACTAAAAATTTAGAAGTTACGGGTTCTGCTTCAGCAACTACAGATGATTCTAATTTTAAAGTAAGATTTACAGGAACTCCAGCAACAAGTGATGCTGATAAAGTAACAGCTTCAATTACTAGTGAATTAGCTGCAACAATTGATGTTAGTGGCTTAACTACAACAGGTGATACTGTAACTGCTACTTATACAATTGAAAATTATAGTTCTGAATTAGGAGCTGCTCTTGCAGTAGGAGCTATAACTAATAATAATAGTGAATATTTTGAAGTAACAGCTTCATTAGGTGCTGCTTCTATTGCTGCAGGAGCAACAACTACTTTAACTGTGACTGTTAAATTGGTAAAGACTCCAATTGTAGATCAAACAACAAGTATTAAAGTTCCAGTAACAGCAACTGCAACAACTATTTAGTGATATTTGGCTTAAAGTAGGCAAGGGGATGAGTTATGAAAAGAAATCAATTAAAAACGTATTTTTTGCAAGTATTATTGATAATAATTTTAATCCTTGCTCTCTTTAAACCAAATATTGTATCTAATATGGTAATGGCAATTATTTTGTTTATATATATGATAGTTGTATTTTTCTTGTTAAAGAAAAGAAAAATATTATCTATATATTATAAACAAGTAACTATTTTAATGGTTGGTTTAGCTATTATTTATTTAGGATTGTTTTATTTATTAGGTGTATACTTTGGTTTTTATAAATCACCTGTTCCTTTTGGATTATGGGGCATAATACATTACATTTTACCTTTTTCTGTGATTGTTATTTCATCTGAAATTATTCGATATGTATTCTTATCACAAAAGAGTAAAATGTCTGGTATTTTAACTTTTGTAGCAATGGTTCTAATAGATATTGTTTTATATACAAAAGTTTACGATATGGGGAGATTGGATGATATTTTAGCAGCTGTTGGTTTTGTTGCTTTTGCTTCTGTATCTTGTAACTTATTATATAACTATATTACTAATAGATATGGTTATATGCCAGTTATGATATATCGTCTAATTACAGTTTTATATGCTTATATTATCCCTATTCTTCCGGATGTATATATATTCTTTAGATCTATTGGTAGAATGATATATCCATATTTAGTTTACTTAGTAATTGAATATACATATTCAAAAACGAAAGTAGCTAGTGAATATAGATTTAGAAATCTAAGATTAATTAATACGACAATACTAGTTGTTGTAATAGGATTATTAGCAATGCTTATATCATGTAAATTTAAGTATGGTATTTTAGTAATTGGTTCTGAAAGCATGACAGGAGCTATTAATAAAGGTGATTCAATTATATATGAAAGTTATAATAATCAATCTCTTAGTGAAAACGATATTATAGTTTTTGAAAATAATAATATGCAAGTAGTTCATAGAATTGTTGATATAAAAAATGTTAATAACAAAAATCGTTACTATACAAAAGGTGATTTTAACCAGAGTAAAGATATTGGTTATATTACAGATGAAGATATAATTGGAATAGTAAAATATAGAATTCCATATATTGGATATCCAACCTTATGGTTGAAAGAAATGATTGATTAGAAAGGAGTAGAATATATGAAAAGAAAACAAGTTAATGCTATATTAGTTGATCAAACTATAAGAAGAAGAAAAATATTAAATTATATATTTATAATTATTGCTTTAACAATCTTATTTAGTTTTTTCTTAGCTTTATATATTTTGAATAATAAAGTTTATTATGTTAATTATAAAGAAAATAGTGAACTTGATTATAAAGTATATCTAAAAGAAAATGAATTCTTTGATACTAATTATTTAGGTAAGGATCGTCAGTATATAGCTAGTATAATTGATTATATAGATGCTAATTTTAATTATAAATTAGAAGTCGATGATAAAGATATAGATTATCAATATTCTTATAAAATAGTAGCAAATGTAGATGTAAAGGAAAAGAATTCTGATAATAGTCTTTATAGTTATAGTAAAGTATTAGAGCAAAAAGATTCTATTGATACAAATAGTAATACTGATTTAATAATATATAAAGATTTAAAAGTAGATTATAACTATTATAATGAACTTATTAAAAAATTTGTTAATACTTATGGTTTAGATGATACTGAAAGTACATTAACAATTAGTATGTATGTTAATGTATTAGGTAATTGTGATAGCGTTGATTTTAATAAAAATGAATCAGTTATTTCATTAGTAATTCCTTTAACTACAAAAACAGTTGGTATTGATATTAGTTATGACTTATTAGATGAAGATTTAGAAAATATTATGATATGTAAGGATAGCAATTATTTCGGTACAATACTAATTATAATGATGATTATTGTTTTAGGTGCTGATGTTTATTATGTTGTTGCTCTTTCAAAGTATGTAGTTATTACTAGAACTGCTGAAACTATATATGATAAGGAATTAAAGAAAATACTAAATAATTATAAGAGTTATATTCAAAAGATTAATAATGAATTTGATTTAAGAGGATACCAAGTATTAAAAGTTGATACTTTTAATGATATGTTAGAAATAAGAGATACTGTTTGTGAACCTATTTTAATGGTAGAAAATAAAGAAAAAACAGGTGTATTCTTCTTAATACCAAGCAGTAATAAAATATTATATTCTTATAGTTTAAAAGTAAGTACAATAAAAAAAGAGATAAGAAAAAATGAATACAGTAAGAAGTCATAAAAATATGCAAAAACATGTTAGATATTATAAAATATTTCCTATTCTAATTCTTTTCTCTTTTTTCTTTATTAGTATAGGGTATGCTGCTATAAATTCTATTACTATGGAAGTTAGTGGTGTTGCTGTTGCTAATGTTCAAACAGGGGTCTTTATAACTAGTGCAACAACAAATGATTCGTTATCTACTGTTGATAATTATTATAAAACAATGCTTGAAAGTACGACTACTTTATCAACAACAATTTCAACTTCATCTGTGGTTTATACTATTACAATATTTAATAATACTTTAGAAAAACAAACATTTACTGGTGTTAAATATGAAGAAGAATTCTATGATAATGAAAATATAGTATTTGAACTAGATGGAATAGCTGTTGGAGATTCTTTAGAACCAAATGAAAGTAAAACATTTAATATTTCTTTCCATTATTTAGATTATAATATCGTAAGTAATAATGTTTTAAAATCATATTTAAATTTTGAATTTAAGAAAACTTATTCTGTTCAATATATAAATTTTTCAGATGATGAAGTTACTACTAATAATTATCCAACGATGGCTATTGAAGGGGAATCTTTAGTAGTTAATTTTGTAGATGTTGTACCTAATCTAGTAGTTAGTATGGATGATAATGAATTATTAAAAGATACTGATTATAGATATGTTGATAATGTTTTAACAATACCTAATGTTAATGGTGATATTATAATTAGAATTAATACAATAGTTGGTCCTGTTCAAGGAACAGATGGTAATTACTTTGAGGGTAGTGCTATACCTGGAAATGGTACTGTATTAGAAGATAAATGGACTGGTGATGTTTATAATTTAACACTTGGAATACCGGCTGGTATTGGATCTGTTACTACTTATACTTATACAGTTAGGTTAACTAATAATACAGAGTATGTTTGGACTAATTTGCAAAATACAGATACAATTATAAATTCTGGTGGTGGTTTTTTAGGAAAAGCATTACAAGGATTTAGTTCTTCATTATCAAGTAATACTTTAAATCCAGGAGAGACATTAACTATTACATTTACTATTAGATATAGAGTTAATTTTGATTGTTCAGCACAAGGACAAACTATAATAAAATTAAATACTAATGGTGAAGAAAAGCAAATTGAACTTAATATTAATTTCTCAATGACTTAGTGTATACTAGTATATTGAAGGAGATTAAATTTTTTGAGTAGTATATTTGCTTGTATAAATTTGAAATAAGTTAATATTTTCAAAGTACGAATAGTAATTTCTAAAGTGCAATTTTGGCACTTTAGAAATTTCTTTTTTTATTTATGTAATACTAACAAATGATAACTTTTTTGTTATAATGTTATTAATGGAGGTGCTAGAATGTCTGAAAAAGAATTAGATTCAAGTATAAATGATTATATTGAAACTGAAACACCTAAAAATTATATAAAACAATTGCAATGGGATATGGCTATTGGACTTCAAGAAGTTGATAACTTAAAACCATCTAAGTATTTAGAAAAGTTGTTACAAGAAAATGTAACAGGTGAAAAAACAATTTATGAAGTTGAACATGAATTAAAACAATATTATGTAGAAAAAGATATAACTGATAAAATAATACAAGGAGAATTTGAATGTGATTTAGTTTCAACTAGAATAGTTCAATTACTAGAAGAAGATAATTTTGAATTATCAGTAGACTATATAAAATATATTCATGAATATTTATTTAAAGATGTTTATGAATTTGCAGGAGAATTTAGAAAAGTAGATTTTTCTAAACATGAAAAGATATTAAATAATGATTCAGTTGCTTATGGTGATTGCAAACTATTAGAACAATCATTAGATTATGATATATCATTAGAAAAAAATAAGAACTATAATGAAATGAATATAGTTGATGTAATTAATAATATAACTAACTTTTCTTCAAGTATATGGCAAATACATCCATTTAGAGAAGGTAATACTAGAACTACTGCAGTATTTATAGAAAAGTATTTAGTATCACTTGGATATGATGTAGATAATACTATGTTTAAAGATAAATCTGTTTATTATAGAAATGCTTTAGTAAGAAGTAATTATTTTAATAATTATTTAAATATTAAAGAAGATAATAGTTTTTTAGTTAAATTTTATGAAAACTTATTATTAGGTAAAAATAATAATTTACATTCAAAAGATTTGATTGTAGAAGAGTTGTTTGATAAGAATAATTAGATGCTGATACGAACTTATTGATATTAGGTTTGTATCAGTTTTTTTAATGGTTATTAAAATAAAAAAGTATCATTGATACTATTTTTTGTTGACTTCGATAAAATAGTGAATATAATAATAGGTAATAAATAGGGTCCCATAAGGGTAGAAAGGAAATAAATGAAGTGAAGGGCAATTAATGAGGAAGTAGCAGAATATTTAAAAGATGTAAGAAGAATAATTAAGAAACCTAACAATTTAATAATGTCTGATAATAGAGAAAAGAATAAAAATTTTTATAAGAAGTTTAAGTATGATAGAAAAAGAGTAATTAATGTATTAAATAAATTAAAAAAAGAAGATTTTAGATATAAAACAAAGAATGAACATGAAACTTATGAATATGAATATTTATATGTATTTAGTATATGTTGTGAAGAGAATATAGAAGTGTATTTAAAGATTAATAAATTAACAAATAAAGTAATAATAGTTTCTATGCATGAAACAGAATATAAGGTTTAGGTGAGATTTATGAAAAAGTTTTGTGATAAATGTTTAAAAGATGTAGAAGTAGTTTATAAAGAAGAGAATACAAAAGAATTTATTGATGATATAGAAATAGAATATTTAGAAAAGTATTATATATGTAAAGAATGTAATCATGAATTCTATGATGATCTTCATGATTATAATATTGATGCAGCTAATTATGAATATAGAAAAGCGATAGGAATGATTACAATTCCTGAAATAGAAGAAATAATAGAAAAATATAATATAGGTAAAAAGCCATTATCTTTAATATTAGGACTAGGTGAAATAACTATTACTAGATATTTAGATGGTCAGAATCCTACTAAAGAAAATTCAGAGTTATTAAAGAATATAAAAGATAATCCTTGTTTATATGAATTATATTTATTAGGTAATAAAGATAAAATAACTGAAGTAGCATTTAAGAAATCATTAGGTAAAACTAAGCAGTTACAGATGAATGAAGAACATTCTAAGTTATATGATAGTGCTTTATATATAGTAAAAAAATTAGAAGATACTACTCCTTTAGCAATACAAAAAATATTATATTTTGCACAATGTTTTAGTAATAAGTTTATGAAGAAGACATTATTTGTAATGCCAGCTGAAGCTTGGATACATGGCCCAGTATATAGAGACATATATGATTGTTTTTCATATTATAAAAATAATGCTATAAATTATAGTGAATTATTAAGTGAACATGAATTTAGTTTAGATACAGAAGAAAAAGAATATTTAGATTCTATTATTAAGTATTTTGGATGTTATAGTGCGAGAGTTTTAAGAGAGATGACTCATTTAACTAAGCCATGGCAAATGGCTCGTGAAGGTTTAAATAAAGATGAATCTTCTAATAGAATTATTGATTTAAAAGATGTTAATTATTATGTAGATGAAATTAGTAAAGAATATAATATAAATAAAATAGATGACTTAAAGCAATATAGTACTGACTTATTTGAGAAGGCTTTGAGTAATTTGGAGAGTAGATAAGGGGCATGCTTTTTTAGTGTTTTTTTAGAAAGTGAAATGACTTATATGTTTTCGAGTAAGATGAGTAATATAAATTCTAGTTTTTATTAAAAAATGATAAAGCTTAATCTAAATAATTATTTTAATTATCTAAAAAGATGACAGATTCTTGATGTAGAGTTATTCTTAAAGAATTTTCATCTAGATGGGAACTAAAAGATATGTAATCAACTGGCTGTCAACTAGCTTTATGGAATTGACTATTAGATAATAATTGCGAAATTATCTTATAGTAAAATAAATTCTCGTAAAAGGGAACTTTTAGAAAAATATTAATAAAATAACAACTGTGTTGTAAATGGAACACTTGGGAAATAATAGTAAATAATAATCAATGTATATTAAATTTATGAAAGCAATATATAGCTAATATGATTAGTTTTTAGACATCGCGACCAAAACATTTGAAATTAGAATATTTATGATATCTAATGTTTAGATATAAATCGACAAATATTGCACATTTTTATAGTGTAATAAAAAAGAAGAGGAGATGATTTAATGACTGAAGCTGAAGTAATTGAGATAATAGAATATTTAAAAACGTACAAAACTGAAACAAATAAAATAGAAGCAAAGACTGCTTCAGTAGATTTTCCTAAAAAATGTTATGATACTTTTTCTAGTTTTTCAAATAAATATGGTGGAGTTATTATATTTGGTGTAAATGAAGAAAAAGGTTTTGAAATAGAAGGTGTTTATGATTTAAATGACTTACAAAAGAAAATAAGTTCATTATGTAGCGATTCAATGTCACCAGCCATAAGACCTGATATTTTACCTATAAAGTATGAGGGGAAAGATTTACTAGCAGTTAAAGTTGATGAGATAATACAAAATAAAAAACCATGTTTTTACATTCCTAAAGGATTAAATAAAGGATCTTATACAAGAGTTGGTGATAGCGATGAAATAATGACTGATTACGAAATATATGCTTTACAAAGTTATAATGATCATATATTTGAAGATACTAGACCAACAAGAAGGTCTACAGTTGAAGATTTAAATCATGAAGAATTGATTAAATATGTAAATAAAGTAAAGGAAAGTAAGCCAAACTTTGCAAAAAATGACTTTGATAAATGTTTGAAACTATGCGGCATAACAGATAATAGTGAAGACAAAGTATACCCAACGTTAGCTGGGACTATGTTATTTGGTGAATATCCTCAATCATATTATCCACAATTATTTGTTGCATGTGTTGTTGTACCGGGCATAGAATTAGGTGATACTGGTGCAATGGGAGAAAGGTTTATTGATAATAAAAGAATTGAAGGTACTATCGAAGAAATGATAACAGGTACTATGAACTTTTTAACACGTAACATGAAAACAAGCGTTATCATAGATTCTAGAGGCCAAAGAATTAATAGAACTGAATATCCGTTAGAAGCATTAAGAGAAGCTGTTGCTAATTCTCTTATTCATAGAGATTATAGTACACAAACAGAAAATGCTTATGTTTCTGTATACATGTATAACGATAGAATAGAAATTATTAATCCAGGTACACTTTATGGAACAAATAAACTTGAAAAATTAGGAACAGCAACAACTATGGAATCAAGAAACCCAACAATTGTAAAAATTCTTGAAGAAAAAGGAGACGTAATTGAAAATCGACATTCAGGAATACCTACAATGAAAAGAGAAATGAAAAAATATGGATTACCTGAACCAGAGTTTTATGAAGAAAGAGATAGTTTTAAAGTAATATTTAGAAATACTAGTCCTAAACTTGATCAACAAGTTAGTGATCAAGTTAGTGGTCAAGTCGGTGGTCAAGTCAGTGGTCAAGTCAGTGAACAACAAAAATTAGTATTGAACTTTTGTATACAACAAAAATCAACTAAAGAAATAATGTTACACCTTGGAATTAATTCTAGAAGATATATTAGAGAAAAAATAATTAAACCTTTAGTTGATGAAGGTAGATTAGATTATACTAATAAAAACCATATTAATGCGAGTAATCAAAAATATATAACAGTAAAAAATGAAGAAACAGAAAAATAATTTTTCTGTTTTTTGTTTTATAATGAAAACGATTATAAAATTACTTTATTAGGTGAATTACTTTTTAAATATGGAGTTAATAATGGTGGTATAAAAGAAGATAAATAGAAATTTATTTTATTTTGGGATAATATCAATTACTTTTGTTTTTGTTTGAGCATAATTTTATATAGTAACAACTTAATGAATATATTTTAATAATATATATAGTTAATTATAGTATGTAAGTATATCTATATATAATAGTATTAATCTTTATAACTAGTATAGTTATAAAAAAGACTATATAATCTTATATACTAAAGGAGATTAAGTATTAATCTCTTTTTCTTTGTTGTTCTCTTGTTTTATTTAGGAGAAAGATTATAATATGTGGTAGAAGAGAGGTAGAGTGTGTGAAGAAATATAAATTAAAAGTAAAACTATTAGTATATGGATTTCCTTTTCTAGATGAAAAGTTTGTAATTGATAATTTTGAATTAAAAGCTGAAAAAATAGATTTGTCTGTAATTGAAAAAAGCATAGAAGATAATCCATTTATTCCTGCTGGATATATGTTAAATTGTACTTTTCAATTAAAAGATGATGAGAATACTTATTATAATTGTTTCGAAACCGTTGAGGAGCTTGAGTATAATGTTTCAAACGATAAAGCTAAAAGCAAAGAAACTGTTATAAAACATTTTTTTGAATTTAGTGAACTTGAAGAATTAATAAATAATTTTAAGAAAAAGTTAAGATTGATATATAATTTGAGAATAATTTTTCCAGTGTGCAAAGTTTCTATTATGGATGAAAATGATAAGTTGGTTGGATACTTTATTAATTATAAAGATTTTCCTTCACAGCATGGTTTAGGTGTGCTCTTTGATAAAGAAAAATTTAGTAAAAATAGTAGAAGTGGTTTTGATTTAAAAAGTTTTCTTTTGACGGAGAAGTCAAATGTTAAGTTTAATAGAGCAATGTCGTTGTTTAATGACTCCTTTGAATCTAGTGATGTTTCTGTGAGATTTTTATTGCTATTTTCTTGCTTAGAGGCTTTATTTATAACTTCAAAAACTGATATTACTGAAAACTTAGCTGTATGTACAAGTAGGATTTTATTATATGATTCTAGTGTAGAAGAAAAAGTCATGTATGATAGGATTAAGGAATTGTATGATTATAGATGTAAGTTTGTTCATGGAAGGCAAATAAAGAACATTACTTATGAACTAGAGTTAGAATTAAGAGAAATAGTAAGGTATGTGTTACTTATTTATTGGAATATTTGTATTTCTGGAAAAACATCAAATCAAATTATTAAAGCATTAAAAAATAATGAAAAAATATCGTTACAAACAAGAATGTATGCCAAAACTATAAGATGTGATGATTATTCACAGGCTTATAAAGAAATCTTGTGTACTATTGCTTTAGAAATAGCTAAAGGTAATGTCAGAATAACAGAACAAGAAAATGGTGTTATAAAAGCCGTAGAGGAAATATAAAAATGGTTAACTAAATTTTACTAATATTTCTTACTTTGTTATAATTATTAGTAGGTGATGTCTATGTTAATTCGTAATAATAAACTATTAAAACAAGATAAATTTAAATTAGAAAAAGATTTACAAGTATTTATAGAAAATCATATACCAGATATCCTTGGTGAAGAATATGAATTTGTATGTACTGAATTTATAGTAGGAGATTTTAGAATAGATTCATTAGCTTTTAATAAAGAAACAAAATCTTTCATAATAATAGAAGATAAAAAAGTAGAAAATAAAAGTCTAGTAGATCAAGGTCTAACTTATCTTAAATTACTAAGAGATAGAAAAGCTGACTTTATATTAAAGTATAATGAAATAAAAGGAACTAATTATAATATTAATGATATAGATATATCTCAATCTAAAGTATTATTCTTTTCTCCATATTATAATAAGTATCAAATCTATTCTTCAGACTATCAAAACATACCATTTGAATTATATAAAGTAACTAGATATGAAGATGATATAGTTGATATAGAGAAGATAGAAAAGACTAGTAAAGAAAAAATGGATAATTCTATATTCTCTTCCTTATTAACTACTAAAGATAATAAGGAAGAGATAAAAGTGTATACTGAAGAAGAACATTTAGAAAAATGTACTGAAAAAGTAAAAGATATTTATTATAGTTTAAAAAATAGAATACTTGAACTTGGAGATATTGATTTGGATATTAAGAAAGTGTATATAGCTTTTAAAGGAATTAGAAATATTGTTGATTTAGAAATATTTAAGAACTTTGTTCAAGTTAATATTAATATGAAAAAAGGAACTTTAGAGGACCCTTTAACTATTATGAATTGTTATGTATTAGATGATGGTAAAGTAATTGGTCATCATGGTAATGGAGATTATTATATATCTATTTATAATGAAGATGAAGTAGACAAAGTAATTCCTTTTATTAAACAATCATTAGAGATAAACAAAAAATAGTATAAATTCATAAAATAAAGACTTTTGTGGGGACAAAAGTCTTTTTTAGTGTCTAATTTGATGTTAAAATAAGGATTAAAAATTATGAATGTGTTATACTTTTTGTATAGAATAAAGTACAGATAAGTACATAGTAGGAGTGAACAACATGAATAATAAAAAAGAACAAGAAAGAGAAGAACTTCATAAAACAATATGGAAGATAGCTAATGAACTTAGAGGTTCAGTAGATGGATGGGATTTTAAGCAATATGTTTTAGGATTATTGTTTTATAGATTTATTTCCGAAAATATAGAACATTATGTTAATGATAATCAAAGAAAAGCTGGTATAACTAATTTTGAATATAGAAATATTAGTGATGAACAAGCTTTAATGGGGAAACAACAAATATTAGAAGAAAAAGGATTATTTATATTACCAAGTGAATTATTTTGTAATGTAAGAATTAATGCATCAAAAAATGAAAACTTGAACGTAGTTATTTCAAATATATTTAATAATATTGAAGCCTCTGCTAGAGGTACTGCATCTGAAAATGATGTTAAAGGTTTATTTGATGATTTTACTATTGATAATAAATTAGGTAATACAGTTGATGAAAGAAACGAAAAATTAGTAAAATTACTTAATGCTATCGGTGATTTGAAACTAGGTGATTATTACGATAATAACATTGATTTATTCGGAGATGCTTATGAGTTTTTGATGACTATGTATGCATCATCTGCAGGTAAGTCAGGAGGAGAATTCTTTACTCCTCAAGAAGTTGGAGAATTATTAGCTAGAATAGTAATTCAAGATAAGACATCAGTTAATAAAGTATATGATCCAGCTTGTGGATCTGGTGGATTATTATTAAAATTCGCTAAAATCCTTGGTAAAGAAAATGTAAGAGATGGTTTTTTTGGTCAAGAAATAAATTTAACTACTTATAACTTAGCTAGAATTAACATGTTCTTACACAATATAAATTATAATAATTTTCATATAGCGAGGGGAGATACATTAATTCATCCAGAACATTGGGATGATGAACCATTTGATGCAATCGTATCTAATCCGCCATATTCAATTAAGTGGGCTGGAAAGGAAAATCCAATTTTGATAAATGATGAAAGATTTTCTCCAGCAGGTGTATTGGCACCTTCTTCTAAAGCTGATTTAGCATTTACTATGCATATGTTATCATGGTTAAGTCCAAAAGGAACAGCTGCAATAGTTGAGTTCCCTGGTGTACTATATAGAGGTGGAGCAGAACAAAAGATAAGACAATATATGATTGACAATAACTTTGTAGATGCAGTTATTCAGTTACCATCTGATTTATTCTTTGGAACATCAATTGCTACATGTATTTTAGTATTAAAGAAAAATAAATCAGATAACAATATCTTATTTGTAGATGCCAGTGAGGAATTTGTTAGAAATACAAATAAAAATAAATTGTCTGATGAAAATATAAACAATATAGTTAATTTATTAAAAGAAAGAGAGTCAGTTGAAAATAAAACTTATTTAGCTACTTATGATGAAATAAAAGAAAATGATTATAATATATCTGTAAATTCATATTTAAAAACAAATGCTGGTGAAGTAGAAATAGATATAGAAGAAGTAAACAAAAAATTAGCTGAAATAGTTCCAAGACAACAACAAATAAGAAATGAATTGGAAGAAATAATCAGAGAATTGGAGTCTGATTATTATGAGTAAGATAAATGATTTAATTAAAGAATTATGTCCTAATGGTGTTGAGTATCATAAACTTTGTGATATTGGTGAAATACTAAGTGGGTTAAAAAGCAAGAGCAAAGATGATTTTAATAATGGCGAATCAAAATATATAACTTATGTTAATGTCTTTAATAACTTAGCAGTTGATTTTAGCAAATATGAATTAGTTAAAGTTAAAGAAAATGAAAATCAAAACGAATTAAAATATTGTGATGTTATTTTTACAACATCATCAGAAATAGCAGAAGAAACAGGAATGACAAGTGTTGTATGTATAGAACCTGAAGAAAAATATTACTTAAATAGTTTTTGCTCAATATATAGATTTAATGATGAATTTATAAGTAAAATTAATCCTAATTTTATAAAACATTTATTTAGATCAAATGATATTAGAGAAAAAATTATAAAATGTGCAAATGGTGTAACTAGATTTAATCTTAGTAAAAAAGATTTTATTAAAATAGATATACCAATACCACCATTAGAAGTTCAAAATGAGATAGCAATTATTCTTGATAAATTTGGCGAGCTAGAGGCGGAGCTAGAGGCGGAGCTAGAGGCGAGAAAGAGTCAATACGAGTTTTGGCGTGGTAAGATTTTTGCAGATAAAGAAACTAAGTATAACAAAGTAAAATTTAAAGATATTGCAACAATTACAAGAGGAGGAAATTTCCAAAAAAAAGATTATGTAGAAAATGGAATGCCTTGTATACACTACGGACAAATATATACTCAATTTGGTCCGTATACTGATAAAGTAATATCATATATACCAAAGGATATATTTGATAAACAAAGAAAAGCAAAACATAACGATGTTATTATGGCTGTAACAAGTGAGAATTATGAAGATGTATGTAAATCTGTTGCATGGATTGGTAAAGATGAAATTGCAGTAAGTGGACATAGTGCAATAATATCTTCTGAACAAAACGCAAAATATTTATCATATTATTTTAGTAGTAGTGTATTTCAAAAAGAAAAATTAAAATACGCTAGGGGAGTTAAGGTAATTGAATTCCCGCCAGAAAAACTAAATGAAATTGAGATAGCATTACCACCAATGGAAGTTCAAAATAAAGTAGTACATGTTTTAGATAATTTCGAAACACTATGTAGTGACCTTGGAATAGGGCTACCTGCAGAAAAAGAAGTGAGAAGACAACAATATGAATATTATCGCGATATGTTGTTGACCTTTGCAGACAGTAATGAGATAATCTTACAAGACAAGACAAGACAAGACAAGACAAGACAAGACAAGACAAGACAAGACAAGACAAGACAAGACAAGACAAGACAAGACAAGACAAGACAAGACAAGACAAGACAAGACAAGACAAGCAATAATTAGGCTATTACAATATGTATTCGGAAGTATAAAAGTTTCACTTGAAGATATTGCATACTACTCAAAGGATAGAATAAGTCATACAGAACTTAATGAAAATAATTATGTAGGAGTAGATAATTTATTACAAAATAAGAGGGGTAAAACAAATTCAACACATATTCCTACTTCAGGTAATTCAATTAAATTTATAAAAAATGATATTCTAATAGGGAATATAAGACCTTATTTAAGGAAGATTTGGTTAGCAGATTGTACTGGTGGTACAAATGGAGATGTACTTGATATTAGAATAAATAATACAGAATTTGTATATCCTAAATTTTTGTACTATATATTATCTTCAGAAGATTTTTTTGAATATAATAATTCAACCTCAAAAGGTTCTAAAATGCCAAGAGGTGATAAACAAGCTGTAATGAAATACGAGTTTTTCTTGCCTTCAATTGAAGTTCAAAGAAAAATAACAAGTATATTAGATAAATTTGATAAATTAGTAAACGACATTTCAGAAGGTTTGCCCGCAGAAATTGAATTAAGAAAACAACAATATGAATATTATAGAAATAAATTATTAGATTTTAAGGAAGTGAATTAAAATGAATAGTATTGGTTTAATAAGTGAAAATGACAACTCAACAGTATTAGCTGAATATACAGGTTTGAATAGAGTAGCTACATCTTTTCAAAGTGAAGATGCCTTAGAAAAAGAATTAATTAATACTTTAATTGAACAAGGTTATGAAAGATTATATATTAATGATGAAGATGAATTGATTCTTAATCTAAGAAAACAATTGGAAAAACTCAATAATTATCATTTTACTGATGGAGAATGGGATTATTTATTTGCTAAAGTTATTGCTAATAAAAATGATTATATTATTGAGAAAACTAGATTAATACAAGAAGATTATAAACAAGAACTAACTTTAGATTCAGGTGAAAAAAGAAATGTATATTTAATTGATAAAAATAATATTCACAATAATAGTCTTCAAGTATTGAATCAATATGTTAATAATGATGGTAATTTTGATAATAGATATGATGTTACTATTTTAGTTAATGGTCTTCCTTTAGTTCATGTCGAATTAAAGAAAAGAGGAGTAGATTTAAGAGAAGCTTTTAACCAAATAGAAAGATATCAAAGAGATTCTTTCTGGGCTGGTTCTGGATTATATAACTTTGTTCAAATATTTGTTATCTCAAATGGAACATTAACTAAATATTATTCTAATACTACTAGAGAATTCCATATAAATAACCAAAAGAAAAAGAAATCTAATTCATTTGAATTTACTTCTTATTGGGCAGACCAAAAAAATAATGGAATTACTGATTTAATTGATTTTGCTAAAACATTTTTTACTAAGCATACTTTATTAAATATACTAACTAAATATTGTGTATTTACTAGTGAAGAAGACTTACTTGTAATGAGACCTTACCAAATAGTTGCAACTGAAAAAATATTAAATAGAATTACAATTGCATATAACAACAAGTTCTATGGAACATTAAAGTCAGGTGGATATATTTGGCATACAACAGGATCAGGAAAAACATTAACTTCATTTAAGACATCTCAATTAGCAAGTAAACTAGAATTTATTGATAAAGTATTATTTGTTGTTGATAGAAAAGACTTAGATTATCAAACAATGAAAGAATATGATCGTTTTAAGGAAGGTGCAGCCAACTCTAATACTTCTACGAAAATATTAGAAGGTCAATTAGAAGATGATAATTGTAAAATAATAATTACTACAATCCAAAAACTATCACAATTTATTAAAAAGAATGCTGATAGTGAAGTGTTTAATAAACATGTAGTATTTATATTTGATGAATGTCATAGATCGCAATTTGGTGAGATGCATAAATCGATTATTAAGAAGTTTAATAAATATTATATATTTGGATTTACTGGTACTCCAATATTCCCAGAGAATGCTAGAACAATAAAAGGTATATCTGAAACAACAGAACAAATCTTTGGAGAAAGATTACATACTTATACAATAGTAAATGCTATAGCTGATAAGAATGTATTACCTTTTAGATATGAATATGTTGGTAGAGTAGATGTATCTGAAGATGTAAAAGATGAAAAAGTTTATAGTATAGATGAAGAAAAATTATTTGATAATCAAATAAGAATTAGTTTAATTACTGAATATATTATTGAATATTTTAGCACTAAAACAAAAACTAGTGAATCATATGTTTATTCAACCTTAGATAACGTAATTGAAGTTGCTAAAAGACAAGATACAGAAGAAATAAAATCTAAAAAGAATATTAATGGATTTAATTCTATATTTGCAGTATCTAATATTAAAATGGCAAAAGAATACTATGAAGAATTCCAAAAACAATTAAGAATAAAAAATAGTAATTTAAAAGTAGCTTTAATATATTCATATGGTGTTAATGGAGAAGATGGAGTTATTGATGAAAACTCGGAATCAACAGAAGCTTTAAGCATTGATGATAGAACATTCTTAGATAATGCTATTAAAGATTATAACAAGATGTTTGGAACTAGTTATGACACATCATCAGAAAGATTTCAAAATTATTATAAAGATGTTTCATTGAGAATAAAGAATAGAGAAATTGATATATTAATAGTTGCAAATATGTTCTTAACAGGATTTGATGCTAAAACATTAAATACATTATGGGTAGATAAGAACTTAAAATGGCATGGCTTAATTCAAGCATTCTCTAGAACTAATAGAATTTTAAATAGTGTTAAAACTTATGGTAATATCGTTTCATTTAGAAACTTAGAAGATAGACTTAATGAGGCATTAGCTAAATTCGGCGATGAAGAAGCTCATGGAATAGTATTATTAAAACCATATAATGATTACTACTATGGATATGAAGATGATAATGGTAAAACATTTGAGGGTTATAAATCTTTGGTAGAGAAACTTACTTCTAAATTTGCACCAGGAGAACTAATGCAAAGTGAAGCAGAACAGAAAAAATTTATTAAACTATATGGTGAAATATTAAAAGTAACAAATATATTATCTTCATTCGATGAGTTTAAAGATGATGAATTAATCAATGAAAGAGATAAACAAGATTACCATAGCATCTATATCGAACTTTATAATGAATTTAGAAATAAAGCTAAACAAGAAAAAACTGATGTTACTGAAGATGTAGTATTTGAAATGGAATTGATTAAATCAATAGAAGTTAATATTGATTACATCTTAGGATTAGTTAAGAAATACCATGATAGTAACATGGAAGATAAAGAGATTCTTGTAACTATTCAAAAGACAATCATGGCAAGTCCAGATTTGAGAAATAAGAAAGATTTAATCATGGCATTCATTGAATCATTAGATCAAGACTCAAATGTATATGCTGATTTTGAATCATTTATGAATAGTAAAAAGAAAGAAGAATTAGATAAGATAATTGCTGAAGAAAATCTTAATAAAGAAGAAACATATAACTTTATTCAAAGATCATTTGAACAAGGAAGAGTAGAAACGAATGGAACAGAAGTATCTAATATACTTCCTCCTATGAATATGTTTACTCCAACAAATGATAGACAAGAAAAGAAAAATAAGGTTATTGATAAACTATTAGAATTCTTTGATAAATTCTTTAGCATTTCAAGTAATAAAATGTAAAAAGCAATGGTAAAACATTGCTTTTTTAGTGTGTAAAATCTATAATAGAGATTAATTTATAGGAGGGTTTATGAAGGAAGCTAAAATATTAACATATATATTTGGATTAAGTTTAATAATTGCTTGCTGCTTGCTTTTATTTGTTCCGGTATTAAAACATGGTATTTGTTATGATATTGTGATGGGAATAATTACAGGTTTAATCGTATCTTTAATGGGAGTTGTTGCTCAGTATTTTATTCAAAAAGGTAGAATTAAAAATGATATATTTAATTGTTATTTTGATTTGTATAAAAAAATATATAATGTAGAAAAAATGCATACTTTTCTGGGGTATAATTGGATTTCGTTATATAAAAAAATGGAAAATTTTTCAGTAGAATACTCAAAATTAGTTTCTGAATATTCTGGTTTTATTAATAATAAATATAATTTATTATATAAAAAATTAAATCCTAGTATTAAGGTTGATTATGATATATATAACATAAAAAATATCGCGAAGTTATTGTTTCCGTTTAATCATAAGAATTTTAAAGAAATTATTGTACCATTTAAGTTGGAATTAGAAAAATCATTAAAAGTTTTAAATAAAAATAAGTTTAATAAAGAGTTTGATGAATATAAAAGAATTAGTAAACTTATTTTAGGAAGAAAAGTATAGTGTTATTTTTTTGATTTACTTGTAAAGCAAAAAAATTAATTCTAAGCCTAAGGTCTTAGAATTCTAAAGTTGAAACTACAGGTTCAACTTTGTTCTAAGAGACTTATTATATAAGGCTCTTAGAAATTAAATAAATCATTAATTATTATAAAAAGATAACGTTTATATTATTTACTGCTGTTCACTGCCGTTCACTAGTGTTTGTTTTAAGAATTTATTGAATAGTAATGTTATTTTTTTCAAAAAAACTGTAAAAGTGTGATTTTCATGATAAATTATTATTTTTTATGTTAGAATACTTGTAACGAGGTGTTTTGTATGGATTATAAATTTAATGGTGCTTTAAATGAGTTTTTATCTGATGTTGGAGATATAAATGAAGATGAATTAAATGAGAGATTGCAAGAATTTGTAGAAAAGTATAATAATGGTGAGATTGATTATGAAAATATAGCAATGGATCAAGCATATGAGTTACTAGAAGAAGCTGAGAATACAAAGTCAAAGAAAAAAGCTATTAAGTTAGCTGAAGAAGCTTATGAAATTTGTCCTGATTGTTTTGATGCAGTTATATTCCGAGCAAGTTTAGAGGATAATCAAACAAAGAGAGAAGAATTATTGAACGAAGGATTGGAATTTGAAAAAGACAGATTAACTGAAGAAGGGTATTTTGAAGAAGGAAATATTGGGAAATTTTATGGTATCTTTGAAACAAGACCTTATATTCGAGGACTATCTTGTAAGGTTTATAATTTAATTGCTCAAGGTAAAATAAAATTAGCAATGGAAGTATGTAAAGAAATATTGAGACTTAATGAAAACGATAATACAGGTATAAGATATTTACTTGCTGCTATATATGCATATTTCGAAGATGAAAAAGAATTACTATCACTATATGAAAAATATCCAGAAGAAAATTTATCAATATTATTTCCTTTATTAGCTTTATATTATAAAAAGGAAAACTATGAGAAAGCTAAAGAATATTTGTTAAAGATAAATAAAAATAATAAAAATTTTATTAAGTTATTTAAAGGTACATTTGAAGAAAATGAAGATATACCTAGTGGTTATTATAGTTCTGGCGGTTCTTCAGAAGTTGCTATGTATATTAATAATTATCAATTTTTAGTTATGACAATGCCTTGTCTTGATGAATTTGTATTAGAATATAGTAAAAATTCTAAAAAATAAGAAAGTCTATTTATAAAAAGTCTATTTATTATAAGATAGACTTTTTCTTATGTACTAAAAAACATGGTCTATTTTTTTGATTTAATAAAAGTCAAAAAGATTAATTCTAAGACCTTAGGCTTAGAATTCTAAAAGTTGAAACTACAGGTTCAACTTTGTTCTAAGAGACTTATATTAATAAGGCTCTTAGAACTTAAATAAATCCTTAATTATTTTAAAGTAGTTATGTTATAATAATACTACTTGTATAAACTTAAATATTAAGGAGGTCTTGGATATATATGATATTAATAATAGCTGAAAAACCATCACTAGCTAGAAATATAGTAAGTGCTATTGGTAATATGAAAAGAAATGATGGTTTTTATTCTAATAATGAATACGTAGTATCATGGGCTTTTGGTCATCTATTTAGTTTGGCAGATATAGAAGACTATGAAGATAATCCTCCTAAAGAAGTAAGATGGAAAATGGATAACTTACCATGTTTTCCTAAAAAGTTTAAATTTAATTTAAAGAAAGACTCTAGTAAACAAGTAGATGCTGGAGTAATGAAACAATTTAATATAATAAGTACTTTATGTAATAGAGAAGATGTAGTAAAAATCGTTAATGCTGGCGACTCTGATCGAGAAGGAGAAATAATAGTAAGACTATGTATTGAGAATGCATTAAAAACTGAAAAAGAAATATATAGATTATGGTTACCAGATCAGACAAGTGAAACTATATCACAAGGTTTAAAAGAAATGAAGTTAGATAGTGAATATGATAATCTAGCTAATGAAGGATTTGCTAGAACATATATAGATTGGCTATATGGTGTTAATTTAACGAGGTATGCAACACTTAAAACAGGTACTTTGTTAAGGGTAGGTAGAGTAATTATTCCAATAGTAAAAGCAATCTATGATAGAGATATGGCAATAAGAAACTTTGTACCAGAGATGTACTATGGTATGTGGAGTAATGAAGAAACTAATGGTGAATTAGTTGAATTAAATAGTAAAGAAAAGTTTGATAAAAAAGATCAAAAAAGAGCACAAGAATTGTGCGATAAATATAATAGTGTAGATGCTATAGTTGTGGATAAAAAAGTAAAAAAAGATACAATGAATCCACCTAAGTTATTTTCTTTAACTAAATTACAAAATTTATTAGGTAAAAAATATAAAATACCAATGGATAAGTCTTTAGAAGTAGTACAAAGATTATATGAAAATGGTTATTTAACATATCCAAGAACTAATTCGGAGTATTTAGCAGTAGCTGAGAAGGATAAAGTTAAAAAGATAATTGATAATATTAGTAAGATAGGGTATCCAGTTAAGTTTAAGGATAAGAAGACAATATTTGATGATAGTAAGATTGAGTCACATTCAGCAATAACTCCAACATATAAGATTCCTAGTAAAGAAAGTTTAACTGAAGAGGAGTTCTTAATATATCAGACTGTATTTAAAAGATTTGTTGCAGTATTCTGTAGTGATGAATGTAAGGTAGAGAAGACTGAGATTAAGATTAGTGTTGGTGAGTATGAGGATTTTGTACTTAAAGGTATGACAATAGTAGAACCAGGATGGACAAAGTTCGATTCTCCTAGTAGTAAAGATAAGATACTACCTAATTTAAGCATTGGTGATAAAGTTAATACGTTATTTAAGTTAAAAGAAAAAGAAACTACTCCGCCAAAACATTATACAATAGAAACTTTGAATAATTACTTAATGAATCCTTTTAAGGAAGATAAGAAAGAATTAGATGAAAAGTACGAAGAGATGAAAGAAGCAGGGGAAGAAGTTGATGATACTGAAGATTATAAAGCAATATTTGAGGGATTAGAACTTGGTACAGAAGCAACAAGAACTGGTATTATAGATAATGCTAAAAAATCAGAGTACATTGCATTAAAGAAGGATGTTTATACGATATTGCCTGCAGGAGAATTCTTAATAAATTCTTTAATGCAAATGGAAATATCTATGGATAAATATAAGACAAGTGAGATGGGCAAAGCATTAAAGAAAGTTTATCATGATGAAATAAGTGTTTCTGATTCTGTAGATTTAGCAAAAAAAGAGATACAAGAAGTATTTACAAAGAAGGAAGTAGCTATAGAAAAAGATACTGATATTGGATTTTATGGTGATGTAGTTGGTAAGTGTCCATTGTGTGGTAGTGATGTTATAAAGAATAGATATGCATATGGATGTAGAGACTATCAAAATTGTAAGTTTAAAATAAGTACGCAAATATGTGGTAGATGGATATCTAAAAGTAATGTAGAAAAGTTACTAAGTGAGGGGATGACTTCTAATATTGAAGGATTTGTTTCAAAAAATGGTAAGAACTTTAATGCAAGACTTAAATTAGATAGTGATAACAAGGTAGTGTTTGATTTTAGTAATTAAGATGACTAAATTTAAATAAATATTTTGGCTAGTTATTTTTGTTTAAAAGAGAAAAGTTAAACAAAAAAAGTACTAAATTTGATGGTTTAGTACTTTTAAAATGTTTAAAAAACAAGTTTAGTTTAAAGTCTTTTCTTAGATGAAATAGTGTATTAAAATATTCTTTCGAGACGACTTAACTTAGATGTTTAAACCTTTAATTTCGAAAGAAAGAAGGTGGTCCTATGAAGGGAAAAATACATGGAATACTTAGTTATTCTAGTAGTACTACTTGTTATTGTAGAAAAGACTTTCAGGGGAGAATAAAAAAAGAGCAAACGAAAACATCTAATTGGAGTTAGATGTTTTCTCATGTTCAAATGGACTAAGAAACATCTGACTCTATTAAGACGTCTCTTTTTATATCCATTTATATTATACTATAAATAATGTAAAATAGTACTAAATATTTTTGTTTAGTGCTTTTTAAGTACTTAAAATAGAAGTTATAATTTCATATTGAAAAACTATAGATTAGTATAATTAATTTATAAGAAATAAAAAATTGTATGTTAGTATGATATAATTTGTATAGGTGTTTTTTATGATAAAAGAAATATTTACAGAATTAATTTGTGAAGCCAAAGATGGAAAAGTTTTTATAGATGGTGAGGAATGGCCGATAGGTTTTAATACTGTTATATCAACTGATGGTCGTGAAGTCGTTTATAGAAATGAAAGGAATTTGTCTGAACTTATTATAAAAGATGAAGAAATCTTTCTAAAAGTATTAGAAGATTATGTTAATTTGGAGTTGTCTTATAAACGTAAAGTTCCTAGCTTTATTATGAATAAAGAGAGAAATACTATTAAATGGATTATGGCTTACTTATTTGTTAATGCCACAACTGAAGATTTTATTAATCCTGTTTCTTATATGAAACGACGAATAGCTTTTTTGAATGATACAACATTTTCTTATTTAAATGAACCAGTTTCTTTGGAAATAGGGAATCACTTTTTAAATAGTTCTATTAAAATTCAAAATAGTATACATAGTATTGCGATGGAAACTCCTTATAGAATAGATATTTGTTTGGTAAATTCTATTGATAGTAAGGAAGTTTCTTATCCTTTAGCTACTGTTACTTATGGTATTTGTGAAGATAACGGCGAAAAAGTTTGTTATGTTTATAGCTTAATGAAACCTAAATCAAAAGTATCTACTGAAGAAGAAGCATATTATGATAAAAAAATAGCTCGTATGTTGTATAAATTAAATGAAGGTATAGAAAGTTATGAAGTTTCTGAATATTTCGATTATAAAGAAGGAAATTCAAAATATTATCCTGAGGGGAATATTACAGATGTAACTCCATCGTTTATTTTATCTTTAAGTGTTTTTTTATCATTGTTGCAAAGAGAAGGTATTCATCATTTAAAAGCTATACCTTATTTGCCTGTTCGTTATTTATCTAGGGATATTATTGCTAGTGACGTTAAGGAAGAAGATACAAGGTATCAACTTAAACTACGAAATGATAAAATTCAAGAGAATATTACTAATAAGTTTATTAGAACATTTCGTAGAATAGCTTTTCATACTCCTGATGTAGAAGTTTTATCTGTACCTTATGAATTATCAGAGTATTTAGAATTAAATATAAAGGATAAGGAACATATGATTAGTAATCCTATTTTAGAAGATGTTGCTGTAGCTGTTTATCAAATGGATGATAATATAAGAAAAGGATTTCATAAGAATTTTTAAAGCGAAAAAATATGAGGCTTTTCTTCGTTTTTGTTTGTGAATATATTAGTAAATTAATGTTTATAGGTTTTATAGTTCAGATGATTGGTATGATATAATAAAAGTATCTAATTATCTTTACATTTTTAGTCTTAAGCCTTTAGTTTTAATTATCTGTGTCAATATTAAGTGATATTAAATAAAAAATAATAATTGTATTTTTTATGAATAGATACGTAAAAAATCAAATAAAAAAGTACTAAAAAAAATTATTTAGTACTTTTTAAATTCGTAAAAAACTATTTTAGTTTTTCTGCTTTTCTTTAGTATAATAATATATTAAAATAGTGCGTTGAGACGTTTAAATAGGTGTTTTTAAACCTTTATTTTCGAAAGAAAGAAGGTGGTCCTATGAAGGGAAAAATACATGGAATACTTAGTTATTCTAGTAGTACTACTTGTTATTGTAGAAAAGACTTTCAGGGGAGAATAAAAAAAGAGCAAACGAAAACATCTAATTGGAGTTAGATGTTTTCCGACGTTCAATTGGACCAAGAAACATCTGACTCTATTAAGACGTCTCTTTTTATATCCATTTATATTATATCATAATTATATTTGTTTTTGTTATAGTTTTAAATATTTAATAGTATATGGTTAAAATATATTTATTCTTAATATTAATTTTGTATATTTCTTTTTACCAATAAATACCAATAATGTTATAATACAAGTAATTGGTGATGATATGAAAAACGATGACATAAAAAAAGACGGCTAACCGTCCGAAACACATATTGTGAGCATTTAGGCTTAAAGCTTTATTTTAACTCTCTATGTCATCTTAAATGGTATTAAGACAACTTAATACTAACAAAAAAATGGAGGTAAGTCAATATGAATAAAAAATATAATATAGGTCTTGATATAGGAACTACATCTGTTGGTTGGGCTGTAGTTGAGTCAGATACACAAAAAATTATAAGAAAAGGAAAAGGAAAAAATCGTAAAGCACTTTGGGGTGTTAGACTTTTTGAGGAGGCTTCAACTGCTGAAGGAAGACGAAGCTTCAGAAGTACAAGACGTAGATACGATAGAAGAAGAAATCGAATTAAGTTGTTACAAGAGGAATTTAAAAATGAAATGAATAATGTAGATCGTGATTTCTTTAAAAAATTAGAAGAATCAAAATATCATGTGACTGATAAGTTTAATAAAACAGTTGTATTAACAGCAGAAGAGAAAAAAATGATTCGCGAGTATAATAATCAATACAAAACTATATATCATTTAAGAAGTCGTTTAATTAATGACGATAGTAAAGCTGATATTAGATTGGTTTATTTAGCAATTCATCATATTATTAAATATCGAGGAAACTTTTTATATGCTGTTGATAATTTTAATGTTAGTAGTTTAAACATAGAAGAAAAAATAAGAGAAGTAATGTATTCCTTTGTTAATCTTGTTCCTGCATTAGGAATATCAGATGATTATGAAAATATTGTAAGCATTAATAAAATATCACAAATAATGATTAATCCTTCTAAAAATGATGTAAAAGTAGAATTAAGAGAGGTATTAAAAGATTTTTGCAATAGTAATAAATTTGCAACAGAATTTTGTAAAATGATTGTTGGAAATAAATTTAATTTAAAAGATTTATTTGCTTTAGAAGAAATTAATAAATTACAAATTAGTTTTGATGGTACTGATTATGATGATAAATACGAAGAACTAGAAAATATATTAGGAGATAAAATTGAAACTTTAGATTTATTAAAACAATTATATGATACGTTATTCTTGAAAAAACTATTTAAAGGTAAAACTAATGTAAGTTTATCAGAATTAATGGTAGACAAATATAATCAACATAAAAATGATTTAAGCTTATTAAAGCAATTATTTAGATATGATAGAAAAAAATATAACTTAATATTTAGAAGTGTGACTGCAAGAAAAAAAGATAATAACCATACTGAAAGAAAAGAGTATATTTGCTATTATGAACAATATATACACAATAAAATTTCTTTTTATGATTTAAGTAAAGAATTAGACAAATATATTCCTGATTTATTAGAATTAGCTGATTTAGAAATTTGTCAAAAATGGAATAGTATTAAAGAAAGGTATGCAAATGGAGATTTTTTACCAAGAATTACTGATTCAGATAATGGGAAATATCCATATCAATTAAATAAAGATGAGTTAGTTAAAATAATTGAAAATCAAGGTAAATATTATCCATTCTTATTAAACGAAGTAAATGATAAGTATAGAATTGTTAAATTACTAGAATTTAAAATTCCTTATTATGTTGGACCTTTAGTTTCTGATAAAAAAAGTGATTTTGCTTGGATGGAAAGAATAACACCTAATGTAAAGATTACTCCTTTTAATTTTGATGATGTTGTTGATAAAGAAACTACTGCCGAGAAATTTATAAAAAGAATGATATCTCATTGTTCTTATTTATTAGATGAGTATGCTTTACCAAATAATTCTATATTGTATTCTAGATATAAAGTTATGAATGAATTAAAACAAATTAAAGTTAATGGTAATAAAATTCCTATTGATATTCAACATAAGATATTAAACGATTATTTTATGAAAACATCAGGTACTATTACAGATAATAAGTTTAAAAGTTATTTAAGAACTTTACCTGATTTTGGTATGTACGAAAATGATATTAATGTTACTGGTTATTCGGCAGATGGTCAATTTGCTAATAATATGCAATCTTTTGTAGATTTCTTTGGAGAGAATGGAATATTTGAAAGTACTTCGTATAACGAAGAAGATGCTGATCAGATTATTGAATGGATTACAATATTCGATGATAAAGATGTATTGGAAAAAAAGGTTAGAAAAGAGTATAACGAGTTGGGTGAATTTAGCATTAAAAAGATAGTAAGTAAAAAATATTCTGGATGGGGAAGTTTATCTAAAAAATTATTATGTACACCTTATTATAAAGATAGGAAGTCAGGAATTAGTAAATCAATATTGGATTTGATGTATGAAACAGAAGATAATTTTATGCAAATAATTAATAATGATGAATACAAATTTCAAGGATTGATAAAAGAAGAAAATGTTATTAAAGATACAACAAAAATAAATTATGATTTAGTTAAAGGATTGGCAACATCACCTTCTACTAAAAAAGGAATATATCAAGCCTTAAAAGTAGTAGATGAAATTGTTGATTATATGGGATATGAACCTGAAAATATCATGATTGAAATGTCAAGAAATGAAGATAAAAAAGAACGCAAGGATGATAGAAAAAAATATCTAACTAAGTTATATGATAAATTTAAAGAAGAAATTAACAATTATTCTCAATTGTCTTTAGAGCTAGATGATTTAGATAAAATTGATACAACTAGATTGTTTTTGTATTTTATTCAAGAAGGTAAATGTTTGTATACAGGAAAACCATTAAATGTGGATGATTTAAGTAGTTATGAAATAGATCATATAATACCAAGAACGTTAATTAAGGATGATTCTCTTGATAATAAGGCGTTAGTTTTAAGAGAGTGTAATCAGACAAAAAAAGATAGTTTTGTTCTTCCATCTATGTATAATACATTTGAAAATAGAAAATGGTGGCAACATTTAAAAAAAATTGGATTAATGTCTGCTAAAAAATTTCACAATTTAATTAGAACTGAATATAGTGATGAGGATATTCAAGATTTTATTAATAGACAATTAGTTGAAACGAGACAAATAACAAAGCATGTTGCTAATATTCTAAATAATTTTTATGAAAATACAAAAATTGTATATTTAAAGGCAAATTTATCTCATAATTATCGTGAAAGATATGAATTATTTAAATTTAGAGAAATAAATGATTATCATCACGCTCATGATGCTTATTTAGCAGCAGTATTAGGTGAGTATAAAGAAAAATATATGACTAGAAACGTTAATTATGAAATGATGCGTGAATTAAATTCAAGGATTAAAAGTTCTGGTAATTACAAAAAATTTAATTATGGTTTTGTAATTAATAGCTTAGATAATGAAATAAATGATTGTATTTATGAATTATCTAAAAATATGATTAATAAAGATACTGGTGAATTATTATTTGATTCTGATAAATTCAATAAAATAGTAGAAGATACTTTATACCGAAATGATATTTTAATTAGTAGAAAGACTGAAATTAGGAGCGGAGAGTTCTATAATCAAACTAAACAAAAAAAGGGTGGCAAAGGTGTGCCTTTAAAAGGCAATATGCCGATTGAATTATATGGAAGTTATACTAGTTTAAATCCTTCTTATGCTGTAATGGTTAGTTATACTAAAAAAGGTAAAGAAAATAGAAAAATGGTTGGATATCCTATGTATTTTAATGGAAAAGCTGAAGAAGATAAAATATTATATTATAAAACTCTTTTAGGTTTAAATGAAAATGATAATGTTGAGATTTATGATAAGAAAATACCTTTTTACTCATTAATAAATTGGAATAATCAGGCGTGTTATTTAGTTGGGGCATCAGACAATGTAGAAGTATGTAATTCTAAACAGTTTAAATATTCAAAAGAGTTTATGAAAAAAAATAAATATTCTTTTAATGTTTTATTTAATGGAGCAAAATATGATGATGAAGAAAACTATAGTAAATCTTTAGATGAAATAATTAATTATATTGTTAATAGATTTGAAAAAGATTATGTTTTGTTTAGTAATTTAGTAGTAGAGTTAAAAAAGATTGTTAGTTATGGTGATTATTCTGTGTTTAATGTTCAGGAAAAAGAGAATATAATTAAACAACTTACCTTATTACTAAATTGTAGAAGTGATAATGCAAATTTCAAATTTTTAAATGATAAGTATTCAAGTGCGTTTGGTAAGAAAAATGATCGTATAATAGAAAGTTGTTTTGTATCTAATTTATCTGTAACAGGGTTAAAGGAAAGTAAGCATGAGTTTTAGGACAGTTGTTATTACAAAACAATCAAAAATTAGTTATAAAAATAAATTTTTGGTTGTAAAACAAGATAACGATGAAAAATATGTTCATCTATCAGAGATAGATACGATAATAGTAGATTCTATATCTGTATCTATTTCTGCCTATCTTTTAAAGGAATTATCTGATAATAAAATAAACATTATATTTTGTGATGAGAAACATAATCCTTTTGGAGAATTGTCTTCGTATTATTCCAGGCATAATACTAGTAAAAAGATAAAAGAGCAGATAGCATGGAAGCAATCTGATAAAGATAAATTATGGTCAAAGTTAGTAAGAAATAAAATTGTTAATCAAGCTATGTTATTGAGGAAGATTAATTCTGAAAAATTTGAATTAGTTTTGAGCTATGCGGATGAAGTTGTTAATGGAGATAAGACAAATCGAGAAGGACATTCAGCTAAAGTTTATTTCAATGCTTTATTTGGTATGGATTTTGTTAGAAATGAGTCTGATGATATTAATGCGGCATTGAACTATGGTTATGCTATATTATTATCTACGGTAAATAAAGAAGTTGTTTCAAATGGTTATTTAACGCAATTAGGTGTTCATCATAAAAATGAATTTAATGAATTTAATTTAACTTGCGATTTGATGGAACCTTTTAGAGTTATCATTGATAATTTTGTATATTTTAACCAAGGTAGGAAATTAGATACTAATTATAAATTAGATATTGTTAATATTTTTAATAATACGTATAAGTATCAAGGTAAAAATTATGTATTGAAAGATATTATAAAAATGTTTGTAAAAAATACTTTGAGCTCAGTAGAAGATTTGGATAGTTATAAGGAATTTGTATATTATGAGGGATAGAGTTATGAGAACGATAGTATTTTTTGATTTACCAAATATTTATGCAAAAGACAAAAGAAATTATTTGAAATTTAGAAAATATTTAATAAATGAAGGTTTTATAATGATGCAAGAATCGGTTTATTCAAAAATTGTGTTGAACTCTCAACAATCTGAATTTCTAGTAGATAGATTAAAAAAGAATGCTCCCAAAAAAGGATTAATTCAAGTTTTAACGATTACGGAAAAACAATATGCTCAAATAGAATATATTATTGGTCAAAGCAATTCAAAAATCGTGGATAGTGAAGATAGGTTGATTGTACTATGAATGTAATAGTCGAATATTTTGATAATATAATAAATTTAAAATTAGATGGTGTTAATGTTGTGGAAATAGAAAATAAAAAGTATTTTTATAGATTTGTTAATGATCTTTTTTCTATTTGTAATGATGGCTTTGCTGATGATATTACTTTTTTCGAAGAAGAACTAGAAAAAAATATGAATGGAAAACTTAAGGTATTTGTTGATTTTTTTGATTTTCAGTTTGATTCCAAAAAATATATTAATGATGTTAGTAAATATGTTAATGAAAATATTGATGATGAAGATAAAAATGATTTGTTTAATTTGTATAATAGAATTATCAAAGTTTATAAAAAACTATTGAATAGTGTAGATTTACCATTATCTGTAGAAAGTGAAGTTTCAGTTGATACAATTACAAAATTAGTTAAAGTTAATATTAACTCTAAAGTAGAGTTGTTGGATAATTTGTTTTTATTGGTTGATTTAGAAAAAGTTTTAAAAACTAATAATTTATTGATATTTATTAACTTAAAGCAATACTTAACAAGAAATGAACTAGTTGAATTATATAAATATGCCATTTACAATAATATTCAATTATTATTAGTAGACTCACAGTCGTATGGTGGTACTTTAGAATATGAAAAAAAGCTTATAATAGATGAAAATCTAGATGAATTTATGATATAATTAGTGTGATATGACATAGAAAATACCATTTATAAAACATTAAATTCTCTATGGTAATGTTGATATAGATCTAAAATTTGAGGTTTTAGGTCTATGTCATCTTAAATGGTATTAAAACGTAAAGATAAAATAATTTCTATAACTATATGTTTTAGGTCTATGTCATCTTAAATGGTATTAAAACTGATATAGACTATTCAAAACATACCTTAAAGTTTTAGGTCTATGTCATCTTAAATGGTATTAAAACTTACATATTTCTACAATGAATTAATATAGAGTTTTAGGTCTATGTCATCTTAAATGGTATTAAAACAGCAAGTGAGCGGTTAAGCTCCGTAAATCTGTTTTAGGTCTATGTCATCTTAAATGGTATTAAAACGTGTAATGGTTGGAGCTGCATTCTTAATTTGTTTTAGGTCTATGTCATCTTAAATGGTATTAAAACTAATTATAGAGAAAATTATAATAATCAAGTGTTTTAGGTCTATGTCATCTTAAATGGTATTAAAACTAATAATAATGGTGGAATAACACTAGACAAGTTTTAGGTCTATGTCATCTTAAATGGTATTAAAACTCCTCAACATTTAACAAGCAATAGTTCAATGTTTTAGGTCTATGTCATCTTAAATGGTATTAAAACTTCTACAAGCAAATAAAATGGTTGAGATTAGTTTTAGGTCTATGTCATCTTAAATGGTATTAAAACTTAAAATGTAGAGGTTATCAATATGAAGTAGTTTTAGGTCTATGTCATCTTAAATGGTATTAAAACGGAAGTAATCGGTAATGAAGAAGATAGATAGTTTTAGGTCTATGTCATCTTAAATGGTATTAAAACTATCCACCATATATTACAAAAGAAGAATTTGTTTTAGGTCTATGTCATCTTAAATGGTATTAAAACGATAAAAAGAATGATGAGGTTATTAAGTACGTTTTAGGTCTATGTCATCTTAAATGGTATTAAAACCTTATGATATGTTCAATGATAAATATGAACGTTTTAGGTCTATGTCATCTTAAATGGTATTAAAACGACTTAGCTTCTACTTTAGATAAACCTACAGTTTTAGGTCTATGTCATCTTAAATGGTATTAAAACTAAAATATCAAATGGAAAATAATGATTTAAGTTTTAGGTCTATGTCATCTTAAATGGTATTAAAACATAAAAAACTTATATAATAAATTAAAAATAGTTTTAGGTCTATGTCATCTTAAATGGTATTAAAACAAGTTATGTTTTATTGTGGTACTAGACCAGGTTTTAGGTCTATGTCATCTTAAATGGTATTAAAACATAAAATGTTTTGTGGAATGCCATCAAGAAGTTTTAGGTCTATGTCATCTTAAATGGTATTAAAACCAAAATTATATTTAATATGGCAAAACTCAAGTTTTAGGTCTATGTCATCTTAAATGGTATTAAAACAAGTCTTTGACTTCATATATATTATAACATGTTTTAGGTCTATGTCATCTTAAATGGTATTAAAACTGCTTAACATTTGATTCAATTATAAGAAATGTTTTAGGTCTATGTCATCTTAAATGGTATTAAAACTCTTTTTCTACTCATAACATATGCTTCCGTGTTTTAGGTCTATGTCATCTTAAATGGTATTAAAACACTTCAATAATAAAGGATACGAATATCTAAGTTTTAGGTCTATGTCATCTTAAATGGTATTAAAACCAAGTTTATATTTCTCACCATTTGAAGTTTGTTTTAGGTCTATGTCATCTTAAATGGTATTAAAACTGTGGGTTTTATGGTATCACTTGAGGGACAGTTTTAGGTCTATGTCATCTTAAATGGTATTAAAACTAGGGGCTTGGGAAATATTAAAAGCAAGTAGTTTTAGGTCTATGTCATCTTAAATGGTATTAAAACAAGAAATAAAAATTGTATTTTTTATGAATAGATACGTAAAAAATCAAATAAAAAAGTACTAAAAAAAATTATTTAGTACTTTTTAAATTCGTAAAAAACTATTTTAGTTTTTCTGCTTTTCTTTAGTATAATAATATATTAAAATAGTGCGTTGAGACGTTTAAATAGGTGTTTTTAAACCTTTATTTTCGAAAGAAAGAAGGTGGTCCTATGAAGGGAAAAATACATGGAATACTTAGTTATTCTAGTAGTACTACTTGTTATTGTAGAAAAGACTTTCAGGGGAGAATGATAAAAGAACAAAAGAAAACATCTAATTAGTGCTAGATGTTTTCTCGCGTTCAAACGGACTAAGAAACATCTTTCACGAATAAGACGTCTCTTTTTATATCCATTTATATTATACTATATAAAAGAATAATTATAAATATTAAGTTTAAAAGAAACTATTTTACGTAAAATAAACTGAATATTGGCAGTATCTATTGAACTTGATTTACATATTTTATATAATTAATACTCATGTTTAAAAAAGGGGTGTTTTTTTTATGAATATATTAAATAAATTAAGTGAATTAACTAGTATAGATAGTAAGTATTGGATATTGATTTTTAAAACATTAATATTCTTTATAGTACTAGATATTATTAAAAAAATAGTTATTAAAATATTTAAGAAAATTAAAGATAGTAAAAAAGAATATATTTATACTCAGAAATTAAAACTATTTATATCTTTTATTAAATTACTTATTTTTATTTTAATATGGGGGAGTTATTTAAAAGGTTTTATAACAATAATAAGTTTTGTTTCAGCAGCTTTTACTATTGCATTAAGAGATATTATTCTAAATTTCTTTGCTGGCCTTTATATAAAAATGTTAAAACCTTTTCAAGTTGAAGATAGAATAGAAATAAATAATTATAAAGGTGATGTTGTTAATATTAATACTTTAAATTTTGAATTACTTGAAGTTGATAATAAAGACTTTATGGGACAAAGTACTGGCGTTATTACTCATGTGCCAAATTCTACTATCTTTTCATATCCGCTTCGTAATTATGATAAGGCATTTAAATATATTTGGAATGAAATAGTTGTTAATGTACCTTTAGATTTCGAAGTAGAAAAAGTACGTAAAATATTGTATAGAATTGTCAGTAAAAATGATGTTATTGACAAAGTTCCTGATAATGTAAAAAAAGATATTAAGGATATTTCAACTGATTATAGAATATATTATACAGAGTATAAGCCTGTTATTTATTGTAAAGTAGTTGGAGATTATGTTGAGTATACATTAAGATATTTAGTTGATCCTAGAAAAGCAAAATATGTTAATTCTAGTATATGGAAACATATTTTGATTGCTCATCAAAAAGGTGAGATAGTACTTTATAATAAAAGTGTTGATTATAAAGATGATGAATTCGAAAAAGAAAATAATGGGAAGTAAAGAATATACATGTTATAATGATGAGTAAGGAGATGGAGTTTTTATGAATAATAATGTTAATAATACTTCTAATGCTGTTGTTATTTTAGCTGCAATATTGGCAGTAGCTTTAGTTGTTGGGATAATTAAAGTTAGAGTTTTAAATGAAGATATTAATGAATTAACGGAAAGAATTAGTAAATTAGAAAAAGCTAATGGTGGAACAAACTATGAAGAAGATACATATGATGTTAGTCTTTTTAAAGAAATATCTATTTCTGATATAGCTAGTGAATCTAAAAAAGAAACTATAGTAGTTTGGTTAGGTCTTCCTACTTGTGGATATTGTAAGGCTTATGCACCATTACTTGCTGAAGTAGCAGATGAATACGGAGTGGTAGCTAGATATGTAGATGTTAGTGCAATGACTCAAGATGATTATGATACTTTAGTTTCTTTAAGTGGCAAGGGTGATTATGAAGGTTTTGGAGCTTCATTTACTGGTACACCATTTACAATGATTATTAAGAATAATCAAATAATTGGCGGTATTAATGGTTATGTTGAAAAAGATAGTATTAGAGCTGCCTTTGAAAGTGCTGGAATAAAAAAATAAATCTAATAAATAAGTTTTATATTTATATAATGAAATAATATATTATTCTTTATTGTATAGTTTTGTTATTTTTGATATTATGGAAATGGATATTTGAAAACGTAGTCAGTATGGAATTTCTTCTATACTGGCTTTTTCACTTTAGAAGGAGATGTATTATATGAAGATAATTTTATTGGGTGGTAAAGCAAATAGTGGTAAAGATTCAGCAGCAGCATATATGGCTGAGTATTATAGAAGTAGAGGTTTGGATGTTGTTAATATTCAGATTGCTTATTATATAAAAATGTATGCTAAAGAAATTGCTAAATGGGATGGAGATAATGAAACTAAGCCTAGACAATTATTACAAGATTTGGGTACTGAATTAATAAGAAAACAAATAGATGAGTATTTTTTTATTAAAAGAATTATTCAAGATATTGATATATATTCAAGATATTTTGATATAATTACAATAAGTGATGGTAGATTACCAGAAGAATTTGCAGCTATTAAGTTAGCTTATCCAGAAACTGTAACTGTTCATTTGACTCGCCCTAATTTTACATCTAGATTAACTAAAGATCAGAAAGCTCATGTTACGGAAGCACTAGTAGATGATATTGAATATGATTATGATTTAGTAAATGATGGTACATTAGAAGATTTACAACTTAAAACTATTGAGTTAATTAGACAAATTGAAAAAGAAACTAAGTTTGAAAGACATGTTGTAAAACGTCCTATTGTAAAGGAAGAAAAGAAAACAGAAGAAGTTAAAACAGAAAATAAAGATACAAAGAAGACATCTAAGAAAACAGCAAAGAAAACAGGAAAAGAAGACAAGTAATCTTCTTTTTTTATGGATAATTTGTTTTAATTAGTTAGTTTTGTTATAATTCATTTTAGGTGATTTTTATGAAACGTGTAGGAATTATTTTTGCAATGAGAGAAGAACTAGAAGCTTTAAAGGAATTTTTAGTATTAGAAAAAGAATATAATATTTTTGAATTAGCGTTTTATGAAGGTAAAATAAATGAAGTTGAGTGCATTTTAGTACAAAGTGGAGTTGGTAAAGTTAATGCTGCTCGTACTACTCAAATACTTATAGATAATATAAAAGTTGATTATATTTTTAATATTGGTGTAGCTGGTGGTGTAGATGATTCACTTTCTGTTGGTGATATTGTTTTAGGTGAAAAATTAGTTCAACATGATTTTGATATTACAGCATTTAATCATGAAAAAGGTTATATACCAAGTGTTGGGGTGTATATTGATACTGATACTTATTTATTAACTTTAGCAGATGGTGTTTTAAAAAAATTGGAGGATATTAGCTTTAAAAGAGGTGTAATAGCTTCTGGAGATATATTTTGTACAGAACTAAAAATGAGCCAGAAAATAAATACTAAGTTTAATGCGTTATGTGTAGAGATGGAAGGTGCTAGTATTGCACAAGTTTGTTATTTGAGTCATATTCCATTTTTAATTATTAGGAGTATTTCTGATGTACCAAATAATGATAATGTTATTACTTATGAAGAATTTTTAAATACGAGTTGTAGAGTTGTAGCTAGAGTAATGGAAAAATTATTAAAAGAATTAAGCAATGTTGAATTATAAATGTTGAAAATTATTTTGTAAAATAATACAATATAATATATATGATTGGGGAAGTATTTATGAGAAAGAATTATCCTGTTTATTATCTAGATTTGAGAGATAGTTTAGATTTAATTGCAAATAAATTATTATATGCAAAGGAATGTGGTGATGGTTTATATTGTGATTTGAGTGGCTTGGCGATATTAGGTGCTCCTAATGGTGTTTCAATGACTAAAGTTATTTGTTCGGATGATGTTAATAGTGTGGATGATGTTTATAAAGCTATTACAGGTTTAAGTGTTGAAGAATATAATAATAGAATGAAAGCAATTAGAGAAGAAGCTACTTTATCTTTAAAAGAAAATAGAGAAAAAATGATGCAATTAGATAGTAAAATAATTTCGTTGCTACCTGAAATTTCTAGTCAAGGTCTTTCTCTTATTATTCCAGCTTGTAGTGAAGAGTGGAAAAGTATGGTGGAAACAAATTCTCATAGTGAATTAGGTAGACTTTATTTATATAGTATTTATCAAGTTTTAATGTCATTGAGTCAAGGGAAAAGTATTGAAGAAGTAAAAAAAGAATATGATGATTTGGCATTAGATGGTGTAGCAGCAACAAGAGTAAAAGAAGCTATATTTAAATTTTCACCTAGAGGTTTAGAATTCTATAAAGCTGTTTCAACTAAAAAGGAATTATTAATGAAATTTAAAAAAATAGTTGAAAGAACTACTGAAGATAATAAACGTAAAAAAGGTGTTAGTTTGAAATAGGATGAAACTAGAACTTCTATTCTAGTTTTTTTATGCTATAATACTATTTATTTAGGGGGATTTTATGGTAAAAGATGATGTCGTTTTGGCACAGAAGATTATTTCACGCTCTGAATTTAATTTTGGTTGTGAAAATACTTTTCATAATTCTTCAGCTATTTACAGATTTAGTAATGAAAGATTGCAAGATTATGGAGAATATTTTGTTAATAAAAATAAAGTTTTAAGTGTAATAAGTTCTGGAGATCAAATATTAAATGCAATTTTAAATGGTGTGAAAGATATAGATGCTTTTGATATTAGTGTTTTTCCTAAGTATTTTTTGTATTTAAAAATAGGTGCTATTAAGTCTTTAAGTAGAGAAGAGTATTTAAATTTTTTTTTGTGATACGAATTATAGTGCTGAAGATTATGATGATATGTATGAAAAAATACGAGAAAATTTAGATGAGGAAATAAAGGAATTTTGGGATGGATTATTTAATTTTTTTGATTGGCAAGATATTTATAATTCAACACTATTTTCAAGTGAACCATATTTTATTTCTGTTGCTATTGAACAAAATAGATATTTACAGAATGATGAATCTTATAATGAGTTAAGAGATTCTATAAATGATGTCAATATAAATATATATGAAGGAAATATTTTTGATTTAGTAAATTCTTTAAGTAGTAGGTATGATTTAATATATTTATCTAATATTTTTTATTATAATGATGCGAATGATTATAGGGAATTACTTGGTAAGTTATTGTTAACTGATAATGGTATAACAATAACTTATCTTTATAGAGTTAATGAAAAAATTAAAGAGTTTTTTAGTAGTGATGAATATGAATTTGAAAAATTTGTAAATGTAGATTCGGGAATTATGATTTATCATAAATAATAGTGTATAATATAATATGTATATATGCTATGAGGTGATATGATGCATTTTTGGGAAGAGTTAGAAGATTGTAAATATGATGAAAATGAATATTTGGTTGATTATTTAATTGAAATAGTAAAAGATGAAAAAATAGATAGTTTGGAAGATTTGCAAGCTTATGAAGATAAATATTTTACTGAATCTAATATGTCTAGAGAAGATTGGGTAAAATGGTATGAGGAATCGTTTGAACATTTACCAGAAATTGATGAAATGATTAATGATGATGTGGCTTTAAAGGTTAAACAATTAAGATCAGAATTAGAAGTTACTAATGACATTGAAGTAAAAATTAATAATATTGTTACAATTTGTGCTTTATTAGAAAAAGAGGTTTGTTTTGTTGTCGAATTGTATAATCTTATAATGGGTGATACTAATTTACCTAAAAAAGTCATTAATGTTAATGATAATAGAAATATTGTAATATGTGGAAGTATGAAAGTGAAAGATGATATTTTAAAGAATGCTTTGGTTTTACAAAGTAGGGGATTTGATGTTTTACTTCCTGAGGAGTGTATGAGAGGTGAAAATAAAAAAATTGCATCTCGTGCACATTTTGATCGAATAGCAAATCCTGATAATAAGGTAGTGTTGATTATTAATGTAACAAAGAATGGTATAGATAATTATATTGGACCTAATAGTTTAGCCGAAATAGCAATGGCGTTTTATTATAATAAAAGAATTTATTTATTGAATGATATTTATGAACCTTATAAGGATGAACTAGTTGGATGGGGTGTTATTCCTTTAAAAGGTAATTTGGATAATATAAAATAATTTGTGGATTAGTAAGTATCTTTATTTTTATATTTCGATGAACTTATAATAGGTGATAATTATGTATGATGAAGAAGTGAAAAAAATATTATTAGATAATATAAATGCTATACTAGGGGATAGAAAAGATGAAGAGCTTAAGAAGTATTTATTAGAAAAAGGTAAAAAAGCTTATGTATATTATCAACAATATGGTATGGAAGCAATGTTAAGTATGTTAAAAGTAAAGATACCTGAAATGATAGGTGAATATGATAGAATGCATGAAGCTTACTTGACTCAGAAGTATGATCTTGATAATAGATTTGGAATAAGTATATCTTTTGAATTAATTGATTTAATCAATATAATGAGACAATGTTCTAGTAGCGAAGAGTTTGAGTTAAGGAAGAATGAATATATTTTATCATTAGGTGGTTTACCTATATTAGATGGTATTAGAGAAGTTACTTATGAAGAAATACAAAATATATATAAAAATATAATTGATAATGTAGATTGTATTACACCAGAAGTAGAAGGTAAGATGACTGCTACTATAAATAGTAATGTTCCTTTATTTGATGAAAATGGTAATATTAACCAGGAGTTATTTAATTTTAAATATTTAGAGAAAGTTATTGAATTTGCTAAAGAGCATAATTTAGAAGTTCGTTTACATACCTTGGTATGGCATAAACATTTTCCTCTAGTGTTGCGTAATCAACCTAAAGAAATTGTTAGGGAATTTTTGAAAGTTTATTTTGATAAAATAGCTAATTTGGGTGGTGAAGACTTTTCTTTTTATACAGTAGATGTTATTAATGAAATTGTTACTGATTCTAAAGATGATACAGAAGAAGATTTACGTAAGTCAGAATGGAGTAAGCTATTTGGAAGTGAGTATTATGTTGATGTATTAAGACTTGCTAGGGAAAGTTTTGGCCCAAATACTAAGATAGCTTATAACGAATATGATGAACAAGTACCCAATAAAAGAGCTCGTATAATGAGAGTTATTAATGAGATAAAGAAAAGGCAAAGAGATGGTGAAAGACTTCTTGATGTGTTTGGTATGCAAGCTCATTATACACAATATACTGAAGATAAAGATATTAAGGAAGCATTTTCGGATTTATCAAAAACTGGTTTAGAGTTACAAGTATCTGAGCTAGATGTTTCTTTTCATCAACAAGAAAATAACTTGCAAATGAATAGGGTATTTAGAACTATATTTGATTGTGCTTCTTCGTATAATTTAGATTTAATTAATATGTGGGGAGTTAGTAAAAATATTTCTTGGAAAAGAGGAGAGTGTCAAACTTTCTTAGATGAACAAGGTAATGTAAATAAAAATGTTGAAAAGTTAATTAATGGTTTTAGTAGAAAAAGAATTGTCCAAAGAAAAAAAATTGAAATAGAAAATGAAGTAGGTAAATCATCAAGTTATTCACAGCAAGAACAATAATTATTATTTGACAAATAGAGCAATTGAGATTAAAATAGCGTTATAAACGTTGATTGAGAAGAGTATTATGTAGAAATATTCTAGAGAGTTAGTGATTGGTGGAAACTAATATAGGATACATAAGAAGACACTCAGGAGTTGATTAGAAAATACATATCTAATCCGGTTAATAGCCGTTATATATAAAGAGATTATGAATATCATAATAATTTGGGTGGTACCGCGGATTTAACAGTTATTCGTCCCTTGTGGATGTTTAACTGTTTTTTATTTATAAAGAAAGGTGGAAAAAATTATGTTAGAAAAGTTTAAACATTATAATATTAATAATGTAGGAGAGGAAGTTACTTTAGTAGGTTGGGTTTCTAAAGTAAGAAATCTTGGAGGCTTAGTATTTATTGATTTAAGAAATAGAACAGGTATTATGCAAGTAGTAGTAAGACCTGAAAATGAATATTACTCTGTTGCTGAGTCGTTAAAGAATGAATATGTAATCGAAGTAACTGGTAAAATTGTCGAAAGAGAAAGTAAGAATACTAAGCTAGAGACTGGGGAAATAGAAGTAGAAGTTAGTAAGTTAGTACTTATCAACAAGTCAAAAGAAGTTCCGTTTGCTATTCAAGATGAAACTAATGCATTAGAAGATACTAGATTAAAATATAGATATCTGGATTTAAGAAGAGAATCATTAAAAAATAATTTCGTTATTAGAAATGATATTACTTTTGCTACTAGAAAATTTTTGAATAGTTTAGATTTCTTAGAAGTTGAAACTCCTATTTTATGTAAGTCAACTCCAGAAGGGGCTAGAGACTATTTAGTACCTAGTAGAGTTAATAAAGGTAAGTTCTATGCATTACCACAATCTCCACAAATATTTAAACAGTTATTAATGGTATCTGGATTTGAAAGATATTTCCAAATAGCTAAATGTTTTAGAGATGAAGATTTAAGAGCAGATAGACAACCTGAATTTACACAGATAGATGTTGAGATGTCATTTGTTGATGAAGATCAAGTTATGTGGTTAGGTGAAAACTTAGTAGCTAGTATTTTTAAAGAAGTAAAAGGTATTGATGTTGAACTTCCATTAATGAGAATGAAATATGATGATGCGATGGCTAAATATGGTTCTGATAAACCTGATTTAAGATTTGGTATGGAAATACAAGATATTACTGAAGTATTTAAAGATACTGAATTCATGGTATTTAAAAATGTAATTAGTGAAGGTGGAGTAATTAATGCTATAGTAGTTAAAGATGTTGCTGATAAGTATTCTAGAAAAGAATTAGATAAATTGACTGATTATGTTAAAACTTATAGAGCTAGTGGTTTAGCTTACTTAAAATATCAAGAAGAAGTAAGTGGATCAATTTTCAAAGTAATGAGTGAAACTGAAGTTAATGCTGTTAGAGAAACTTTAGGTGTAGAAAATAACGATTTAGTATTAATTGTTAGTGGAGTTTATAAAATTGTTAAGGTTGCTCTTGGTGCATTAAGATGTAAATTAGCTAGAGACTTAGGTTTAATCAAACCTGGTGATTATAAGTTATTATGGGTTACTGATTTTCCTTCATTTGAATATAGTGAAGAAGAAGGAAGATATATGGCTTGTCATCATCCATTTACTGCGCCTAAAGATGAAGATGTTGATAAGTTATTAACAGATAAAGCTAATTGTTATAGTAAAGCTTATGACATTGTAATTAATGGATATGAAGCTGGTGGTGGATCTATTCGTATCCATGATGAAAAAGTACAAGAAACTATGTTTAAAGCTTTAGAATTGACTGATGAAGATATTCAAAATAAATTTGGTTTCTTCGTTGATGCTTTAAAATATGGTTGTCCTCCTCATGGTGGATTTGCACTTGGTTTAGATAGACTTACTATGTTACTTGCTGAGACTGAAAATATTCGTGATGTTATTGCATTTCCTAAGACTGCAAGTGCTACTGATTTAATGTGTGAATGTCCAAGTAGTGTTGATGAAGCTCAACTTATTGAACTTGGTCTTGCTTTAAGAGAAGAAAAGAAAAATGAAGAAAATTAATTTTTCAGAATTAAAAAGTTATTATAATGAAGTAGTTGAACTTCATGGATTTGTTGAAAAGGTAAGAGATTTACAATATGTACAATTTCTTATCTTAAGAGATAGGTCTGGTAGTGTACAAGTAACATTAGAGAAAGATGGTAGTTTAGAGGCATTAAATGAAATTGTTACGAATTTAAAATTAGAAAGTACTGTTAAAGTAACTGGTAAAGTATTAGAAAATGAGAAAGTTAAACTTGGTGGGTTAGAAGTAATACCTACTATGATAGAAATAACTAGTGAACCAAAAGAAGAATTACCAATAAATTATAAGGATTTAAATGGGACAAATTTGGACACCAGGATGGATTATCGATTCTTAGATTTGCGTAATGAAAAGAATCTATTAATGTTTAAAGTGCAAAGTTGTTTTGTAGAAGCAATGAGAGATTTCTTATATAAGAATAATTTTATGGAAATACATACTCCTAAATTAATAGGAGCTGCTTCTGAATCAGGTAGTGAAGTATTTGAAGTTAAGTATTTTAAAGATAAAGCTTTTTTAGCACAGAGTCCACAGTTTTATAAACAAATGGCGATAGCTGCAGGATTTGAAAAAGTCTTTGAGGTAGGTCCAGTATTTAGAGCAGAGAATTCTAATACAAATAGACATGCTACTGAGTTTACAGGATTCGATTTAGAATTTAGTTATATTGATTCATACGAAGATGTAATGGAAATAGAAGAAGATATCCTAATAGCTGGTTTAACTAAAGTAAAAGATTTGTATGGTAATGATATTAAGAGACTTTATAATATAGAAGTAGTTATTCCTAAAAAACCATTTCCAAGAATTAAATTACAAGATTTATATCAAGAAATACATAAGAGATATAAATATGAAATACCTACTGAAGATGTAGGAGATATGAATAGTGAAGCTGAAAAATTAGCTTCTCGTTATGCAATGGAAGAATATGGACATGAATTTATATTTATAACTGATTTTGCTAAAACTAAAAGGGCTTTTTATCATATGAGAAAAGATGATATTCCACAGGGATATGACTTAATTTGGAGAGGTACAGAAATTACTACAGGTGCGCAAAGAGAACATAGATATGATATATTATGTGAACAAGCTAAAGAAAAAGGATTAGGTAAGGACGTAGAGTTTTATTTAGAATTCTTTAAATATGGATGTCCGCCACATGGTGGATTTGGTCTTGGAGTAGATAGACTCACAATGTTATTATTAGGAACCTCTTCTTTAAAAGAAACAATGTTTTTATTTAGAGGACCTAATAGGTTAACACCATAAGGATTTATATGAAATATCAATATAGTGAAATAGATATGGCTTATGTTTATCGAAATCCTGAAGAATTCATTATTCCTGAAAATTTAGCAGCTTGTAAATTATTATGGAGTAAGAATATTTTTACTAAAATGTGTAATAATTATGATAATGAATTTTCGTGGATTACTATAAATTGTTTGTCTAGAGAAAATCAAGGTATTTTTGATTATTTAAGTAAAATAGATAATAGATTTGGAGCTACTTGGGGTGGTATTGGTCTTATTGTACCTATTAAACCAGAGCCAGGAATTGATACATTTGAAGCATTTAAGGAATTAATAGATTCTTTTGAAGTACAAGATGTTCAAAAAGACGGATGTATGGATTATGAAGAATTTATGAGAATGTATACAGATTGTTATAGAATTATAGATAATCCTGAATATGTTTATGTTCCAAAACCTAAATTAGATGATTATGATGATGCTATGGAATACTCTAGAGCTTTTGATAGATATGTTGAATCAACATTAGTACCTATGAAATTAAGAGTATTTGATGAAAGTAAAATGACTAAATCATTTGAAGAATATATTAATGATAGTAGATTTAAAGGTTTGTATGATGAAGATAATAGAAAGATTTATTATAATCAGATGTATTATCATGCACACATGAGATATAAAAGAGAAAGTAAAACACCTAAATTAAATTAGGTGTTTTATAATTTGTTTTAAAATACATAATTAAATGTATTTTTTTTACTTTTTTTAATTTATATGTGTTATAATTCTAATAGAATAATAAAGAGGTGTTTATAATGACTGATAGAGAAACTAATATAAGAAGTGTTTTGTTTTTAGTTATAGGTATATTGCTTCTATTATCATTAGTTATTTGTATATATATTGTTATTGGAGAAAAGGATCTTGTTAAAACTGATGCTGTTGTTACTGATGTAAAAAAAGATGTTAATGGTACCGGAAAAAATGATATTTATTTAACATATGAAGTTGATGGTACTTCTTATAAATATAATTATTATACAAAAGATGATCTTAATGTAGATGATATTGTTTCAATTTATTATCATTCAAAGAATGCAACATCTGTTACAACATTTAAAGTTCCAAAAATTATATTTATTTGTCCGGTTATTGGTTTAGTATTATGTATTTTAGGTTTATATGAGTTATTTAAAAAGAATACTAGCGATGATGGAGAAGAAGATTTTAAAACTTCTGTAATTGGTGTAGTTGGTAATACACAGCAATTGAAAATTGTTGCGGATACTGAAGCTCAGGAATATGAAAAAACTCCAGAAGAAAAAATTGAACCGGTAGTTAAAACTATAAAAAAAGTTGTTACTGTTCAAACTAATAGCTCAGTTGATACTGCAACGCCAACAAAAAAAGAAGAAGTTGTTGAATCAGTAGAAAAACCAAAAATTTCTTCACCAATTATAATTGAAAAGAAGACTGAACCGGTGGTAAAACCAGCTCCAAAAGCTACTCCAGCTATGGTTGAGGCTGAACCTACTAAAAAAGAAGAACAAGTTATTAAACCTGAACCTGTTGTTACAAAGACTGAGGACGTAAAATCCACATCTGCTCCTGTTCCTGAAGATGTTGTTATTCCAAAACCAGCAGTTTCATCATCAGTAACAGATGATATAGTTAAAAAAGTACAAAATACGATGGTTTCTGCAGATAGTAAAAAGGTTACAATAGATGAAGATGATATTAAACAAGCTATTAAGGACGTTTTAAAAGAAGTAATTGCTGAAGTAAAAGAAGAAAAGACACCTCCAAAAAAAGTTGAACAAAGAAGAGTATTACCAAATTATTACTATATTTCAGGAACTTCATTAATATATGAAGAAGCTGGTAAAGAAGCCAAAGAAATCAGTTTAAAGACAGTAAAAAAGGTTGTTAGAACTGTTAATAGTGAAGGAAATGTAGTTAAATTAATTGTTTCAAATGATGAAATAAAGTGTATTTTAACAAATATGAAGAATATTGATTTGGAACAGGTTGCAAGTTTGTTAAATAATAAAATGCGTACAATAGATGAAAGTTTTAAAGAAGAAGTTGAATATAAAGAATATTAAAAAATATAAATATTTTATTCTATATTAATGATGGATGAGTATTATGAATAGAAAAAACAGAAAAATTGGTATATTTTCGATACTTTGTTTTGTAGTTGGATTATCATTATATTTAGTAGGAATTATTTTATTATTTAGTTCTTCATTAAGAAATATATCTTTATTTAGTATTTTCTTTTCTAAATTAGTATTTACTACTGAATTAATACGAAAGCTCAAAGTATTGGGAGTTATCTTATTTGTTATAGGATTTATTGTATTTATGATAGCAGTTATTTCATTATATAAAAATAATGATTCAATGGATAATCATAAGAATCTAATCATAGAGGGGAAAGCTGATGTTATAACGTTAGTTATTATGACATATGTAATGATTTTTATGGTAGTAATATGTTTATTATATGATGAATTAATTGGTGCGTTATTATTTGGTATTACTATTGTAATACAGACTTTATTAAATAGTTTGTTGATTTCTTATTATAGTAAAATGTATAGAAAAAAATGAAAAGGTATTTTATATATCTTTTTTTATTGTTATAATTTTATTAGGTGATAGTATGGATAATAAGAATAGAATTGTTGATAAGTTTCTTGATAAATATGCTGAACGTAGTAGTAGAAAGACAGAATTAGTAAAAGTATATGTTAAACCAGCTAAGTGGAGAAGCTGTGTTGGCTTTATTATTTCAACTATATTCTTTCTTTTATTATTAACTATATTTACTATAAAATTTTATTACTTTGTTATGTTATTTGTATCACTTATTATAGCTATTTATTATGGTATTAATTTATTTACAGAAAAAGGATTAGGGCTTCCTAGAACTATTGAAGTGGTTGTTGAAGAAGATGATTCCATAGAGGAATCAGAATTGAATAATCAAGAAAAATCTGATAGATATAAAGTACAATAATTATTGAAGTAGTCGATAATTATTGTACTTTTTTTTATTTAAGGTTATAATTTATAATAGGTGAGAAATATGAATATAGGAATAGATATTGATGATACAATTACTCATACTTATGAAACTTTACTTCCTATGGTAGCTATTAGATATGGGATGAATTTAAAAAAACTACAATTGCAAAAACCTTCATATGCAATGCTACGAAATATGTTACCTAATTATGAAACTTTTGCATCTGAAAGTCTTCCTGTTGTGGCTAAAATTGTTCCATTAAGAGATGGTGTTATTGATGTTTTAACTAAGTTAAGAGAGCAGGGGCATAAAATAATTTTTATGACAGCACGAAATAATGCTGAATATAAGGATCCTTATAAGATAAGTCATGAATTTTTAGAAGTAAATGGTGTTCCTTATGATAAATTGTTAGTTAATATTGAAGATAAGGCTCAACAATGTATTGTAGAGAATATTGATTTATTTATAGATGATAATAATGATAATTGTCGTTTAGTTCATAAAACAGGAATTGAAACTTGGCAATTTGGTACTATATTTACTCAAAAGATTAAGGGTATTGATAGAGTTGATTCTTGGAACGAGGTCTATAATAGAATACAAGAAATGTGTGCTTAGGATGATTTTATATCATCTTTTTTATTGTATTTTTTTATACAAAATGATATATTATATAATAATTTTGAGGGGGACTTTTATGAAAGTTATATTTTTGGATTTTAATGGTGTTTTAGATACTTGGTTTGATATGGATAATATTAATTACGATAATTTACAACGTTTAAAATGGATAGTTGATGAAACGGATGCTAAAGTTGTTATTAGTTCTTCTATTAAAAGAAATTATGTTAGAACAGGTGTTATGGGTGGTATTTTATTAAAATTGGTAAATTGTTTGTTAGATGAAGGAATAGATGTTATTGGTGTTACTCCTAATGCTGAGACTAGAGAATATGAAATAATGATGTATTTACATGATCATCCTGAAATAGATAATTATGTTATATTAGATGATGATTATGATATGGAAAGATTATCTGAACATTTAGTAAAATTACCTCCACAAAGTATTGGTCAGAATCAACTTGGATTGCAAAAGCATTATGCTGAAGCAGCAATTGCAATTTTGAAGAATGATTTTAAAAGATAAAATATTATTCTGATTTAGAATAATATTTTTTTATGGTATACTATATTTATTGATAAGGTAGTGTGATAGTATGAATAATCGTAAAGATTTCTTTTATGGTGCTGGTTTTGATGAAGTTAATCAAAATGATCAGTCTGTAAATAATGGTTTTAGCAATCAAAATATGCAGAATCCGAATATGCAAAATCAATTTTCTAAATCTCCGGATAATATGTTTAGTAATGCTCAACAATTTTCTAATGCTAATGAAATGTTAAGTAATCAAGGAATACCAGTTTCACAATTTCAAAGTAGTATGCCTAGTAGTGGACAAGAGTTTTCTAATAACAATAATCAATTTGTTAATGCTCAACCTGTTAATAATTTGATTAATAACCAGAATAGAAATGTTAATAATGAAAATAAAAATGGTTTTTTAAAAGTTTTATTAATGCTTTTTTTCTTAATTGGAGTTATTTTATTGTTATTTGTTTTTGGTCATAAAACTTTATCATGCGAACAAGAAGTTGAATTATATACTTCTTCTGTAAAGATGAAGTATGATATAGAATACTGGTTTGGTAAGGGTACAAGTAAAAATATGATTATGGAAGTTGATTTAGTTAATTTAAATGAAAGTAGTAAAGATCTTATTATTGATGAAGTGAAAGAGTTAGCTGATTCTCTTGAAGAAGATAATACAAGTGTTAAAATAGATGAATCTGAAGAGTCTATAGTATTAACTGTAAAAAAGAAAATTTCTTTTGACGATGAAGTTGAATCATATGATAAAGAAAGAAACAATCTTTTAGATAATGAATATATTTGTAAATAAGAATATTAGTTTTAAGGTGATTTTATGATTATACCAAGTTTTTTGAAAGAGAATGATATTATTGGTGTAACTGCTTGTAGTTGTGGTGTTTTAAAAAAAATAGATAAGTATGAAAAGAGTATTAAGCAATTTGAAGATAGAGGATTTAAAGTAATTGAAACAAGTAATGTAAGAACTGCCGGTGTAGTTAGTGGCGATAAAGTAACTAGAGCTAGGGAATTAGAAAGTTTATTTATAGATAAAAATGTCGATGCGGTAGCAATTGCTAGTGGTGGGGACTTTTTATATGATATGCTTTCAGAAGTTGATTTTGATATATTGAAAAATAATGTTAAATGGTTAATTGGTAGTAGTGATCCAACTAGTTTACTTTATATATTAACTACTAATTACGATATAGCTACTATATATAGTCCATGTAATATGTCTGGATTAAGTAGTGAAAGTTTACATAAATCTTATTTAGATTATTTTAATATATTAAAGGGAAATTTAGTTAAACAGGAAAAATCATTATTTTTTGAAAATAATGAGATAGATGATTTATTTGATCAACCTAATGAGTGGATTAATATAAATGGAGATGTTTTGGAAGAAGGTATTCTTATTGGGGGATGCATTGAGGTACTTAAAGATGTTATAGGAACTAAATTTGATAAGACTAATTCTTTTTTGGATAAATATAAAGATGAAGGTCTTATATGGTATTTTGATGTATTTAGTATGAGTAGTGAAAATCTTTACAATACTTTGTTGCAATTTGATAACGCAGGATGGTTTAGATATACTAATGCTATTATTATTGGTAAAGTGAGATTTCCTAGTACATTTACAGATATGAAATATGAAGATGCTATAAAAAAAGCATTATCTAATATAAAGATAGTATATAATTTTGATTTGGGTCATGTTAAGCCATCTTTTACAATGATAAATGGTATGAAAGCTAGAGTAGTAAGTAATAGTGAAGAAGGATATATGGAGTTTTTATAGTATATATTGATAAATTATGAAAAGATTATGAAAAATTATTAATCTTTTTTTTATTTCTTGCATATATTATATGTCGGAGGTATAATTTAATAGTTCGTTATCGAACTAGTTTGGGTGAGTTGTATGGAGAAGTTGTCTATAATTCATGAAATAAAAAAAATTAATGGTGATATATTTCGTGGTATTTCTAATAGATATAAAAGAATGAATGTTGAAATAACACCGATGCATGCTAAAATTTTAATAACGATTTATAGAAGTAATACTCCATTGTGTCAAAAAGATTTGGAAGGACCTATCTCTTGCAATAAGTCAACTTTATCATCAATTATCTCTACTATGGAAAAGAATGGTTTATTATCGAGACAAGTAAGTGAAACAGATTCAAGAATAAATTATTTGGTGTTAACAAGTAAGGGATTGGAAATGGTTGATTTTTTAAGAGAAGATAGAGCTTTTACTGAAGAAGTTTTAACTTATGGAATTTCAAATAGTGAATATACAACTTTTATGCAAGTGGTCGATAAGATTAGAAAGAATATAGAAAGGATTTAGAATTATGTTTAAATTGTTTAAAAATTTGACAAAGAGGGAATTAATATATGCTTTAATTTGTATATGTTTAGTTGCAGTATCTGTATGGTTAGAATTAAAAGTTCCTGATTATATGAGTACCATTACTCAACTTGTACAAACTGAAGGAAGCAAAATGTCCGAAATATTAGAACAAGGTGCTTATATGATATGTTGTGCTTTTGCAGGATTAATCTGTAGTGCTATTGTTGGATATTTTGCAGCTAGAGTTGCTTCTAGTTTTTCAGCTAATATAAGGAAGAAAATATTTGAAAAAGTTGAAAACATGGGAATTGCTGAAATAAAAAAATTCTCTACTAGTAGTTTAATTACAAGAACTACTAATGATGTTACTCAAGTAGAAATGCTAATAGGTATGGGGTTACAAGCAATGGTTAAAGCTCCTATAATGGCAGTATGTGCTGTTATGAAAATTTTAAATAAGGGGCTTGAATGGTCTATTCTTACGGCTTGTTGTGTGGCAATGCTATTGTTTGTAGTTATTTGTTTGATGATTATTGTATTGCCTAGATTTGAAAAAGTTCAAAAATTAATTGATAAGATTAATGGGGTTACTAGAGAAAACTTGTCTGGTATTAGAGTAATAAGAGCTTTTAACGCAGAAAAGTATCAAACTAATAAGTTTAAGAAAGTAAATGATGATTTAACAGAAATGCAATTATTTAATCAAAGATGTTTTTCTGTTATGAATCCTGTTATGAATTTAGTAATGCATAGTTTAACATTAGGAATTTATATAATAGGTGCATTTTTGATTCAAGAAGCTGGAATGTTAGACAAAATTACTTTATTTAGTAATATGGTAGTTTTTTCTAGTTATGGAATGCAAGTTATTATGTCGTTTTTAATGTTAGCAATGATATTTATGATGGTACCTAGAGCACAAATATCTGCAAGACGTATTAATGAAGTGTTAGATGAAGAAATAACTATTGTAGATGGAGAATTTGATGGTGAAACAAATGAAGTTGGAACTGTTGAATTTAAGAATGTTTCATTTAAATATCCAGATGCAGATGAATATATTTTGAAAAACATTTCATTTAAAGTTAATAAAGGTGAAACCATTGCATTTATAGGTTCTACTGGTAGTGGTAAATCAACCCTTATTAATTTAGTACCAAGATTTTATGATGCTACAGATGGTGAAGTATTAGTAGATGGTATTAACGTTAAAGATTATAAACAAGAAGCTTTACATAATAAGTTAGGATATGTTCCACAAAAAGCAGTTATGTTTACAGGTACTGTAGAAAGTAATGTAACTTACGGGGATAATGGAAAAGGTGAAATATCTTTAGATAAAGTAAAAGAAGCTGTTGAAGTTGCTCAAGGAACTGACTTTGTTTCAAAAATGGATAAACAGTATGAAGCTCATATTGCGCGTGGAGGTACTAATGTATCTGGTGGACAAAAACAAAGACTAGCTATTGCGAGAGCTATTGCAAGAGATCCAGAAATATATATTTTTGATGATTCTTTTTCAGCTTTAGATTATAAGACTGATGCAGTATTAAGAAAGGAATTAAAAAAATATACAAAAGATGCAACAAGTATAATTGTTGCTCAAAGAATAGGAACAATTATTAATGCTGATAAAATAGTTGTTCTTGATGAAGGTGAATGTGTTGGAATAGGAACTCATAAAGAGTTACTTAAAAATTGTAAAGTATATAAAGAAATTGCTTTATCACAATTATCAAAGGAGGAATTGGAAGATGCCTAGACCTGGTGGACCTGGACCTAGAGCTACTGAAAAATCAAAAGATTTTAAAGGCTCTATGTTGAGATTATTTAAAAATTTAAAACCATGGAAATATATCATGGGTTTAGCATTATGTCTTGCAATGATTAGTGCTATTTTTTCTTTAGTTGCTCCTGATAAACTTTCAGATTTTACAGATACTATTACAGAAGGGATTTCTCCAAATATTGAAAAATTACGAGAAGTTGGTGAAGCGATAGGAGAAAATATGGCTTCTGTAGATATGCAAGCTAAAATGGATACTCTTTTTAATGAAGTTAATATGACACAAGATGAAAAGATAGAAGTTCAAAATATCTTTAGTAAAATGATGATAGCTAAAGATGATGATGAATTAAGTAAATTAATGTTGTCTTTGTCTGATAAGGTATTAGTTTATTTATTAGAAGATATTATAATTGATGGTTCTTCTATTAGTTCTGATGATCAGGTTAAATTACTTAGATTATCTAGTGAAATGGGAGATGAAACAGGAACGGAGAAAGCATTAGGATTAATTGATGAATTGCCTGATTCTATTTATAGTTTGGTAAGACCTTCTATAGATATGGAAAAAATAAAATCAATTGCTTTATTAATGGGGATTCTTTATCTTTTAAGTTCTTTATTCAATTTTATTCAGGGCTTTTCTCTTACAACTGTTTCAAATAGATTTGCTAATAAATTAAGAAATAGTATAAGTAGTAAGATAAATAAGTTACCTTTAAAATATTTTGATACTCATGAAAATGGTGATGTATTATCAAGAGTTACTAATGATGTTGATACTGTTGCTCAAAATTTAAATAATAGTCTTGCTACACTTGTAACTAGTATTACATTATTTTTAGGATCTATAATAATGATGTTTGTTACTAATTGGATTATGGCTATTACAGCTATTTTATCCAGTATTTTGGGATTTGTGTTAATGTTTACAATTCTTGCTAAATCACAGAAGTATTTTAATCAAAAACAAGAAGCTCTAGGAGAAATGAATGGATATATTGAGGAGATGTATTCAGGTCATAATGTAGTAAAAGCTTATAATGGTACTAAAGAAGCTTTCAATGAATTTAATAGAATTAATAATAAGTTATACGATACAAATAAGAAAAGTCAGTTCTTATCAGGACTTATGCATCCTATAATGGGTTTTATTGGTAATTTTGGTTATGTAATGGTTTGTATAGTTGGTGGATTATTAACAATGAATAATATTATTTCATTTGGTGTTATTGTTGCATTTATGATTTATGTAAGATTATTTACAAATCCACTTTCGCAAATTGCTCAAGCTATGAGTAGTTTGCAATCGACAGCTGCAGCATCAGAAAGAGTGTTTGAGTTCTTAGATGAAAAGGAAATGCCTTCACAGGATGATATGAAAAAAAGATTGAATAGATCTAAAGTAAAAGGAGAAATAGAATTTAAACATGTTAAATTCGGTTATGATGCAGGTCGAACTATAATAAAGGATTTTAGTGTTAATGTTAAACCTGGTCAAAAAATAGCTATAGTAGGACCTACTGGTGCTGGAAAAACAACTATGGTTAATTTACTTATGAAGTTTTATGATATTAATAATGGTCAAATTTTAATAGATGGTGTTTCAACTAGTGAATTGACTAGAGAAAATATACATGATTTATTTATTATGGTTTTACAAGATACTTGGTTATTTGAAGGTAGTATTAGAGATAATATAAAATTTAATAATGAGGATGTAACTGATAGAGAAATCTGGGAAGCATTAAGAGTTGTTGGGGTTGATCATTTTGTTAAAACATTACCTGGTGCATTAGATTATGTAATTAGTGATAATGATACTATCAGCCAAGGTCAAAAGCAGTTACTTACTATTGCGCGTGGTATGATTGAAGACGCTCCGTTCTTAATATTAGATGAAGCAACAAGTAATGTTGATACAAGAACTGAGGAATTAGTACAAAAAGCGATGGATAAATTAACAGAAGGTAGGACTTCATTTATAATTGCTCATAGATTATCAACAATTAAAAATGCTGATGTAATTTTAGTAATGAATGAAGGAAATATAATTGAACAAGGAAGTCACGAAGAATTAATGAAACTTGGTGGATTCTATGAGAAGTTATATAATAGTCAATTTGAAAAGACAATTTAGGATTGTCTTTTTTATGTTATAATTAATGTATGATAGGATGTTATTTATGAATGAGAAATTTATAGAATTAAGAAAACAGTATTATTATTCAGTTTTAAGTGTTTCTCCGGAGATGCTTTATTCAATATTACCATCTCCTAGTTTTACTAATTTTTTAGATATAATGAAAGGTGTTATTGAATCATTAGATGAAGAGATAATGTATTATTTTAATGAGTTACGAAGTACTCTTGATGAAGAAGATAAACAATTATATATAAATGAATTAAATGACATACAAAAAAAACGAAAAATATGTGAGAAGATTTTAAGTGATTCTTATACTATTTCAACAGAAGAAAAAGTTGACGAAACTAAAAAAATAAATATAATATTCGGTGTAACTCCGAGTGGTTCTATTGCTTTTTTAAATGATTTAAAGAGAAATATAGATGAACATTATTATGAAGAGATAATTGAATTGCTTGATCAGTTAGAAAATGGAGAACTAGTAAATAATCAAGAAAAAGTTAGAAGATTTAATTCTAATAATAGTAAATTATCTGGATTAATGGAGTTAAAAGGTTTTCAAATAAGATTGTTATTTAGGCAATTACCCAAAAATATTATTTATATTGATATGGTTAGAATTAAGAAAGATGACAGAGTTACTAAAGATTTTCAAGAGCCGATTAGAAGAATGACATTGTTGACTCAGGATTTTGAAAGTAAAAAAAGAAGAATAAAAAATAATGATAAAGTAGATGAATTGATAATAGAAGGTGAAGAAATGATGGCTACAGTTAGGCGTTTCTTAGAAGAATCACTAAAAAAAAGGAGAGGTAAAAATGGAGAATAGTATAAAGTCTAAATTATTAGAGATAAAGAAAAATACTGTTGTTCTTCAAACATATTCTTCTTATGTTGTTACTTTATCTGATATTTTTTTAAAAGATATTTCGTTATTTAAATTAGTTTGTGATACGTATGGATTAGAAGCTGATGATATCTTTGCATTATTAAAAAGTGGAGATATAAAGTGTATTCCTTTACTTGATGAAATAGTACAATTTTGTGTTTTAGTTAATGAAAAAAAAGATACTAAAGATATTGAATTTAGACGTTAGATTTATCTAATGTTTTTTTTATGATATAATGTTTTTAGGATTGTGATGATATGAAGAAAGTAAATGTTAAAGATGTTGATGTAGTTGAAAATGAAATTACTTTAAAAAAATTAAATATTAAAAAGATATTAATTATAATATTAATGGTTATTGTAACTTTAGTTGGACTCTTTTTTTGGTCTACTAAAGTGAGGTGGAATGCTGAGATAGAAGATTATTATGAAGTATTGTATTATGGTCAAGAAAGTATAAAAATTGATGAATTAACTAATTTTTATGGAGAACAAATAGAATCTAGTGTTGATAGTACAGAAGCATTATTGATGTATTGTAGTAGTGAATATGGAAAAAAATGTATAACAGGAGATTTTAATGATAGTTTTGAAAACTTATTAAGAAACCCTAGTATAGTAATAAATATTGTTATTTTAATTGATTTAGTATTACTATTTATATTATTTAAAGATAAATATGTATCTAAAGTATGTTCTTATATATTGTTTATTTTGATATTAGTATTAGGTTTATTTAATGTTGGTAAAGTTATTTTTAATTTTGCAAATTATTATTCATTTGTTAATGATACTGAATATGTTGTTGAGGGAGAAATAATAGGTCAATTGGTAACTAATAATGATAGTGAGTTTTATCCAGTAGTAAAGTATACTACTGAACAAGGAGAATTTATTACTTATATAGAATCTTCTTTGGATGGTCAATTAGATAGTTTTAATTCTAATAAAATAACTATATATTATGATAAGATTGATAATAGTCTTTGTACTATAAAAGAAAGTTTAATTAAGTATTTATTGCCGTTAATAGTTGGAATTTTATATATAATATTGTCTATATTTTATTTTATAGTTATAAGAAAGAATAATTAAATGGTGGTGTTCAATCACCTTTTTTTGTGATATAATTTATTAATAATAGGATAGTGGGTTGATTAACATGAAAAGAGTGTTACAATTTATAATTTTATTACTATTATCTTTTGTTATGCCTGCAATGGTATTAGCAGAAAGAATAGAATCTGATTTATCTTCTACTATTGATATAATAAAAAAATTTGAAATTGGTGAAGTAATTGTTACTAATGTTGGATACACAAGATATTCGAATATTTTATCTACTGGAAGAGCTGGGGTTTTATTTAATGGTAATATTACTAATAATTATGTTAGAGATGTTGATTTAGAATTAACTTTAAATGTATATAATAAAAATAAAAAGATAATTGAAAAAAGAATATCTGTTGTTAATATTCCAGCTAAGGGCAAGACTGTATATAATCAATATTTATATGCTGATGAAATTGATGTTAAATTGGATGACATATATTATTATTCTTTGGAAGCTGATATTGTTTCTGATGTGGAAATATTGGAAAAAGGTCAGAATGATAAATATTATTTTGAGAACTATAATATAATAGTTGAGGTTGGGGAAAATAATGTTTTTTTCGTACAAGAATCTTTTGATGCTGTTTTTAATAAAAATGTTGTTCCATTAAATATAGGTATTCCTTTTAGACATACTTATGTAAGAAATGATGGAAGTAAAGTAAATAAAAGAGCTGTTATAAGTGATATAGTGGTTGAGGATTATTATAGCCTTTTTACAGAAGAAGGATTAAGATATTTAAAAATTGGTAAAGAGGATAAAGAAAGTATTACGAAGAATTATAACTTTAAATATACTTATAATGTTGGTAAAGATACTTTAAAAGATAATGACGAATTTGTCTTTTATTTAATTAATAATTTAACAGTTAAAACTGATGGTATTAGTTTTAAAATAATAATGCCAAAAGAGTTTTCAGAAAAAAATATAAGATTTATTGATGCAAATGGAATAAATGTTGAAAATGTAAATTATACAGTTAAAGATAACGTTATAGAGGGAAAAATTGATGATGTTATAAATCCTGGAATTAGTTATGCTATTAGTATAGAACTAGAAGATGGTTATTTTGTTAATTGTTCTAGTAATGTTAGTAGATTAACGATAATTAGTTTTGTAACTCCTTTATTATTCTTGATAATTGCTTTGATAGTATTATTTGTTAATAAACATAATCATAAAAAAGTTACTTTTGAAAGCATATATTTTAATGAAAAGTTAAATAGTTTAGAATTAGGATATTTATATAGTGGAGATATTAAAGATAGTGATATTGCTTCTTTATTATTTTGTTTAGCTAATAAAGGGTATATTGAAATAGAAAAGAGTAAAAAGAATTATTCTATTATAAAAAAGCGTGATTATGAAGAAGATGATCGTTTAGAAATGGCTTTTATGAATGAGTTATTTTTATCAAAAGATGTGGTATCTAAAAAAGAATTATTATCTTCGTTGGAAGATTTGAAAGATATAATTGTTGTTAAACTAGGAAAGAAAAGAAAAAATAAAATATATAATAGAAAAGTATTTAATTATAAATTATTATTTTGGATAATGATTTGTATAACTTTAGTACTTAGTATTACTAATATATTTATAGAATATCAACCTAGTGTTATAGTTGTAAATTGTATTGTTACTATAATTGGTTATATTATTTTGTTAAATAGTGTTGTTAGTAAGAATAGTATGATAGAAAAAATATTGTATTCTCTAGTTTCTTTAATATTAATTGTTTCGCCTATTGTTTTAACTTCTTATAAAGCATATTTACAAGATATATTATATATTATTATATATATAGTAAGTATTATATCTATTTTAATAATTGCATGTATAGCTAGTATATTGAGTGATAGAACTAAATATGGAAATAAAATGTTAAGTAAGATAAGTGCTTATAAAAATTATTTAGTTTTTTGTAATGATGAAGTTATTAATAAAGAATTAAACGATAATGAAAATTGTGTATATGAAGTATTACCATATGCAATGGCATTAGGTATATCTGATAAATGGATAAATAGATTTATTGATAAAGATATTATAAAACCTATATGGTATAGTACTAATGAAGAATTTGATTTAAATAATTTCTATTTGGATATTTTGAATATTTATTCTGATATGTTTATAGGTCTTCAAAAAAAAGAAGAAATAGATAATAGTAAAAAATAACTTTAATTAAATGTTAGAAGTAATCAATAGATTACTTCTTTTATTTATGATATAATAAAAAATATAAAATAGGTGGTGTGGCTATGATGAAACAATTAAAAGCCAAATTTGAAGTTGGAGATGAAGTAGCTGTTATTAGTAATGGTAGTATCGGAATAATAAAAAGTATTATTTCTTATTTAGGGGAAGGAGATAATATATATCTTGTTACTTTTAATGGATTAGATAAAACGTGTGTTGAATCGAATTTGAGAATTTCTAGAAAGAAATATACTTCTTTAGCAGTTGATATAAAAGATATTGGTATTAACTTTATGATAGAAGATAAGTTTAAAGAAATAATAGAAATGTTAAAGTTGAAACATCCAAATGATGAAAAAGAACAATTATCAAATGCTTTAAAACTACATAGTTATTTGGTCTTGAATGAAGAAAATGATACAGAAATTACTAATATAGGAAATAGTGTTTTAAAAAATCAATTATATCATGGGCTATTTAATGGAGAAACTGATCCAATTGTTAATTCATATATATTTAGTGAAATATTACATAAAATTGGAATGGATGTTTTAAATGTTGTATTAAAATTAGAAAAGTCAACTTTTTATGTTGCTAATTTAGTATTAATAGGTGAAGATTATTATTATTTTGATTTAAGTTTAGAAAAAGAATTATTTAGGGAAAATGGTTCTGATATAAATAATTTTATAGTATGTTGTGGAGCTTTAGGAAGAGAAAGTTATGAACAATTTTTTAAGCCACTTTGTTTAATTGATTTTAATGATAGACTTGCACCTAATACTTTACCTAAAAATATAGCGCAGAAGGATATAGATATAGATTTAGTTAATAAACTATTAAATATGGAGTTAATGTGATATGAAAATTAATAAAAAACTAATTAATAACTTATTTAGTGAAGAATTAGTTTTAATGATGTATCAATTATTAGAAGAATTTCATTCATTAGATTATGATGAAGATACAATATTTAATGTATTAAAAAAATTTAATGAGTCATTTAGAATGGGAATGTATTTATTAGCTTTAGAAAAAAACTATGATAATGTTTCTTTTAGAATAAATCGTGTTAATAAGAAAATTAATATTATTAGAAAAGAACAATTCTTAGAAGCTTATGAAAATAAATGTGTTGAAGATTTTTTAAAGAAACTTGGTAAAAGTGATAAGATTTCTTTGATGAGTGATTTAGGTGTTGATTTGCCATTAGATGAAAGAATGAAACTTGCTAAAAAAGAATTGGATTATTATAGAATAATTAGTAATTCAGTTATGCTAGATCAAGCTAGTGACAAAAGAGATGGAATTGATACATTTTTAAAATATAAGAAAGAAGATGTTTAAATTATTTAGAATAATAAAGATTTAAATAGTTTAAGCTTTTTTTTAATATATGATAAAATTATTTTTAGAGAGGTAGTTATTAATGAGTAATTTATTAAGTAAAATAGAAAAAACAACAAAGTATGTTAGTGAAAATTCTAAATATGTTTCGATTAATTATAAAAAGATAGATAGAATTATTGAAGGTGGTGAATTCAATAAAATAAGTTATTGGTTAAAGTCTAATCCTTTTGGAATAATGGATCTTGGTTATAGGAATCTTGTTAATTTTTTGCTTGTTTATCATACGATAGGTGATTATTGTTTTTGGGGTGAACCAAAGTGGACAATTGAATCCGCAGTAGGCAAGTTGGATGGTTCTTATGCAATTATGTATTTATTAATTGATAGATTTAATAAAAATCAAGATTTTAATATGTCATATGATGAATTTAAAGATTTATTAAAAGGGAATATTGAAATACCTTTATTGGAAGAAAGATATAATTGTTTAGTTAAAATGAATAAATATTTAGATAGTATTGCTAAAGATTTCTATAATGAAATAAAAGATTATAAAGATGATATTTCTTTATTAGATTATATTATTAATAGTTTTGATTATTTTAATGATGAATGTGATTATAAAGGTGAAAGAATATATTTTTATAAAAGAGCACAATTAATTACATCTGATATTTTGCATGTGAGAAAACTATTAGAAGATGTAGAAGTTAATTATACTAATTTAATGGGATGTGCTGATTATAAAATACCACAAGTGATGAGATGTTTAGGAATGATTGAATTCAATGATGAACTGGCTAGTATGGTGGATAATTATCAAGAGTTATCTTATGGTAGTGAAATGGAAGTAGAAATAAGAGCTAATAACTTAGTTATTATTAATTATATTTATGAAAAACTTGAAGGTAAAGTTTCAAGAATGGATATAAATGATTATATTTGGTTACTTGGACAAGATAAGAGTAAAATGGTTAAACCATATCATAGAACAAAGACAATTTATTATTGATATTTAATTACTTTAGGGGTGATTTTATGTTTATTGATTTTAAAAGGGAAGTTATTGATTACTTAGATTTACAAGAATACTTAAAAGAAAATGATATTAATTTACCAAAATATAGAGTAGCTGTTATTTCTTTAATGATGGATGAAAATAAGAGAATTCTATTACAGAGAAGAGGTCCAAAATCGAGAGATGAATTTGGTAAATTAGAAGATATAGGTGGAGCTTTCGAGGAAAGTGATAATACTTTTAAGGAAGCTATGAATAGAGAAATACTAGAAGAGGTTGGTAATGAAATTAATTATTCGATTGATCAATTAGTAGGTGCTTGCTTGGTTAAGAAATATGATTCTAGAACAAATCAAGATGTTAATTGGTTATTTCTTTTATATAAATGTACTTATATAGGTGGAATTCTTAAAATAAATGAGCCTGGTAAGTGTTTGGGATATGAATTTTATAAATATGATGAATTACCTAAAGATGAAGTTGCATCTACTACATTGTCTTTTTGGAATTTCTATTATAGTAAGTGTGATATGTAGAAAAATTTTATATTAAGAAAACTGCTTTGGCAGTTTTTTGCATTTCTTAATAATAATTGTTAATACTATAAATGATGAAAAAGATGGAAATTAAAAGTATTTGGACTAAAGATATTCATTTAAAAGAAGTAAATAGTTTAAAAGATAATATAGATGTTGATGTTTTAATAATAGGAGGAGGATTAACAGGAATAAGTTGTGCTTATTATTTGAAAGATAATAATTTAAAAATAGCTGTTGTAGAAAAAAATAATGTCGGAATGGGAGTTACTTCTAGAACAACAGGTAAAATAAATTATTTACAAGAAACAATTTACTCTGATTTAGAGGAGAGATATTCGTATGAAGTTGCTAAAAGGTATTATGAATCACAGGTATTAGCTATTGATGAATTTAAAAGAATTATTAAAAATGAAGAGATAAATTGTAATTTTGAACAAGTAAAATCTTATATTTTCACTAATAAAAGTAGTGAAGTTGATAATATTAAATTGGAAGAAAATATTTTAGAGTCTTTTGGTGTTGAAGTTAATAGATATACTTTTATGGATAATGATTTGAAGTGTAAATATGCAATATCTGTTAATGATACTTATACATATCATCCTTTAAAATTTTTATATTCTTTGAGAAATATTATAGAGAGCCAAGGAATTAATATTTATGAAAAAACTGAGATAATTGAAATTGTAAAAAAGAGTGATAGTTATATTTGTTACACTAAAGATAATAAGATAGTAGCTAAAAAAGTTATTATAGCTTGTCATTATCCTTTTTTCTTGAAACCTTATATGATGCCTTTAAAAGTTTATACAGAAAAATCATATATAGTTGTAGGTAAAACTAATGATTATAAAAGAGAATCTTTAATAACTACATCTATGCCTGTTAAGTCAATTAGATATTTTGGTAATAAATATGTTTTTTATTTGGGTAATTCACATAATATATGTAATAAATTGAATGAAGTTGAAAATTTTAATAATACATTAAGAGAAGCTCAAATGTTAGGTATTAAAGCAGAATATATATGGTCTAATGACGATATGATGAGTATTGATAGAATACCATATATTGGAAGATTAGAAAAAGATAATGAAAACTTGTTAATCGGAACAGCTTATAGTACATGGGGAATGACTAATGGATTACTTGCTGGTTACATACTTAGTAATATGGTAAATGGGAAAAGAACAGATTATGATGATATATTTGATCCATTAAGAGTATGCTCCTTAGATTGTTTTTTAAATATGGGAAGTAGTATAAAGAGTTTTATTCAAAATAAAGTTGTTAAAAATAAAGAGTGGTATAGTAATAGAATAAAATATGAAACTAGAAATGGAAAAAAAGTGGCAGTTTATATTGATGATAATAAGGAATATGTAGTATTAAGTAATTGTCCTCATATGGGATGTACTTTAATATTTAATGAAATAGAGAAAACTTGGGATTGTCCTTGTCATGCATCTAAATTTGATTTAAATGGTAAATGTATAAAAGGACCTAGTAGTTATGATATAAGTTATAGAGAAGAATCTTAGGATTCTTTTTTTGTGATATACTAAGTGGGGTGGTAGTATGAATCAAGAGTTAATGGGAGAGTTTATTGCTCAAGGAAGAAAAAATAAAGGGTTAACTCAGGAACAATTAGCTGAAAAAATCAATGTTGATAGAACAGTTGTCTCAAGATGGGAAAGAGGTATTTCTGCTCCTGATATTTTTTTATTAAAAGATTTAGCTGAAATTTTAAATGTTAGTGTTGTAGAACTTCTGAACTGTAAAAAAGATGAAAAGATTTGTAATACTGATGATGTGATGATTGGAGCAATAAAATTTTATAAAAATAAAGTAATGAAAAGAATGAAATTATTGTTGATTATTGTAGTTATTATTTTATTAACTGTGTTCATTACTTCTTCAGTTGTTAGTAAGCGTAACTATTTTACGATTGAAAAAATAGGCTATAATGGAGATTTTACAACTTCTGGATATTATTTTGCTAATGAATTTGGTAAAAGTATACTATTTATTAAAAGTTTGAATTATAATGGAATTTATTTAGGGACAATAAATGAACCGGTAACTGATTCAATTGAAGTAACGTTATTGACAAAAAATAATGTTATATTAAAAGAAAATTTTAGTTGTGAATCTGATTACTCTGAAGATTGTAATTTATCTAATATTTTAAAAAATTATTCTGTTGTTGTAGAACTAAAAGATAATAAGTATGACTTGAGGGACTTTTATTTATCGATTCACTATTATGATAATAATTTAAAAGAAAAATATTTTTCTTTTCCTTTGAAGGATTAGATAACACTTTTTTTATTTAATTTTATTGCGAGTAGAAATTACTCTAAAATGAGTAATTTCTACTCTTTACTTTATTTACTAAAAAGTATTAATTTATACTTATAAAGAAAAAAAGCATGCATTATTTCTTTAGTTGATGGAAGGAGGTATATTGAATGAAAAAAAACAAAAAAGAATTGTTAATATTTTCTGCATTAGTTCTTTTTATAATTGGAACTGGTGTGGTTAGTGCAAAACTTATTTTTGGAATATGTACTACTATTGCATCTGGAAATACTTTTTCTAGCGGTGCAATAACTGCTCCATATGATAATGCTAAAATTGAATTAACGCCTACTAATTTTACGGATACTTCATATTCTAAAAAGACTTTGTTAACAATTCAAGTAAAATCAGGGAATTCATATGTTACTGCAGTTTCAGAAGTAAAATCTTTGGCTTATGCATGTCATTATTTTAATTATTCTGATATTGGTGCTGGTACATGGAAGGTAAGTTTAAAACAAGCAAATGCTACTGGTACAATAAAATATGCAGGTATGACAGCTGAGTTGGGTATTAATAGCAATTCATAATATATAAACTAATCTATGCGGGCTTTAATTAGGCTCGCATAGAAAAATTTTAAAATGGGTGATTTTATGACAGATATTATGGGTATTTCTTTTAAGACTGTTTTAAGAGATAAGATGACGAAAATAATTATTTTAATTATGAGTATCGTTTTCTTTATAGGAACGATAATTTCTATTTATCAAAAAGGAATTGAAGATAACGTAATTCATAATTATAGTAAAGATGATTATTATGCTCGTATTTTAATGGTTGGAAAGACTGGAAATATTGAAGAACATATGGAAGAGTTAAAAAATATTGATCATATTCAAACAGTTTTAAAGATGTACGATTTACCGCTTGTTAAATTTACAAATGAAGATTTTAAAACAAAAAATACTGATGGTAAATTTGTTGCTTATACTGCAGATAATAATTCACTTCCTAAACTTACAGCAGGAACGGAATTCCCTGATAATGAAGGACTTTATTTAATTTGTCCAGAAGTAATGTATGCTAATTTGACACTATATGGAAATAGTTATGTAACTAAAATAACTAATAAAGATAGAATTAATATTAAAAAATATTTGAATAAAACTTTATCTTTTTCGTATACCGCTTATGATGAAAATGGTGAGATGTTCAATAAAAGTATTAATGTAAAAATGATTGGAACTTATAAAGCAAGTGAAACTAATTTAAATGATAATGTTTGTTTTATGAATGAAAATTTAAAAAAGACTGTGTATTATGAAGCATATTCATTCAAAGAGAAAGAATACGATTATGAAGAAATGCCATTAATGTTGGTAGTAGATAGTTTTCAAAATATGGATGAAGTTTTAAACAAATTAGAAAGTTTAGAATACGGATATAATAAATTAGTAGTTGATATTCCTGATTACTTAGAAGAGTTAGATAATTCAATGACAATATTTAGTTCAATTATTTTATTAATAAATCTATGTTTAATAGTTATTTTATTTAATATTTTTTTCAATAGAAATCTTAGAAACTTAAAGTTATATAAATTTTTAGGTTATTCAAATAAAAATATAAAATTTATTAATCTTTTTTGTAATATAATAATTGCGTTAATTGCTTTTCTTGTGTCAATCATATTATCAGTTGTTTATAAATATTTGATGGAATTAATTATATATTATAGACCTTTTATATTTAGTAAATATGAAATTATATTTTCAATAAAATATTTGATATATATTTCAAGTATATCATTTGTATTCATTATATTAGTTTCATTATTTAATAATAAATCTTTAAGTAAAAAGTTAGATGAACATGAATAGTAGAATGGATGATAAAAATGAGTGAAGTAGTTTTAGAGTGTAAAAATATTTATAAAAAATTTAGAAAAAGAAAAAAGAATTTGATTGTTTTAAATGATATTAGCTATAAATTTGAAAAGAATAAAGTGTATGCAATTGTAGGAAGAAGTGGAGCAGGAAAAACTACACTAATTAATATTCTTGGGTTGATTAGAAAACCAAATTCAGGAGAAATTTTACTTAATGGAAGGAATGTAACCAAATTAAGCGAGAGAGTGTTAGCAAAAATTAGAAATAAAAATATTGGATTTGTTTTTCAATCTTTTTACTTGAATCCTTTGATGACCGCAGCTGAAAATATTGAATTACCAATGTTGATTAATAAAGATATTTCAAAAGTTGATAGAAATAAAAGAGTAGAATACTTATTAGATATTGTTGAAATTGAAAACAGAAGTGAACATTTTCCAAGAGAATTATCTGGTGGTGAACAACAAAGAATTGCAATTGCAAGAGCTTTAGCTAATAATCCTGATATATTACTTGCTGATGAGCCAACTGGTTCTTTAGATCCAGAGAATGAAGAAAATATTTTAGAATTACTAAGAAAACTAAGTAAAGAAGGAAAATGCATAATAATTGTTACTCATAGTAATATAGTAAAAAAATATGTTGATGTAGTATTAGAACTTAAAAATGGTAAATTAGAAGAGGCAAAAAATGATAGAAATATTAATAAGTAAGTTTAGGAATAAGAAGGAATTCTTAATGACGACTTTATTTTTATTTGTTGTAAGTCTACTTATTATATTTGGATTATATAGTTTAAGTTATTATGAAAATTTAATTAATATAATGGTTAGTAAAAAAGATGAAAATCGTATTATATCTGTTGATTACTATAAAACTTATAATGCTGATGAAATAAATAAACTTTTAAATTTAGAGCATGTTAACTATGGTTATGAAAAATATGGTAATTGGGTTTTGGAACATGATTATGATTGTATAATGATACTAGTTAATTCTTATGAAAGTGAACAGATAATAAAAAGTGGAAGAAATATTGAGAATGATTATGAAATATTAATACCTGTTAATTTGAAATCTGAAAATGAAATTGATGTTGGTAGAAAAATAACTATTAATAATGGTGTAGAATTATTGATAGTTGGGATTGTTTCGGAATATGGAAATTATATTTATACTAATACAGATACTTTAAGAACTATTGCAAATGAAAATAACGCTTTACTAGGAAATATAAATCTGATTATAGATGAATATAAGAATATAGATAGTGTAATCAAAGAAATTGATAAATTAGGATATAGTGTAGAAAAAAAAGAAAATTTAGATGAAGAAGTAAATGAAATAGAAAAAGTTATTGAAGCAATACGATTTGGAATTAATATAGTAGTTCTTATTTCTATAATATTATTATTTTATGCTTTTAGATATATTAATAAGAATAGTCAGAAAAATAATGCTTTATTAAAGTTATTTGGATATTCAAATGTATTTGTTAACTTTATTGAACTTATTTATGAATTAGTTATTACTATAATAGTTATGATTAGTACTTTATTATTATATTTTATTATTTATCTTATATTTACTTTAATGAGTGTTTATGTTGTTTCTTTAATTAATTTTATTTATATATTATTATTTGTATTTGGTTTATCTATTGTTATTATCTTAATATCATTTTTCTTTAGTTTATTTTCTTATAGAAAGATCGATATGTTGAATGTAATAGAAGAAAATTAAAAGTCATTTATGACTTTTTTTTATTATTGTTTAAATTATTTTTTTGAATAATTTTAAATTAGAATGAATAGTGAGATTATAGTAATAAGAACTTTTATAGATAAATGTTATGAGGGATGTATAAGTAGATATATTGATTCTAATTTAAGTGTAATAAAGAGAAACTTAATATATATAAAGAAAATAGGAAAAGAATATATACTTGGTATATTTCTTTTAATGTATTTTTAGAAAAGACAGATAAAATATAAAAATAAACAGAACTGTATAATGGTTTTATTTTTTATGTTATAATTCTTTTAGATAGGATGAGTTTTATGAGTACTAGAAATGCTAAAAGAGTAAGAGATATTACTGGTATGCAACAAATTATGATAGATTTAAAACCTGATAGATGTGATAGTGATGTTTATATTAATCAAAAAATGGATGTTACTAAATTAGTAGAGTATGTTGAAAAGAAGAAAGAAGAAGGATTTGATTATACTTATTTTCATGTATTTGTAACAGCAATAGGTAAAATATTTTATAATAGGAATAAATTAAATAGATTTGTATCTGATAGACATGTTTATGAACATAATGATGTAGTAGTATCTTTTGTAGCTAAAGTGTCTTTTGATGATAAAAGTGAAGAAATGATGGTAATGGTACCTATAAATTCTGATGATAATATAGATACTATTGCTAAAAAGATAAAAGATTATGTTGAAAATATTAGAAATGAAAATGTTTCTTATAAAAAGGAAGGTGCTAATAATGCTATTGATATTGTTGGTAAATTTCCTAATATAATAAGAGTTCCCCTAGTAGGATTACTTAAATGGATGGATAAAAAGGGAATTTTACCTAGTTTCTTAGTGAAAGATAATATTTATTATAGTAGTATTATTGTATCTAATTTAGGTTCAATTAGATGTGGTGCTATATATCATAATTTGACTTGTTTTGGTACTTGTTCTAGTTTGGCGACAATGGGTGAAATAAAAGATGATGATGTTCATTATGATGATGGTACTGAGGAAGTAAGAAAATTCTGCGAATTTGGTATTAACTTAGATGAGAGAATTGCAGATGGATATTACTTTGCTAAGTCAGTTAAGTTATTACAACATATATTTGATAATCCTGAATTACTAGAAGAAGCTGTTAATCAGAAAATTGATTTGGGCGAAAATAGATAAGATATTTATATAATGCTTTTTTAGATTAAAATGATTACAAAATATTTGTAATTTTTTTTTGACTTAAGAAATACTTTTTGCTAGAATACATTTTACTTAATGGGGATTGTATATGGAATTAGTAAGAGTTACTAATGAAAACTTAATTGCAGGTTTACTGTTAAGATATAGAAAGTTTAGTAGTGTCGATTTAGATATATACAGAGATATTTTATTAGAAAGATATGATTGTAGATTAAGTCCTTTTGCAGTAGATATAAGAGGTATAATAAATTATATTATGAAATTTGGTAATTCTTATTATATGTTAGATACTCCTGAAGTTTGTACTTTATTTAAGGATAAATAAGGATAAATAATTCCTAATATAATAGAAGATATTAGTTTAGAAGAAGTGATACTAAGAAAGATTTTTAATTGGGTGGTATTTCTGAATATTTAGTTCCTTCTGTTTTTAATAGTGAAGAAGATTATGTTATAAATAGATTACTTGAAGATATGTCTATAATATATGTTTGTAGTAGTAATCCAGATAATAATGAAGAAAGAGAATTACAATTAACTTCTATTGGTATGGAAAGATTACAAACTATAAGAGAAGAATATAAAAACAAAAAAAGTATTAAGTAATTTTAATATTAAAAAATAATTTTTTATTGATGGTAAATATTAGTAAAAGATTATTTTTTTTGTTTAAATTAATTGATAATGTGATAAAATGATTTCTTAAGGAGATTTTTAATATGACAATTGATACAAATTTAGAAACAAAAAAAATATATTTTGAGCATTTAATTTCTAGTATATTATTAAGATTTAAAGATATAGATAATTTAGCTTTAAGGATAATAGGTGAAGAAATCTCTAAAACTAATCAATTATCTTTTACATATAAAAATGATGATATAAAAACTTATATAGAAGAAACTAATTTTGGATATACATTGAAAAGAGAATATTTAGATGGCAATGGAAATATACTTCCTGAAGTTAAGGCTATATTAGAGAGATATAGAGATAATGTGGTTATTGATTATTTGAGCAGAATTAATATAGAAGACTTGGTTATAAAGAAAGTCTTAGATATGGAAATATTGACACCTGCTGATATAAGTAAAAGGTTTAATAAAGAAGAACAAACAGCTATAAAATTTTTAGTAAATACTGGATATCTAGTTAATATATGGGATGATGATATTACAAATAAAGATTATATGCAAATAGTACTTAGTTCTACTGGGAGAAAGAGAGGATTTATGTTGTCTTTTCCTGAGTATGTTGAAGAGTTTAGAAAATTAGTGGCATCATCTGGTTATGATGTTGCAATAATAGATGAGTTTTTAGATGTTCAAGATTATAGTAAGGGTGTTTATGAAATACTTAATTTAGATAATTTTTTAGATTATTGCCAGAATAAAGGAAAGAATCCTGTTGCAGATGGAGTAAGTTCATTGAAATATAAAAGAATTCAATATAAGAAAGGTGAAGGATTTAGCAAAGAGGGACAAGAACTATTTAATGATATGTTATCAGTTATAGATGATGGTCATTGTATACATATATGTCATCCTAATCACTTATTTAATACTAAGTATGTTATAGGTACTAGTTTAGATTTAGATAGAATTAATTGGGAAGATATAGATATTGATAAGATGGTTAGTGTAGGGGATTATAAAACATTTATTATGCCTGATGCAAAAGAATCATTTAAGTATGTTCATAAAAGATTGAGTCATCAAATAATAAAAAAGATTGATGCAGGTCAAGAAGAACAATCTTATTTGGTTGTTGTTGAACAATATATGATAGACGGTGAATATAGTTATTTAGTTAGAGGAATAATAAAAGGAGATAAGGAAGGCTATTCAATGGCTTTTAATCCTGAATATGAAAAGGCTATAGCTAGTAATGTATGGGAAAGATCTATTAGATTTACCGGTAATGAAGTTGCTACTCCTTATTTAGTTAAAAGACCTAGTAAACCAGGTGAAAAAAGATAATCAAAATGATTATCTTTTTATTTATAAACATTATTATTTAATAACTTTTTTAAGTAATAGATTTAACATGTTATAATGTATATACAAAGTGAGATGTTTTTATGTTTGATGAAAGTATTAAGTTTAAGTATCCTTGGAGACCTTATCAGGAAAAAGTATTAGAAGAAGTTAATAGTTTGATAAAAGATAAAAAAATACATATAGTTGCTGCTCCTGGCAGTGGAAAAACAGTGCTGGGATTAGAACTAGCAAGGAGAATAGGAGAAGCTGTATTAATATTATCTCCTACTATAACAATAAAGAATCAATGGATAGATAGATTTTTAACTTCTTTTATGTCTGTTAATTCAAGTAAACCAGAATGGATAAGTGATGATATTTATGAATTAAAATATTTTAATTCTGTTACTTATCAAGGTTTACATTGTGCTTATAAGAAGATAAGTAGAATTTCTAATGATGATAATGATGAAACTGATGATGAAGTTTTTAGAGAAGTAATTAGAAGTGATATTGATATTAAGAATTATAATTTAATTAGCGAGATAAAAAAACATAAGATTAAAACAATTATTCTTGATGAAGCACATCATTTAAAAAATGAATGGTGGAATAGTTTAAAAAAGGTAGTTGAATCTATACCTGATGTAATTGTTATATCATTAACAGCTACTCCTCCTTATGATATAGAACAAAATGAATGGAAAAGGTATATTTCTTTGTGTGGGGAAGTAGATGCAGAGATAAGTGTTCCAGAACTTGTTAAAGCTAAAAACTTATGTCCTCATCAGGACTATGTCTATTTTAGTTACCCAACCAAAAATGAGAATGAGATGATTAAAGCTTATGAGGAAGAAGTAAAAAAATTAATAGATGATTTAATAATGAATGCAGATTTTATTGATGTAATAAGAAATCATCCTTATTTTAAAGATTGTGAAGTTTATATAGAAGAAATATTAGAAAATACACAGTTCTATAGTAGTATTCTTGTATTTTTAAAATATTCTGGAATAGAAGTTACAAAAGAACATGTAAAGGTATTAGGAGATAATAAAAGTATTCCTGAATTAAATGCTAAGTGGTTAGAAATATTACTTCAGAATATATTATTTGATAATAGAGAAAATTTTAAAAATGTTGAATTATTAAATACCATAGAAAAAAGATTATTTAAAATGGGAGCAATAGAAAAGAAAAAGGTTTTGTTAACAAATAATACTAATTTACAAAATTATTTTATAAATAGTATAAGTAAATTAGATAGTATTTTGGATATAGTAAAATCTGAATATAGTAATATGAGAGATAATCTTAGAATGGTAATACTTACTGATTTTTTAAGAAAAGAGTATTTAGAATTAGAAAATTTAGAGATTAAGTCTTTGGGTGTATTTCCAATATTATTTAAGTTATTAGATAATGATATTAATATTAATATGGCAGTATTAACTGGAAGTATTTATATGATTCCTATTAGTATGAAGGGAAAATTAATTGAAGAAGCTAAAGTTTTTGGAATTACTGAAGATAAAATTGAATATGAGAAACTTAAATATAGAGAAAATTATGTTATTGTAAAGACTACTAATAAGTTAAAAAATAAGTTGATGAATGTCATATCAAAGTTATTTTCTGTGGGGGATATTAATATTATAATTGGTACTAAGTCATTATTAGGTGAGGGATGGGATGAACAGAGTATAAATAGTTTAATACTGGCTAGTTTTGTTGGTTCTTATGTATTATCTAATCAAATGAGAGGAAGAGCTATTAGAGTAAATGATAATCCTATGAAGACCGCTAATGTGTGGCATTTAGTTTGTGTTAAGGATATTAATAGAAGTTTAATAGATAATGCTGATTATGATACGATGATAAGAAGGTTTAATACGTTTGTAGGCATTGGTTATAATAAAGATGTTTTAGAAAGTGGTATTGATAGATTAGATATCATTCCGAGTTATTTTTCTAAAGAAAATATTGATGTATATAATAATGAAATAATTCTTTTAAGTAATAAGAGAAATGATATGTATAAAAGATGGTTTGAATTAATTGATAAATATAAAGTGAATGATAATATAGTAAATGAAATAATCGAAGTAAAAAAAGATGATATGAAAAATGATTTTTCAACAATAGATATAAAAAAAATTTTTGGTTTAGTAGTATCTTTGATTTTAATATTCTTAATTAGATATTTATTTTCAAGTGTGAATAATGATACTTATAATAGTTTATATAAGTTTTTCTTAATTATTATAGGAGTTATTAATATACCTTTTATTATACAATGTATTAAATTATTAGTTTTATCTAAACCTAAGAATCAATTAAAATATATTGTTAAATGTATAGTACGAAGTTTATGTGATGTTAAATTAATTGAAAGTTCTTATAATAAAATAAGATTTAATATTATTGATAATCGTGATGATGTTTATTTATATCTTATTATAGATAATATTTCATCTAGGGATAAAGTATTAATAATGAATTCTATTGAAGAAATATTTTCAAAAGAAGAACAGAGATATGTTTTAATTAATAAAAAAATATTATTATCTACTTATTATAGTGTTCCAAGCGCTCTGGGAATAAATAAGAAAACAGCGATGATTTTTCATAAGTATTGGTCAAGATATTTAGGAAATAGTTTTTTACTTTATACAAAATCTATAAAAGGAAGAAAAGTATTATTTGAAGCTAGAAAAAGATCTTTTGATTATAATGAAAATCGTAATATTTTTAATAAAAAGAAAAAAGCTTTGGTAGATAGAATTAATTAGAAATTTAATTGTAGTATGTTTTATGTGGTGTAAAGTATGAAGAAAAAAAAGTTTTTAAATATTTATAATTTTATTTTTTTGCTATATTGTGTTTTTGTTATTCTTTTATTGATTAACCATGAATATGGAAGAGATGAGTTTCAAGTATGGTTGATGGTTAAAAAATTAAGTTTTTTTGAGATAATTCTTCAAATGAAATATGAAGGTCATCCTTGTTTGTGGCACTTGATAATAAAACTATTTGCGGAACTTAATTTTTCGTATTGTATTATGGGAGTTATTTCAACATCATTTGCATTAATTGGAGTGTGGATTCTTTTATATAAATCTTCATTTAAGATATATACTAAGTGTTTAATATGTTTTAGTTTTTCTTTTTTGTTTTGCTGTTCAGTATTTGCTAGAAGTTATTCTTTAATATTTCTTTTAGTAATGTGTTTAGCTTGGATTTATAAACAAAGGAAAGATAAACCTATTATATATAATATAATATTGTTTTTGCTTGTTAATACCCATGTGTTAATTTGTGGATTAGTTGGAATGCTTTTATTAAAAGATTTATATGAATTATTAATTAAACGAGAAGAATATAATAGAAAAAAAAGAATAATTGGAATAATTATTGCATTTTTAGGTATTTTGTTATTGTTTTTACAATTGTATAAATGTTTTGAGGTAAGAAATCATAAAATTGATTTATCTTATTCTTTTAGTGATATTTGTTTGTTGATAATTTATTATTTGATGAAATATATTTATTATCAGTGTAGATTTCATATATTACAGGTTGTTTCTTTTGTTCTATTATTGGGATTGATGTATATTTTTGCTAAAGAAAAAAAATATATGTTTTTTGTTTTTATTGGTAGTTTGTTCTTTAAATTGCTAGTTCATATTTATGTATATGAATTATATTATCAACAGTCTTGTTTGTTAATAATTGATTTAATATTTTGTTTATGGTGTGCTGATATTAAAAATAATAAAATACTTAACATTTTGTTTTCTAGTTTTATATTTTTGACTATTCCTTATTCATTATATTTTGTTTATTTGGAAATGAGCTCTAATTATTCTGATTCTTATAATGTAGCTAGATATATAAAAAATAATATTAATCCTAGTAGTAGAATATTATGTTTAAAAGATAATTATTGTACTTCAATTATTGGCTATTTAGATGATAATTATAAATTTATTAGTTTATACTCTAAAAATGAATTCTCTTATATTGTGTGGAATACTGATTACGATAATTATAATTTTAATAAAAAAGAAATAGATGAGTTAATAAATAATAAAGAAATAGACTATATTATAGATGTTGGATATGACAAAGATGTTTTTGATTATAGGTATGTAATAGAATATAAGAGTGATTTTTCTAATATTATTTCAGATGAAGGATATACTATATATAGAATTACTAAATAGTTAGTATCAACTTATAGTTGAGTTATATTCAACTTGTATTTTATTGAAATTATTTATTAGTAGGTTATATAATCTAGTTATGGAGGAGGAAAAAAATGAAAAATATAAAAATAAAAAAATTATTAATGGTAATTATGATTGGATTTATGCTATGTGCTTGTGGTGATAAGGAAAAATTAACAGAATTGCCTAAACCTGAAGTAAGTGAAGGTGTTAGAGGTGATTTAGGGATTGATGCAAATGTTAATGAGGCTTCTTTAGATAAATATTTAGGTAGAGAAGATTCTGTATATAGAGATATGAGAATGCTAATTGATCCAGCTGAATATGAAAATATTGGAGGAGATGCTTATCTTTCTGGATTTGTTAAAGGATTCGAAGTGGTTCCTTATCCTTATTTAGTAAATGTTGTTGGATTACCAGAAGCTGTTGGAACTACTTATGAAGGAAAAACACTATTTACTTTAGATGATAATGGAAAATATGTTGCTAATTATAAAGAATCTATGGATATTTTAGAGTATTTATTTCCTAAAGATAAATATATCTTCTTAATGTGTGGCGGAGGAGGCTATTCCGGAATGACTAAGAATATGTTAGTGTCACTTGGATGGGACGAAAATAAAATATATAATACTGGTGGATATTGGTATTATAAAGGTGAGAATAAAGTTTTAGTAAAAAATGATTCTTATGATGAAGTTTCTTATGATTTTTGGAAAGTTGCTTATCATGAAATAGACTTTGAATTATTACATGAGGTTAATTAGTGAAAAAAGTTGTATTAGTTATTTTATTAACTTTAATGATAGTTGGTTGTGGTAAGGTTGAAAAATTTTATTTAGAAGATGAACTTTATGAACAAGGTAAAATTACTGAAATTACTGTTAACGAATTTAAAAAATTAGAAGAAGAAAAAAAAAGTTTTGCTGTATTTGTTTATTTACCTGGTTGCACATCTTGTGCAGAATTTAGAACTGTATTAGAACAATTTGTTGAAGATAATAATTTGGAAGTGTATACTATTTCAATATTAGATACTGATAATACAAGTATCTCAGAAGTAGTAGAGTATGCACCATCTTTAGTTTTATATAATAAAGGTGAAATGGTTGATTATCTAGATTCAACTAGTGATAAAGATAAGCCAGCATTGACAAGTGTTGATGGACTAGATAATTGGTTAGAAGAATACATATATTTTTCAATAAATTAAAAGATTACTATAGAACTTATAGTAATTTTTTTATGAAAGAATATACTCTTTTATTATAGTAATGTATCCTTTTAATGATTTAAACCAATTATCTTTATTTATTAAAGGATTTTTAGTTCCAAATATTGATAGTTTATTATTACAATTATTACAACATTTTAAAAATAAAATTTTACATCTTTTAATATGATAATCGGATGAGATTAGAAGAATTTTTAATTTTTTAAAATTTGTTTTCTTCTTTAGTAATTCGATTGAATATTTAATATTTTTTTTTGTACTTTTAGAAGTATCTTCTATGAGGATATCTTTTTTAGAAATATTATTATTTAATAAATATTGTTTCATTAGTTCAGCTTCTTTTGGATTTTTTCTCTTTTTAAAATATCCTATACCTCCTGATACTAATATTTTTTTTATTTGTTTATTATTATATAATTCAATGGCTTTATCAACTCGATATGGTATCATGTCTGGTCCCCCAAATATAATTGCTATATCATAATTTGTTAATCTATCATTTTCAATAAAAACCTTTTTTTCAAGTATGTTAATAAATTTTTTCATATTATACCTCGATGGAAATTGTAAGATAAAATTATTTTCTTGTCAAATGAGAACTTTTTTTTATTTCACATATTTCTTTTTCTAATGCTTTAATCATTTTTTTTAGCATTGCAATTGTTTCGTCATATTCTGAATGATTATTATTTGATGATCTATTGTAATTATTATTAGTATTATTATTTTGATTTGATGCAAATGTGTAAGCATTATTTTTTCCTGTTTCTGTTGAATTAGTTGGTTCTAGGCCTCGTTCTTGCATAACAGCACGATAAAAAGCATTAGTAGATAATACTTGAGCTACTAACATAAGCCAGTTTCCTAAGGCATTTTGCTCATTGGCTGTTGTATCATCAATAAGAAGATACCCAATTGCAACAGCACTAATAGAAAATAATTTTGGTGGAATATTTGGTAGCATAAAATTCCTTCTTTTTAAATTATATGATTTTAAATGGTTATCTATTTTTATTTTAGCTTTTTTTGTTATTAATTTGGGAATAGAATTATAAAACTTAATTATTCTTTGGTTACATTTTTAATCAATATTTTCTTTATATAAATTTCCGGTTTTAAAAATGATTATTTAAGATTTATTTTTAGAAAGAAAATGTAATATGTAATAACAACATAATAGATTGATTTAGGAGATAATAATAATATATAAAAAATAATCTAACTATGATAAAATTAAATATAATAGGAGGTTATAATATGGGGAAGTATGTTGTTATAGTAATTATTCTTTTAATTATTATTTATGTTTTAGTTATATATAATAGTTTTGTAAAATTAAATAATAAAGTAAAGGAAGCTTTTTCGACTATGGATGTTTATCTTAAGAAAAGATGGGACTTGATTCCTAATATTGTAGATGTAGTAAAAGGATATGCTAAGTATGAAAAAGATACTTTAAAAGATATTGTAGAAAAAAGAAATGGTATTTATGATAATATGTCTGATTACGAGAAGATAAAAACTAATGAACAATTATCTAATGAAATTAGTAGAATAATTGGATTAGTAGAAGCTTATCCTAATTTAAAGGCAAATGATAATTTTAAAGAATTAAGTGCTCAATTAACAAAAGTGGAAGATGATATTGCTAATTCTAGAAAGTATTATAATGGTGTTGTTAAAATATACAATAATAAGGTTGAAATGTTCCCAAATAATATTTTTGCCAAATTGTTTGGTTATAAATCGAAGTTAATGTTTGAAATGACTGCAAATGAAAGAGAAAATGTAAATGTTAAAATGTAATTATGGAGGAATAATGAAAAGAATTATTAAAAGTATTCCTTTTTGGATTATAATTGTACTATTTCTAGTATTTTGTTATCCATTAAGAATTTATGCTATAACGGAGCAAACTGATTTTATTAATATTAATAATACTGAAAGTTTAGAAATTGGTAGTTTGTCATTTACTGATATTATATTTAAAGACTATTCTAATACTTCTACTAAAGCATTTGGATTAACTGGTGAAGTTACTAATAGTTCTAATGATACAATAAATTATACTTCAAAAGTTTATTATTATGATTCGAAATCTAATTTAATAGCTCAAGGATCTAATTTAGGAACTGCTATATCGGGAATAAGTGACTTTAATCAAATGTCTAATTTAAGTATTTTGGGTAATCATAGTATTGAAGAAATATCTTATTATCGTTTATTTATAGAAATATCTGATTATGTTTCATCTGGAAGTGATTTGCAAAATTTAACACCTAGTAAAAACTCTAAGTATGATTCTTATGGTTATGTTATTGATAGATATAATATTAGTATAATAGTTAATGAAAACAATACTTTTGAAATAACTGAAACAATTACTGCAAATTTTAGAGAATCTAAGCATGGAATAATAAGAACAATCCCATTAAAAAATAAAATTACTAGATTAGATGGTACATCATCAACTAATTATACACAAGTAACAAATATTAGTGTGAATGACAAATATACTAAATCGAAAGATAATGATTATTTAATTTTAAAAATTGGATCTCCGTATTATACTTTAAAAGGGGAAAAAACTTATATTATTAAATATACATATAATCTTGGAAAAGATCCTGTGAATGATTATGATGAATTATATTTCAATATAATTGGAAATGAGTGGGATACTGTTATTGGAAATGTAACTTTTTCGATAACAATGCCTAAAGAATTTGATTCAAGTAAGTTAGGCTTTTCATATGGTTTAAAGGGGTCTACTAATAACGATAAAGTAAGTTATAATGTTAGTGGCAATACAATAATTGGAAATTATAACGGAATTCTAAGCGCAAAAGAGGCCTTAACCGTTAGATGTGAATTACCTGAAGGATATTTTGTAGGCGCACGACTTAGTATTATGAATTATATTGAATTTTTAATTCCATTTGTTTTTTTGGTAATATCGATTATATTTTGGTTTATATTTGGTCGTGAAGAAAGAGTTATTGAAACTGTTGAATTTTATCCTCCTGAAGGGTTGAATAGTTTAGATGTTGGTTTTTTATATAAAGGAAATGCAAATAATAAAGATGTAGTATCTTTATTAATATATTTAGCAAATAAGGGGTACTTAGAAATTATTAATTCTAATGTAGATTTAAAATCTGAAAAGGTTAGTTTGAGTAAAGAGTCAAGAGACAATGCTGATAAGAAAATAATTGAATTACAAAACAAAATAAATGAAGAAATAAAGATAAATCCAAATTCACCAAAAATTAAGTATTATAGAAATATGTTGGATATTTATGAAAATATTGATACTCCAATTGATTATGAACAATATGGTTTAGATTCTTCAATTAATGAATTAAACGAAGAAAAAAAGTTTGTAATAAGAAAATTGAAAGAATATGATGGTACTAATATTTATGAACAATGGTTTATGGAAGGATTATTTGAATATGGTAGAACTGAAGTTACTAGTAGTATGCTTCAAGATGATTTTTATAAAACCTCTTCTAGGATTTTAGATAGTATTAATAATGAACAAAATATAAATAGAGTATATAAAGATCCTCCATATATTATTCAATTATTAATTATTATTATGATTCTTATTTCATATTGTTTAATTACTGCTTTACCTCTTATTTATTGTGAACAATCTAGTTTTATATCTTTTGCATTAGTTTTCTCAGCTATAGGTTTTTATATTTTATTTAATTCTTTATTTGCGAAAGCACGAATTTTTGAAAAGATACCGGGGATTTTTGTAGGATCAGTATTTGCTTTATTTACATGGAATTTTTTTGTATTTCCATCATTGAGTCAAGATATTATGTATTTATATTTTTATATTTTAGGAATTATATGTATTATTGGTATGTTAATTTGTATGAAATATCTTCCTAAGAGAGGAAAGTATGGTAATGAAATGTTAGGTAAATTAAAAGGATTTAGAAACTTTTTAGTAACAGCTGAAAAGGAAAAATTAGAAGCAATGGTTCAAGAAAATCCAAATTATTTTTATGATATATTACCATATACTTATGTTTTAGGTGTGTCTAATAAATGGATTAAAAAGTTTGAATCCATATTATTACAATCACCATCTTGGTATAATAGTATTGATGATTTTGACATTTCATCTTTTAATGATTTTGTTGATTCTTCTGTTATAAAAGCAACTCATAGTGATATTCATTATGATTATTCTCATGATTCTTTTTTGGATTCTTCCGGTGGGTCATCAGGTGGAGGTGGATCATCTGGAGGAGGTTTTTCTGGTGGCGGCTCCGGTGGAGGTGGAGGTAGCTCTTGGTAATGTAATAGTTTGAAATGTATTTTTAGTGGTTAAAATGAAACAATTAGTATTAGCTATAGTAAAAAACAATGAATAATTAAGTTTCATTGTTTTTTTCTAAATCATTATGAATTTTAGTTTTTATTAATAGAATATTTATTTAATATAAAATAAAACTTACGAACTATTAAGTCCGTAAGCTGTTTTCAAATGGAGCGGTAACTTTACTTATATTCGAAAAATTATACTCCCAAAGTTGTTTGATTAAATCAACTAAATAAATTATAAATGAATTATTTTTAAAAATCAATAGTGCTTTAAGAATTTAATATCCATTCTATAATTAATTTTTTGATTTCATAATATTCTTGTTCTTCAAATTGCATATTTGCTATACAAAATCTTTTTGATGCTATATGAGAACAAAACATACACTCATATAAATCAAAGCAGTCTTGAATAAATAATGAATTAGTTACTTTATTAGAACAAATAACATTATAACTATTACTACAATCTTTAGAGTCGTCACATCTTATACAGAAATTACAAGTGCCAGATCTTTGAGATGCTAGTAAAAATTCACTATTACCACAAGAGTCACAATAAATCATATTTTTAGAATCACTACAATCGGTACTTCTATAAACATTTTCGCATCTATAAATAGTATCACTTTTTGCTACATTAACAGAGTCATAAACTCTTTCGGTTGTAGTTAAGTTAATGGTGTTCCATATATCAATTAATTCTTGTAGATTGCTTATTTCTTTTTTAGGAAGCATCCAACCTGTCTGTTCATCTTTCTTTTCCATATTTTTATTTGTTATAAATCTACCACTATTGATAGAGTCTGCCCAAGTTATTTCATTTGTAGTTGAGTCATTTACTTGTTTTGGCAATTTAACATCAAATGCAAACTTTTCTAATAATGTATCTAAAGAATAATTATTTTCTCTATCAAAAACACTCTTAAATATTTTATCAACAATTTCTAATGTTTTAGTATCATTCATTCTTTCACACACCTTTCTTGCTTGTTGAATTAGATATTAAAATATCTTTTAAACTTACATTACTATTTAAACTAAAATTAGTTTTAGATTTATTTGAGTTATCTTTACTGTTTATATTATTGTTATCATTTGTAATTGTTCTTTTAATTCTAGGAATGCTTGTATAATCTAATGTAATACCTTTAAATGCTGGTAATAACACACCATTTGAATCTATTCTAACAATACATTCGCGTGTTTGAAGTTCAGTTAATAATTTAATCTTTCTATCTCTAGAATCATCTAGAGGTATTTTCATATTAAAGTTATCAACTAAGACATTAGCATCTAACTTTGATACTCTAAATATAAAATAGTTTATTACATTGGCAAATATTGAATTTTTTAATTCATCTGATATTTGATTAAAATATTGTCCTGCTAATATTAAAGATAAATTATATTTTCTTGCTTCTGATAAGTACCTAGATAAAATAGGATTTTCAACAACGGCAACCTCATCAATAATAAATATTATATGTTCATCTATCTCTCGTTTTTGAATAATAGTGAGTAACTGTTGCATTATTAATCCTGATATAGTTTTAGTTACTTTATCCCCAAGTTTTGTTCTATCTAATGAAAATAATGTTAAGAAATTATCGTGTATTGAATTTTTTAAGTTTTCATTATTTTGCTCTGAATTAAATACAGGTATCATTTCCATTTCATCTATAAAACCTATAATTGGAGATATAGCTTCGCCATAAGATTTAGTTTTTAAATCGTTAAAATCTGATAAAAAGAAATCTATTACACTAACTGGTAAGTTATATTTTAATTTCTTTATTAAGTCATTTCTATATTCTAAATCTAAAATAAGTTTTCTTAAATTTCTAAAATTAAATGATTCATCAGTTAATAATAAATGTATTGAATGTCTTAAAACTCTTTCTAATTTTGAGTTATATTGGTCAGCAATTAATGATTTTAATAAATCTAATAATAGTTCTGTAGATGCGACAATATCGTCATTATTATTAATAAATAAGTCAATGCTATCTAAATTACTTTTAAAGTCAATTACCTTTCCAATACCACCTATATCCTGCTCAAGTGCGGCATGTGGATCTATCACTACAACTTTATATTTTTGTTTAAGACTTTCATTTTTATTAATATTATTAATTAATAAACTTATAAATTTAGATTTACCACATCCAGAAGATCCCATTATGATAGAGTGTTTATCAAAACTAAAATTATTTTGATTTAGATAGAAATCACCTTGTAAATAAGGAAATGTATCAACAGACAATAAAGCATTATTAGAATCAGTATTTAATAAATGTAATATTTTATTTATTTCTAAATATTTAGGAGAACTCTTATAAAAATACCTTTTATTTCCTTCAAAATCTGCTGATAATATACTTGTTGGAATAGCAAATATAACATTATATTTTTTTGTTACACCATTTTTATTAAGATAAAATCTTATTTTAGACTTAATCTTATCTTCATATAGTTTCAAAAAACTAATTTCTAGATATTCAAGAGTTCCTTTATTTCTAATCTCACTATAATTTATTAAGTCAATAATACTACTACCAACTTTAGGTAAAGAAAGCAATGTGTAGTTATGCTTAGGTGCTTTTATTTCTTTTGTAGGTTTTAATAAAAATGAATTTAAATTATTTATTGTTGCAGGTAAACTACATCTAGTTTTAACAAAATATCTAATTTGATTTCTATCATTAGTAATAATTATCTTCCATTTTCTTAAAAAGCCATTATAATTTGATATTGTATTAATTAACTCTAACCATTCTTCCTTTGAAATAAACTTTTTAGTTAGATATATTTCTGACGTTAACCCCATAATCCGTCACCTCGTAAAAGAGTATATCAAATGTGCAAAATAAAAAACTGACTTTTTAATAATTAGTTTTGTCAGTTTAATAAATTGCTACTAGAAAATCTGTTATACCATCGTGATAATATTCTAATTCAGGTAATTCTTTTAAATTATATTTAACTGATGGTAAGAATTCTCCATAAAATTTATGAGAGATATCTTGTATATCTTTGGCATTCTGTGAATTAATTCTAAATCTAAGCCATTTACTTTTAGGTATTTTAATATGCTCAAATTCTTCAATTTCTTTATCATACAAACAATAATACTTTTGGCTTTCTTCACGTTCTATATTGTAAGTAATCATTCCATATTTAACTTCGCCATACTTATTTAAATATTTATCTTCAGTTTGTCTAAAAAATAAAGGAGCATCTTTGCCAATTTCATCATTGTTAGTAGTAATACCAACACCATATAAATTCATCTCATCTAGATTTATTATTTCATAATCTAATTCAGTAGTAAGGTTAATATCTTCATTAAAAACTATTCTAGGGAAATTTTTTAACTTTATTTCTTTATTTACTAGACTAGGTTTAATACCATGAAATTTTTCAAATGCTCTTGAAAACGATGTAGCATTATCATATTGGTATTTCACAGCAACATCTATTACTTTTAAATTGTCTTCATATAAATCATATCCTGCACTAGATAATCTTCTTTTTCTAATATATTCAGATAAAGAAATACCTGCTATCATAGTAAATAATCTTTGCATTGTATATACATTAACACTTAGCATTTTTGCTAGAACTTCATAACTGATTTCTTCTTCCAAATTCTTATCAATATACTCAGTTATTTCATTTAAACTTTTATAAATATTCAAAGTACATCACCTATATAATATTTTACCATAAAATTGGTTAATATTATAATTCAATAATTAAAATATTGTTTATATTAATTACCAGTTATAGATTTTTTTGTCGAATTATTGTATAATTATCTTTAATAAATACACTTTTAGAAAATAGAAGGGAGGATAATTATATGAATAATGACTCAGCATTAATAAGTACATCAATATTAACTGCAATTTGGGATGAAACACATAAAGACAATATTGAACTTATTACACCATTTATCAAATATATTATTTATAAGAATTATAAAATAAATGAACAAACTGATAGAGAACAAATCATTGAAGAATTAAAAAATGAGTTTTCTTTTAATAATTTTCCTCATGCTATTTTAGAAGTTATTCTAAAAAGAATGACTAGAAAACATATTTTGATGCGTGATAATAATGAATTTATTTTAAAAAAAGACTTAAAAGATGATTATAATCTATTTTCAAATAGATTGGGACAAGCAAAGCAAAATATGTCAACCGTTATCGATTCTATATATAATCACTTAAAAGATGAAATACAAGGAATAACAAAAGAGGAAACAAAGAATGCTTTATCTAACTTTATAGATAGTTATGGATACAATACATATAATAATATTTTATCAATAAAAGCAATAAATCCTAAATCGGATTATATAAATTACTGCATTGGTGAATATATTTATAAGATATCTAAAGATAACGTTGAATTATTTAATGAAATATTGAAAATATTTGAAGGGTATATGATTGCTAATGTAATATATATGCAAATAGAAAACGATAATAATTCAACATTAAAAAACTTAAATTGTTATTTAGATGCACCATTTATATTAAGGGTTTTGGGATACAAAACTAAAGAAGAGAATGTTTCAGCCCAAGAATTGTTTAATTTATTAAAAAAATACAAAGCAAATATATGTTGTTTTGAACACAATTACCAAGAAGTAATAAATATTATGACCTTTTATAAAAAACATATCGGAACTTTTCAAGAATCTACATTAGAATATTTTGATTTAAAAGAATATACTGAAACACAAGTAGATATGGCTATCTCAAACTTGGAAAACAGATTTAAGGAATTAGGAATAAAAATTGTTAGTACACCTGATTATACAAAAGATAAATATAAAGATGTAATTGATGTTGCTGGTCTTGAAGAAAAGTTAAAAGAATACTATAACAATAAAGAAATTAGTTATGATAAAGGTAAAGCGATAACTAACGATGTAAATTCTGTATGTGCAATTAATATGTTAAGAAAAGGAAGAAAGTTTTCAAAATTAGAAAATTGTACACATATTTTTGTAACAACTTTCTATTATTTAAAATATGCTTCAAAACAAGTTATGAAAGAAATTGATGATTTAGAAATAGGATTGGTAATTGACGATTTAGATTTAACAACTTTTCTTTGGTTTAAAGATTTTTCTAAAAATAATGAATTACCAAAATTAAGATTGATTGAAAATGCACTTGCTGCAACTGATCCAAACCCAAAAATACTGGAAAAAGCTAATAAATATTTAGAGGATATAAAAAGAGATAAATTAATTAGTGATATTGATGGGGTAAGCCAGTTATTATCTAAAAATTATCTAAAATATTGTAGTGATTATATTAAAATGGTTGAGAATAATCCTGATAATGTAACGAAAGAAAATTTTGGAAACTACATAAAAAGCAAAGATGATGAATTGAGAAAAACAAAAAATGAACTAATAGATACCAAAGAAAGAAGCATAAAAAAGGATATAAAAATTGAATCAATGAAAAAGAATATTATTGACAACGCAGATATGGAAATAAATAAAAAAGTTAATAAATTTAATAATATTTCTAATGTCATATATTATACCTTAATGGTGGGTATTATAATTAGTTGTCTTATAATATCAATAATTTCTTTTATAAATGATAATATTAATTTTTATTCTGTATTTTCTCTAATCTTTAGTCTAATAGGAGTTTTAGATACATTAATTCCAAAAGCCAAATTTTCACATAGATTAGTTGAATTTATATGCAAAAAATATAAAATAAAAATAACAAAAGAAGAAAATGAAAAAGCTAATAAATTGATTGGTGAAATATAAAAAGACAATCTATGTCACATAGACCTAGAATTGTCTTTTTCTTTTTGGAAATCTTTATCAAAATTATTAAGATTATTTTGTATGCATTCGGCTCTTTTAGTTATTTCTTTACAATACTTATCATACTTATAAAGTTCTTTAATTTTAGGTTGTATGTCATTTATTTCAGCAAGTACTTGAGCTTGCTTTTCTTCGGTTTTTGCTCTATGGTATCTTTTCCAAAGATTTTCTCTTTTACCCTTTAATTCACTTAATTCATCAGAGTTATTTTTAACAAAGTTATCCAAATCTTCTTTGGTAACAATATTCTTTTCATGCATAAATCTAACTTGTTGTGAAGTTTGCTCTAACTTGTAAACTTCTTTTCTAATAGAGTATGGAAGATATTGCTTAGGATGTTTCTTTGGAAATACTCCTAATAAATAACAATAGTATAAATATAATCCATAGATGCCTTTATGTGGTTTATTAGTTTTACAATATTCATCAAATATAGATTTTTGTGGCATAGGTCTAAATACTATTTGTCTTGATAAATATAATCGTTGGTTTAGTCTTTCTTTTGAATATTCTTCACCAAATGCATTTTCTATTCTAACTTTATCTTCACCATCTATATAAATAGTTATAACGCCATTACGAGAATATACTTTATAACCTAATGATCTCATTCTCTCAAATAATTGTTTTAAAGTTACTGAATAACTAATAACATTATCTAAATCTTCTTTAAGAGTTTTATAGTATTCATCGTTTGAAATACTCTTGGTGTAAGTTTTTTTATAAAACTTATCTTCATCTAAAACAGATAGTCCATATTCCGAACATAGTGAATCAGAAATATGTCTTATCTTTGATATATTGATTAGGTTGCTATTATATTTCTTACCACTTTTAAAAGATACAGAGTTGATTATGAAATGGTTGTGAATGTGATTGGTATTTTGATGTGTAGCAACAACAACTTCATAATCTTTAAACATTTCTTCTGCAAACTTAACTCCAATCTCATGAGCAATGTCAGGAGTAACTTCTCCTTCTTTAAATGATTGATACCCATGATAAGCAAGAACTCCATCTTTCTTTCTAAATCTTTCTTTGGTGAACTCCATATCATCACAAGGATTATCTTCATCGCAATTCAAGCAACTTACATAACAAACTTTTTCTTCTTTAAAATTATAATCTTTAATAGGTTCTTCTAAATAACTATATGATTCTTTATTACCATAATCTTTATTAAGAGTTTTTTCAGGATTGATAATATAATTTATAGACTGCTTTAAATTGTTTTTGATACTCCAAATTGATGTTGTCGCCATTATAGGTTTATCCTTTCTTTTGGAGTGGTGGGAGTAATACCACCTTGCTTGCTTATGACAACATCACACATAAACTAACTCCTTTAAGATAATTTGTTCAGCAGTATTTTTATAATTATTCATCATTTTTACCCATTCAATTTGATTATTTTCTTTACTTTTTTCAGATAGTTTTTCATCATTTTTAATATAGTTATCCATTAAAGTTTTTAATCTTTCTTCTGATTCTTTACTTACTGAAAGAAGATGATTTGTTAGTTCATTTTTCATCAAAAGTGCCTGATATAATCCTTTTTTGTGTTCCTTAATATAGTTTAACCTTAATAATCCATACTTATTTATTTCTCCATAATTTTGATTTTCTAATACCAAATTAGGTAATAAATAATCTCCTTTTTTAACATATTCAATATTCATAATTTAATCAAATCCTTTCTAATTTTCTAATAATTTATTTGTTTTGTAGCTAATAATTCCATATTTATCTTTAACATTATCGACCGTTATAGGGAACTTTTCTTTAGATGAAATTGCTACAAATCTTATAATTTTTTCATTATCTTTTGGTTGATATTCTAAAATAACTTCATTAGTTTCTTCATCAATTGTTTCATACATTTCATAAAAAGATGTTTCAAAATGTTCGTTCATTTTAGATAAATATTTATCTAATTGTTCTTCATTCATTCTTCCACCTTTGATTGTTTTTTCTTCATTACCAACCATAACAGGTACTGCTACATCAAATATACCTGCATCATAAAACTTTACTAATTGTCTTATAAATCCGTTTCTAAAATTAATTTTTTCAAGAATTAAATTACCTTTACTATCTTTCTTTATCTCAATGGTATCAATAAATTTTGATATAAATTCTTGTTTTTCAGACTTGTCCATACCATTCCATTTAGTTTTTAAAATAATATTTAAAGTATCAAGTCTAATCATTTTTTCTTTTTCTAAATCCCTCTCAGCGAGTAATTCGTGTGGAGAGTAGTTAAAAGTTTCTAAATTAACTAACTCTAGTTTTTTACTTTCAAGGTTAGCAAGTTTATCTTCAATTAGTTTATAATCTTCTTTAAAATCATCAATTTCAACAATGCCTTTAATATACAAATCTTTAATTCTATTTCTTTGCTTCTCTAAATCTCTAATCTCTTTATCAATAGAAGTAGTATCAATATTATTAGTTTTATCTTCTAAAACAGGTAGAAAGAACTTTTTTACTGCCATATCGTATTCTAGTAAATCATAGATAAAATCTCGTAATAAATGTTCTACATGGTCTTCATTAAAGTTAATGTGACAATGCTCACAAGTATAGTACATATACTTTCTTTTAGTGCCACCAGAACCTTTACATTTCATAATTCTACTACAATTAGGACATTTTAATCTTTGAAAGAAAGTATAGACTCTATCTCGAGTATAAGTCCTTTGATTTCTTTCTTTTTGTCTTTGACATTCTTCCCATTTAGCACGAGATATAATAGGTTCTACAACATTCATATAAACTATTGGTTCTAAATTTTCTTGTTTACCAATTCGCTTATATTGCTCATAATCTCCCATATAGATTTTATTATCAATAATTTTTTGAATAGTTGTATCTTTCCAATTCTTTTTAGGATAGATATTATTTTCCTTAAAATAATTAGCAATCTGTTGAAAACTTTTGCCTTCTAAATACATATCAAATATCTTTTCTACATAGGGGCGAGTAGAATTATCTATAACCATTCTTTTATCTTCTGCACTCTTATAACCAAATGGTCGCTGTCCTGGAATATGACCTGATTTAATGGCTCCATTTAAACCAAATTTAGTTCTTTCTGATACAATTTCTATTTCTAATTGAGATAATACTGTAAGCATTCTTACAAAGAATCTACCATTAGCAGTAGAGGTATTAACATCATCTCTATCACATAGTAGAAAGCAATTATATTGTTCTAATACTGATATTAGTTCTTCTAAATCTCTAACACTTCTTGTTATTCTATCTAATTTATAGGCAACAATATAATTAATTTTTCCTTCCTTCATGTCTTTAAGCATTTCTTGAAATTGTGGTCTATGTTCCATATCTTTTGCAGATATTCCTGCATCTTTATAGACCTTATAAACTTCTAACTCCTTAAATTTACATAACTGAAGTAATTTTTCTTCTTGTTCTCCAAGTGAAAATCCTTCTCTCGCTTGATCTTCGGTACTAACACGAATATAAACTCCTGCAATTTTCCTTTCATTATCCATAATTATCAATCTCCTTTCTTTTAGTAATGAAAGGCACCAAAGTAAAAAGGTGTCACATAACAAGGACACCTTTGAATAATTGACTATTTTATACGACAAAAACAACCAATATTGTGGGAGTATATAAACTCACCAATTCATTAATGCCTTGCTATGTACTCTGATAATTCAGATAATGGGATTTTCTTCTTTAAATCCCCTATATAAAAATGTTTCTGCTCATTGAAGAATAGGTATAACTTATCTCCAATAATTACTTTATGTGGCTCTACATACGCTAGATTAGTATGTTCCACAATTCTTAAGTAGCCTTCAATTATTTGATAGGACTTCTTATTAAATTTGCAAGACCAATTAATTTTGGCTTTGAGTTCATCGCTCATATTGATTTTCTTTTTTACGATATTTATCATACCACATCACACCCTTTCTTTGCAATAGCAACAAAAAAATCAACTTGCGTTGATTTAATCATTAACATCGCTTGGTGCGACGATTTTATCTTTTGGAGCAAGTGAGCGGAATCGAACCGCCATCTCAACCTTGGCAAGGTCGCATACTAACCGTTGTACTACACCTGCATGTAAATAGATAATACCACTTATTAACGGCAAATGCAAGTGTAAATTTAAAAAACTTAGATTGTTGTAAGTATAGTAAAATATATGATATAATTAAGAATGTAAGAAGGGATTACTTTGAAGAAAAAGATTGTAAGATTTTTTAAAAATACTCGAAAAAAAGTTTCTAAATATCTTTCGACAAATAGACTTTTTTTAACTTTTGTAATATTGGCTACAATTGAAACAATTTTACTTAGACATTTTACTTTAGGTAATACTTGGGATTTTAAGCCATTTATATGTGATTTAGCTTTATTAATATTAATAGGAGCTTTTGGATATTTTGTAAAACCTAAGAAACAGTTTAATTATTATTTTATATGGATGATTATAGTTACTATAATGTGTGTTGTAAATTCGATATATTATGTATTTTATACATCGTTTGCATCGTTTAGTTTACTTGCTGAGTTAGGCTTAGTTGGAGAAGTAGGAGATTCATTGATAGAAAAATTCAAGTTAGTTGATTTTGTATATGTTATATTTCCGATTATTTACTTATTTATTCATACTAAATTAAAAGGTGGAAGGTATTATTCCTATGTTAGTAAAGTGGAAAATAGTAAAAAGATGTTTTCTTCTACTATATTAGCTGGAATAATTGTACTTGTTTTTACTTTGGTTAATATTACTGGTACTGATGCTAGTCGTTTAGTTAAACAATGGGATCGTGGATATATTGTTCAAAGGTTTGGTATTATATTATATCAAGGAAATGATTTGATTCAAAGTTTGACTCCGAAAATTAATTCGATGTTTGGATATGATGAAGCTGCTAAAAATTTTAAAGAATATTTTAGTAAAAAGTTTGCTACTGAACCTGTTGAAACTAATAAGTATACTGGTGTGTTAGAAGGTATGAATATAATATTTATTCATATGGAAAGTATACATGGTTATTTAGTTGATATGGAAATTAATGGTCAAGAGATAACTCCTACTTTAAATAAACTCGCTCAAGAAGGTATGTATTTTAGTAATTTTTATCCACAAATAAGTGTTGGTACTAGTAGTGATACAGAATTTACTTTAAATACATCTTTAATGCCTGCTAGTAGTGGTACTGTTTTTGTTCAGTATTATGATAGAGATTATGTAAGTATTCCTAAATTGTTGAAAGAAAAAGGATATTATACGTTTAGTTCTCATGCTAATGGTTCAACAATGTGGAATAGAAATAAAATGCATCCTAGTTTAGGGTATGATGAAATGATATTCCGTGATCAGTTTGATTATGATGAAAAAAATGATCGTCTTGGATTAGGATTATCAGATGAGGCTTTCTTTTATCAATTACAAGAAAAATTAGAAAAGATTGAAACAGAATATACTAATTATATGGGAACTTTAATTCAGTTATCTAATCATTCACCTTATGCTGCTACAGAATATCATCCAGAAAAGTATAATGATTTTGGAGAATTAGATTTGACAAATACTTATACAATAATAAATGATGATGGTGAAGAAGAAGAAATTACTGATAAATATTTAAAGGATACAAAATTAGGAAACTACTTAATAAGTGCTCATTATGGAGATATGGCATTGGGAACTTTTATAGATTATGTAGAAAATTCACCATATTATGAAAATACTGTATTTGTATTATATGGAGATCATGATGCTAGATTAGATAAAAAAGAATATCAATATTTTTATAACTATAATACCGAAACAGGTGAGGTTTATGAAGAGGGAGATCCTGAATATGTAGAGTATAATAGTTTTAATCATGAAGTTAATAAAAAAACTCCTTTAGTAATTTGGACTAAGAATAAAACAATTGCTAAAAAAATTAGAAAAACTAATGATAATGTTATGGGAATGTATGATGTATTACCTACTTTGGGTAATATGATGAATTTTGAATATAAATATGCTTTGGGTCATGATATATATAGTATAGGTAGTGATAATGTTGTAATTTTCCCTAATGGTAATTTTATAACTAATAAAGTTTATTATAATAATGCTAATGGAAATTATTTAATATTAAGTGATAATGGAAATTCTAGTAATGTTGTAATTAGTGAGGACTATATTAGTGATTTGAAGCTATATACAGAAGAAAGATTGAGCGTTTCAAATGATATTATTGTCCATGATTTGATAAAAAAAGAAGGAGATAATATTCCAGTATTTGAAGAAAGCGAGGTTCGAGATGGCTAGAAAAATTAAAACTGAACAGGATAAAGCAAAAGCTAAGAAGAAAAAAATTATTATTATAGTTTTAGTGATTCTTATTTTAATTGTTTCTTTGAGTGTCTGTATTTATATGAATACTAGAGAAACTCCTAAAAATGTAATTGAAGTTAAAGAATTAGATAATTTGTCTGATTATAATTATAAATTGACTGATAGGGATTCTAAATATTTTAAAAGTGAATTTGAAAAATTAAAAAAAATAGTTAATTCTAATGAAGTAAATGAAGAAGAGTATGTAATTCAAGTTGCAAGGATGTTTGTTATTGATTTATATACAATGAGTACTAAGGTTAATAAGTATGATATTGGTGGTTTAGAGTATTATTATGTTACGAAGAAAGACATGTTTGAACGAAAAGTAATGGATACTTTATATTCTACTATGTTAGATGATACTTATGGTGATAGAAAGCAAGTATTGCCAGAAATAAAAGATGTTGAAAATATATCAAATGAAATGATTGAATATTTGATGGGCGAAGAGAAAGTTGATGGATATTTGGTTAAGTTAAAAATGACTTATGTAGATGATTTGGGATATGATACTGAGGCATCTGTTGTTATTTGTAAAGAAGATGGAGTAAGGTGGAGTGTTGTTGATTTTCAACCTACATTGAATCCTGAATATGAAGAATAATTATTATTTGTAATAATAAAATAGTAGATTTTTTAATCTACTATTTTTCTTTTTCTATGGTAATAAATGCTACTTGTTTATGATATATAAAATCCAATTTATTGAATACTTTGGTAGAATGGCTTAATTTGGTTACCCCTTCGTAAATATATCCATCTCTTTCATATATTCTTCCTTGAGCATATTTGGGAAATAGTTTTTTGTTTGGAGAAATAATACTTCTTGAGGATTTAAACATTTTGTTAATGATATTACTAATACAATAAGGTAAGCACCCATTATGCATATGTCCAGATAGTATTAAATCACTATTATTAAGTTTATGATTAGGATTGTTTTTTAAATATTTATAGATGTTTATTGGAGTATGAATTAAAGTTATATTATATGTGTTTTCCGGTATATTACATTTTTTGTTTTTTAGTTCATTGCAAAAGGAATCGTATGTTTCATAATCTTTCTCATAATAGTTATATGATAAATCTATTCCATAAAATGTTATATTGTTTTTTGTATATGTTTCATCTCTTAGTAAGTGAATATTATCAATATTTGTTAATAGATTAATTATTTTTTCATTTTTCCCTTGTGACCATTTATTCATTTCTCCTTGTTTTTCATCATGATTACCTATTACTACTATTGTCGGAGCTATTTGGCTTATATTAGTAAGAAATTCTTTTAATTGGGTTAAGTCTGAGATATTTGAACTATCTAAAATATCTCCTACTATCGTAATATAATCAGGATTGTTGTTTTTTATTTGTTTTAATAACTTATCAAATGTTTTTTGATTGTAACCAACATAGTAGTGAATATCACTTAATATTGCTATTTTTGTTTTTTCTATGTCTTTTTTTGTTGTGAATTTTTTTGTATGCATTTTGTTTTATCTCCTTTTTTAAAAAGTACCTTAAACTAAGGTACTTTATTTTATTCAGTTTCTTCAGATGGTGTTTCTTCGGATGGTGGAGGTGTTTCGTTATTCTCTTCTTGTTCATTTTCTGAAGAATTGTTTTCTTCATTTTCTTCATTATTCTCGTTATTATTTGAGTTTTGATTTTCATCATTGTTGGTCGTTTCATTTTCTTCAACAGGTGGTGTTCCTAACCCGTTACTAATATAGAATGTTATTTTTGAAATACTTTTTACTAATTCTCCTTCATGAGCAGATTGATTAATAATTAGACCCGCTAGTTGATAATCAGTTATTGCTTCAAAAGAGCAGCTTAGCTGATTTATTTGACACCAATTGAGTGCTTCTGTTTCTGATGCACCAATAAATGATTTAACTCTTTCTAATTTTTCACCACCGGTTAATCCTTTTCCTACTAGAGGAGTGGTGTAATCTTCATTATAAGATATACTAAATGTTTTTGTTGGTTGTTCTGTTTCTAATTCTAAATTTATTTTCATTAGTTTTATAATAGCTTCAAGTGATTCTGGATAGTAACCTAAAGCACTAGTATATCTTTCTGCTCTTGGTTGCCATACTGGAAGATTGTAGTATGAAAGATATGTTTTTTTGATTGATAATGAATTACCTGATGAATTTATTAGCATATCTTTACCAACTGTGTAGAATGACATCATTTGCTCTGGAGTCATGTTTGTTTCAATGTTATTAGATACTGTTTCTAGTAAATTTTGAAATTCAGTGATACTATTAATATTTTTTAATTCGTGAGCCATTGCTTCAATTACTTGTTGTTGATGTTGATTTCTAGCTATATCTCCTATAGCAAATTGATGTCTATTTCTTGCATAAGCTAGGGCTTGTTCTCCGTTAAGTTTTTGTTTTCCGGTTGGAACATATATTATTTCATTACCAAATTGGCGTTTACTATTTTGTTCACAAATCATGCCTTTGCAATCGATTCGATTATTAAATAGAAAATCTGGTTCTTCAACATCTACGGTAACACCGCCTAAGGCATTGATTAGTTGAACAACACCTGTGAAGTTAATTTTTACATAATAGTCAATATTTATGTCTGTTAGTTGTTGAACTGTTTTTATTACGCAACTTGAACCATATGCAGCAGAAGAATTTATTTTGGCATAACGATTATTGTTGCATGCTATTGGAACATATAAGTCTCTTGGTAAGCTAAACATTGTTGCAGTTAGGGTATTTGGATTAAATGTTATAAGCATTAATGTATCTCCATTAAATGCTTGATTTGCTTTTAAGCCGTCTTTTGCTGAGTCAACTCCCATAACTAATACAGTAAATGGTTCTGTTAATGTTTTGTTTTTACTTTGATTAAGAGTTATAACATCTTGATTTGTTCTTTCTTCACTATATTCATATAGTATTTTAATTCTTTTTGATAATTCTGTTCTGTTCTCGGTGTCTTCGATGTCTGATTCATAATTATCTAATAGTGTTTGATAGTTACTAGGTATTATTGCTCCACCAATTTTTCCTTTTTCTAAATCTGATAACATTGAATCATAGTCTTCATATTTATATATTTCATTTTTTAGTCCTTCTTTTTTTATTAATTTTTCTCCAAGGACACTTCCTTCAATGTTATCGCTTTGACTAGTTACCATACCTATAGGTAATTGTTGTGTGAAATTAGTTTCTTTTAATGTAATAAGGTATGTTGTATATATAATAGTATTTCTATTCATGTTACTTATTTTTCCGTATATGTTATGAATAAAGTATGATGATACTCCAAATATTGGACATAATACCAGTGTTATAATTGTTAAAAAGATAAATGTTTTATTTTTTTTGGTAATCATTGTTATTAGACCACTAAAACAATATATTAAAAACCAAACACAGAATATGGCAATTATAATACTACGTATAACTGTTTCTATGTCTCCTAGCTTTAATATTCCTGTAATAAAGTATATAAAAGTTGTAAGATATAGTAATAATGAAAGAAAATAGAATATCTTTTTGACTATATGAACTTTTCGTAATTTTTTTCTTAGTACTTTCATAAATTTATCACCGCAATTTCCTTATTTTTAATTATAGCATAAAAGAAGTGTCTAAACAATTTGCCTTTTATGTAAAGTGTAATATTTACATTCCTAGACATTTAGTGCTTTTAGCACTATGTAAACTATGATATAATTAGAATGATAGATTAGATAGTAAGGAAGTGAATATAGTGAAAAAAGTATTATATTTTTTGTTTATAATTTTGTTTGCTATTAGTGCTATCTTACTTAGTTGGAATGTTTCTTTCGTTAGTGCTGAGGAAGTATATCCTTTTAATGGAATTATTAATGCTGATTCTTTGGTTATATATAGTTCTACTAATACATCGAATTCTTTTGCTACTGAGTTGGCTTATGGAACACCGATTGTTGTGTTGGGAAGTAGTACTACTAGTTTATATAAAATATCTTATGATAATGGTACTATAGGATATACTACAAAGAAATATGTTATAAATGTTGATAAAAGTGTACTTACTACTGATGCTTTAACTTCGGGAGTTGAACCATATAATGATTATTGTAATGGTTTAGTTACATTAGGTTTTGATAAAAGTTATTGTCCTTATTTATATTATTTACATAGTAAGCATCCTAATTGGAAGTTCGTACCTGATGTATTAAAGATAACCTTGGAAGAGGCTGCTATTGAGCAAACTGAAAGAAGTGTATTAGCTACTAATAATCAAAACTATTGGTTAAATACGGCAACTCATGAAGGTTCTTATCATTATGTTAATGCTTCAGTTACTGCTTCTTTCTTAGATCCTAGAAATAGTTTATTTGAAGAAACAATTTTTCAATTTTTAGATTTCGAAAGTTCAAAGGACTTAACTAATAATGTAGCTATGGCTAAAATTGCTGGAACGGGAAATTTGTCAAAGTACTATGATGTTTTTAAAAAGGCTGGAGCTGATAATGGTGTTAATCCATTGCATTTAATGGCTAGAAGTAAACAAGAAGGAGCTAATTCAGCTACTTATAATTCAGTTGCTGGTAGATTTACGACTAATGTTAGTAGCGATCCTACATATGCTTATAATAAAACTGCTAGAGGCAATAGTTTAGATGGATATTATAATTATTATAATATCGGTGCTTGGTATGGTAGTGGTTATTCTGCTATAGGAAGAGGTCTTGCATATGCTGGCGGTTTTTTAGAAAAAGATGAATGCTATGATGTTGTTGATGGCGCTGGCAAATATAATGTTACTAGATGTGGTGATTTATCTTATTTTAGGCCTTGGAATAGTGCTGATAAAGCTATTATTGGGGGAGCGAATTTTATATCAGAAACATATGTAAAAAAAGGGCAGAATACGAACTATTATGAGAAGTTTAATGTGTCTTCTAAAACGCAATATTCATTGTATTCTCATCAATATATGACTAATATTCATGCACCAGCTCAAGAAGCTAATAGTATATGGAGTGCTGTTGTAGCCGGTGGTCTTGAAAATGAGATGTTTGAATTTCATATTCCTGTTTATAAGAATATGCCAGTAGATAATTATAATCCTGTTGATAAAAATACTAATAGTAAATTAAGTGCTATTACTATAAATGATAAAAACTATGCAGAATTTGATAGTGATGTTACTGAATATAATTATAATTTAGTAACTGATCTTGATACTTTTAAAGTAGGAGCTAAAACTGTTGAGAGTACTAGTACTATACTAGGTACAGGTGATTATAATTTTGTGAATGGTATTGCTAAGGTAGAAATAATTGTTACTGCGGAAGATGAGAGTACGACAATTTATGTTATAAATGTTAAAAAAGTTATACCAGAGGAAAATATTACTGTATCTCAGATTGTTTCTAAAATGGGGGTAAAAGTAAATGGAGATATTATGTATGCTATAAGTCCTGATATTGCAGTTACTACTTTAATTAATACTGTTACTAAAAATAAAGGTGAAGCTATTGTAACTGATTCATCTGGTAAAAGTAAAACAAGTGGAGTTTTTGTGACTGGTGATAAAATTACTATAAAAGGAACTACTGAGAATAAGATATTTGTAATAGCTGTACGTGGAGATGTTAATAAAGATGGAAAAGTTACAATATTAGATCTATTATTAATTCAAAAGCATATACTTGGTAAAACCAAGTTAGAAAATGAACAATACTATTCTGCTGAATTAAATTATGATGATAAGATTTCAATATTGGATTTATTGTTAGTACAAAAGCATATATTGGATAAAGGTAAGTTGTAGGAGGTATATATGAAGAAGTTAAAATATGTTTTTAGTTTTATGTTGTTATTCTTTATTAGTATTTTAAGTGTAGATGCTGCTTCATTTAAAATATCAACTAATAAAAGCACTGTAGTAGTTGGAAATACTGTAAAAATAACTGTTGCTGTTAGTGGAAATGATGCTGCAGGGTGGGAATATTGTTTGAATTATGATACTTCTGTATTTACGCTTTCTAGTGCAACTTCTGATACAGGTGGAAAATGTGTTAAAACTGGTAGTACGTTAACTGGTTATAAATCTGTTACTTTTACATTAAAAGCTACCAAAAGCGGATCTTCTAAATTTTCTTTAAGTGGAGCTGCTATTTATAATGATGATTTGGCTTTAATATCTAGTTCATATAATGAAGTAACTGTTAAAGCTAAGACACAAGCTGAAATAGAAGCAAGTTATAGTACTAATGATTATTTAAAAAGCTTAAGTGTTGAAGGATATGAAATTAATCCTGAATTTAATAAAGATACATTAAACTATACTTTAGAAGTTGAAAATGATGTAGAAAAAATAATAATAAAAGCAACTAAATCTGATAGTAGTGCTAGTATTTCAGGAACGGGAGAGAAAGAACTTACTGAAGGAATTAATAAGTTTAGTATTGTAGTTACTGCTGAAAAAGGAAATAAAAGAACTTATGTTATCGAAATAATTCGTAAGGAATTAAATCCAATTTATGTAAGTGTTGATGGAAAAGATTATACTATTGTTAGAAAAAAAGATGTAATGACTGCTCCTATTTACTATTCTTCTACTGAAATAGAAATTGATAATGAAATAATACCAGCTTATAAGAGTGATATAACAGGTTATGTTTTGGTAGGATTAAAAAATGAAAACGGAGATATATCATTATATAGATATGATGAATTAAGCGAAAAATACTATTCATATCAACAATTGAGTACAGAAAGTATTACTTTAATTCCATTAGAAACAGATGAAGTAATAAAGGAATATGAAAATAAAAGAGAGATTACTATTAATGATAATAATGTAAAGGTATATGGAAATTCTATTAATGATGATTTTGTTCTTATATATGGAATGAATGCTAGTAATGGTGAAACTAATTGGTATAAATTTGATATAAAAGAAAGTACTTTGCAAAGATATGAAGTATTAAAAGATGTTAATACAGAAGATAAAATAGATGTATACTTTATATTAACTATTGTATTTGTTGGATTATCTTTAATCTCTATATTACTTGTAATAGTATTATTATCTATGAATTCTAAACTTAGGAAGAAAAATGATAAATTAATTGATTTGTTAAAAAATTCAAAAAAAGATAATACTAAGGAATTAAAAGAAAATTTGGGCGATTTTAAAGAAAAAGAAGTAGTTAACAAATCAGATGATTTAGATAATGGTGTTGAGCTATCTAAAAGAGAACAAAGAAGAATAGAAAAGCAAAAAGAAAAAAAACAACAAGATGAATTACGTAGAATGCAAGAAGACTTTTTGAAGACAGAAGTTAATGATATTATAGTTGATGATGTAGAACTTGAAGAAAGTACACCGGTTAGAAAAAGAGGAAGAAAGAAAAAGTAACTTTTTCTTTTTCAGAGTGTAGACAAACCCCTAGATTTTTCTAGAGGTTTTCTTATGAATAA
>JBJFGS010000032.1:0-2912 GCA_051892935.1 Candidatus Coprovivens sp.
GGAAATGCTTTATCTCAAGTGAATCAAATTAAATCTGCATTAAATGGTTTACAAACTAAGAATATATCAATAAATGCTAGTGGTAGTGCATTATCTCAAATTAATTCTATTAAATCTGCTTTAAGTGGAATTCAAAATAAAAATATATCTATTAATGCTAGTGGTAGTGCTTTATCTCAAATAAATTCAATAAAATCTGCTTTAGCAGGACTACAGTCTAAGAATATTAGTATTAATGCTAGTGTTGGAGGTACTGCACAAGTAAACGCACTCAAAGCCTCAATATCAAGTTTACAAGGTAAAACAGTTAGTGTTTCATGTTCAACTAGTGGTACTGCTCAAGTAAATGCTTTAACAAGTGCTATTGCTAGAGTTAATGGTAAAACTGTTAGTGTAAGAGCTAATGTTACTGGTACAGGACAAGTAAATGCTTTAATAAGTGCTATAAATAGAGTTAAATCTAAATCTGTTACGGTTTCTGCTAGTGTTAGCGGTACAGGTGCAGTACAAGGATTAGCAAGTGCAATAGCTGGTGTACGTTCTAAATCTGTTAGTGTAAGTGTAACAAAAACAGTTACAACAGTACAGCAATCAGTAGGTGCGTCTGTTGCTCCTATTAGCGCTACTCCTATGTTAATGAATACTCCATTAGCCGATATTCCTGTTTCTGCAAGCGATTCAATTATTGACGTTCCTGTTTCAGTATCTGCATCTGCTACTAGTGGATTTAATATAGGTAATATATTACCATCTCTAAATTTTAATATTAATATGTTTAAAAATTTAGAGGATGCATTAGAGAATTTATCTACTCAATTGGGTATAATAAATAAAAAAGCTGAAAATGCATTTGGTGAAGAAAAAGTTAAATTATTACAACAACAAATACCTATACTTAAAGAACAACAAGCTATACAAGAAAAAATCGCACAAGGTCAACGTGAACAAAATAGTGAATTAGCTAAATGGTTGAAAGAAAAAGGATTTACGTTTGATTCATTAGGAAATATTACTAACTACAATGACAAATTGTTAGCAATGGAACAAAATGTAGATTCATTGAAAAAGAAATATGATGATTTAAATAATGCAGAGAAGAAAAATGAATCAGCAGTAAAATCTGCACAAAAAGCATATGATACTGCAAGTGAAGAATTAACTAAAACTAAAGGATATTTAGAAGACTATTTTGATACTAATAATACAGAAACATTAAAAGCTACAGAAAAATGGTATGAATATGAAAATGCTATTATAGAAGCACAAAATGCAATCATAGAATTCCAAAAAGAATTAAAGAAACTTAATGAAGATAGTGGATATAAAAACGTAGAACGCGATATTAACGAAATAAATAATAAATTAGATATGAATGAAGTTCTATTAGATAGAGCAACAGGCGAAGAAGCTATTAAGTTATTAGAAGAAAGAATAGAACTCACTAAACAACTTCAAAAGGAAACTCAAGATTTAATAGATTATGAAAATCAATTGAGAGATGGATTAGTGAAAGAACTTAATCAATACGGATTTAAATTCAGAGATGATGGTTCAATTGAAGGATATAGTCAACAAATAGAAAAACTTAAAAAGACTTTATCAGAAGATGAGTTTGATGAAGTATTCGATAAAGTAGAAGAATATTTAGAAAAAACTTATGAAACAATTCCTGGTTTAAAAGTTGAATGGGAAAAATTCAATAATGAAATTTTAGATTCAAAAGATAGTATACAAGATGTTAAAGATGAGGCAGCTAATTTATTAAAAGAAATAAAAGAACTAAGAGAAGATACAGGATATAAAAATGTTGAACGTGATATCAATGAAATAGAAGCATTAATAAAAATAAATGAAGCTAAATTAAATGTAGCAAATGGAAAAGAAAGAGTTGAATTATTAGAGAAACAAATAGAATTGACTAAACAGCTACAAAAAGAAACTAATGACTTATTAGCTTATGAAAATGAACGTAGAAATAATCTAATGAGCGAATTAGGTCAATATGGATTTACATTCAGGGATAATGGTTCAATTGAAGGTTATGGACAAAAAATAGAAGCATTAAAGAAAACATTATCCGAAGATGAATTCAGTGAAGTATTTGAGAAAATAGAGGATTATTTAGAAACTACTTATAAAACTATACCTGATTTACAAGCAGAATGGATAGAACTTAATGATGAGATAGTTGAAAATATTAATGAATTAGAAAAATTAAATAGAGAAATGAGATTATTTAGAAGTAATGCTACATTAACTTCTTTAACTAATCAATTTGATACTCTATCTAATAAACTTGATATTATCAATAGTAAACTTAAATACGCTTATGGTGTAGACCAAATAAATTTAATGAAAGATAGTATAGGTATATTAAATCAACAATTAGATTTACAATCTAAAAAAGTAGATGAACTTACTAGTCAAATAAAAGTATATCAAAAAGATTTAGGAGATTACGGATTTGAATTTGATGATTTAGGTAATATAACTAACTATGAAGTAATGATGGATTGGTTTAAAGATACAGATGGTCTTGAAGTTTTAAATGATTTAACAGAAGAATATTTTGATAAAGTAAAAGATTTACAAGACGTAACAGCCGATTATCATGATTTAAAAAATGCTATTAAAGATGCTTATAAAGAACAGTTAGATGTTACAGAAGAAATAGAAGGTAAGATAACTGATATTATAGAAAAAGAATATGAAAAACGTAAAGATGAAATAGAAAAATATACAGATGAAAGAATAAAATTGCTTGAAAAAGAAAAGAAAGCATATCAAGATATGAGAGATGAACAAGATTATGAAAAATCTATTAATGAACAAACTAAAGAAATAGCAGATTTACAAAAGAAATTAGAAACAGCTAGAAAAGATAATTCAATTGCAGGATTAAAACGTCAATC
>JBJFGS010000033.1:0-2902 GCA_051892935.1 Candidatus Coprovivens sp.
TCCTCATAACTACAAAGAAACATATTGTATATTATACTATAAACAAACTTAATTCTGTTATTTAATAAAAAACGGAAATTCAAATGAAAATTCACGGAAAAAATAAAAATTGCAATAAAACTATTGCAATTTTTTTATGAACAACTTATAATGAAAATGACTTTTTTGCAAGAAAACTTACATTTATATAATTACATCATGGTACTAGATAGAAATATCTGGTTTTTTGCGTTATAAAAAGGTTAGGAAAGGAGTGTAAAAAAATGTCTTTCATCAATGTTTCGCACATAAGTAAAACATTTAAAGTAGCCAAAAAACAACCAGGAATAAAAGCTACTTTAAAGAACTTTATTAAAAGAGAATATAAATATATAAATGCAATAAAAGACATCTCTTTTAATATTGAAAAAGGTAGTATAGTTGGATACATAGGTCAAAATGGAGCCGGTAAATCAACTACTATCAAGATTTTATCAGGTATCTTAATTCCTGATTCTGGTGAAGTTACAATTGATGGCTTAAGTCCATGGAAAGACCGTAAAAAATATGTTTCTCAAATAGGAGTAGTTTTCGGTCAACGTTCTCAACTATGGTGGGATATCCCAGCAGAAGAAACTTTTAATTTATTAAAAGATATTTATAAAATTGATAACACCAGATTTGAAAGAAATAAGAATAATCTGATAAAACTATTAAACATTGAAGATATCATTCACGTTCCAGTAAGACAATTAAGCCTTGGACAAAGAATGCGCTGTGAAATAGCTGCTTCACTATTACATGAACCAAAGATTTTGTTCCTTGATGAACCAACTATCGGTCTAGATGCATTATCTAAGCAGATAGTAAGAGACTTTATAAAAAAAATTAACAAAGAACAAAAAGTGACAGTTATACTAACCACTCACGATATGAGTGACATCGAAGCTCTCGCCAAAAGAATAATAATGATTGGCAACGGAGAAATAATATATGATGGAAATTTAAAAAACCTCAAACAAAAATATGACCATCATAAACACATATCGGTAACAACAAGAACCAAATTAACAAAATTAAGAAAAAAAGGAATTATTAAGCAAGAAAAAACAACAGAGGGATATAAATTCACTATTGATTCTAAAGAATTAAAAACATCTAACTTCTTAAATTACCTTTCTACCAAAGTAGACATAGAAGATTTAGAAATAGATAATGAATCACTAGATAACATAATCATCAATCTATATCAGAATATCTAATGAAACAATATATATCTTATTTTAAATTAAAGTTTTCTACTGGACTTCAATATAAGAGTGCAGCTATAGCAGGTATGTTAACCCAAATATTTTTTGGTTTAGTTTTTGTCATGGTATACATTGCTTTCTATAGTAATGGCACTAATAATTTAGAAATGACATTAAAAGAATTAATCCCATATTTATGGTTAAATCAAGCATTTTTCTCTCTTATTAGTGTATGGCATAAAGATAATGAGATACTTAGTATGATAAGAAAAGGCGATGTAGCTTATGAACTATGCCGTCCTCAAAATTTATATATAATGTGGTTTATAAGAATTTTAACCTCAAAATTATCAGCCGTTTTACTAAGATGTCCTTTACTATTAATAGTATCTTTATTATTACCATCACCATATAACTTAACATTACCAGCTAATCCCATAGCTTTTATTTCCTTTATTATTACCTTAGTAATATCATCTTTACTAATAACAGCTATTGTAACACTTATTTACATTTTAATATTTTATAGTATCGATAATAAAGGAATAATGGGAATGTATTGTAGTATAGCTGAAATACTATCAGGTCAAGTTATTCCCATTCCTTTATTTCCAACAATCCTAAAAAATATAGCTATTCTATTACCATTTGCATATATAAGTGACTTTTCATTTAGAATATATACTGGTAATATTTATGGACTAGATATAATAAAAGGACTAATAGTAGAAATAACATGGTTAATTATTCTAATTATAGTAGGTGCAATATCGACAAATAGTATTCTTAAAAGAGTATCTGTTCAAGGTGGTTAAATATGAAAATATATGTTGACTATCTTAAATTACACCTAAAATCAATATTAGAATACAAACTATCTTTTATTCTTTCTTTAATTTCTCAACTATTTGTATTTTTTACTTATTACTTTTTAATAATAGCTTTGTTTAATAAATTTAATAATTTACAAGGATATAATATTTACGAAGTATTACTAACATTTAGTATTATACATTTTGGCTTTTCTATGAATGAAACATTTGCAAGAGGTATAGATCAATTTGATACTCTTATTATTGACGGATCATTTGATAGACTTTTACTAAGACCTCGTAGTATTCTACTTCAAGTAATAGGATATCAAATTGATTATTCAAAACTTGCAAGAGTATTTCAAAGTATTATAATAATGATAATATCTCTAGTTAAATTAGAAATCCAATGGTCTATTATCAAAGTAGTCACTCTTATATTAATGCTTCTAAGTAGTATAGCTATCTTCTTTGGAATATTCCTTTTAGCTGCTTCATATTGTTTTATAACAGTTCAAGGATTAGAAGTTAGAAATATTTTTACAGATGGTGGAAAAAACGTAGCTCAATATCCAATAGGTATCTTTAATAAATATTTCATAAAAATATTTACTTATATTATTCCATATGCTTTAGTTAATTATTACCCATTAATGTATTTTGTAGGTAAAGTTGATAATATTTATTATGCATTTCTTCCTTTAATAGTATTTATATATATAATTCCATGTTTCTTAATATTTAACAAAGGTTCAAAAAAATACTTAAGTACAGGTTCATAACACAAAAAAGATTCTTATAGAATCTTTTTTCAGAGTGTAGACAAACCCCTAGATTTTTCTAGAGGTTTTCTTATGAATA
>JBJFGS010000034.1:0-10609 GCA_051892935.1 Candidatus Coprovivens sp.
CGTGGTACCACCTTAGTTTATGAACTATATCATACACTTTATCTCTTAACGCGAGTAACGTTTAATTCTTACTGATTTCAGAATAACGCATCAGAAGTGATTTTCAATATTTTTTCATTTATTACTCTCTCACCAACATGAGTAACTCTCTTGTAATTACTTGAATATTGACGTCTTCGTCATTTGCTTTCATAGTCAGTATTATACATCTTTAGTTTTTGATATGTCAATTGTTTTATTTTTTCTTTTTTTAGAAATAATTATGATTATTACTAGAGCTGTTAAGGATACTACAACGGCTCCACCAATGCATATATATAGGAATTCTTCTTTTCCTAGACTTTTTTCTTTTATTTCTATTTCTTCATCTTCTTCGGAGAAATTTGTAAGGGGTTCTTCTCCGCTAATTAGATTCCAATAGTATTCATAGTACTCTATCCAACCTTTTGTACCATCACTTTTTTCTATATAAAGCCAACCATCAATGCAATATTCAACTTTTATTTTCTCATTTTTAGATATTGTTGCAATTGAATTGCTCTCTTCATCTGAGTAATAATATGGTGTTTCATATACCTTAAATTTTTCTTTTGCAACTATTTCTTCATCCGTTATTATAGCAATGAAACTTCTGTCAAAGAATGTCTCTTCTTCTAAATCACTTTTAAAGAAGAATGTATCAGAAATCCAATATTCTTTATTGTTATATTCTACTTGATAATATTTACCATTTCCTGTACCATATGGATAATGATAATAGTAAGTAGCCGAAAGAATTGTATCTTTTTTTATAGTGATACTATTTTTAGTAGTTCCTTCATAAATATAATCGTATGTATCATTAATGTCTTCAAAAGCCTTAATATCGTTAAATAGTTTTATTTTTTTTGTGAATTCTTTTCCAACATTACTTAAATCTATATATCCTTTTTGACCATTGTATTCTATGTAGTATCCTCTTGCCCAAGGATCTAAAGCATAGTATCCATCTATAACTGTATTAGCGGGGATTGTAGCTAACACATTGTCTTTACTCATATAATTAAGTATTTCATTAACATCTATTAATTCATGTTCTGTTGCTACTAGTATTTTTTCATTTTTGTATTCACCAAGAGTAGCAAAATAACCTTCTACCCAACCTTTTATATCTTTATATTCTATATAGCACCAACTATCATAAAGTTTGTATTTTACTTCTATTGTTGTTCCTTTTTTTAGTGTTCCTACTACTTCGAATCCTTTAGCTGGATTTGAATGAACTTCTAGACTATCTACTAATACTGTATATGTAATACTTTTATCTAATTTAGTTACATTTTCATCATCTAATGATATAGCTTTGGTTAAAATTGTTGTATCGGATAATTTAATATAGCCAGATTCATCTTTATAATTTACATGACCGTAAGTCTCACCATTTATTGTTTCTTCATAATAAACTAAAAGTTGGGAATCTTTGGGGATATCAGTTATTTTAATTAATTTATCACCACCACCATTATAATCTATATGATAAAGTATTGTTCCTGATGCTTTGGTTACTTCGACATTGTATGACAACATTTCTGGTGCGCCCATATCAGCTTTAGCTATAACTGGAAATAATAAAATTCCTAATAATATAATTAATAATTTTTTCATATATTTACTCCTCTCACATAATTATTAATCCTAATGTATATGAACATATATTTAATATCAAAGATATTATATATGGATTTGCTTTTTTATAATATAATGTTTTTTTATATATAAATCCTTCTATTATAAAGGTTAAAATTTCTAATATAATTAGTGATATTATTCTACTTAGTTTACCATATTCTATGAGAATAAATGTTGGTATACTTGTTACTAAGGGATTAGTTAATATATTTACTAGTATTACTATTATTATATCTTCTTTTTTCCTTATACCGATGATAAAACCAATTATTGCTTCTATTAATATAGTACATATTAAACAGAATATCATTATATAAGGTAAATCATTTAGTATCATTTATTTCTTTTATAACAAAAAGAATTGTTAATCCTATCATAAATACAATTATTGATAGAAAGATAAAAAATAATAGTTTATTAGATTCTATAAAACTTAATTTAAAGATCATGTTATTTCCTTCTTTCTGGTAATTCTTAGTAATATTATTAAACATAGAATAGATAATGTAATAATTAATATTATATTAATTGTTTGAGTTAGTTTAAAGAAGAAAATTGGGGCTGTACCTAGAAATAAGCCAATAGTTGTTAAACCAAAGGCTAATCCTGGAGATTTCTTTAAACAGGATACTAATATAGCTAGAGTTACTGACATAGTCATACTAAAGAACATAACTCCTATTAGAGAAATTAGCATATAATTATTACCGAAACATAGGAATGGTATAGCAAGAATAGTACTAATTATGGAGGTTTTTCTAATACCTATAGAATCTATAAGGATTCCTCCTAAAGCTTTTCCTAAACCCATAGTAAAGTAAAATATTATAGCTTCGATAGTTGTTTTATTCCAACTTGTTGGAATACCATAGCCCATAAAACCACGAATTATTACTACTAAGACAGAAGCTATAATAACTAAAGATAATTTAGTATTTTGATTATGGTAGTTAAAATCTATTAAATCTGGTTCTTTTTTAGAATTATCGTACATATCAGCTAATATGATAAAGGGAATCATTGTTAGTATTAAAATAAGTATTAGATACTTGGGAATAACTGTTGTACCAAGGAGCTTTCCTAGAATAACACCAAAGGATCCTCCGGCAACAAATATGGCACTATGAGACATTTTTCCTTCTGAATTTTTTAGTGTTACTTCTGCTCCTCTTACATGAATACAAGCATTTCCTAGACAGATAATTATTAAAGATATAAAAATATTAAAACGAGTATAACTATAAATAAAGATAGCAATAAATAAAAGAATAGTTCCTATAATACCGAGATTTAATTTAGGATATTTGTCATTTAATTTACCAATTAATGCTTGAGGAACAAAAGCTAATCCATCATAAATAAATGGTATTAACCAAATAATAAGTGAATCTGTAATACTCGATAAATAATAGAAACAAATTATTTCTGTTATAAGATGAATATAAAAGTATAAATAACCACAACCTATATTTTTAGGTAAAAATATTTCTTTCATTTTTTTTAGCATATATACACCAACTCTATTATTTATATTATATACCTTATTCTAAATAAATACTATTATTTATTTAGATTATAGTATAACATTTCTATGAGCAATATGATATAATTTAAGAGAATGGAGATGATAATTAATGGATAAAAACATTTTTAGAGAATATGATATTCGTGGTAAGTATCCTACTCAAATAAATGAAGAAGTTGCTTATACTATTGGTAGAAGTTATGGGTCTTATATACAAGAGAAATTAAAAAGAAATATTTGTGGTATAGGAAGAGATAATCGATTATCAAGTCCTAGTTTAAGTAGTGAGTTAATACGTGGTATTACAGACTCTGGATGTAATGTAGTTGATTTTGGATTAGTAACTACACCTATGTATTATTATGCTTGTTTAAAAGCAAATGTTATAATAGGAGTTATGGTAACAGCTTCTCATAATCCAAAGGATGATAATGGATTTAAATTTAGTTTTGACTATTTAGGTAATGCTCGTGGTGAACAAGTATATGACTTTAGAGATTATACATTAGCTGGTAAATTCTTAGAAGGTAAAGGCGATATTACAGAGTTTGATCCTAGAGATTATTATGCTAGTTTTATTAGAGAAAATATTGATATGGGTAAACGTAAATTAAAGGTTGTATTAGATTGTGGAAATGGTACTACTTCACTTTATGCAAGAGATATTTATGAACAATTTAGTAATTTAGATATTACAATGATATGTGATGAATCTGATGCAACATTTCCAAATCATCACCCAGATCCAAGTGTTGCAGAAAATAATAAAATGCTAATTGATAAAGTTAAAGAATTAAATGCAGATATTGGTATCGGTTTTGATGGAGATGGCGATAGAGTTGGATTCGTTACTGAGAAAGGCGAAATTATGCCGATTGATAAAGCGATGATTGCTTATATTAGAAATATTAATAATAGTGTTATTAATAAGACATATTTGTTTGATGTAAAATGTGGAAAAGCATTGGAAGATGAAATAATTAAGCTTGGTGGTAAAGCTGTATGTTATAGGACTGGTAATTCATGGACTAGATATGCTGTAAATAAAGATAAGATACCTTTTGGAGGAGAATACTCTGGACATTTGTATTTTACTGATAGATGGCCTGGTATAGATAGTGGATTATATAATGGTCTTAGAATGCTTGAAATACTAAGTAAAACAGAAAAGAAATTTTCTGAATTAATAGATGGAATTAATGAATATTATAGTGTTCCTGAAATAAAAATACCGGTTACTGATGATACTAAATTTGAAATAGTAAAAGATGTTATGGCTTACGCTAAGATTAAGAAATATAAATACTTAGATATTGATGGAATAAGAGTTCAATTTGCTGATGGATGGGCACTTGTTAGAGCTAGTAATACCGGTCCTAATTTAACAGTAAGATATGAAGCTATGACTAAAGAAAGATTAGATAGTATTAGTAATGAATTTAATGATGTAATTTATGGTACTATGGAAAAGTATGGATTAAAAAAAGAGAATTAATATTCTCTTTTTAATTGTAATAAATATTTATATCAACATTTCCAGATATTCCATCTACCTTGCCATTACTACATAATTGCCAGTATTTATAATTTCCTTTGTATGAAGTTTGTTCTGTATAATGAGCTAACCAAACATCGTATCCAAGATCATACCATACTTTTTCTAAATAGTTTTTACTACTATATAGAATCCCTTCATATCCAGCATTATTTATAGTATCTAAGTATGCTTTAGCATTAGTTGATAAACTATAGAAACTTTGATGAAATTCATTGTAGAATGACCAACTTTCCCAATCGTATGCTATTGGTAAATCAATTTTATAATCCTTAATCTGAGATATAACCCATTTTGCATCTTCTATAGCAGATGCTTTATTATTGGCATATGAGTAAAAATATATTCCAACAGGTATTCCTACTTTATTAAATCCTTCGATATTTCTTTGAAATTTTTTATCAAGAAAGTATTCACCATTTATACCTCTTGTACTACCTACTCTAATAAAAACAAATTCTACTCCAGCATTTTTTACTGCTTCATAGTCTATATCACCTTGCCATGAAGAAACATCTATACCAATTTTAGTATTAGATTTTTTATAATTTTTTATTACATCACTAAATAATGTTCTTTTTTTTGATGAAGTATTAGAACTATTTTTCTTACTTGGTTCTTTTACATTTAAAGTGAAGTTTTTAATAGTTTCATTTCCACTATTATCTATAGCTTTAAATACTAAATCATAACTTCCTACGACTTTAGTATTATATTTGCCTATTATTTGACAAGAAGGATTATCATCTATATTATCAGCACAAGTTATATCTTCTAATAGATTACCATCGTATTCTGTCGTTATTGTTTTTGTACTATTTAGCCATACTTGAGGAGCTATATCATCAATTATTTTTAATTTATATGAATATGGAATAGTTATTCCTTCATCATTTATATATTCAAAATTAACATCTATTAATCCTAAATTAGTTGTATCTATTTGGTAATCATTGATTATTGTTCCATTAATACTTTCTATATAATCACTTACTTTTTTATTGCTAAAGAAAGAAGCTGTTTTATTCTCTTTTAAAGTTACTATTATATTTGGTTCTTTTATTATTTCTTTATTATCAATTTGAGGAATTAATTCTGGTTGTTGTTCCTTAACTGAATAACTAGGAATAATAATAAAACTAATTAATGAGGCATCTACTATTAAACAGCTGATTAATATATAAAGAAATAACTTATTCTTTTTCTTGGTCTTCTTTGGTATCAGCTTGACTCTTGTCTTCATCCGTTTGTTTATTTTTTCCTTCATCATCAGACTGTTTAGGTTGTTCTTTTTTCTTTTCGCCCATTAATTCACCAACATCAACTAATTTTGCATGTGGAAATAAACTATTTAAATCAACATAGTAATTAGATGTATTATTCAAATCAAGATATACTAAAACTAATTTATTATTATATTCTTTTATTACAGAATTTAAATCTATATATGTGGGTTCACTATCAAAAGTGTATACTTGATTATCTAAAGGATTATTATATTTAGCTCTTAATTTATATGGGTATTGTCCTTTATTTTTTCCACTTTTATTATCAATAATTATTTCACTAATAGTGGCATTAATGTATATTCCTTTTTTTAGTAGTCTTTTTATGTTATTAGAACGTTTTATATTCGTTATAGTCTTCTTTATACTAACTAAAAGAATAATAATTGATATTCCTATAAGTGGTAAATATATAAAGTAATGATTATTTTTTATTAGCTTTCCTGGATTATTTATATCATATTTAATAGCTATTTCATCATTAACTGTATAACTATCATCACTAATTGATATTACTTGATTATATGATTCTTTATCTACTTTATATTTTACTGTAGCTTTATAGGAACCATTCTGATAATCTAAAGATGTAATTCGAGCGTTTATATTTATGGCTTTTTGTTCAAGCATATAATCATAGATTATTATACCTACTCCTATTATTAGGCCTAAAGATGCTATAATTGTAAAAATATAGTTTATTATTCTTTTATTTTCGATAACATTATCTTTCATACGGAATACATTCTCCCTTTATCATATTAATCTATTATTATTATAACATTTTATTTATTAAAATATATATTAATATTAATAAAAGAGTTACTATTAGTAACTCTTAAATTGCTTCACCATCTAAACTAAAGCTTTTTGCATCTGTTATTTTTACATCTATTATTTGCCCTATTTTATCTTGAGCGTTTTCAACATTTACTAATTTCATTGTATCTGTATAACCAAATACTTTATTAGAATCTTTTTCACTTATACCTTCGATTAAGACAGGAACTACTTTATTTAGATATTTTTGATTAGCTGTATTACTATATGTATTAATTAATTCATTTAGTTGATGTAATCTTTCTTCTTTTGTTTTTATATCAATAGAATCTTCCATCTTAGCAGCTGGAGTTCCTTCACGAGGGCTATAAATAAAGGTAAATGCACTATCATATTTACAATGATTTACCACTTCTAAAGTTTCTTTAAAATCACTATCTGTTTCGTTTGGGAAACCTACTATTATATCAGTTGTTATAGAACAGTTTGGAATAGTATTTTTTATTTTATCATATAAATTTATATATTCTTCTTTTGTGTATCTTCTACCCATTAATTTTAGAATTCTTGTTGAACCTGATTGTAAAGGTAAATGAATGTAAGGCATTATGTTATCTCTTTCAGCTATAGCATTAATCATTTCATCTGTAAAATCCCAAGGATGAGAAGTTACAAAACGTATTCTTTCAATACCAATATCACTTACTTTTCTTAGTAATTCTGCAAATGATATTTCATCTTCATATTCTTTTCCATATGCATTAACATTTTGACCTAATAAAGTTATTTCTTTATAGCCTTGGTCTTTTAAATTTTGTACTTCTTTTAAGATTTCACAACTTCTTCTACTACGTTGTTTTCCTCTAGTATAAGGAACTATGCAGTATGTACAAAATTTATCACAACCATATTGAATGTTTACCCATGCTTTGATAGACGAATCTCTCTTGTAAGATACATTTTCATAGACATTTCCTTCACAAGAATATACTTGAATATTTTGTTTTTGATTTCTTTCTAGTATTAATTGTTGTAATTCATGAATATTATGAGTTCCAAAAACAATATCAACATATTTATGTTTATTCATTAATTCTTCAACAACATTTTCTTCTTGAGCCATGCAGCCACAAATACCTATTATAAGATTTGGATTATGTTTTTCTTTTTCGTGTTTGCAACGGCCTAAGAAACCATATAATTTATCATGAGCATTTTCTCTAATTGCACATGTATTTAGTATTACAATATCTGCTTTTTCTAGTTCTTCTGTAGAAGTAAATCCTAATGATTCTAGGCGTGCAGCTATTTCTTCACTATCGTGAACATTCATTTGACATCCATACGTTCTTAAAAAGTATTTTTGACCTTTAAAAGTATTTTGATCATATTCTTGTTCTAGATGTATATGTTCTATTTCATTCTTTGTTCTTTTACGCGCTTCATTTATATTTGGTAATTTCATAATAATCACTTCCGTCTTTAAATTATACCAAATAAAGAGGAATAATCAAAGTTATTATTTGTATTAAGCAATTAAAAAAGGCTTAGTAGCCTTTTACTCCTTCAAGTGATTCATCGTTATCAATAAATTCTTGAACATCAATATGACGATATTCATCTTTATTGTCTCTAATATATAAGTCTTTAATACCGGCGTTGATAATCATTCTTTTACATAACGCACAAGGATTAGAGTTTTCGACATAAGAACCATCTTCATATGATTTTCCTACAAGGAATAATGTGGCTCCAATCATTTTGTTTCTTTCGGCACTTATAATAGCATTTTGTTCTGCATGAACACTACGACATAGTTCATATCTTTCTCCACGAGGAACATTTAATTCTTGTCTAACACAGTATTTTAAATCACAGCAATTTTTACGTCCTCTTGGTGCTCCTACATATCCTGTTGATATTATTTCATCATTTTTTACAATAATAGCGCCAAAATTTCTTCTTATGCATGTTCCTCTTTCAATAACTGTTTCAGCTATGTCTAAGTAATAATTTATTTTGTCTCTTCTTGAATTTTCTTTCTTTTTCATATTCTACCTCACCTATTTTTATTATAGCAATAATATTTTGTTAACAAAAGTGTTTTTATTCATTTACATATAAAAAGAGCGTTTGCGCTCTTTTAATTAATCTATAGGTTCTCCACAACTAGGGCAAATAGTTGGATTGTCAGTAAGCATTATTCCACAATTATCACAGAATTTTGTAGGAGTAGCTTCGGCAATTAGAACTTTTGTCATATCATCATTAGTTTCTACTCTAGTTGGTACTGTTACGTTGATAGGAGTTGAATTGTCTATTACTGATTCAACTTTTGGAAATTCTGGAATTACTTGTTCTACATTTTCTTGTTGTTCTGTTGGTTCTTGCTCGTTTGAAATTGATAAGTTTATATCATTGCTTTCATTAGTTTCTTCTTTTTCTTCATCAATTGGAATAGTTGGTTCTTCATTATTTCCATAAATTGCCGCTACATCGGTAGTTTCTTCACTCGTTAATTCAATTGGATTTTCACTTTCTTCTGTTTGGTCTTGATTTTCTACTACCGGAGATTCTGGGGTTGGTTCTTCCACTGATGTTACTTCTTGCTCAGAATCATCAACATTATTTTCAGGTATTGTTTGTTCTATTTCTTCTGAATTTTCATTTACTTCTTCTGAAGATTCTTTTGTTTCTTCAGTTGATTCAGTAATATTTATTTCATTTTGTTCTTCTTCAATTATAGGATTTACTTCTTCTGATGTTTCTGCTTCTGCACTATTAGTTTCTTCTTCTAAATTAAGTTCAACTTTTTCTTCTTCAATTAAAGGTTTGTTTTCTTCAGTAGGTGTTTCTGTTTCTTCAGTTGCTTCTGGAAGAATTATTGGTATTTCTTCTTCAATAATTGGTCTTATTTCTTCTTTTTCTTCTGTTATCACAGGTTGATTTTCTTCGATTATCGGAGTTTCAACTGGAGGTTCTTCAACAATTGTTATTTCTTGATTAGAACCATCTTCTTCTATTATAGGAGTTGTTGGTTCTTCTGTTTGTTCTGTTATTTGGATATCATTTGGTGAATTATCTTCAATTGGAGGAATTGCATCAATAGTTGTTTCTTCTATAGTTGGTTGTTCTTCTACCACAGGAGTTTCTTCTACTATGGTTTGTTCAACTACAGGTTCTTCTGTTATAGCAGTAACTTCCTCTACTGGAGGTTGCTCTACAACTGGTTGTTCTGCTACGATAGGTGTTTCTTCTACTATAGGTTGTTCAACTACAGGTTCTTCTGTTACAGTAGTAACTTCCTCTACTGTAGGTTGTTCAACTACTGGTTGTTCTTCTACGATAGGTGTTTTTTCAATATTTGTTGCATCTTCAATTAAAGCATTATCTATTATATTTGAACTAGTTAAGTTATCATTTAATTCTATTAATGGTTCAGTTTCTTCTATATTATCAGAAGATTCTAAAACTATAGTGTTATCGAGTTGACTATCTATTATTTCTTGAGGAATAAAGTCCTCACTTGATTGTATTATATCTTGAATAGCTACAGGAGTTTCTTCTACTATGGTTTGTTCTATTACTGGTTGTTCTGTTACGATAGGAGTTTCTTCTACTATAGGTTGTTCTATTACTGGTTGTTCTGTTACGATAGGTGCTTCTTCTATTATAGTTTGTTCAACTATTGGTTGTTCTGCTACGATAGGAGTTTCTTCTACTATAGGTTGTTCTATTACTGGTTGTTCTGCTACGATAGGAGTTTCTTCTACTATAGGTTGTTCTATTACTGGT